>JAKLIQ010000020.1 GCA_022709525.1 Candidatus Omnitrophota bacterium
AAGATAAAACCGGCGCAAAGAACGGCACCCCGCGCGTCTGTCCCGAACGTAAAACGTAGTAGAGGTGAAAGACATTGCGCCTGCCGTATTCATTGAACGCCGGAATTTCGATAAATTCTTTTTCGCCACTTTTGGCAATACGCGATTCGCCGGGATGCGTCTTCTGAATAAAATACGAAACCGCCTCGCCCTTTTCGCCTATGCGCACGCCCGCGCGTATTGACTTATCTCCCCGTTTATCCGAAGGCGTATCCAGCCGGTCGGATTCGATCACCTGCAAAGCCGTCCTGTAAGGACGCGAAGGATCCTCGATCATCATCGGAACGATCAATGCTTCTCCGTTTTCGAGAATCTGGCGGTCGACAAGCTGTTGGATCTCGTAAAAGTCCATGCGCCTGCCCGCATCCGCATACGGAATCCATCTCTTCCAGACACGCTCCGCGTCTTTCTGAAACTTCGCCGTTTCTTCTTCACCAAGTCCGATCTCATCCCTATCGATACGCGACTGCGGACGAATGCCTGATCCGACCACATTGGTGGTCATGGTGGAGGTAATGCCGGATGCGTGCGCATCGTTACGGTTTAAATCGCGGCTCCGCTCGCGAATATCTTTCAACTCCGGTAAAAGGTCAGCGTCCGCGGATCCTCCTCCCGGCATCCACGAGGAACGAAGACGGTCGCGTGACGCGCCTTTGTAAGAACTGAACGATCTGGTGACTTTTATGGCTTCGCGGTACATGCGCCGTTTAAGGCCCGCGCGCGGTGAGAAAAAAGTAATAAGGCCGTCCAAGCCGCTGGATAATTTTTCGGTCAGCGGTGTTTTCATGACGGCCTCCCGAATGACACATATGTGGTCGCCCCGCCTGAACCACCGATCTCGCGTCTGAGTTGATCTCGCAACTTGTAGAGATCCTGAAGCGGAATGTACTGAAGATTGCGGCCGCCGATCGAATACGACTGAACCGCACCGCCGGTGATCCGGGCATTGATTGCGGTCTCGACGTTATCGAGCATTTCCTGTTTTGTAGGTACGGCCATGCGTCCTCCTCTTGAACCCAATAAAAAAGCCACCTCCGGCCAGCATGCTGGAGATGGCTTTTACTGCTATTGGGCGCGAAAACGGTGATCAGCCGTCTCGCAAAAGTGTATCAACTTCAATAATATGTAATTCTCATACTTTTGCAATGGGGTCGTTACTACGGAGTAGTAAAAAGTCATTTTTCATCATCAACCTCAACAGACTTGAAATTATGCCCGCATTTATAACAGCTGTGATACCGGATCGGCGGGTGCGTCGAATAACAGCGCGTATTTTTACTTCTGCATTTCGGGCATCGGATAGGAATAAAACGAACGCCATAATCTGATGAATCATTCGGCGGTCGACCGAACGGCTTTTCCCGGGGCTGGGAACTCCCGCCGTTATTCAGCCAGTTTGATTTCTTTTCTATCCATCGCCCCATTAAATCCACGATCCTTTCGTCTTGCGAAGCCACCCTCCCCGGACTGATTCTTCCGAAAGCGGCTGATGAACTCGAGGCGCATCTTCTTTTCGCATATTAAGAGCACGAATGATATCCGCGGCCGCCAGCGCGTACACCTCCGCGTCCAGATAGTGATTAGCCGCGGCCTCTTTCTTTTTCTGCCAGACCTCTTTTGCTTTGCCGGTTGTACGGTTGCGGATTAAAATTTTATGCTCCGAAGTAAACTGCATGAGGTAATCGTCGCTCGGATTGCGAAAGATATGCCACTTGCCCGGGTTCTGCGAAGTCACAAGACGGTTGATCTTGTCCTTATATTGCGTGACGTTTAAATTCCACAACACAAGTCCGCCGGGAATAACCGCGCCTGTACGCGAATTGATATCGATCTTGTTTGCCCGGTAGAAACGACCGCCGGTAATTTCTTCAAGCCCTTTGATCGCCTTTGTCTTATCCGGCCAACTGCGGCAAAAACGATAAACCTCGTCCGTCCTGAAACCCGAATCGATGCATGACATATAAACGCTTAAGGTATCCGCGGTATTCGCTCTACGATATTCCGTCTTGAACAAACAATCGATAATGTCATCCCAATACTCAACCCTGTCGGCACGAATAAGCCATGACTCCTCGCAATATCCCCAGCCGCGAATGACGTAATAAAAGTGATCTTTCTGCACATCAACGCCTGCTGTCAGCACCAAGACCTCATCCGGAACAACGCCCGGATCGTAATCGCGCGCCAGATTGCGCACCTTATCAACCGTTGTTTCCTCAATCTTCTCCTCCCAGACCTCAGCAAGCCATGAGTTGACGAAATTCATCAGAAGCTCAACATAATCCTTTGACTTCAAAAACTCGGCCGCGATATCGCTCCACGTCAGCCACGGTGAATAGAGCGAACTTACCCAAAAGCCGCGGTTGCGGTTATGTTCGTCTTTCTCCGCAATCCATTCACCCGCCAGCATCATCTTTTGCTTGTGAATATCATCGATGCGCTTCTTGCAGTGGATGCACTCATACCAAGCGAGCCGGTTATTTTTAATCCGCTCGGGCGAAGATTCTTCCTTTGGCCATTTGATCTGACCAAAAACAAAAACTTGTTTCTTCCGGCAATGCGGACAGGGCACATGAAACCTGCGCTGGTCTGATTTGTCGTATTCGCGGAAGATATACCCCTCGCGCGTGGTGGGCGTGGATACCTTGACCGTCTTTTTATTCCAGAAAGTTTTCTGACGCTCGGATGCCAGCTTGATAGGATCAGCTTCCCTGCCCGAGAATTTCGGGTACTTGTCTACCTCATCCAAGAAAAGATACCGGATAGGCCGCGACGCAAGGTCGGCAGGGCTATTCGATCCGGCAAAATAAAGAATCATCCGGTCAAAATGATATTCGAGTTTCGTAAGATCATCCGTAT
Source organism: Candidatus Omnitrophota bacterium (assembly GCA_022709525.1). Classification (GTDB taxonomy): domain Bacteria; phylum Omnitrophota; class Omnitrophia; order Omnitrophales; family Aquincolibacteriaceae; genus Aquincolibacterium. Next base: position 2,899 of record JAKLIQ010000020.1, read on the forward strand.
TGATCGGAATATATTTATTCAAGACCGGCGAACATTCGATCATCGGCCGGACACGGTTATATGAAACGCTCTTGGCGTCATCCGCGCGCGGCGAAACCATAAGTGTCGGGCCCGGATCCTGATCAATGATAAATCCAAGCATGTTGTACATCGCCTCGGTCTTGCCGACCTGCGATGCCGCCATGACCGTGATCTCGTCAACGTAAGGATCAGTGAACGCGTCCATGATCCCCTTGAGATAAGGCGTGCGGGCGGTCGCCCACTGCCCGGGCT
>JAKLIQ010000021.1 GCA_022709525.1 Candidatus Omnitrophota bacterium
ACTCAAGCGCGATATCTGCCATATCCTTGAATACCTTCGATTTCTTCAAGATCGAGACTGCCCGTTCGCGCTCTTTTTTCATCCCCTCTTCAACCCCGAGCGCGTGAATGGAGTTGTAAAGGCCGGACTGCTCCGCCTTAAGCTTTTCCATCGTGATCTCTTCTGACATTTTCTTGTCCTCCTTGTTTTTGTTTGCCCCGTACCTTTCCAGGAACGCGATCACCTTCCCAACCGATTCCGGCTGGCTTAAAAACCTATCTAAAAAGACCGTCATCTCCGCAGACGGCCTGACACTTTCCGAGAAGAAAGGCATCCCGAAAAGACCGTTGTTTGCCGCTGGATCATCAACAATATCCACAGAGAGAAGCTTCTTCACGCGGATATAAGGAGGGAGATCCTCGCCCTCTTTTGTTTTCTCCTCACGGAATTCTTCGTCCCAGTGAATGACCATGGAAGACCCGAATGCCTGAGGATCGCTCTCGGCAAGGTTCATGACATATCCGGCAAGGTCGCCATCAGGCGTTTCGTGTGCAGTCGGATCGATGTGCAGGTCCGCGCGCACAATGTCGCCGTCCCTTCTGAAATTTCTCGTCCTCCCCAAGAACGTGCCGAGCGCGGTGCTCGACATGTTCGGATGCCCAAACCTCGATTTGACTCCGGTTTTGACCTTGTTGCCCAGCTCAACAACCGCATTCAGCGCTATGTCATCGAACTCACCCCTTTCGTCATGCGTGACGCCTTTGGTTACAACAGCAAAACCCTCGATAACCTCTTCCTTGCGGTTGACGCGAACGCCCCCGCCGCGCGCAATGTCTGCGCGAAAATATGTGTCTTTATTCGCCATTTCTCACCTCTTTCATCCCGGAAAAGGAAATGTCAATTTCGATCGGCATCGACATCCGGCTTTTTGCCCCCACGAGAATCCTCCTCGCCTTCTTCACCGGTATTTTTCTGCTTTTCTTTTGCTTTGCTTTCATCCTGCACCTCAAGTCCGAGCTTCTTCATCTTCTCCTGCTCGCGCTTTCGCTGTTCGAAACACTCCTCCCAGTCCTTGCCGTCCTGCGCGTAAAGATCGGAATAGGTCACAATGCCGTTTCTTAATCCGACCTCTGCGGCCTGCGCCTCTTTAAGCGGATCCACCCATTCCCAGCCCGGCGCGATCCATGAAGCCCCGGTCCAGCGCTGTCTTTTTTCGTAAAAAGTCTCTGCTGAGATCTCGCCCCTTAAATACGCCTCTTCCAGCAACATATCCCAGACCGGCTGGCAGAATTTCTGCGCCAGCCATTCCTGACGCATCCGGAAGTAACGACGTGCTTCAAGCAGCGCAGCCCGCGCGCTTGAATAATTCGTTTTCGAAAAGTCCTTGGCCACAAGTTCATACGGAAGGCCCAGCGCCGCAGAAATGGCTTTCAAGATCCGGTCAACAAACGGCTCAAAACTTGATCCCGGCCGCTGTGGATTAAAAGACGTGATGCTTTCTCCCGGCATCAGGTGCTTGATCATTCCCGGCTCAAGACTCTCGATAAACTGTCCCGATGGATTTCTGTCGTAAGCACCGCCCGCCGAAACATCCATGGACGCTTCGGAAGTTATAAATAGCGAGAAACACGCGGCGATCCTCGCGGCCACGAGTTCGGCTTCCGCGTATTCCCCGAGATCTTTGAAATAAGAAAGAACCGGCGCAAAGAACGGCACCCCGCGCGTCTGTCCCGAACGTAAAACGTAGTAGAGGTGGAAGACATTGCGCCTGCCGTATTCATTGAACGCCGGAATCTCTATAAATTCTTTATCGCCGCTTTTGGCAATTCGCGATTCGCCAGGATGCGTCTTCTGAATGAAGTACGAAACCGCCTCCCCTTTCTCGCCTATGCGAACGCCCGCGCGGATCGACTTGTCTGCCCGCTTATCTGAGGGCGTATCCAGGCGGTCTGATTCAATAACCTGCAAAGCCGTCCTGTAAGGGCGCGAAGGATCCTCGATCATCATCGGAACGATCAAGGCCTCTCCGTTTTCGAGGATCTGGCGGTCGACAAGCTGCTGGATCTCGTAAAAATCCATGCGCCTGCCCGCGTCAGCATACGGAATCCATCTCTTCCAGACGCGTTCCGCGTCTTTCTGAAACTTCGCCGCTTCTTCTTCACCGAGCCCGATCTCATCCCTGTCGATACGCGACTGAGGACGGATGCCCGAACCGACCACATTGACTGTCATGGTCGATGTAATGCCAGACGCATGAGCATCGTTGCGGTTTAAATCGCGGCTCCGTTCGCGTATATCTTTCAACTCCGGCAACAGATCAGCATCTGCAGATCCGCCGCCAGGCATCCACGATGACCGAAGGCGGTCGCGTGACGCACCCTTGTAAGAACTGAACGACCTTGTTACCTTTATGGCTTCGCGGTACATCCGCCGTTTAAGTCCCGCGCGCGGTGAAAAAAAAGAAACAAGGCCGTCCAGGCCGTTGGATAATTTTTCAGCCAGCGGTGTTTTCATGACGGCCTCCCGAACGACGCATATGTGGTCGCCCCGCCTGCCCCGGCGATCTCGCGCCTGAGCTGATCCCGCAACTTGTAGAGATCCTGAAGCGGAATGTACTGAAGATTGCGGCCGCCGATCGAATACGACTGGACCGCACCACCCGTAATCCGGGCATTGATTGCGGTCTCGACGTTATCGAGCATTTCCTGTTTTGTTGCCATAAACATCTCCTCAAAACCCAATAAAAAAGCCCGTTCCGGCTGGTGCACCAGAACGAGCTTTTTATTGCTATTGGGCGCGGAAACAGTGATCAGCTGCCCCGCTTTAAACTTTCTAATTTAATATTACCGCAAGCACGGCATATAACAAGATGGTCGTTACTACAAAATAGTAAAAATTATTTTTCATCATTTGCCTCCACCGATTTAAAATTTTTCCCGCATTTGACGCACAAGTGGTACCTGATCGGCGGATGGCTCGAATAGCATTTAACGTCTTTGCTCCGGCATCTGGGACAGCGGACAGGAATAAAACGCACGCCGTAATCTTCGCTT
>JAKLIQ010000022.1 GCA_022709525.1 Candidatus Omnitrophota bacterium
GATCATTCCGCGCGCGAAGCTGATCCAGGCGCTTTCGCCCGAGCTGGCTGAGGGGCTGGAAGGCATCAAGGTGGGATCGATCATCAACTCCCTCACCAAAGAAGTTCTGCCCGGAGAGTTTATTCCGGTCTTTACATTCAAGAATTACATCCGTTTCAATCCGCGGAGCAAGGACGACCCGAATTTCACCCCCGATTTCGATCCCGGGGCGGTCATCTGGAAGTCAACCGATCCGCTGGACCCGAAGGTCAAGGAAGAGGCGAGGTTCGGCCCCAACGGCGAGAAACCGCTGGCGACGACGTTCATCAACTTCTTTTCTTACTTTCCGGGCGTTCCCATGCCGATCATCGTGAGTTTCTCAAAGACAAGTTACCGGGCAGGGAAGAACCTTCTGTCCCTCGCAAAGTTCTGCGGCGGGGATATGTTCTCGCGCAGGTACAAACTTGTCTCGCAGATGGAGACCAACGACATCGCGACTTACGCGGTGTTAAAGGTGACGCCAGCAGGCGATGCGAAGCCTGAAGAGTACGCGGTCGGCGAGCGGCTCTGGAAGGATTTCGCATCGAAGGTGGATGCGATCCAGGTCCACGAGGAGGATGCGCAGGATGACGCAGGGGAAAAGAGACCGTATTAAAGATCATAAGGGGGGCGGCGTTTTGCCGTCCCCCTTTCTACATATTGAGGTCGGTACATGCTTGATCAGGCAATCATTTATGCCAGGAGAGGCTGGGCGGTATTCCCATGCAACAAGAAGATCCCTTTAACGCAGCACGGATTCAAGGATGCGTCGCATGATGAAGCGGCCATCAGAAAGATGTTCGCGGAGAACCATTCGAATATCGGGATCGCAACCGGGAAAGTTTCCGGGATCTTCGTTGTCGATATAGACGTCAAGAACGGCGCTTGCGGGGATGAATCGCTCAAAGACCTGGAAAAAGAATTCGGGGAGATGCCCCATACAATCGAAGCCCTCACGCCGAGCGGCGGAAGGCATATTTATTTCCGCTATCCTCCGGAAGGCGTCGGCTGCAAGACAGGGTTGAGGCCGGGCATAGATTTGAGGGGTGACGGCGGGTACGTTATCGGTCCGCCCAGTTCCATTGACGGCCGTTCCTACGAATGGGAAGCGGCTCACCATCCTGATGAGACGATGGTCGCTGATGCCCCGGAATGGCTGCTTGATCTGTTCAGTGAAAAGAAGACCGTTGTTGACCTGTCAGACAGCGGGGCAAAGATCAAAGAGAACCGCAACGATACGCTCATGCACATGGGCGTGAAGCTGCGCAAGATGGGCCTCGACTATCCGCAGATCGATATTACGCTTCAAGCCATCAATGATACCCGGTGCGTTCCGCCCCTGCCAAAGAAAGAAGTTTCAACGATAGCTAAAAGCGTGTCGCGGTACAGCGCGGGCGATAAGGCGAAGGATCCGCTGACGGATGTCTGGAGCGCGAACCTGTTTTTTGAGAAATGCGGCGCGGACATTAAATACTGCGACGCCCTTGGCGGGTGGTTTATCTGGGACGGCACAAGATGGGAAAGGGATGACAGGTTCAGGATCTTAAAGCTTGCGAAGAATACCGTCAAGCAGATGTACCAGATGGCGCAGGCCAGCAATGACAAGTTTCTTTTCAAGCATGCGGTCAAGAGCGAATCGGAAGCGCGGCTCAAAGCGATGATCAATCTGGTTAGGAGCGAAGGCGTTTCAGCCAAGAACGAAGATTTTGACAGGGATATTTTTCTGCTCAACTGCATGAACGGAACGCTCAACCTCGAGACCGGAGAGCTACGGTCTCACAGCAAAGATGACATGATCACGCGCCGGGTCGAGTTCGATTACAGGAAAGAGACTGACTGTCCGGAATGGCGGCGATTTTTGATGTCGATATTTTTGGGAGATACCCAGCTGGTCGAGTTCATGCAGAAAGCCGTGGGATATTCGCTCTCGGGATCGATAAAAGAGCAGTGCATTTTTATCCTTTACGGCGTCGGGATGAACGGCAAATCGACGTTCCTTAAACACGTTTTCAAGATCCTCGGCGATTACGCGATCAACACGCCGTCATCCACATTGATGGAGAAGTATAACGATTCCATACCCAATGATATTGCAAGGCTGAAAGGGACAAGGCTTGTCACGTCGCTTGAATCCGGTAAATCAAGGGCGCTTGCTGAAGCGCAGATCAAGCAGCTTACAGGCGACGATCCGATCTCCGCACGATTTCTGCACCGGGAATATTTCGATTTCTTCGCGACGTTCAAGATCTTTCTGGCAACGAACCATAAACCGAACATTTCAGGAACAGACAAAGGGATCTGGCGGCGCATCGTGACCATTCCGTTCGATAAGGTTGTCGCTCCCAAAGAGCGCGACCCGAAGCTGGACGAAAAGCTGGCGGCCGAATACGAGGGCATTCTTGCCTGGGCCGTTGAAGGTTTCAGGATGTGGCAAAAGGACGGCCTGGGCAGGCCGGAAAAGGTCATTGCCGCAACGAACGAGTACCAGGAAGAGTCCGATCTGATCGGCAACTATATTGAAGAGCGTTGTGTCCTGGGAACGGATCTCAAGGCGCAGGCAAGTCTTATTCTTAAAGACCTGCAGGAATGGGCGAAAGATAACGGCTTCCGCTATGTCAAACGCAATGAGTTCATCGATTATATGAAAAAGCGGG
>JAKLIQ010000023.1 GCA_022709525.1 Candidatus Omnitrophota bacterium
TACGCGCCCTGACGGGACGCTCCGGCCGGACGTTGGGGGCGGGTTGCCTCGTGGTGTCATCGCGGCTTTGTGGTATTAGAGGCTTTCCCCGGTGCATCCCTGCCCGCACGCCCCCACCGCTACGCCTCCGGCTCCGCTCCGGGGGCTCCCTCGAAAGACCCAATTGCATCGGTTTTTCCCTGGTGGTAAAATGTGTTTGTAATAAATACAAATGAATAAGAGGTGTCATTATGCCGCGAGTCTATACCGTCCGACTCCCTGACCTTCTTGGTAAGAAGATCCGCATCAGGGCCGATCTTGAGCACCGTTCCATTTCCGAGCAGATCAAAAAATATCTCTATGATGCTTTGTTGTGCGAGGAAAACCCGGATGTACCGCTTTCTTTCATCAAGGAAACTCTTGAAGCAAAAGAAGAAATGAAGGCTGGAATCAGCCAGGAATACGAATTCGGCGTTATCAAATGAAAATCGTTGTCTCTAATTCCTTCCTTCGATTCAAGAAAAAATCCAATAAAAACATTCAGCTGGAAATAGATGAACAGGTAAAGAAGATCCTTGAAAACCCGGAAATCGGGGAATTGAAAAAAGGTGATTTACGCGGTATCCGCGTTCACAAATTCAAAATCAAGAGTCAGCTGTATCTGATTTCCTATGAGGTAACCGGCGAAACACTGAATCTATACGTGATTGGTCCTCACGAAAATTTCTATGATCGTTTGAAAAACTTCTTGTATTGAAATGAGTTGCACTCCGTTTCATGCAAAATATCTAGCCTATGAACTGACGAAACGCTGTCCTTCGGACAGCGTGGAAAAGCTTGCCGGGGCCCTTTCCGATGCCCAGGTAGACTTGAACCCTCATCAGGTCGAAGCGGCTCTTTTCGCGTTCCGCTCCCCACTTTCAAAAGGGGCGATCCTCGCCGATGAAGTCGGCCTGGGAAAGACCATTGAAGCCGGTATCCTGTTGGCCCAAAAATGGGCCGAACGTTCCCGCCGCCTTCTGGTCATCGTTCCGGCCAACCTTCGCAAGCAGTGGAGCCAGGAACTATCCGAGAAATTTTTTCTTCCTTCTCTTCTCCTTGAAAACCGGTCCTTTAACGACGAGATCCGCAAGGGCAACCTAAACCCGTTCAAGCAAGATTTGGTCATCATTTGCTCTTACCAATTCGCCCGCGCCAAAGAACCTTATATCCGGCAAGTCTCTTGGAATCTCGTTGTAGTCGATGAAGCCCACCGCTTGCGGAACGTCTACAAACCATCAAACAAAATAGCCCAGGCGATCAAATCCGCTATCACCCCATTTCAAAAGGTTCTTCTCACCGCGACACCCCTTCAAAACTCGCTTCTTGAGCTATACGGGCTTGTCAGCGTCATTGACGATTTTACATTCGGGGATCTCAAAAGCTTCAAGGTTCAGTTTGCCCGCTTGAACAACGATGAAGACTATTCCAACCTGAAAGAACGCCTTCGCCCGATCTGCAAAAGAACGCTCCGCAAGCAGGTTTTGGAGTATGTGAAATATACAAACCGGCACGCCCTGGTTCAGGAATTTACCCCATCACCTGAAGAACAACGGCTATACGAGCTTGTTTCCGAATATCTCCAACGCCCGCACTTGTACGCCCTTCCGGCCAGCCAGCGCCAGTTGATGACCCTCATTTTACGAAAGCTCCTTGCCTCTTCAACTTATGCTATTTCCGGCACTCTCGAAGGGTTAGCCAAGCGGCTTGAATTCGCGGCCACTGCCGCCGAAGTCGCACATAGCGCCCCCGAAGCGACTATTGAAGACCTTGAAAACCTTTCCGAACTCGAAGATGAATGGGCGGAAGACGACGACGACACCGAAACCGCCGAAAAGCCGGACCTCAAAAAACTTTCCCCCGAACAGCTTCAAGAGCTACGCGCCGAAATGGAGACCCTACGGGCCTTTCACCGTTTGGCCGGCTCGATCGTCAAGAACTCGAAAGGCGAGGTTTTGTTGACCGCCTTGCGGCGCGGCTTCGCCGCCGCCGCTGAAGCCCAAAAAAACAAGGGCGCCGCCGTTCTTCAATCAAAAGCCCTTGTCTTTACCGAATCCCGCCGCACTCAGGATTATCTTTTCCGGGTTCTCGAACAAACCGAGTTTGCCGGAAAGGTGGTTCTGTTCAACGGTTCCAACACTGACCCGAAATCCCGTGAGATTTACCAAAAATGGCTTGATCGGCATTCCGGAACCGACCGCGTAAGCGGTTCACCCACAGCCGACAAACGCGCCGCCCTGGTCGATTACTTCCGAGATGAAGCCGCGATCATGATAGCAACCGAAGCAGCGGCGGAAGGCATCAATCTTCAGTTTTGCAACCTGGTCGTCAACTATGATCTACCCTGGAACCCCCAGCGCATTGAACAGCGCATAGGCCGTTGTCATCGCT
>JAKLIQ010000024.1 GCA_022709525.1 Candidatus Omnitrophota bacterium
GTTCGAAACACTCTTCCCAGTCCTTGCCGTCCTGCGCGTAAAGATCGGAATACGTCACGATCCCGTTTCTTAATCCGACCTCCGCGGCCTGCGCTTCTTTAAGCGGATCCACCCATTCCCATCCCGGTGCGATCCATGAAGCCCCAGTCCAGCGCTGTCTTTTCTCGTAAAATGTGTCCGCAGATATTTCGCCGTTTAAGTACGCCTCTTCCAGCAACATGTCCCAGACTGGCTGGCAGAATTTCTGCGCCAGCCATTCCTGACGCATCCGGAAGTAACGACGCGCTTCAAGCAGCGCCGCCCGCGCGCTTGAGTAATTCGTTTTCGAAAAGTCCTTGGCCACGAGTTCATACGGAAGGCCAAGCGCCGCAGAGATGGCTTTCAAGATGCGATCAACGAACGGTTCGAAACTCGATCCCGGCCGCTGGGGATTAAACGACGTGATGCTCTCTCCCGGCATCAAATGCTTGATCATGCCCGGCTCAAGACTTTCAATAAACTGACCCGAAGGATTTCTTTCGTAAGCACCGCCCGCCGAAACGTCCATGGACGCTTCCGAAGTTATAAAAAGCGAGAAACACGCGGCGATCCTCGCGGCCACGAGTTCGGCTTCCGCGTATTCCCCGAGATCCTTGAAATAAGATAAAACCGGCGCAAAGAACGGCACCCCGCGCGTCTGTCCCGAACGTAAAACGTAGTAGAGGTGAAAGACATTGCGCCTGCCGTATTCATTGAACGCCGGAATCTCTATAAATTCTTTATCGCCGCTTTTAGCGATTCGCGATTCGCCGGGATGCGTCTTCTGAATGAAATACGAAACCGCCTCACCCTTTTCGCCTATGCGAACACCCGCGCGGATCGACTTGTCTGCCCGCTTATCTGAAGGCGTATCCAGCCGGTCAGATTCGATCACCTGCAAAGCCGTCCTGTAAGGGCGTGAAGGATCCTCGATCATCATCGGAACGATCAACGCTTCCCCGTTTTCGAGAATCTGGCGGTCGACAAGTTGCTGGATCTCGTAAAAGTCCATGCGCCTGCCTGCATCCGCAAACGGAATCCATCTCTTCCAGACACGCTCCGCGTCTTTCTGAAACTTCGACGCTTCTTCTTCACCGAGTCCGAGCTCATCCCTGTCGATACGCGACTGCGGACGAATGCCCGAACCGACCACATTGACTGTCATGGTCGAGGTAATGCCGGACGCATGAGCATCGTTGCGGTTTAAATCCCGGCTCCGTTCGCGAATATCTTTCAACTCCGGCAAGAGGTCAGCATCTGCGGATCCGCCACCGGGCATCCACGATGAACGAAGGCGGTCGCGTGACGCCCCCTTGTAAGAACTGAACGATCTGGTGACCTTTATGGCTTCGCGGTACATCCGCCGTTTAAGTCCCGCGCGCGGTGAAAAAAAAGAAACAAGACCGTCCAAGCCGTTGGATAATTTTTCCGCCAGCGGTGTTTTCATGACGGCCTCCCGAACGACGCATATGTGGTCGCCCCGCCTGCCCCGGCAATCTCGCGCCTGAGCTGATCTCGCAACTTGTAGAGATCCTGAAGCGGAATGTACTGAAGGTTGCGGCCGCCGATGGAATACGACTGGACCGCACCGCCGGTGATCCGCGCGTTTATCGCAGCCTCGACGTTATCAAGCATTTCCTGTTTTGTAGCCATAGTCCGCTCCTTTAAACCCAATAAAAAAGCCCACACCTCGCTCGTCGACGAGATGCAGGCTTTCTACTGCTATTGGGAGCACGACAGTGATCAGCTGTCCCGCTTTGAAAACTTCTAATTTAATATTACCGCAAGCACGGCATATAACAAGATGGTCGTTACTACAAAATAGTAAAAATTATTTTTCATCATTTGCCTCCACCGATTTAAAATTTTTTCCGCATTTGACGCACAAGTGGTACCTGATCGGCGGATGGCTCGAATAGCATTTAACGTCTTTGCTCCGGCATCTGGGACAGCGGACAGGAATAAAACGCACGCCGTAATCTTCGCTTTCGATTTTCGGACGGCCGGGAGATCTCCCCGCCTCCGATCCGCCGCAAGGCAGCCAGCCTGATCTTTTCTCGATCCACTTTCCCATCAAAGCCACGCTCCTCCCGGCTTCCTGATCCAGTTCCTCCGGCTGTGGTCTTCTTTCATTTCCGGCTGGTGCGTCTTCATGTTTTCCATGCGCATATTAAGCGCCCGGATAATGTCTGCCGCGGACAGGGCATATATCTCGGCATCAAGAAAATGATTCGCCGCCGCTTCTTTTTTCTTCTGCCAGATCTCTTTTGCTTTACCTGTTGT
>JAKLIQ010000025.1 GCA_022709525.1 Candidatus Omnitrophota bacterium
TCGCCGTCCGGCGTTTCGTGCGCGGTCTTATCGATATGCAGGTCCGCGCGGACGATATCGCCGTCTCTCCTGAAATTCTTCGCCCTGCCCAAGAACGTGCCGAGCGCGGTACTCGACATGTTCGGATGCCCGAATCTCGATTTGACTCCGGCTTTGACCTTATTGCCCAGCTCAACAACCGAATCCAGCGCTATGTCATCGAACTCACCCCTTTCGTCATGGGTAATCCCCTTGGTTACGACAGCAAAACCCTCGATAACCTCTTCCTTGCGGTTAACGCGAACGCCCCCGCCGCGCGCAATGTCCGCGCGAAAATAAGTGTCTTTATTCGCCATCTCGCACCTCTTTCACATCGGTGAGGGAAACATCAACCTCAATCGGCATTGCCATTTGGCTTTTTGCCCCCGCCAGAATCCTCTTCGTTTTCTTCACCGGTGTTTTTCTGCTTTTCTTTTGCTTTGTTTTCATCCTGCACCTCAAGTCCGAGCTTCTTCATCTTCTCCTGCTCACGCTTGCGCTGTTCGAAACACTCTTCCCAGTCCTTTCCGTCCTGCGCGTAAAGATCCGAATAGGTCACGATGCCGTTTCTTAAACCCACCTCCGCGGCCTGCGCTTCTTTAAGCGGATCCACCCACTCCCATCCCGGCGCGATCCATGAAGCACCAGTCCAGCGCTGTCTTTTTTCGTAAAAAGTTTCTGCCGAAATCTCGCCCTTTAAATAGACCTCTTCCAGCAACATGTCCCAGACCGGCTGGCAGAATTTCTGCGCCAGCCATTCCTGACGCATCCGAAAATATCGCCGCGCCTCCAAAAGAGCCGCCCGCGCGCTGGAATAATTTGTTTTCGAGAAATCCTTGGCCACGAGTTCATACGGCAGGCCCAGCGCCGCGGAAATAGCCTTCAAGATGCGGTCAACGAACGGCTCGAAACTCGATCCCGGCCGCTGGGGATTAAACGACGTAATGCTCTCTCCCGGCATCAGGTGCTTGATCATTCCCGGTTCAAGACTTTCAATAAACTGACCCGAAGGGTTTCTTTCGTAAACACCACCTGCCGAAACGTCCATGGACGCTTCTGAAGTCACAAAAAGCGAGAAACACGCGGCGATCCTCGCGGCCACGAGTTCGGCTTCCGCGTATTCCCCGAGATCTTTGAAATAAGATAAAACCGGCGCAAAGAACGGCACACCGCGCGTCTGTCCCGAACGTAAGACGTAGTAGAGGTGGAAGACATTGCGCCTGCCGTATTCATTGAACGCCGGAATCTCCATGAATTCTTTATCGCCGCTCTTGGCAATCCGAGACTCGCCGGGATGCGTCTTCTGAATGAAATATGAAACCGCCTCGCCCTTTTCGCCTATGCGCACGCCCGCGCGTATCGATTTGTCTCCCCGTTTATCCGAAGGCGTATCCAACCGGTCGGACTCGATCACCTGCAAAGCTGTCCTGTAAGGCCGGGAAGGATCTTCGATCATCATCGGAACGATCAACGCCTCCCCGTTTTCGAGAATCTGGCGGTCGACAAGCTGTTGGATCTCGTAAAAATCCATGCGCCTGCCCGCATCCGCGTACGGTATCCATCTCTTCCAGACACGCTCCGCGTCTTTCTGAAACTTCGCCGCTTCTTCTTCGCCGAGGCCGAGTTCGTCTCTGTCGATACGCGACTGCGGCCGGATCCCCGAACCCACCACATTGACGGTCATGGTCGAGGTAATGCCTGAGGCATGCGCATCGTTACGGTTTAGATCGCGGCTCCTCTCGCGGATGTCTTTTAACTCCGGAAGAAGATCCGCATCAGCAGATCCTCCGCCCGGCATCCACGATGAACGAAGACGGTCGCGCGACGCGCCCCTGTATGAACTGAATGATTTGGTAACTTTGATGGCCTCGCGGTACATGCGCCGTTTGAGGCCCGCGCAGGGAGAGAAAAAAGAAATAAGGCCGTCCAAGCCGCTGGA
>JAKLIQ010000026.1 GCA_022709525.1 Candidatus Omnitrophota bacterium
ACGCAGGAAGGGGAATCACCATGTATCTGAACGGCGTGCGGAAAGTGGCCGACGGTGAGCGTATCGCCTCCATAGACCCGTTCGCGGACGTGCCTCCGGCGACAAACCAGGTTGAGTATAAACCGGGCAAAAAGACGAAAGGGGCGCTGCTATGAAAGGAAAATTTGTCGAAATTAAAATTAGCGGGGACGACGAAAAAGAGTTGATGAAAGACCTCGCCCCGGCTAAAGTTTTTTCAACCGGTTCGACGGGCTTTTACCTTTCGGGAAAATTTACCGATCCGGCAACGGGCGACCGTTATCAGGTGTCGTGTAACATTATTCTGATCGGGTCAAAGCCCAAAAAGTAAAACAAAAAAATCCCCGCCCTGAAAAAAGGGCGGGGACGGGTCGGGAAAATAATTAACGGGAGAACGTTTACGCGCTTATGAAAGCAAACACAAATAAATCTGTCAAGCCTATTTTTATCGACCTTGAAACAAAAAGCCGGGAACCGATCGAGCACGGCCCCACGCGCTATTTTGCCGATAAAGACGCCGATTGGCTGATCTGTGCCGCCGTCGGTCTGAGTGATAAACCGATCGTACGCACCAATTACACCGGCGGAGACAAAATTCCGAAAAAAATACTCAACTGCAAAGGCCTGTTCGTCGCCCATAACTGGTTTTTCGAGTGGTCATTTTTTAACCGATTTTATCCCGGTACGCGGGCGGCGGACTGGCGTAACTGGTTATGCACTGCGGCAATGGCCCGGTGGTTTGGTATCTGCGCGCCCCGCGCTAAACTTGAGGACGTGGCCGCAGCGTTCGGTTTTGAAAAAATGCCGGAGGGCCGGGGCCTCATCGCCAAATATTGCGTCCCGCAAAAAGACGGCGCTTTTCGTGTGTGCGAAGACAGGCAAGACGCGGCGATGTTTGAAAAATACTGCTTGCACGACGCCGTTTTGTCAAAAGCCATTTATGGCAAACTGATTGATAAGGGTTTTAACGTGGAAGAGTTCCGCGCGGCCCAGGCAATCGACGTTCGCGGCGTGCCGGTTGATGTAAAAGCCGCACGGTTTCTGCTCGACCGAAAAGAGGCCGATAAAAAGAACGCGGTAAAGATCGCGGACAAGCTCGCTGGGCGAACGGCAGGCGGGGCGCCCGTGCTGTCCGCATCGGCCGCGTTTTGCTCGTACATGAAAAAGACCTTTAAAATCGAGCTGCCCGACGCGCGGGCGACGACGTTGGAGGCGATTGATTTTTCAACGCATCCGAAAGCTGACCAAATCGAGCACGTTTTGTACGTGCGAAAATTGCTCACGTCCCGCGCCGGGGACAAGGCGGAGGCGATACTAAACCGCGCACATGACGGGCGGGTACGAAACGCCGCCATATTTCACGCGGCGGGTACGGGGCGTTTCCAGTCCTGGGGCGTGAACTTCTTTAACTTTTCCCGGCAGAAAGTGGATATCTGGGAAAAGGAAAAAAACACCGCCCCGGTCCCGGCGCTCCAGCGGGGTATCGTATGCGCCCCCAAAGGAAAGACGCTGATTGAGAGCGACTGGCGCGGGATCGAAAATTACCTGTCTCTTTTTTACGCGGGAGACGCCGATCAGCTCGCCCGTATCGAGGCCGGGGAGTCGCCGTATCTTATTTTTGGTGAAAAGATGTACGGCGAAAAAGTGACGAAAGCCGACCCCCGGTATCCGTACATGAAAATGTCCGTCCTGGGTTTCGGCTACGGGGCCGGAGCGCGAAAATTTTCCCTGATAAACCGGATTGACGAACGAACGGCGAAGCAGCTCCATGAAGGTTGGAAGGCGATTAACGCGCCGAT
>JAKLIQ010000027.1 GCA_022709525.1 Candidatus Omnitrophota bacterium
CCCTAACTCGAGTCTCGGTACTGCTCTTGTCCCTTGATAGTCTGGCATGTTTCATTCCTCCTTTTGATTAGGCAAATAGCCCTTCGATAACTTCACTGTCGCTTGTTGATGCTTCCAGCGCCTTGCCAATAATTGAACCGCTCACGGTTGCGCTGATCTTCCCGTCATTGGCTCCGTAAATACTGCCTCCGGCGCTGATAGCCCCGGCCGCGACCATCTTGAACGTCCTGCCGGAACTCTTTAAATCAACGCTGACATGCTCGCCCAGAGCTGCCTTGGCCGCGGTGATCCCGATACACGCTTCACCCGCATCGGCGTATTCCACCTGCGATCCGCTTCCCGTACTCAGCTTGACCCTGCGGTAAGCTTCAAGCTCCTCTCCCGCGATAAATGCTTTTGATCCGATATTGAATTGAGACATCGCCATACCTCCTTTTGGTTATTTTCTTTTGTCCGCTGTTGCCTTAAGCGCATCGGTCGTACTGCACCCGCTCTCTTTTTGATACTGCCGGGCGCGCTCCAGATGCGTCATCTGCTTCTTTGCCGATTCTTCCTCCGCATCAGGCCCCAAAGACGGCGCAGAAGCTTTCTGCAGACCATCAAGCTGTTTCTCCTGAAACTTGATGACTGAATTCTCGAATGTCGCGCCGCTCTCGACTGATTCAAGCGCGATATCGGCCATATCCTTGAACACCTTCGATTTCTTCAAGATCGAGACTGCCCGTTCGCGCTCTTTCTTCATCCCCTCTTCAACCCCGAGCGCGTGAATGGAGTTGTAAAGGCCGGAATGTTCCGCCTTAAGCTTTTCCATCGTTATCTCTTCTGACATTTTCTTGTCCTCCTTATTTTTGTTTGCCCCGTACCTTTCCAGGAACGCGATCACCTTCCCAACCGATTCCGGCTGGCTTAGGAACCTATCTAAAAAGACCGTCATCTCCGCGGACGGCCTGACACTTTCCGAGAAGAAAGGCATCCCGAAAAGACCGTTGTTTGCCGCTGGATCATCCACAATATCCACAGACAGAAGCTTCTTCACGCGGATAAAAGGAGGAAGATCCTCACCCTCTTTTGTTTTCTCCTCGCGGAATTCCTCGTCCCAGTGAATGACCATTGAAGACCCGAGCGCCTGAGGATCGCTCTCGGCAAGGTTCATGACATATCCGGCAAGGTCGCCGTCAGGCGTTTCATGTGCAGTCGGATCGATATGCAGGTCCGCACGCACAATATCGCCGTCCCTTCTGAAATTTCTCGTCCTCCCCAAGAACGTGCCGAGCGCGGTACTCGACATATTCGGATGGCCGAACCTCGATTTGACTCCGGCTTTAACCTTGTTGCCAAACTCAACAACCGAATCCAGCGCTATGTCATCAAACTCACCCCTTTCGTCATGAGTAACTCCCCTGGTTACAACAGCAAAGCCTTCAATAACCTCTTCCTTGCGGTTTACGCGCACACCGGCGCCGCGCGCGATATCCGCTCTGAAATAAATGTCTTTATTCGCCATTTCTCACCTCTTTCGTCCCGGTAAAGGAAACGTCAATTTCGATCGGCATCGACATCCGGCTTTTTGCCCCCACGAGAATCCTCCTCGCCTTCTTCACCGGTGTTTTTCTGCTTTTCTTTTGTTTTGTTTTCATCCTGAACCTCAAGTCCGAGTTTCCGCATCTTCTCCTGCTCGCGCTTGCGCTGTTCGAAACACTCTTCCCAGTCCTTGCCGTCCTGCGCGTAAAGATCGGAATACGTCACGATCCCGTTTCTTAATCCGACCTCCGCGGCCTGCGCTTCTTTAAGCGGATCCACCCATTCCCATCCCGG
>JAKLIQ010000028.1 GCA_022709525.1 Candidatus Omnitrophota bacterium
CCCTAACTCGAGTCTCGGTACTGCTCTTGTCCCTTGATAGTCTGGCATGTTTCATTCCTCCTTTTGATTAGGCAAATAGCCCTTCGATAACTTCACTGTCGCTTGTTGATGCTTCCAGCGCCTTGCCGATAATAGAACCGCTCACGGTTGCGCTGATCTTCCCGTCATTGGCTCCGTAAACACTGCCTCCGGCGCTGATCGCCCCGGCCGCAACCATCTTGAACGTCCTGCCGGTGCTCTTTAAATCAACACTGACATGCTCGCCCAAAGCGGCCTTGGCCGCGGTAATCCCGATACACGCTTCGCCTGCATCGGCGTATTCCACCTGCGAACCGCTCCCCGTACTCAACTTGACCCTGCGGTAAGCTTCAAGTTCCTCTCCCGCGATAAACGCTTTTGAACCGATATTGAATTGAGACATCGCCCTACCTCCTTTTGGTTATTTTCTTTTGTCCGCTGTTGCCTTAAGCGCATCGGTCGTACTGCACCCGCTCTCTTTCTGATACTGCCGGGCGCGCTCCAGATGCGTCATCTGCTTCTTGACCGGTTCTTCCTCTGCGTCGGGCCCCAAAGACGCCACAGAAGCCTTTTGCAGACCATCAAGCTGTTTCTCCTGAAACTTGATGACTGAATTCTCGAACGTCGCGCCGCTCTCGACCGACTCGAGCGCGATATCGGTCATATCCTTGAACACCTTCGATTTCTTCAAGATCGAGACTGCCCGTTCGCGCTCTTTTCTGATCCCCTCTTCGACTCCGAGCGCATGAATGGAGTCGTAAAGGCCGGAATGCTCCGCCTTAAATTTTTCCATCGTGATTTCTTCTGGCATTTTCTTTTCCTCCTTATTTTTATTTACTCCATACCTTTCCAAGAACGCGATCACCTTCGCAACCGATTCCGGCTGGTTTAGGAATCTATCTAAAAAGACCGTCATCTCCGCCGACGGCCTGACACTTTCCGAGAAGAAAGGCATCCCGAAAAGACCGTTGTTTGCCGCTGGATCATCGACAATATCCACGGACAGAAGCTTCTTCACGCGGATAAATGGCGGCAGATCCTCGCCGTCTTTTACTTTCTCTTCGCGGAATTCCTCGTCCCAGTGGATGACCATCGAAGACCCGAACGCCTGAGGATCGCTTTCGGCAAGGTTCATGACATAATCGGCAAGGTTGCCGTCCGGCGTTTCGTGCGCGGTCGAGTCGATATGCAGATCCGCGCGAACAATATCGCCGTCCCTCCTGAAATTTCTTGTCCTCCCCAAAAACGTGCCGAGCGCGGTGCTCGACATGTTCGGATGACCGAACCTCGATTTGATTCCGGCTTTAACCTTGTTGCCCAGCTCAACAACCGAATCCAGCGCTATGTCATCGAACTCACCCCTTTCGTCATGAGTAACCCCCTTGGTTACAACAGCAAAACCCTCGATAACCTCTTCCTTGCGGTTAACGCGCACGCCGCCGCGCACGATATCCGCGCGAAAATAAGTGTCTTTATTCGCCATCTCGCACCTCTCTCATGTCGGTAAAGGAAACGTCAACCTCAACCGGCATCGACATCCGGTTTTTTGCCCCCACGAGAATCCTCTTCGCCTTCTTCACCGGTATTTTTCTGCTTTTCTTTTGCTTTGTTTTCATCCTGCACCTCTATCCCAAGTTTCTT
>JAKLIQ010000029.1 GCA_022709525.1 Candidatus Omnitrophota bacterium
ATGGAGATCGAGCCGGTCTTCTGTGACGTGGCGGTCAGGCGCTGGGAGGAATTTTCAGGAAAAAAAGCGATAAGGGATAGTAATGGATGAAAAGAACCGCAACCTTGTTGAGATTGCCAAGAAGAAACGTTACATCGCCCTTGTCGAAAAGCTGGGGCGCGGTTCGCTCTCATCCAAGGAGCTTAAAGAGCTTGAGGAGTTCGAGAAATCAGAACAGCGGCCTGCGGGGGTTATCGATGGAACGGTAGACTTGCCGACCTTATGTGTCTACCTCGAGAAATCCCCGCGGATGATCAGGCGGTATGTCCAGCAGGGCATGCCGGTTTTCAGGGATGCTGTTGGTGAGATCGCACGGTTTAAAGTCGGCGATGTCTTCAAGTGGTTCTATAAAAAGCAGGGATCGGAAGAGGACAACGGCAAGGATTATTGGGACAAGGAATACCGCAAGAACCGCGCGAAGCTGAGTGAGATCGAGTTAAAGCAGAAAGAAGGGGAGGTCATCCCTTTCGAGGATCACGTTTCGATTGTCAAAAACCAGATTCGGGGCATCAAGGCCGGATTCCTTCGTTTGCCGAAGCATATTGCGCCGAAACTCTATCAGCAGGATCCGAAGGTTATCTGTGAAATGCTTGATCAGGAGATCAGGTACATCATCGAACAATTTGCGGGGAAGCAGAATGCCAATAAAGCTGGGAAGGGAAATTCTTAAAACCATTGTGCCGTACGCGGCCGTTGAATGGGTCTTGCCGGTCAAGATGACCGTGAGCGAGTGGTCGGATCAGTTTCGCAGGCTTGATGTGAAAACATCAGCCGAGCCCGGGCAGTGGGCGACCGCGCGCACGCCGTATCTTAAGGGGATCATGGACGCGTTCACGGATCCGTATGTCGATGAGATCACGGTCATGGCGGCCTCGCAGGTTGGCAAGACTGAAGCGATGTACAACATGCTGGGGTTTATCATCGATCAGGATCCGGGCCCGACGCTTATGGTTTCACCGCGCGCGGACGACGCCAAGAGCGTTTCGTATAACCGTGTCCGGCCGATGATCGAATGCTCCCCTGTCTTGAGTAAATACATTCCGATCAATACGGACGATATCACAAAGCTCGAATATCATTTCGACCGGATGATTCTTTATTTTGCCGGATCCAACAGCCCCGCGGACCTTGCGTCGCGTCCGATCCGCTATCTTTTCTTGGATGAGGTCGACAAGTACCCGAAGTTCTCGGGCCGGGAAGCGGATCCGATCAAGCTGGCGTCCGAACGCCAGAAAACTTTTTGGAATAAAAAGACGGTCAAGGTGTCCACGCCCACCACGCGCGAAGGATATATCTTCCGCGAATACGACAAGTCCGACCAGCGCAGGTTTCATGTGCCATGCCCGCATTGCGGGAAGAAGCAGGTTTTACTTTTCGGGCAGATCAAGTGGCCGAAAGAAGAATCATCAGCCGAGAGGATAAAAAATAACCGGCTGGCGTGGTATGAGTGCGGGCATTGCAAGAAGCGCATC
>JAKLIQ010000003.1 GCA_022709525.1 Candidatus Omnitrophota bacterium
ACCACGAACCCTCATTTCAGGCAGGGGACTAAGGACGGATGGCGCAAAGAACTCAACGAAGAACAGATCCGCAAACTCAACGAACGCATGCCCGACCTATTATGGAAACGCTTCGGGTGGGAGCGGGGTTGAGGAAAGGCCGTTTGATGATCCAGGATTTTATACAAAAGATCAGATCCAAACTAAGAGCTTTTTTTCATGCGCCCCTGGCCCGGCAAGAGCGCGTCGAGCTTGCGGATCTGCGCCAGCAAAAACGGCGCTTTATGCCGAGAACCAAAATCAATTCATCGGGTCCCGGCATTTTCCTTGTGACGATCCCCAAGAGCGCGACCTCTTATATTGCGAATTGCCTCGCTCAATCCTTGAAATATGATCTTTGTTCAAGAATGTGCGTGTCTTCGTTCCGTTATAATTTTCTTTCTCCCGAACGAATGAAAGATTTTGAAAAGGGTGGTATGGTCGCGGTCTCTCATATGCGGCCCACGGCATCCAATCTCGAGATTTTCAAATTTTTCGGCGGCAAGAAGATCGTTATTCATGTCCGGGACCCGCGGGCGACCATGGTGAGCTGGCTCCATTTTGTTGAAAAGACCATGCAAACCGCCAAGGAGGATAACGATCTTGAACGGCAAACCAGGCTTCGCCGCGCGGCTTTTGCAAAGGAAAAGGACTACTTCTCCCTCACCCAAGACCAGAAGATCAAGGCCCTGACGGAATCCTTCTACCAGCATTGCATCGATCGGATCATATCCTGGCTTGAGGTGAAAGACCCCGAGATCGAACGCCTGTTCCTGACTTATGAGGATTTTCTCAAAGACCAGGACGGTTATTTCAAGCGCCTTACAGAATTTTACGGTATCGATACGAAGATCGCGGGCCCTCCGAAGACCACGAACCCTCATTTCAGGCAGGGGACTAAGGACGGATGGCGCAAAGAACTCAACGAAGAACAGATCCGCAAACTCAACGAACGCATGCCCGACCTATTATGGAAACGCTTCGGGTGGGAGCGGGATTAAGAACTTTACCGGAAAGAGGCGCACTATGACGATCGAACCTCAATACCAGCATCATATTGATTTGAAGAAAAAACAGGGGCTTACGCCTTTGGGCGTCGAAAAAAGCGCGGCTTGGCACACAGACCCGAGGCGCCTTCTTTTTGTTCTTTCCCGGTATAAATTCGTAGCAAAAATGCTAAGCGGCATGGACCGCGTCCTGGAAGTGGGATGCGGGGACGGCTGGCCGCTGCGCATGGTATTGCAGGAGGTAAAAAACGTTCATGGGATCGATATTGACCCCGTTTTTATCGACGATATCAAAGAAAGACTCGATCCTCAATGGCCGTTTACTTTCGCCGTGCACGACATTCTTAAAAGTCCTGTCAAGCCGCCTTTTGATGCGGCGTTCAGCCTGGATGTTCTGGAACATATCCGCAAAGAAGACGAGCAGCGTTTTTTAAAAAATATCGTGGACAGTCTTACCGATAAGGGTGTGGCGATCTTCGGGACACCGTCGCTCGCATCGCAACAACATGCCTCACCCTTAAGCAAGGCCGGGCACGTGAATTGTAAAGACGCCGCGGACCTGAAGCGCTTATTAACCGGTTATTTCGATCATGTTTTTATTTTTTCCATGAATGACGAAGTCGTGCATACCGGTTATTACCCGATGGCGCAATACCTGCTTGCCCTTTGTACGGGAATAAGGCAGCGTTGATGAGCCGGGCGATCTGCCGCAGTTGTGACGCTCCGCTTAAAGCATTACTGGACCTCGGGTCGCAACCGCCGAGCAACCGTTTTAAATCCGTCGGCTCTCCCGACCCGGATCTTCACCCGTTGATTTTAGGACAATGTCCGGACTGCGGCTTCTTACAGCTGATCAACCCGATGCCGCCGTCCATGGTCCGCTCGCGTTATCCGTGGCTCATCTACCGCGAACCCGAAGAACATCTCGATGTCTTGGTCCGGCGCCTTGCCGTTTCTCTTAGCAAGGATTCACTGATCATCGGCTTTACCGCGCAAGATGACCCCATGCTCGATCGTTTTAAAAAACTGGGGTATAAAAAGGCGTTTTGCTGTGATAGAAAGGCCGACCTCGGCATTAGTGATCCTTGCGCCGGGCTGGAAACGATCCAGGAAACGTTCAACGATGCCGCGGCGGACCGTCTTACCGCAAAGCACGGTAAAGCGGATCTTTTGATCGCGCGTTATGCTTTAGAGCATGCCCACGCTCCCGTGAGTTTTTTAAAAACATTGAACCGCGTTCTTGCGCCTTCCGGAAGGCTTGTTTTAGAAGTGCCCGATTGCCGGAAATTCATTGCCGCAGGCGATTACAGTTTTATCTGGGAAGAGCACATCAGTTATTTCTCACCGCAAACAGCGGCTGAACTAATCCGCCGCAATCACTTGGGAAAAGCGGGAATATCGGTCTATGCCCGCACGCTCGAGGATTCGCTGGTTATTATTATTCAACCAGACGGGGATCCCGCAGGACCTGCCGCAAGACCTTTTCAAGACCTTGAGTTTAAAACAATCCAACAATTTGCCGCCGGCTTCGATCCTGCCCGTTCGGCTTTCCGGAATCACCTTAGCTTGCTGCAAAAAAGAGGAAAGCGGACCGCTCTTTTCGGAGCAGGGCATCTGGCGGTAAAATTTTTGAACTTCTTTGACTTAAAAGGGCTCGTGGACTATGTTATTGATGACGATCCTCATAAACAAGGCTTAGCCATGCCGGGTTCGGGAATACCGATCGTTAATGCAGCATATTTACGGGAAATCGATCTGTGTTTATTGTCGCTTAATCCTGAGAACGAAAAGAAAGTCATTGCCAAACAACAAGTCAATGCGAAAAAGGGATGTTGTTTCGCCTCGATCTTTAAGCGAAGCCCTCTTGCGTTGAAGGTCATATGAAAAAAACCGCTTTCCGTAGAATCAACAACGAAATTTTTGTTGCGCAAGACCCGATCGTTAAGATCGGGTCCGCGGAAATAAACTTTCTTAAAAAACGGGCCGTAGCAAACAAGCGGCAGCGGGCCCGGATCTGCGTGCATAAAAGTGATCGGGACAAACTGCATGAAATGATGATCGCGATCACGGCGAAAAGCTACATTCATCCTCACAAACATCCCGGAAAATCGGAATCCTTCCACGTTATTCAGGGCGCTGTCGATGTCGCTATTTTTAATGACCGCGGAGATCTTATCAATGTGGTGGAGCTCGGCGACGCATCCACCGGCAAACCTTTCTTTTACCGTTTCGAAAAAGCCGCTTATCACACACTGCTTCTTAAGACCCCCTTTCTGGTAGTCCATGAGATCACGAACGGACCGTTTGTCCGCAAAAAAACACCGCTTGCTTCTTGGGCGCCCCCGGAAAGCCGGTTTTTCGAAGCGAAACGGTACATGAAATCTGTCGCAAAGCTTGTCAAAAGATTCAAATCGACCGCTGGGCGCGGCAAATAAGATAGAGGAGCAATCATGGTTCATACCATAGTGGTTGGCGGTACGCGGGGGCTCGGACGCGAAGTTGCAAAAACGCTTGGCATTGCAGGCCATCGGATCTCCGTTCTTGGAAGGAAGGAACCGCCGCAAAAAGACGGGAATATTTTGGGTGCGCAATACTATCAATGCGACCTTGCTGATGAACGGTCTTTGAAAAAAAAGCTTGATAGTCTGGTCAAAACACAAGGCAAACCCAGTTATATCGTATTTTGTCAGCGTTACCGGGGCCAAGGGAGCGACTGGCAAGGGGAGCTCGGCGTTACCCTTACCGCGACCAAAACCATCATTGAGACCTTAGAAAATAAATTTACTCGTTCCGGGGATAAAGGTATTGTTATGGTAAGTTCCGTTTTTGCGGAACGCGTCGGCGACGGCCAGCCTGTCGGTTATCATGTATGTAAAGCGGGGCTGAACCAAATGATGCGTTTTTTTGCCGTCAAGCTCGGCCCGAAAGGAATCCGCGTGAACGCCGTAACGCCGTTCACTTTTTTAAAAGAAGAATCCAAAGAATTTTATCTAAAGAACAAGCCCCTTCATGATCTTTACCGGAGAATGATTCCTCTCGGGCGTATGGCCACGAGCGAGGATAGCGCTAAAGCAGTTGCATTTTTGTGCAGTTCCCAGGCAAGTTTTATCAGCGGTCAGAATCTTTATATCGACGGCGGATTGTCTTTGGTGTGGCCTGAAACGCTCGCCCGGAAAATAGCGGCTTTATGAAAATTTCATTTTCATCCGGGAATCCTTTATGATGCAAACCCTTCACCGCCGGGAATGCTGCCGTTTGTGCGGCAGCCGCCGGCTCGAACTCGCTCTTCCGATGAAAGCATCTCCCATCGGGGATGCCTATGTGCCGGCGTCGCGCCTCAATGAGCCGCAAGATCTTTATCCATTGGACCTTTATCTCTGCGGGGATTGCGGTCATGTGCAGAATCTGGATATCGTAGACCCCGAAAGTCTATTCCGCGATTATCTTTTTACAACAAACAGTTCGAGCGGGCTTGTTGAGCATTTCCGTGCCTATGCCGAGGATGTGCTGTCTCGCCTGAAACCCAGGCCCGGCTCGCTCGTAGCCGAGATCGGCAGCAATGACGGCTCGCTTCTCAGATTTTTTAAAGACAAAGGCATGCGCGTCCTCGGCGTTGATCCCGCGCGCGATATCGCCAAACAAGCAACGGCCTCGGGGATAGAAACCCTCCCGGAATTTTTTACTTCCGAGCTTGCTGCACAGATTCGGAAAAAGCATGGTCCGGCCGCTGTTTTTTGCGCCAATAATGTTTTTGCGCATATCGACAATTTGACCGATATTGTGTTCGGCATCCGCGATCTTCTGGCCCAAGATGGGGTTTTTGTTTTTGAAGTTTCATACCTTGTGGATATCGTTGACCGATTTTTGTTTGACACGATCTACCATGAACATGTTTCGCATCATTCGATCGCGCCGCTCGCCAAATTTTTTGAAAAAACAGGTATGCAATTAATCGATGTGCAGCGGAATATGAGCAAGGGAGGTTCTATTCGCGGGTTTGCCCAGCGATTGGAAGGAAAACGCCCCGTCCAGCCTATTGTCAATGAGTTGATCGCGGCGGAAAAAACGAGAGGTTTTGACAGATTGCCACTTTACCGGGATTATGCCGCAAGGATTGAACGGCTTCGGGCGGCAGCCAATTCTTTTATTGATAACGAAATAGCTCGTGGCAAAACGGTCGCGGGATACGGCGCTTCGACCACCACCACCACCCTTATGTGGAGTTTTGATCTTGCCGGCAAGCTCGCTTTTGTTGCCGACGACAATCCAAAAAAACAAGGGCTTTTCTGCCCGGCCTGTCATATTCCGGTCTTGCCGTCCGCGGAACTTTACACACGACGGCCTGATTATACGGTGATCCTTGCCTGGCAGTATGCCGACGCTATCCTGAAAAAACATGAACGCTTTATGAAGGAAGGCGGGAAATTCATCCTTCCGCTTCCGGCGCTGAAGATTTTTCCATAAAGCAACAAAAAACTTTACGCCTATCCGGTAAATTAGGATAAATCGCCATGGATCAAAACAAGCCTCGTTTAATTCTTCATGTTGGGACCCCAAAGACGGGAACGACAACGCTGCAACAAAGCCTAAACGCCTCACAGAGCCGTTTGTTAAGCAAAGGGATTTTCTATCCTAATATCGAACTTCATCCCAGGGGCAGGGATAGCTGGATAGTTCATTGTTTGCTGAAAAACGATTTGGACAAACTCCGGAAAAACATCCGGGAAATAGCCGCAAAAGCGCGCCAAATCGGGGCGAAGCAGGTTGTGTTGTCCTGCGAAGGCATCTATACCCGTTTCCCGAATTTTTCTCGCGAAGCAAAAGAAGCGCTTCGTGAATTTGAAAAACATTTCACCGTCACCTTATGGTGTATTTTTCGAGAACCTGTTTCTTTCGCGATGTCGCTTTTTTCCCAACCTGTAAAGCATGCGCCGTGCGCCCTTTCATCTTGCCACGGCACGTCGGAGCCACCGGAAATCGTGGCCGAACACCCGTGGTTTCAGGAGCGGCTTAACTATAAGGGCTTTATTCAGAACATCGAAGGCTTATTTTCATCTTCTGTTGTTTTGGCGACCCAATATGAACCGGGCGGCACCATTGAACAGGCAAGAAGCTTGCTGGGCGTTGATGCGGCGATCCTTTGCAGCGCGCCCGACGCTAACGTGTCCCTTAGCGCCTTAAGCGTTTATCTCATGCGTCGCTTGAATCGATTAACTCTGAAACCAAAAATGCATCGGAAACTTGTTTCAATCGTAAAAAAAATGGACAAATTTTTGAATAAAATAAGCCCTCCGTTAAGAGCATCCGATGCGATGAAAAGAAAAGTACAAGCCGTCTCTCAAAAAAGCGAAGAATTTCTCAAGAAAAAATTTGGGATTTGCTGGGATGAGGGGCTCAAATCTTAAAGTTTGAAGGGTTTTTGGGGAGTTTCTAAATGCGAGCGCACCTCGAAGCTTTTTATTATGTGATTTTGGAACGGTGGAGACAAAAGGGATGGGCCTGGTTTTTCTCGGGGCTTGCCAGGCGCGTTGTCATTGAATTATTGTGGCTTGTTTTTTTACCCGTCAGTCTTTTGGGTCACCTGTTGGGCTATCGCTGGCTTTACGCGCAGACATGGCACATCGGACATC
The DNA here is from genome assembly GCA_022709525.1 of Candidatus Omnitrophota bacterium. Lineage (GTDB taxonomy): Bacteria > Omnitrophota > Omnitrophia > Omnitrophales > Aquincolibacteriaceae > Aquincolibacterium. The sequence goes on from JAKLIQ010000003.1 coordinate 6,656, forward strand.
TGGCCGCAGACATCGATACTTTTCTAAAAGAAAGCCGTCTCGGCCTCTTGTCTAAACGCCGCTGGTTTCTTACCGCGCCTGACCGCCTGACCGCCAATGTCCATTTGCTGCGGTATTGGCGCGAGTTCATCCCTGTTGTTTCAGATCCTCTAACGGCTTTTGCGCTCGAATTGATCTCATGGCGATGGTTCATGAAAGAAGACCTGACGCGCTATATTTCAAAACACTTCGGGACGCAAGATATTTACCGGATCAACCGTCTCTGGGGCGACCGTTCTCCCATCCTCCGCCTCAACAAAGAAGATCATGCCTGGGTTCGGGAAGAGCTGGAAAGCCTCGGTTTAAAAAAAGATCAATGGTTTGTTTGTGTCCATGTTCGCGAGGGCAGTTACTTTCCTAAAAATGAGCCTATCCAGTCACACCGTAACGCCAGTATTATGAATACCGTATTAGCCATGAAAGAGATCGTTCGCCGGGGAGGGGCATGTATCCGTATGGGCGACCCGGGAATGACCCCTTTGCCGCCCATTGAAGGGGTGATCGATTATGCGCATCATTCCGCGAAATCCGAGCGGTTGGATATCGCGCTTTGCGCCCAAGCGCGTTTTTTTCTTGGCTGCACCTCAGGGCTGTCTTTTGTCAGCGCAGCTTTTGGCGTTCCGGTGGCGTTCGCCAATATGATCCCTGTCGAAACGCTCGGCATTCGAAGACACGATCTGAGCATGCCAAAACTTCTTTGGAGCGAACCGCTGAACCGTCATCTTCGCTTCGATGAAATTTTTAATTCGAAGGCCAGCGGGTATTTTTTCACGTATCAGTATCAAAAAGCCGGCATTCTTCCGGAGGAGAACAGTCCGGAGGATATTTACGACATAACCGTTGAAATGTTGGACCGTCTTGACGGTTGTTTTTATGAAAAACCCGAAGATCATCGCTTGCAAGCAGCCTATAAGGCGTTTTTTAAACCGGGACATTACAGCTACGGTTCGGATGCCAATGTTTGCGCCGGTTTTCTCAAGCGACATAAAGATCTTTTCGGCAATAACCCAACGCTTTAAGACGAACAAGTTGAAATTTTTCACGATTTAGTGTATTTCTAAAACATATAAGACCAGACAACCCTTAAGGGTGGAAAATTTTGGATAGAAATCCTTCACAAAAGATCAAGCTTAGCGTTGTGATCGTTAACTGCGATACGGCCGAGATGACCCTTGGCTGCCTCCGCTCCGTTTATCAGTATAAGCCCGCCTGCTCTTTTGAAGTGATCCTGGTCAATAACGGCTCAAACGGCATCGCCCCGGAAGAGCTTGAAGATTTTCCGCAGACCAGGATGATCAAAACCGGGAAGAATCTCGGATTCAGCAAGGCGAACAATCTCGGTATTTATAACAGTTACGGGGATTTTTTAGTTCTTCTTAATAGCGATACTAAATTGATTGATTACAGCTTCGACAAAATGATCGCTTATATGGAACAGAACGAACACGTCGGCGCTTTAGGCCCCAGGGAAGTGGACGGGGAGCGGCGGTATCGCTTATCTTGCGGGCGTTTTCCAACCTTTTTTTCCGAACTTGCGCGCAAGATATGGCATTACCGGCTTTCAGTCAATGATTATAGTTTTCGCGATTATCTTGATTCGAAACACGCCATGGTTAAAGACGTTGATTGGGTTTCCGGTTATTGTCTGATGCTTCGCCGGTCCGTGCTTTTGGAAACGGGTCTTTTGGATGAGAATTTCTTCCTTTATTTTGAGGACATCGACCTTTGCACCCGTTTTTGGGAAAAAAAATGGGAGGTCCATTATTTTCCGGAAACCAGCGTGATTCATTATGGAGGGGGATCGGCGCGACGGAATTTGATGCTCGCGATGACAGAATACCGCCGCAGCGAGATCTATTTTGCGAAAAAATATTACGGCGCGCTTGGCGGGATCGGCATCCGCATTTTTCTGTTCTTGAAATACATCACTTATTTTTTAACCTGGACCCCCGTTTTGATTTTTCAAAAGATCATAGGCAAAGACACAAACCGGGCCTATACCATCGCGCTTCTTTCTAAGAAAGTCATTCAAATGGTTTTTACCATTTCGCATCCCGAACCGGTCGAACCCGCTTTGAACAAAAACGCGGCCAACCGGTCTTCCCCATAGTTTTTATCCGTTGAATCGATGATAAATATGGACAAAAACGCTATCGTATTTAATAATCCTACATTTCATGTAGGAGATAGATAATATGAAACTCACCACTCACAGCGAATACGGTCTTTTGGCGTTACTTTATATCTGCCGTTCAAAACGGGGGAAAAACATTCCCCTATCCAAGATCGCAAAAGCTCAAGGACTTCCGATCAAGTACATGGAACACCTCATGCAGGCTATGTGTCGAGCCGGTTACCTGGCTAGCGCTAAAGGTAAATACGGAGGGTACCTTTTGAACCGGCCCGCGGAAAAGATCACGGTCGCGGAGATCGTCCGACTTTTCGATGGGGCGCTGGCGCCGACCGGATCCGCAAGCCGCTATTTTTATAAACCTACTCCGATCGAAAAAGAAAAAAAACTATTGAAGCTCATGCGGGAAATCCGCGACTTGATCGCGAAAAAATTGGAACACACGACCATCGCCGATATGTGTTGATTTTTTTTGAGTAAATATCCTACCAATAATATAGGAATTAAAAACAAGGAGAGAAGATTATGGACGCAGGTAAATTTTTAATAGCAGGCATCTTAGGGACGTTTTTATTGACCGCATCGTTCCACCCTCAGGCTTTTGCAGGCGACGAAGAGCTTTTGAGTCTTATCAAAGAATTGCAGAGAAAAATAGAGGCGCAGGAACAGCGCATCCAGAAATTAGAAGCGCAAGAACCCAGGATCCAGAACGACGAACTTATCAAGGATGTCGAGCTGCTCAAACGGCAAAGAGAGGTGGATCAGGAGATCATGCTTAAAAAAGAAAAAGAAACTCCTATTGTCATCTCGAGCAAAGACGGGTTTTCTCTCAAATCGAAGGACGGCGACTTTCAGATCAAGCTCAAAGGTCAGATTCAGGCCGATGGCAGGTTTTATGCCAATGACGGCGTTCAGGCGACCCCTAACACTTTCTTGATCCGGAAGGCTCGCCCGATCCTTGAAGGCACCGCATTTCGGTACTTTGATTTTAAACTCATGCCGGATTTCGGCAGCAATCAAGTCCAGATTGTGGACGCCTATATCGATTTTAAATATTGGAAACAAGCGGTGCTTCGGGCCGGAAAATTCAAACCTCCCATGGGCCTCGAGCGTCTTCAGCCGGACGCATGGAACCTTTTCCCCGAACTTTCACTTGCTTCCAACCTGTTGCCTAACCGCGATCTCGGGGTAGGGATTCACGGGGAATTGTTCGGGGGCATTGTGAATTATGGCTTCGGTATTTTTAATGGCTCCGTGGATAATAGCAGCAATGATATTGATACGCAGGATGATAAAGATTTCATGGCGAGAATTTTCGTACATCCTTTTAAAAATTTTGCGCAGGATTGGCTTAACGGACTGGGGCTTGGCTTTGCCGGAAGCATCGGAACGGCCCATTCAAACCTATTGCCTCAATATAAAACGTTCGGCCAACAGACCTTTTTTTCCTATAACAGCACGACCGAGGCGGACGGAGCGCGATATCGTTTTACCCCTCAATTTTATTATTATTTCGGTCCTTTCGGCATGCTGGGCGAGCTTGTGGAATCCATCCAGGAACTTAATAAGACAAACGCCCCGCGCGGCAGCTCCGCGTTCAGAAATAATGCGGGACAGCTCGCGGTTTCTTACGTGGTGACGGGGGAGAACGCTTCTTATACCGGCGTTACTCCGCGGAATAATTTTGATCCTAGCAAAGGAACCTGGGGGGCTTTTGAAGTCACTTCACGCTTTGACTGGTTGAGCGCCGAAAAGGATAACCTGGCCCAGTTTGCCAATCTTGCCGCATCAGCGCAACGCGCGGCCGGGTGGGCGCTCGGGTTCAACTGGTATCTTAATAAGTTTTTGAAATTTTCAACCGCTTTTGAGCAGACATTCTTTGACGATGCCGGGATCACGAAATTCGGGACCTCGCGCCATCCCAAGGAGAACGCTTTCATCGGGCGGCTTCAAATCGCATTTTAAGTTTTAAAAACCAGACAACCTAAAAAAGGAGTTTCCTATGCCGGACATGACGTGGCAGCTTATCATCGGGATCATGGTGATCGCTTTTTTCTGTGAATACATGGATTCAACGCTCGGAATGGGATATGGCACCACCATGACACCCGTTCTGATGCTTTTTGGCTTTACGCCGCTTGAAATTGTCCCATCGGTTTTACTCTCAGAGCTTTTGACGGGCATGCTTTCAGGTGTAATGCATCACCGCGAAGGGAATGTGAATTTTCATTTCAAGATCTTAAATTTTCAAAGAATAAAAGACAGCCTTAAACTTCCCGAGCCGGTCAACCCCGATTACCACACCTACGGGATACAGGTTTCCGCCCATCTTAAAGTGGTGATCCTGCTTTTAACGGCGACGATCCTCGGGTCAAGCAGCGCCGTGTTCACCGCGCGGATTCTTCCCAAACAATGGACCTCTCTTTATATCAGCTTGATGGTGATTGCGATGGGGATTTTGATTCTGGCTTGTTTTAACAAACAATTTAAATATTCCTGGAAGAAAATCATAGGCCTTGGGCTTCTCGCGTCCTTCAACAAAGGGCTTACGGGCGGAGGGTACGGCCCTCTCGTGGTCAGTGGACAAATGCTTTCAGGGGTCCAGGGCAAAAACGCCATCGGCATTACGTCCTTGGCCGAAGGAGTCACATGCGCTCTGGGCGTGTTGATTTATTTTCTTACCGCAAAAAGCGGCATCGATTGGCGGCTCGCTCCGATCATTGTTGCGGGAGCGGTTTGCTCCGTGCCTTTTTCGGTCAAAAGCGTCAAAGTCATGCACCCTAAACTCTTAAAGGTTCTCATCGCGGTTCTGACGATTATTTTGGGGATCGTGACGCTTCTTAAAACACTGCGTAGCTTTTAATCCGCGTTGCGGGTATTATAAAAGGCTATGGAGAATTATCGTATAAGCAAGCTCCGCCTTCTTGAGGCGGAGAGCATCCATATCCTCCGCGAAGTTGTCGCAACGTTTGAGCGACCGGTCATGCTCTATTCGGTCGGCAAAGATTCCTCGGTCATGGTCCGCTTGGCCCAGAAAGCCTTTTTTCCCGGGAAGATCCCCTTTCCTCTGCTTCATGTCGATACAGGCATGAAATTTAAAGAAATGTATGAATTCCGGGATTGCTACATACAGCAGATCGGAGCGGATCTCCGCGTTTACATCTACCGCGAAGCGTTGGAAAACGGAGCCAATCCTTGGGACCTCGGAACCGTCAAATGCTGTGCTTTTTTGAAAACGCAGGCTCTTCTGAACGCTCTCAAAGAAGGCCGTTACGACGCCGCTTTCGGAGGCGCTCGCCGGGATGAAGAAAAGTCCAGGGCCAAAGAGCGCATTTTTTCTTTTCGGGATGAACACGGGCAGTGGGATCCCAAAAACCAGCGGCCCGAGCTTTGGGGTCTTTATAATACCCTGGTTAACAAAGGTGAAAGTATCCGCGTCTTCCCTTTGTCTAACTGGACCGAGCTGGATGTTTGGGAATACATCCATCTTGAGAGGATCCCCGTAGTTCCCATGTATTTCGCCAAGGAGCGGGATATGGTCGTAAGGGAAGGGCGCCTGATCCCGCTTGACGGTCCCGTCCCTTTGAAAGAAAACGAAAAACCCCAAAAAATCCTCTGCCGTTTCCGGACGTTAGGCTGTTATCCCTGCACAGGGGCGGTAACATCTTCAGCCGCGACCGTGCCCGAGATTATTCGTGAAATCATGACCGTTAAGAACTCCGAACGGATCACCCGCTTAATCGATCACGACCAAGATTCTTCCATGGAGCAAAAGAAAAAAGAAGGTTATTTCTAGATGGGGCAAAAGAATGACGCCGAAAAATTAATTCTGACTCGCAGCGAAGACGCCGAACTGCTCCGCCTCGCGACCGCGGGAAGCGTTGATGACGGAAAATCCACGCTGATCGGGCGGTTGCTCTATGAGGCGAACGGTCTTTATGAGGACCAGCTTGCTTCGGTCCGTCAGGATTCAGGAAGGTTTAAAAGGGAAGAGCTGGATCTTTCGCTTGTTATGGACGGATTAAAGGCGGAGCGGGAACAGGGGATCACGATCGACGTGGCTTACCGCTATTTTTCGACCCCCAAAAGAAATTTCATTATCGCGGATACGCCGGGCCACGAACAATATACCCGGAACATGGCGACCGGCGCTTCGACCGCCGATCTCGCCATCATTTTAATTGATGCCCGCCACGGCCTGCTTCCTCAGTCAAAACGGCACGCTTTTATCGCCTCGCTTCTCGGGATCCGGCATATGGTCGTCGCGGTCAATAAAATGGACCTTGTCCATTATTCGGAGGAAATTTTTAGAAAGATTGAAAAAGACTTCACTAATTTTTCTGAAAAATTACGGATCTCGGACCTTCTTTACATTCCGATCAGCGCTCTGAAAGGGGATAACGTAGTCCGCCGGAGCCCGAACATGCCGTGGTATGAAGGGCCGGCCCTTCTAAGCCATCTGGAGAACGTTCATGTGACGAGCGACCGCAACCTCATCGACCTCCGTTTGCCGGTCCAATACGTTCTTCGCCCTAACATGGATTTTCGGGGCTATTGCGGCCGTCTCGCCGGCGGCGTGATCCGCAAGGGAGATGAAATTCTTATCCTGCCTTCCCAGCAACGTTCCCGCGTAAAATCCCTTGTCACTTATGAAAAAGAAGTCCCATACGCCTTTACGCCCCAATCGATCACAGTGACGTTGGAGGATAATGTCGATATCACGCGCGGCGATATGCTGGTCCACCCCGGCAATCTTCCCCAGATCCGCCGGGAAATAGAGGCGATCCTTGTATGGATGGACCAAAAACCGCTTCAGGCGGGGCGTATCTATTGGATCAAGCACACCTCTCAGTTATTGAAGGGAAGCGTCACCCAGCTGCATTTTAAGATCAACCCCGAGGATCTAGGACGTCAAAAAACGAAAGATTTCAAACTTAACGAGATCGGCCGCGTGACGATCCAGCTTTTCCGGTCAATTTTTTGTGACGAATATACCAAAAACCGTGAAACCGGAAGTTTTATCATGATCGACCCGGTAACACACGCCACCGTTGCGGCCGGAACTCTTATCGAGCGCGGCCGTTTGCCCGCCGCCACGAAAGAAAAAAAACATAAAACAATCTCGTTGCACCGCCAGGAAGGATCCATTGCCCCCAAAGACCGCGAACGGATTCTAAAACAAAAACCGGCCACTCTTTGGCTGACGGGGTTAAGCGGCTCCGGGAAATCAAGCATCGCTTTTGCGCTGGAAAAACGCCTTATGGCCGAAGGCCATCTTTGTTATGTTCTGGACGGCGATAACGTCCGCCATGGGCTGAATAAAGATCTCGGTTTTTCGCCTCAAGACCGCAGCGAAAATATACGCCGCGTTGCCGAAGTCGCAAATCTTTTCAATGATGCCGGCATTTTAGTGATGACCGCCTTTATTTCTCCTTATCGCGAGGACCGCGAACAGGCAAAGCAGATCATCGGCGAAGACCGTTTTCTCGAAATATTTGTCGATGCTCCCGTTGAAGTTTGTAAAAAACGGGACCCTAAGCGGCTTTACGAAAAGGCCGAAGCGGGTCTTATTCCGGAATTTACGGGAGTCAACGCCCCTTATGAAGTGCCGCTCACGTCCGCCGTTCATCTCAAAACCGATCAAGAAGACCTGAACGCCTGCCTTCAAAAAATCCTGGATCTTTTAAGAAGCAGGGGTTTTTTAAAAGGGAAAGACTGAGCCTTTTTCGCCGCAAGACGAGTCCCCATAGCTTTTTTATTTTCTTCCAGAACGGAATATCCGAATCTCGCCGGGAGGCGCTAATCCTTATTGAGGATTAGTGTGAAGAGAGCTAAAATACGGCATGTTCAAAAGTTTCGCGGCGCGCCTTTCGATCGTTTTTTTTCTTTCCACAGCGCTTGTCCTTCTCGGCCTTTTTTCCTTCTTTTATTTCAAAGCCGCCAAGCTTCGCGATGACGCGTTCAAACAATACCTCGAAAACCTGACCGAAGCGAGCGCCAACCTAATCCCCGGCGAAGACGTCCGGGCGGTCCCGCTCGAGCCGGGATGCGAAACATCTTCCGACGGGCAGGCGCTTATCAAAAAACTTCAAAGTATCCGTTCGGTCGATAAAGACGTCTTTGACGTTTATATCATGGTCCCCGATCCGGATCCCGGGTTTTTGCGCTTTGTGACGAATGCCGACCGTGAACGCACACCGGTTGGCTGCGGGGAACGGTATGATATCCGCGAAGATCCCGGAATGCGGGCGGGCTTTATGAGTTCTTATGCGGATATGGTTCCCGGGACGGACAAATGGGGGACTTGGGTGTCAGCTTACGCCCCTTTAAAGACCCGCGCGGGAGAAACGGTCGGCATTCTCGGGATCGATATCGCTCAGCAAACCGTCGCTGAGATCCGGGGGGAGTTTTTCGGCCTTTTTCTTTTATCCATGGGCGTCTGTCTTGGGCTTTCGCTCGCCACCGGCCTTTTGTGTTCTTTTTGGCTCACGAAACCCATCCGTCAAACTGTCAAAGGCATGGAGATCGTCGCGGGCGGGAACATCGAGCACAAACTCGAACACTTCGCGGAAGCGGAGTTCGAACGCATGTCCGGCATTTTCAACCGCATGACGGATTCGCTCAAACGCATGATGCACGAACTGGCCGAGACTGTGCGCGAGAATGAACGCGTCAAGCGCGAGCTTGAGATCGCCTCCGAGATCCAGGAGTCCATTTTCCCCGCGCGTCCGCCCGAGGTCGAAGGCCTCGAGATCGAGGCCCGGAGCGTCCCGGCCAAAGAAGTGGGAGGCGATTATTTTGATTTTCTTCCCGTGCCGTCCAAAGACCAGACGGGCTTTATTATCGCCGACGCCTCCGGCAAAGGGCTTCCCGGCACCTTGTACATGACCCGCTCGCGAAGCGTTTTCAGGGTCATCTCTTCTGAAGAAAGCAGCCCCGGAGAAACCCTGAACCGCTCGAATAATTACATCGCCGCGGACGCTTCATCAGGCAAAGGCATGTTCATCACGGTTCTTTATCTGATCTATGACAAGGATAAAAAACAGATGCGATACGCCAATGCGGGCCATTACCACCCGCTTTGGTACAAGGGCAAAGAAAGGACCTTCGCTGATTCTGAGATAAGCGGTATCCCCCTAGGCATTGTCTCCGGACAGACCTACCTTGAGGAGACGATCCAGCTCGCCTCCCAGGACCTGCTCGTTCTTTACACGGATGGCGTGATCGAAGCGAAGGCAGAGGACGGCCGGATGTTCGGCGTCGAAAAACTGAAAAAGATCATTGAAGAGAACAGCTCGCTCGGCGCACATGATCTTTTCGCGAAGATCGAAGCGGGGATCAAAGAGTTCATCGGAAAAGCGCCGCCTTTTGATGATCTGACTTTGATCGTGATCCGGGTAAAATAAGGCACGCAAGCGGGCTTTTTTGTGATGAAAGCCCTCCGAAAACCCCTATAATAAGCCCTCTTATTCATTTATGGAAAAACCACATCACGAACATTTCATGAAAGAAGCGCTGAAACAAGCCGCGATCGCGCTTGAAAAAGGCGAGGTGCCGGTGGGCGCCGTGGTGGTGTGGAAGCAAAAGATCGTTGCGCGGGCTTACAATCAAATGGAAATGCTCAAAGACCCGACCGCGCACGCCGAAATGATCGCCCTGACACAAGCTTCGGAAACCTTAAGCCAGACGCCGGAGGCAAAACCGGCCGTCGGCCGGGAACACCGGGGGTCGCTTGAAGGAGCGACGCTTTATGTGACGCTAGAGCCGTGCCCCATGTGCGCCGGGGCGCTTGTCATGACCAAATGCACGAGCCTTGTTTACGGCGCGCAGGACCCGAAGGCGGGCGCGTGCCGCAGTCTTTACCGGATCACCGAGGACGACCGGCTGAACCATCGCCTTAAGGTCACGGGCGGCGTGATGGCGGATGATGCGAAATTCCTCTTGTCGGAATTTTTTAAAAATCTAAGAAAAGAGAAACGGTAAAACGCGGAGAGGTGCCAGAGCGGTTGAATGGGGCAGTCTTGCCACCGCCTGCGAAGCGGCGGGGTCCCGCCTCTTTTCGGGCGGGAAAAACCAGTTGGGAAAACAACATGTGGTATGTTTATATTCTCAAGAGCCTGAAAACGGGGCGATATTATGTGGGGTATGCAGAAGACCTCGAAAAAAGACTTGAGCAACACAATAGTGGAAAAACGAGATTGTTGAAATCCCATTTGCCACTAGCGCTCATTTATAATGAAAAATATGCAAGCAAGTCCGAAGCTTATTTAAGAGAAAAGAAAATCAAGAGTTATAAAAGCGGAGAAGCGTTTAGGCGATTGATACGCAATCAAAATTTGGAGGCGTGCCAGAGCGGTTGAATGGGGCAGTCTTGAAAACTGCTAAGGTCCTTGTGGCCTTCAGAGGTTCGAATCCTCTCGCCTCCGATTCATTTTGATTGCGGAGCGGTCTTGCCACCGCCTGCGAAGCGGCGGGGTCCCGCCTCTTTTCGGGCGGGAAAAACTGCTAAGGTCCTTGTGGCCTTCAGAGGTTCGAATCCCTCCCTCTCCGCCATGTTTTCATTATGATTCCAAGGAGAACATGACGACCTTATCGTCAAGATATAGAGAAATCTTGTACGATAAGGCCGTAAACTTTGGGGAGGATTCGAAGGGAGCACTGATTGGAAATATGACAGATGTCATATTTACAGTGCGGGTGGCCGACCTGAAGCGAATGAAATGAGCGGAAGGCGCCGAATCCCTCCCTCTCCGCCATGATTTTCTTTGATTTTTTGAATGGGAAATCCTGACGGTCCTGGCTACCGTTAAATTTTAATCAAAGTCAGGGACGTTTTGCTTGTGTAAAACAGCGGATTGACAGCGGAGGAAAAAATGAAAAAAAACGCATGGATCGTTCTGGTTGTTTTTGGGTTTGCGGCGCTTTTTATGAGCGGCTGTACGCGAGATGCCGGTTATGGCCAAAGACTTGAAGACAGCGTTCCCACCCTTAGCGTTCAAGGGCAAGGCAAAGTAGAGATCGTTCCGGATGAAGCTACGGTGCGGTTCGGCGTTGTCAGCGATGAAAAAACGCTGTCGAAGGCCTATCAGGACAATACGGGCAAAATGAACAGGGCCATCGCGGCCGTTAAAGCGATGGGGATAGCCGACAAGGACATCCGGACATCTTCTTATAATGTTAGGCCTGTTTACGCTCAAGATGAAAGAGGGTATACCCTTCCGGGCAAACCCGTATCGTTCCAGGTCAGCCAGCAATTAACGGTTGTTGTCCGGGACCTTTTGAAGACCGGCGCCATGATCGACCAAGTGATCACCGGAGGCGTGAATACGTTCGACGGGATCCAGTTTACCTCGAGCAGGATCGACGACGTTGAGAAGGAAGCGAAATTAAAAGCGGCCCAGAACGCGAAAGAAAAAGCGCAGCTCCTTGCCAAAGGGCTGGGCGTCAAGGTCGGCAGGGTATTAAAGGCGGGCGAAGCGACGGTGTATCCGTCGCCGACGCCTATGCGCATGATGGCGTTTGACGCGGCGTCGGTCAAATCCAGTCCCGAGATCGAAGGCGGCTCCATAGAAATAAACGCCAGTTGCAGCGTCATTTATGAGATCGCTTGATCTCCGAAACGCGATGATATGAGTCTTCTTTTTTTGGTCCTTAGTTCGATCGCCGCCCTGATAACTGGGTACCGGCTCTACGGGGGTTTCTTAAGCCGCATGCTCAAACTCCGGGATGATATCCCCACTCCCGCTTGCGCGTTGCGCGACGACGTCGACTTTGTCCCCGCGGGGAAATGGTATCTGCTAGGGCAGCATTTTTCGGCGATCGCGGCGGCCGGCCCCATCGTCGGTCCCATCCTTGCCGGCATGTGGTTCGGCTGGCTTCCGACGCTTCTCTGGATCCTTTTAGGAGGCATCTTCATCGGCGGCGTTCATGATATGCTGACCGTCGCGGCTTCGGTCCGTCATCAGGGCCGCTCGATCGCCGAGATCCTCCGCGAATATATGAGCAAACGCGCCTACGTCCTTTTTCTGCTTTTTCTCTGGTTTTCGCTCATTTATATCATCACGACTTTCATGGATATTACAGCGGGAACCTTTACCGATCCGGTAAGGGGCGCGGGCGTCGCTTCTTCTTCCATGATGTATCTCGCGCTTGCCTTCGTGATGGGGATCGTTTTAAAACGGTTCAACCCGCCGCTCGGGGTTACCACGCTTATTTTTTTACCGCTTGTATTCGCGGCCGTTTTTTTAGGGCCGCATTTTCCTCTCACGATGCCGGCCTGGGGCGGTCATGATCCCCGGACGCTTTGGAACGGGGCCCTTCTTTTCTATTGTTTCGCCGCCGCAGTGATCCCTATGTGGCTTTTATTGCAGCCAAGAGGGTACTTGGGGGGATTCTTCCTTACCCTTATGGCCGGCTCAAGCCTGATTGGAATCGTCGTCGGGAGTTTTTTGCAGCCTCTCGCGATCCGTTACCCCGCTTTTACGGGCTGGGTCAGCCCGGGAGGGTTTCCGCTTCTTCCGCTTCTTTTTACGACCGTGGCCTGCGGGGCCTGCTCGGGGTTTCACGCGATGGTCTCTTCGGGTACGACATCCAAACAGGTCGCTAAAGAAAGCGACATCAAGCTGATTGGGTACGGAGGGCTTTTGCTGGAAAGCTTTGTCGCGGTCATCGCGCTTGCGACAGTCCTGATCCTGACAACAACAGGCGCGCGCGATCTGCAGGACCCCAACCAGGTCTTTGCGCACGGCGTCAGCGCGTTTTTGTCGCGCCTCGGAGTCCCGGGCGAATTCGCCCTTAATTTCGCATTGCTCGCTTTTGCCACTTTCGTTTATGATACGCTGGATGTGGCGACGAGGCTCGGCCGCTACATTTTTGAAGAGCTGACGGGATGGCGCGGAAAATGGAGCCCCTACGCGGCATCGCTCATTACGTTGATCTTGCCCGCGATCTTTGTAACCACAAAGATGACGGATGCCCAGGGACAGGTGATCCCGGCGTGGAAAATGTTCTGGGCCGTGTTCGGTTCGAGCAATCAGCTTTTGGCGGCGCTCGTGCTTTTGGCCGCCGGGCTCTGGCTTTTTAAAAACAAAATGCGTTCCAGCGTCGCGCTTTGGCCTTCTTTTTTTATGATGGCTGTCGCGCTATGCTCGCTTTTTTTCATTTTAAAGCCCTGGATCGCCGAGATGGTCTCGCAGCGGACGTTCCTGATGAACCCCATGGGGATCACCGGCGTTCTTCTGGCGGGGCTGGCTCTTTTGCTTCTAACGGAAGGCATTTCGATCTTCGTTAAAACGCGAAGATCTTGACCCAAACCGTTCTTATACGGACCCACAAGGAGAGCGCTTATGGCCAAGGAAAGCAAAAAACTCAAAGAAGGGTTTAGAGAGCGGAGAAAATTCGTCCGAGCGGATCTTTACGCCGTTACCCGGTACTTTTGCCCCTTGCGTGATAAAGAGGTCGGGGTTCACACCCGCATTTCCAATATCTCGGAAGGCGGGGCGCTGCTTGTGACCTTTGTCGAGGGAGTGCCGGTGGGGACATCGATCGAAATGAGCTTTTTATTGCCGGGCGATAACCAAGGGCTTATTACCGTAAAAGGAGAGGTCCGGCACACACATATTTTTGAAAAAGGCCTTTGCCGTTCCGGCGTTGAATTTTCCAAGATCAAGGAAAAAGACCTTTTGGCCATCCGTAAATACGTCGCCTCGGCCGAGAAAAAATAACGCCCGCACGAACGAGGGGACGTTTTAAGGCTTTCCGATCAGATCCACCACGAACTGATGAAGCAGCGTTTCCAGGTTGATCGGCTTCGTCAGGTATTCGCAGGCGCCCAAAGACCCCATTTTTTTGACCGTTTCGGCGTCTTTGTGCCCGGTAAGGATGACGACGGGCAGGGAAGGGAATTCTTCGTGGATCAGCCGCATGACCTCGATCCCGTCCATTCCCGGGAGGCCGATATCAAGCAGCACAAGGGACGGCAGGTCTTTTTTGATCATCGCGAGGCCGTCCGGCCCGTTGAGTGCGTAGGAGGCCGTGTATCCCGCGTCAAAAAGGAACTCGGTCACCATTTTACAGATCTCGGGTTCATCATCGATCATCAGGATCTTTTTCGCCATAGCACTCTCCGCTTGTTTCTTATTATAAAGCAATTTCCTTTCCGCCACCAAGAGCATTCGCTGTCCGGCCCGTTCGTTTTTTTGTGTCGCCAATCCGCCGGAGGATTGATAAGATAATCCCGTCTTGGAACAGGAGCGTTTCCTATGATCACAAGTTTTTACTATAAAAAGGGCGGGCAGGTCGAGACCAATCTTTCGAGGGCGCGGCTTTTTTCCGCGCTAGGCGAAAAAGACGGTCTTTTATGGGTCGACTTTGAAGCGCCCACCGAATTCGAGAGCGACATGCTCGTCGAGATCTTCAATTTTCACCCCCTTGCCGTCGAAGATTGCATTACCGATCATTCCGAACCGAAGGTGGATGACTACGAGGAATATCTTTTTCTGGTCGTGCACGCCCTTACCATGGTCCAGAACAACGGGCAAAAAGAGCTTTCAACGATCGAGCTCAACGTCTTTTTGGGGCCGAATTATGTGGTCACCTTTCATAAAGCGCCGGTCGAAAGCGTGGCGCAGGACCTTCTTAAGACCCAGCAGAAACCCGCCGGCATGATGAGCGCGGGCCCGGACCTTTTGGTGCACACGATCCTGGACCACCTTGTGGACCGCTATCTTCCGGCGCTCCATCAGTATGAAGAGAAAGTCGATTTGCTCGAAAAAGACATTTTCAGCAAAAGCCCTTCGCGGGAAAAGCTCGCGACGCTTCTTCAACTGAAACAGGATATTTCCACGCTGCGGCGGATCGTCGGCCCCCAACGCGACACCATCCATTTTTTAACGCGCAACGCCGGCCATCTTATCAAGGCAAAACATTTGATCTATTTCCGGGATATCAGCGACCATCTTTTCCGGATCTCCTCGCTGGCGAACGGGATGCACGACCACTTGACCAGCATGCTTGAGGTTTATTTCTCCTACCTTTCAAGCGAACTCAACGTGGTCATGAAACGCTTAACCGTCGTAGCTACCCTTGCGATGCCCGCCGTGATGATCGCCAGCATTTACGGGATGAACTTCAGGGTCATTCCCTGGTCGACCCACGAATATGGCTTCTGGGCCGTCGTGATCCTGACGGCCGCCGTGACCGCGGGAATGTTCTTCTGGATGCGGGTCAAGAAGTGGATGTAGTTTTTTCAAAAACCCTTTCATGAAAACCCTCTACGGCTTGACCGACAAAGAGGTTTTGGAGCTTGTCGGGAGCCTAGGCCTTCCTAAATACCGCGCGGCGCAACTTCTTGGGTGGGTCTATCAAAAAAACGCCCTGGCGTGGGAAGAGATTAAAAATCTACCCAAAGCCGCTCTTCAGGAGCTTTCTAAAGTAACGGCCCTTGTCTCGCTCGAGCCCTTCGAAGAAAAAAGATCCGCCGACGGGAGTTCTGTAAAATTTCTTTTCAAGACCCGCGACGGGCACCTTCTTGAAAGCGTTCTGATCTCAAACAAGGACCGGCAGACTGTTTGCGTTTCAACGCAGTTGGGTTGCAAGATCCGCTGCGCTTTTTGCGCGAGCGGGCAGGGGGGGTTTGTCCGTGACCTGACCGCGGGCGAGATCGTCGAACAGGTCGCCCGCGTCAGCCGCATGACGGGAAAAAAGATCACCAATGTCGTCTTTATGGGGATGGGGGAACCTCTCGATAATTTTGACGCGACGTTCAAAGCAGTCCATATCTTGATCGAACCCTGGGGATTTGCTTTTGGCGCGCGCCGGGTGACCGTTTCAACTTCGGGGATCGTCCCTAAAATACTCGATTTCGTGAAATCGGTCGATGGCCGCGTCCGGCTCTCCGTATCGCTTCATTCAAGCATCGAGGAAGTGCGCACCAAGCTTGTCCCGATCAATAAACGTTACCCGCTCAAGGAGCTTTTAAGCGCCTTGCGGAAGGTCAATCAGGGCTTGAAACGCGAGATCACTTTTGAATACACGCTTATTGCCGGTGTTAACGATTCGGACGAAGAAGCCGAGGGCGTCGCCATGCTGGCGAGGCCGCTTCATGCCAAGATCAACATTATTCCCTACAATCCGGTCGCCGAATTTGATCATAAGGCGCCTTCGCCCGAAGCCGCAGAACATTTCTGCGCCCATCTTAAAAAGCTCGGCTTACACGTGACGCTTCGGCAGACCGAGGGAAAAGAGATCGATGCGGCGTGCGGACAATTGCGGCTTGATCGCGCACAAAGCGCAGAACGGTCACTTAACACTGCAAGGGACTCGGGACTCGTTCCTCGGGACTAGCTTTCTTTTTAAAATTCTTACGCTCTGCGATCGAGGCCTCGATTTTTTCAAGCAATTTTCTGATCATACGCGATTCATGGTTAATTTTATTCGCGATCTTTTGAACGTTATTAGCATCTAACATTTGAAGAGCAAGAACAATCTCTAGTTGAGTATCCAACTCACCGCAGGAGCCCAGCGCCGTAAACAGAAAACGTTTATAATCGCTCGAATATTTTCTATTGAATCCCTCTGCGATATTGCTCGGAATTGAAACGGCGGCGCGGCGCATTTGATCTGCTAAACCAAACTTTTCCTCTTGCGGGAACAATTTCGTGAGACGGTAAATATCTACAACCAGTTCCTTACCCGTTTTCCATATAACCAGATCCTTAAAGTTAGAAATCGCTTTCAGCTTATTTTCTTCCGTCATAACCTCTCCTTGTTCATGCTGTTGGTTTTTCGTTCAATTCGAGTCCCGAGGAGCGAGTCCCGAGTCCAAGGCGCCATCCTTCTGTTGAAACTCCCACAATTGATTGAACTCGGGTTTTTCGTTATAGACCCGCTCCAGCCGCTTTGAAAAAAATCCGTCTGTCATGCCGTCCAAGAGCATGGTGAGTTCATCCATGCGGACAAGCGATTCAAGAAATTCCTGCTCGGAGGCCGGAGGCGAAAAAACAAGACTGATCTGAAGACGGCGGCGTTCGTAATAAATGCGCGTTGCCTCGGAAAGCAGGTCATTGCGGAGTTCCACCATGAGCTTTTCCCGCGAATCGATCGAAGTTTGGTCGGAGCTGTAGATCATGTCGCCTAGATGCCAGCTTACATCCGCGTTCCATCCTTTGCTTCTGTCTTCCGGGCCAAGAATATAACGGTCAGCATCCGTCGTGCTGCCGCGGTCCAGATCGATCGAAGTTCCGGTCGAATAATCCTTTCCGAAAGACAGCGTTGGAAGCATTCCCGCCACCCTTGAGGCGGCATGCCACCGTTTGATCTTTCCGTTCGAAACATTGGCGTATTTGATCACATGTTTTTGGACCTCGCGGGCGGAGGGCTCCAAAGCAAAAAGCTCCTTGAGGAGGACAAGCGTTTTCTCATCCGGCTGATAAATCCTCAAAGGCGGCGGCGCTTCTGGTCCCAGAAAGGCGAGAGGCGATTCGACAAACCCTTCTTCCGTGATTGCTAGTAATTTTTCATGATTTAAAACAGCGATACCTCGCACGTCATTTTGGGCCAACCCGTCAAAAAGTCCGCTCCATTTCGACTTTAAAGCGTCGTATTTGTAAGCACCTCGAGGCGTGGCGGCATAAAGACAGTCGGCATAGGCCAGTTGGAACACCTCGGGGTTTTGTAAGCCGCTTTTCGGAAGGGCCGTCCAGCGGTAACCGCGATCCAAGCTTTGAAAAACACCGTTTCGCGTCGCTAAAAAAAGAACCGGAGAAGGATTTTTTGAAAAGATGAGGTCGTGGATCTTAAAAAGAAAAAAATGATTTTCCTCGTTTATGTCATCCAACTCGTCTTCTGTGAAATCCCGTTCGCCGGCAGGCATGGAGAACACGCGTTCGGCGGGCCTTCCGGCCAGTGACAGGTAAAGAGCGTTTTCAGTTGCTACAAAAAGCCGGGCTTCCTCCGAGAAAAGAACCGCAACGGGAACCGAGGGACGAAACACAGAAGAAGGAGACCATGTTTTTCCGGCGTTGCAGGTTTCCCAAAGCCCTTTTTGCGTCCCGAGGAACCAGCGGTTTGCGTTCTGAGCATCGACCGAAAAAGAGAGAGGCCGCCGGTCGGAATGCTCATAGATCTTTTGCCATGAAAGGTCCTGCAAGTTCCCGGCGAATAAGCTGTCGTTTGCCAGGACGAAAACAGCGCCCGGTAAAGCGCTAAAAGAAAAGATTTTTCTGATCCCCGCGGCCGACTCCGTATGCGACCAAAGCTCTTTCCAGCGGCTTTCTTCTCCGCCTTCAAAAATATTTCTTTCGGAAGCAAGGAGGAATTTGGCCGGATCAAGCGGATGAGCCGCGAGGCAGGTAAGCGGCCCTCCGGACAGAGAAGGCTGCAATGGTTTTTGCCACTCAGCTTTTACGGGGCCCTGGACGCTCAGCATAGAGCCCAGCAGGAAAATAAAAATTCTTTTTGCTGCTTTGCTATTTGATCTGTCCATTGAACAGTCCTCCTTAATATTCATATTTATCATAAAATATATTCATTATTTAAAATAATGTCAATAATTAATTTAGTTTTCTGAAAACCTCCTATACAAAATCTTGATTTAACGAGGAAAGGAGATCCAAAGAAACCCATTTAAAAAGTCGAAAATTGACTATTTAACCCTTTCATAATAAGTAAGCCAGCAGGCTTAGAGAGCCGATGCCCGCGATATTTTCGGACATACGTTCCATGAAAATCAGGCGCGTGTTGTGCCCTTGTGATTTTTTTGGTATAGTGCGGCTCATTATGGGTTTTAAATGCGGCATTGTCGGCCTTCCCAACGTAGGCAAATCCACCATTTTTAACGCGATCGCCAAGGCGCACGCGGCGGCTTCGAATTATCCTTTTTGCACCATTGAACCGAATGTCGGCATGGTCCCCGTCCCGGATTCGCGCCTTTGGGATCTCAGCAAGCTTTACAATCCCCAGAAGACCACTCCGACCACCGTGGAATTTTACGACATCGCCGGCCTCGTTGCCGGCGCTTCCAAAGGGGAAGGTCTGGGGAACCAGTTCCTGGGTCACATCAAGGAAGTCGAGGCGATCCTTCACGTTGTCCGTTGTTTTGAAGATCCCAACATCGTTCATGTTTCAGGCAATATCGATCCCGACCGCGACATCGATGTGATCGATACGGAGCTGTGTCTCAAAGATCTGGACACCATCAATGCCCGGTACGATAAAACGGAAAAACTCGCGAAGACCGGAGACAAGGAGGCCAAAGAAAAAATGCCGGCCTATGAAAAAGCAAAAAAAGCGCTTGAAGCCGGAACACCGCTTCGCCGGGCCGGTTTTACGGAGGAAGAAAAAAAACTCGTTAAAGACATGGCTTTTTTGACGCTTAAAACCGTGCTCTATTGCGCGAACGTCGCGGAAAAAGACCTTCCGGGCGGTGGCCCGTTCGCCGATCTTTTGCGTCAACGCGCGGCCAAGGAAGGCGCCGAAGCCGTTGTTATCTCCGGCAAAGTCGAATCCGAACTGATCGATCTCTCGGAGGAGGACCAAAAAGTTTTTTTAAAAGATCTCAACCTCGAAGAGCCGGGGCTTAACTCTCTTATCCGGGCTGGCTACACGGCGCTTCAACTCATCACTTATTTCACGGCAGGGGAAAAAGAAGTGCGGGCCTGGACTGTGCGGAAAGGCTCCAAGGCGCCGCAAGCTGCCGGGGTGATCCATTCTGATTTTGAGAGGGGATTCATTCGAGCGGAAGTCATGCGGTATGAAGACCTTCTGAAATACGGTTCCCAGCTTGCCGTGAAGGAAAAAGGTCTATTGCGGATCGAGGGCAAGGACTACGAGGTCCGCGACGGCGATGTGATGCTTTTCCGCTTCAGCGTTTAAGGAATCCCAGCCTTTTTGGTTTGATTGACCAACCCCGCATAATCTGAAATAATACCTCCCGTTATGAAAAACCCTTTCTATTCCGTTTATCGTGATTTTAAAGCTTGCTTTGAACGCGATCCGGCCGCCAGAACGCCGCTCGGGGCTCTTGAAGTTCTTTTTCTTTATCCGGGATTCCACGCGATACTTTTCTACCGCTTCGCGCATGTGTTGTATGTATTAAGGATCCCTTTTATTCCGCGGCTGATTTCCCAGATCGCGCGGTTTCTGACCGGGGTGGAGATCCACCCGGGAGCGAAGATCGCCCCAGGATTTTTCATCGACCACGGCATGGGTGTTGTGATCGGAGAAACCACGGAGATCGGTGAGAATGTGACGATCTATCAGGGCGTGACGCTCGGCGGGACCGGAAAAGAACGGGGCAAAAGACACCCGACTTTGGGGCATAATGTCGTAGTGGGCGTCGGCGCCAAGGTCCTCGGCAACATCAAGATCGGGGACCATGTGAAGATCGGCGGCGGGTCCGTCGTCATTCACTCCGTACCGGATCACTGCACGGTGGTCGGAGTGCCGGCCGAGATCGTGCGGATCGACGGCAAAAAGGTGGATGATGTCGATTTGGATCACGGCGACCTGCCGGATCCGGTCAAAGAACTGAAGAATCGCGTCCGCGAGCTTCAAAAAGAAGTCGAATCCCTGGAAGCTTTTCACAAAGGTCAGAACCTTAAAAAGAGCTGACGCGTCGCGTCGAGATCATGAAAAAAGCGAAAATATATTCCGACGGCGGTGCGCGGGGGAATCCCGGCCCCGCGGCGGTCGGCGTGCTGGTTTGCGACGAAAAAGACCACAAGCTAGCCGACCACGGCGAAACGATTGGCGAAACAACCAATAATGTCGCGGAGTACACGGCGGTGATCCGGGGCCTTACGCTGGCGGCGGAACTGGGGATTTCGGAGGCGGACTATTTTCTTGATAGCGAACTTGTGGCGCGTCAGCTCTCGGGGATCTATAAACTGAAAGCGGAGCATCTCAAAACGCTTTTTGCGGAAGTGAAAAGTCTCGAGAAAAAATTTAAACGCGTTTCTTATTTTCATCTGCCCCGGGAACATGCGAAGATCAAGCACGTCGACAAGCTTGTCAATATCGCCCTCAACCGGGCGGGACATTAAAGAGAACAAAAAATGGCCATTGCTTTGATCGGTGTTTTAGGCGGTTTTTTGGGAGGGCTTTTCGGTGTCGGAGGCGGCACTGTTTTTGTGCCTCTTTTGGTATTTCTAAAAGGCTTCGATATCCACCGCGCGATCGGAACCTCCCTTTTGATCATCATTTTTACGGCGATTGCCGGAGCTATTTTCCACGGCAGGGCGGGGATGGTGGATTGGAAGGCAGCCGTTGTGCTCGGGATCTTCAGCATGCTCGGCGTTTGGCTCGGAACGAAGCTGTCGCTGAAGCTGGAGACCGTCATGCTTCAGCGCGCCTTCGCGGTATTTCTTATCTTGATGGCGATCAAATTGTTCTTCGATAAGCAAGCATAAGCTTTTATAAGGAGGATCCATGAAAGTTTCATTGGCGGGTTTGACCAAGTCTCCAAGCAAAGCGGACCTTTTTGTGGTCGGTTGTTTTAAGGGAGAAAAAGATCTTAAAGCGATCAAAAAGATCGATCCTGCGTTTGCCAAAGTGGCGGAAGCGGCTATTTCCAAAAAACGTTTCGAAGGAAAAGCGGGCGAGACCTTCAGTTCCTATCAAGCCGGTTACCGTCAAGCATCGGAAATATTGCTCATAGGGCTCGGCGAAAGAAAGGATTTCAAACCCGAATCGTTGCGAAAAGCCGTTGGCACGATGATCGCGGCCGCGAATGCGCGCAAGGCCCTCAAAGTCCGGGTATTCGCCGACTCTTTTGTGGGCGGCGATCTTCCCGCAGGGGAGATCGCGAAGACATTTACGGAGATCTCTTTTTTAGCGGCCTACCGGTTCACGCCTTATAAGACCCGGAAAAAAGACGATCCGCCGCCGGCGCCGGACTCCGTCGAGCTTGTGACGGAAGCCAAAGAACTTTTCCCTTTAGTTCGACCTGTCATGGCGCACGCCGAGAAAGTCGCTAAGGCGGTTCTTTTTGCGAGGGATCTCAACAACGAGCCGGGGAACGTCATGAACCCTCCGCGTCTCGCGCAGGAAGCCAAAAAACTTGCCGCGGAAAAAAAATTAAAATGCCGCGTTCTAGGTCTCGCGGAACTTAAAAAAATGGGCATGAACGGCATTCTTGCGGTTAATCGCGGTAGCGTCACGTCGCCGGCCCTGATCATTATGGAATACGGGCAAGGATATAAAAGCAACGGAACAGTCTGTCTTGTGGGGAAGGGCGTCACTTTCGATACGGGCGGCATTTCCATCAAGCCCTCAAAAGGAATGGAAGAAATGAAATACGACAAGTCGGGCGCTATCGCCGTGATCGCGACGATGGGGCTTGTGGCGGATTTGAAATTACCGCTTCACATTGTGGGACTTGTGCCGGCCGTGGAAAATAATGTGGCCAATGATCCTCAAAGACCCGGCGATATCATCCGGATGTACAACGGGAAGACCGTCGAAGTGATGAATACGGACGCCGAGGGCCGACTTATTTTAGCCGACGCGCTTTCTTTTTGCGCGGAATATAAACCCGCCGCCATCATCGATGCCGCGACGCTGACAGGAATGTGCCACCATACTTTTGGCGATAAAACCTGCGGCATTCTCGGCACGGACCAGAAATTGGTCGACGCGTTGATGGAGGCCGGGCAGAAAACCGGCGAACGGTGCTGGCAGTTGCCGCTTTGGGATGAATACGGGGAGTGCATCAAATCGCACCACTCCGACCTGAAGAACGTGGGAGACGGTTATGCCGGAACGATTACGGCCGCGATGTTCCTTAAAGAATTTGTCCCGGCAAAAACGCCTTGGGTTCATCTGGATATCGCTGGAACGGCGTATTGTTCGCAAAACCGGTTCGATTGCCAAAAAGGGGCCACGGGATTCGGTGTGCGACTGTTCGCCGAGGCGCTTTCGAACTGGAGTTCGGAGAGCATTTCAGCGGCCTAACGCCGGAAGTAAAGATTTCTTTGCGGAAGCCGTTAGACTAGACGGTAGAAAAATCACCTATTGAAGGAGAGGAACCATGAAAAAAACCTTTTCTTGCTTGCTCGCTTTTTTGATGATCTTCGCGTCCGTATCCGCGCCGGCTTTTGCCGCAGGAGGCAAGGAGTTCGGAGCTTCGCTCCTTCTGCCGACTACGGGCCAAGCCATGAACGGAGAGATCGGGGCTACGAAAACCAAGATCATGGCCGGCATTGAAGTGGCCGCCGTGACCACCACGATCCTTTTGGCCACGCTGACGACCGGCGGTGTTTTTTGGGCGGGTCTCGGGCCCTTGATCGCGAATCACGCTTGGAGCGCTTTTGACGCTTTCAAGACCGCGCGAAGCAACAATAATGATCCCTATGTCCAGCAGCAGCTTGCCGCAGCCCAGAGGACTTTGGATGTTTCCCGTCAGAACCGTTTTGACCGGGAGTCCGATATTCGGCAGAGGATCTTAAGAGCCGGCGAACAGGCCTGATCCTCAAGCGCCTATTTTTAAAGTTCAGAAAGGCCTGATCATTAACGATCAGGCCTTCTTCTTTTAACCCTCGGCGGTTTCATGAAAGACAATCAAAAACGGCTTATCCTTTCCCAACTTCGCATGGCGGCCGAAGTGTGGCGCGGGATCGAAAAAGATCCGCTGCCGGCCGACCGGTGGCTCGCGCGTTATTTTTTCCAGAACAGGAAAAAGGTCGGCTCCCGCGACAGGAAATTCCTTTCTGAAACGACTTACGCGGCCTTCCGGCACAAAAGCTTCCTTGAAGCATGGGTTGAAAAAGCCAAGCCGCGGCCGGTCGTAAGCGATGCCGAAAAAGCGGAATCGCTTTGTCTTTTTGCGGCCGTCAAAGAAGGCTTTGTGACGTCTGAGGATTTCCGCGAAGTTTTTGGATACGGCGAAAAACTTTACAAGGCCCTCCGCGAGCACTTGCCTCCCGAAGGCGGAGAAAAAAAATCCAAAGAAGAAATGATGGCGTTTCTTTACTCGTTTCCTCTTTGGCTTGTGCAAAGGTGGGCTCAAGCGTTCGGCATCCGCGAAACCGAACACCTACTCGGATTTTTCCAGCAAAGGCCGTTTCTGGTGCTTCGCGCCAACACGCTTAAGATCAGCCGGAAAAAACTTGTGGATATGTTCCGCCGGCTCGGCGTTGAAGCGAATCAGACCGAAAGGTCCTATTTCGGCTTGATCCTGAAAGAACGGCGCAATGTTTTCGATACCCCGGCTTTTCGCGACGGATGGTTCGAAGTCCAGGATGAAGGCAGTCAGATGATCTGCCAGAAGATGGACCCGAAGCCGGGCGAAAATATCTGGGACGTCTGCGCCGGCGGGGGAGGGAAGAGCCTGCTTCTTGCCGCCATGATGGAAAACAAAGGGCGCATTGTAGCGACGGATCTCCGGTCTTTTAAACTCGAAGAGCTCAAAAAGCGCGCCAAGCGCGCCGGTGTTTTTAATATATTCCCCGCCGAGTTGGAACGCCTGGCGGAATTGAAGGTGGCGCGAAAAGGATTCGATAAGATCCTGGTCGACGCTCCTTGTTCCGGTACAGGGACGCTTGGGCGTAATCCCGACGCCAAATGGAAGTTGGCCCCTTCGTGGTTTGAAGCGCTTCCCGTCGAACAGCTTGCGATCCTCGAAAAAGCTTTGCCATATCTCGCGAAAAACGGCAAACTATACTACGCCACCTGCTCCGTCGAGGCGGCTGAAAATGAAAAGGTCGTTGAGAAATTCCTTTCAGCCCATCCGGAATTGAGAACGATTCCCTGCGGAGAAAAGGGCGACCCTTTTTTCAAGTTGTGGCCTCCCGAGACCGGGACGGACGGTTTTTTTCTCGCAGTTTTTGAAAAACAAATAAGCTCCAATAACGGAGAATAGCCCATGAAAAAAATAGCTTTTTTCTTTCTCGTCAGCATTTTGTTTTCAGGCGGTGCGGCCCTTTTTGCCGCGGAAACCGGAGAAAAAACCAGCGGTTTGAAGCAGATCCTCGAGATCGAAAAACGCGGATGGATGAATTTCTTCACTTTCGGCGGCGAAACCGTGAATGTCTACAAAATGGACAAAAAGGACCACCCGAAGGCCTGGCCGGCCATGTATATCCCTCATATGTTCGCCAATCTTACCATGCGCCTCGCTTCCGGCATTCATGACATCGGCATGCTGCCATGGTACGCGGGGATCATTAACGATTCAACGCCCCTGACGCGGCATTTCGATATGCCGGATTACGTTTGGGAAAAAGAATAATCCCAAAACCACCTCTCCTTTCGGGCTTTTCATGAAACAAGAGAACATCGTCACAATACTCGTTTCTCCCGAAAACTCCGACAATATCGGCGCCGCCGCGCGCGCCATCAAGAATATGGGTTTTTCCGAATTAAGGCTGGTGCGGCCTCCGCGCGGGTGGAGGGGAAAGGCCAAGAAGATGGCTATGTCGGCCGGTGACATCCTTCAAGCAGCCGCGACTTTCTCCTCCCTGTCTCAAGCCGTCCGGGATTTAAGCCTTGTGGTGGGGACAACGCGGCGCATCGGAGGGCATCGCGGAAGTTTTCTGTCGTTTGACGCAGCGCTTGTAAAAATAAAAAAAGATTCTTTAAAACAGAAAGTTGGTATCGTTTTCGGCCGGGAATCCAAAGGCCTGGCCAACAATGAAAGCGCCTTATGCGATCACCTGATAATCATTCCTACCGGAGCAAGTTATCCTTCGATCAACCTGGCCCAGGCCGTCATGATCCTCTCGTTCGCTCTTTCACGGGGCCGCCGAGGATCCGACGAAAAAAGGGAAAAATTTTTAAACAAAAAAGAAACCGAACAGACGATCGCGTGTTTTGAGAACGCGCTTAAGGCCCTGGGCTATAAAAAAGGCGGAGCCGATCTTCTGCCAAGGATCCTCAAGACCTTTCGCGGGCTTTTGAAGCGGAGCGGTCTTTTACGGGCCGAGGCTCAAATGATCAAAGGACTTTCCCGGAAAATCCGAGAAAAGGTTTTGAGTTGAATGCTGAGCGCGAGTAGAATAACCCGCAAAGGAGTTATCAGATCATGGATGAACAAACACTGAAAGAATCTTTACTTAAGGCCATCCAGGAAAAGGCTGTTGTGCGCGGCGAACGCAAACTCGCTTCGGGAAAGATCTCGCAATACTATATTGACGGCAAGCAGGTCACGCTCGACCCGCAAGGCCTTTTCCTCACGGCCAAGATCATTCTTCATATGGCGCAGGCGGCGGGGGCTGATGCCGTCGGCGGGCCGACGCTCGGCGCCGATCCTATCGCAGCCGCTGTATCGCTTTTGAGTTCCCAAAGCGGGAAGCCGCTTAAGGCCTTCATTGTTCGCAAGGAAGCCAAGGACCACGGGATGCAGAAAATGATCGAAGGGCCTGCCTTGGCCCCGGGAGATAAAGTCGTCATGCTCGAGGATGTCATTACAACGGGGGGATCAGTCCTTAAGGCTATTCAGGAGGTCGAAAAGCTTGGAGCTAAAGTGATCAAGACGGTCTGCCTTGTGGACCGCAACGAAGGAGCCGCGGAAACGCTCACCAATTACAATTACTCGCCGATCTTTACGCTTCGAGATCTCGGTTTGTAATGTTCCGTTAGAGACCCGAAGACCTCCCAATAAAAAAAGCGCCTTACTTTTTGGTAAGGCGCTTTTTGTTTTAAAGCCGAACGTTTATTTCTTTACGTAATCGTAAGCGTTGTGTTTTTTCACAACATGTTTCTGGACCGGAGCGGACTGTGTTTCCGTTACCGTCACGATCGGTTGAGGCGCAGCTTCTGAAATGTAAGAAGAGACGGGAGCTTGAACTGTTTCCGGAACAGAGGAAGGCTCTTCCAGGCAGTTATCGTAAGACTTGGCCACGGGGAAACCGTTAAATCCGGGAACCCAGAACAAGGCGACATCCACGATGCCGGAGCTCGCGCGAAGCGCGGTGCAGCCAAGGCCTCCTGCCATACCGGTCAAAGTTCCGACGAGCGGGGGCCCATCCTTGGTCCTGTTTACGGTTTGAACAAAAATATCCACGGGGCTTGTCGCGGCATTGACGAAACCGCGGCCTAACATCCCGCCCATTTTTTCTTTATAAACGTCGGATTGAGCATTTTCCCAAACATCCCCCGCGAAGCCCGCCGGAGCCAATAAAAAAGCGCAGATCACGAGAGCCGCGAGCATCTTTGCTTTCTTCATGAACAACCTCCCTTTTAATTTTGAAGACGGCCAATGGGCCGAGAACATTGCCTCAGAAGCGAACAGGCGATGATGATACAATGAATAAAAAAAACAAGCAATAATATTTTTATTTTAAGCCCCAATTTTTTGTAAGCACAATAAATCCAATGAGTTACAAAAACATAAGAAAATCGTAAAAACTAGCAACTATTGACAATTTATAGTATATAGGATAGGTTATGTTGTAGTATATAGCTATAGTTATCTCAAAAATAGCAATAATAAACAAGGAGCGTTAAGATGGAACAGGCAAAAGAACAGGGCCAGGAGTACCAGTATCCTAAAAAAGAAAGGACCCAGATCATGACGCCCAAGGAAGCGGCGAAGTATCTTGGGTTCCATCTTGTCACGATCTACCGTCTGCTGAAGAAGGGCGAAGTCCCGGCAACGAAGATCGGCGGACAGTGGCGTTTCAAAAAAGACGTCTTGGATGCTTGGTTAACTGACCGCATGAATCAATAAAGGCTGCCTGGGCTCGCAAAAACAAAATTAATCGGTGAGTCGAGCCCGTCGCCTCCTTTTGAAGGGCTACGATCAGCGCTTTTACCGGTTTGCGAGAAAATCCGCGATCTTTCTGTGAGGAGAGGGAAGCGCAAGCCGGGATGACCCGGCGACAGAAAACCATTTTCCGCGCTTTTTCTTCGAAAAAGGACCTTTTAAAAAAAACGATGCTTCGTAAACTTCAAGCGTGATCCTGTATTTTGTAAAGGCGTGCCCTACTTTTAACAAGAAAACAGGCTTTGAGCAAACCCCGCTTATTTCCGAAAGCATATCTTTCTGACTCGTCCAGAAAGGGAACATCCATAATCCTCCCCAACGGGTATGTTCAACCCGCTTTTCAAGCCAAACCTCTTTTTTTGCATTTCTGACCACCAAAGCCGCCATTTGTAATTTTTCGTATTTATTTTTTGAGGATCTGACCGGAAAAGAAATCTCACGGCGTTTTCGATGAGCAAAGCAGATTTTTTTTACGGGGCACCGGCCGCATTGAGGATTAAGAGGAAAACAGACCGTCGCGCCTAATTCCATAAGCGCCTGGTTAAGATCACCTGGGCTTTTGTCGGGTAGAAGCGCCGCCGAGATCTTCCAAAGACGCTCGAGCGTTGCGGGACGATCGATGCTTTGAGGCACGGCAAAGATCCTTGTGAGGATGCGGATCACGTTACCGTCCAGAACAGGCGTTTTTTCGCCGAAAGCGATGCTTGCGACCGCTCCAGCCGTGTAACGTCCGATCCCCGGAAGCTTTCTTAACGCCTCGGCCGTCTGGGGGACCCTACCTTTGAATTCCTTCATGACCCGACGAGCCGCCTCATGGAACATCCGGGCCCGGCGGTAATAACCCAATCCGGCCCAATACCGCAAGGCTTTCGAAAGGGGAGCTTTTGCGAAGGCGGAAAGAGATGGAAAAATCTTGAGCCACCGTTTGTAATAAGGAATAACCGTAGCCACCTGGGTTTGCTGAAGCATGATCTCGGAGACCCAGATCCTGTACGGGTCGCGGGTCCGCCTCCAGGGGAGGTCGCGCTTAGAAAGCGCATACCAACGCAAGATCTTTTGCCGGATTTTCGGGAAAATCAAAGGGTTGACCATGCGCGTATCATATCGGGTCAGAGGAGGGGCAGCAAGGGTCTGATAAAAATTGATAAAAAACGATAAAGGAAATACTTCTAAGGACGATAACTTCCAGGAATATTAGAAGTTGTCGAAGGCGTCAAGTTATGGCACAATGCAATTACGTAAATGACGCTGTATCAAGGCTTACAAAACAACAGGGAGGAAAAGCAATGAAGAAAATTCTGAGCTTAGCAGTGGTTCTCTCCATGCTTCTCGCGCCGATGGCTTTCGCTACGCCGAGTGCTTGGACCGAAGAGAAGAACTACGGGGACAGAGTGTCCGGCAAGCTGCAGTTCGGGCTTACCAACACCCTTCTCGGCTGGATCGACCTCTTCGCTGAACCCAACAAGTTTGCCAATGAAGGCAAGAATGTTTGGTCCGGCGTTGGAAAAGGCATGGTAGATAGCGTTGTCAACACTGTTGGCGGCGCGATTCATCTCGTGACCTTCCCGATCCCAGCAGATCTTCCGCTTCCGGATGGTGGCGTGGATCTCGGCGGGAAATAAGAGCCGAATCTCTGTTTTTCACGAAAATGCCCCGCTACAAAGCGGGGCATTTTTGTTTTCAGCCCTGTCAAATCCTGGTTAATTTAAAAGCCCATTCTCCCAACCCTCGTCGGTTTTTTTGAGGGCTTTCCGGTCGTAGTTTTTCTTGGAAGGTTTTACGCGCGTTTTGGGGTTGATCGCCCAAACATGGCGCGGTTTGGGGTCCTTGGCGGGTTTTTTCTTTTTCATCGCGGCACCTCTTTTGAAGCGATCACCCGAGGCGTTTAAAAGGCTCAAGCGATCTTAACATTTCTTCGTGGATCAAGCCGTTCGTGGCGAGGTTTTGAACGCTTTCAAGCGTTAAAGGATTCCCTGAAAAATCCGTGAGTTTTCCCCCCGCTTCTTCAACCAGGAGCATGCCCGCCGCCTTATCCCAGGGGTTCAGCTTCATTTCATAGTACCCGTCAAAGCGGCCGCAGGCGACATAACAGAGGTCGATCGCGGCGGATCCCGTGCGGCGAATGCATTGGACCTGGGTCAAAAAAGCCCGGAGCAGGGAAAGATAATGGTCGGGATCCTGTTTTCGGTCGTAGGGGAACCCCGTCACCACAAGAGAATCGGTAAGGGTCTTGGCTTTTGAAACATGGATCCGCTTGCCGTTTAAAAAAGCGCCTTTGCCTCTTTCGGCAAAGAAAAGTTCGCCGCGCGTAGGATCCAAAACCCCGCCCATTTCGAGCCGCCCGTTTTGTTCAAATCCTATCGAAACGGAAACGATCGGGAACCCATGGGCAAAATTGGTCGTACCATCAATAGGGTCGATGATCCAGCGGCATTCCGAGCCTGTGACGGCAGGGGATTCTTCAGCCAGGATCGAATGGCCGGGAAACCGTTTTAAAATCAGGTCGACGACGGCTTTTTCCGAGGCCTTGTCGATCTCGGTCACGAGGTTGAATTCGCCCTTTTTTGTGATCTTTTGTTCTTTGCCGAAATGGGAGCGGATGATCTTGCCGGCTTTGGCGAGCGCTTCCAAGAGCGTTCTTTTAATTTTGTCGTTCTTCATATAGTATAGAGACCCTTTTGATGAACCCGCTTGCGGGATGAGGCATTCTATCCGAAGGCGCTTTGACCCGCAATGTTCTCATTGGAACCAATAACCCTTAAAATCGAGGCATTTCATGAAATCCTATTCTGTCACGCTGATCCCCGGCGACGGCGTCGGGCCCGAGCTCGCAAAAGTCACCCAGGCATGCCTGGAAGCCACCGGAGTGAAATTCAACTGGGACATCCAGACGGCCGGCACAGACGTGATGGCCAGCGAAGGGACACCGCTTCCGGATCGCGTGTTGGAGTCCATCCGCAAGAATAAGATCGCCATTAAGGCCCCCATCACGACGCCCGTCGGGACCGGTTTCCGTTCCGTGAATGTCGCGCTCCGTAAAGAGCTCGATCTTTACGCCTGTTTAAGACCCTGCAAATCTTATGAGGGGGTTCGGTCGCGTTACAAGAATATCGATCTTATCGTGGTGCGCGAGAACACCGAAGATCTTTACGCGGGCATTGAATTTCAAAAAGGGACCGCCGAGGCCAGCGAGCTTATCCGGGAGATCGAAAAGCTTTCCAATCGGAAGATCCGGCCGGATTCCGGCGTGAGCATCAAACCCATTTCCGTCGCAGGCAGCGAGCGTATCGTCAAGTTCGCATTTGATTATGCGCGGCAATATAGACGCAAAAAAGTAACGGCCGTCCACAAAGCGAACATCATGAAATTTTCAGACGGGCTTTTTCTTGAGGTTGCGCGCGAAGTCGCTAAAAAATATTCCGATATCGAATTTGAGGACCGTATCGTGGATAACATGTGCATGCAGCTTGTCCAAAAGCCCGAGCTTTATGATGTCATCGTCCTGCCGAACCTTTACGGAGACATCCTTTCGGATCTCTGCGCGGGGCTCATAGGCGGTTTAGGAGTGGCTCCGGGCGCCAATATCGGGACGAACGGCGCTCTTTTTGAAGCGACGCACGGTTCCGCGCCAAAATATAAGGGACTTAACAAAGTCAACCCTGTCGCGATGATCCTCTCCGGCGTTCTGATGCTACGGCACCTTGGTGAAACGCAAGCGGCCGACAAGCTTGAAAAGGCCGTTGCCGATGTGATCCGCGAAGGCAGGCAAGTTACCTACGATCTTAAAGCGGACCGTAATGACCCAACAGCCGTCGGGACCAAAGAAATGGGCGAAGCGATCATTAAGAAGATGGGGAAATGACATGAAAAAAGCGAAAGTCACTGTCGTCGGCGCGGGATTTGTCGGCGCGACCGCGGCTCAGAGGATCGTCGAAAAAGATCTCGCCGATGTGGTTTTGATCGATATCGTCGAAGGCCTGCCCCAAGGAAAAGCCCTCGATATGATGGAATCCGCGCCGGTGGAAGAATTTTCCTCCAAGATCCTCGGCACCAACCGCTATGAAGATACGGCCGGTTCGGATGTGATCGTCATTACGGCAGGCCTTGCGCGGAAGCCCGGCATGAGTCGTGACGACCTTCTTTTCAAGAACGCCGAGATCGTCGGGGGGATCGTGGACGCATGCGCGAAACATTCTCCGGACGCTGTGATCGTAATGGTCACGAACCCTCTCGATGTGATGACCTGGCTTGCCCAGAAAAGATCCGGATTTCCCGCGGAGCGGGTGATCGGTATGGCGGGAGAACTTGATTCCGCGCGGTATGCTTATTTCATTTCCGAAAAACTGGGGTGTAAGCCGGGCGATGTCAAAGCCATGGTGCTTGGCGGTCACGGCGATCAAATGGTGCCTGTTCCGCAAGAGACCAAAGTTAAAGGAAAACCCATCACCAAACTTTTGGATACTCCGGCCATCGAAACTATCAACCAGCGGACACGCGACGGCGGAGCGGAGATCGTTAAGCTTCTTAAGACTGGGAGCGCTTATTACGCGCCATCTTCTTCAGCCGTCAAAATGGTGCGCGCGATCCTCAAAAACACGGGCGAAACGATCCCGTCCTGCGTTTATCTCAAAGGCTCATACGGTTTGGCGGACGTTTATTGCGGTGTCCCAGCCAAGATCGGCCGCGGCGGTGTTCAAAAAATTGTCGAGATCTCCCTCACCGGTCAAGAGCGTCAAGAGCTTCACCGGTCAGCCGAGGATGTACGGCAAAATTTCCAAAAACTCAAGATCTAGGGTCTTTTCATGAGCCTTCTTAATAGCTTTGGCAGCAAGGTAACGCTTCGGATCGGGGGGATGGATTACACCATCTATCGTCTGCGCGCTCTTCAGGAATGCGGCGTTGCAAAGGTTCTCCGCCTGCCTTATTCGATCCGGGTGCTTCTTGAGAACTTGCTCCGCAACGAGGACGGAAAGAATGTCACCCGTCACGATATCGAGAATCTCGCGAACTGGGATCCCAAAAAAAAGAGCGAATACGAGATCGCCTTTACTCCCGCGCGGGTCCTTTTGCAGGATTTTACGGGCGTTCCGGCTGTGGTCGACCTTGCGGCTATGCGCGAAGCGATGGTTAAAATGGGCGGCGACCCCAAAAAGATCAACCCTCTTCAGCCCGTCGATCTTGTGATCGACCATTCGGTGCAAACGGATTTTTATGGAACCCCCGAAGCGTTCGGAAAAAATATCGCCAAGGAGTTCGAGCGCAACAAAGAACGCTATCAGTTCCTTAAATGGGGGCAGAAGGCTTTCAATAATTTCCGCGTGGTACCGCCGGCGACGGGCATTATCCACCAGGTGAACCTTGAATATCTTTCCCCGGTGATCTTCAGCCGCAAAGAAGGCGGAAAAACATTCCTTTATCCGGATACGCTTGTGGGAACCGATTCGCATACGACCATGATCAACGGGCTTGGCGTGCTCGGGTGGGGCGTGGGCGGGATCGAAGCGGAAGCGGCCATGCTCGGGCAGCCGGTTTCCATGCTGATCCCCGAGGTTGTTGGTTTTCGTTTCACAGGAAAATTAAAAGAAGGCGTGACGGCGACGGATCTCGTCCTGACTGTCACGCAAATGTTGCGCAAAAAAGGCGTGGTCGGAAAATTCGTTGAATTCTTCGGCTCCGGCGTGACAGAACTTTCACTTGCCGACCGCGCGGTTGTTGCGAACATGGCCCCTGAATATGGCGCCACCGCCGGATTTTTCCCCGTGGACCAGGAAACCCTCGCTTTTCTCAAATTGACCGGCCGAAGTGAAGAACAGATCAAGCTCGCGGAAACCTATTTGAAAGAACAAGGGCTTTTCCGCGAAAGCGGCGAAGACCGCATTCTCTATTCGGATACGCTCGAACTCGATCTTTCGGACGTGACCCCGAGCCTTGCCGGGCCCAAACGGCCCCAGGACCGCGTTACCCTTAAAGAAGCGGCGCCTTCTTTTAAAAAAATGCTGGCTGAAACGGTAAAAAATAAAAAAGATCTTGCCAAAAAAGCCCCTCTTGAGATCGCCGGCGAAAAGTGCGAGCTGGAGCAAGGCTCTGTCGTGATCGCTTCGATCACAAGCTGTACGAACACTTCAAGCCCTTCCGTGATGCTGGCGGCGGGGATCCTTGCAAAAAAAGCGATTCAAAAAGGATTAACGGTCAAACCGTGGGTCAAAACCAGTCTTGCGCCGGGCTCGCAGGTCGTAACCGATTATTTGGCGGCAAGCGGGCTTCTTTCCTGCCTTGAAGTGCTGAAGTTTAATCTCGTAGGTTACGGTTGTATGACCTGCATCGGAAATTCCGGACCCTTGCCCGAACCGGTCGCAAAAGCAATCAAGGAGAAAGATCTTGTCGTGGCTTCAGTCCTTTCGGGAAATCGGAATTTCGAAGGGCGCGTGCATTCCCAGGTTCGGGCTAATTATTTGGCCTCACCGCCGCTGGTGGTGGCTTATGCGATCGCCGGAACGATCATGATCGATCTTGAAAAAGATCCTCTCGGCAAAGGAAAGAACGGCAAACCCGTTTTTCTGAAAGACATCTGGCCAAGCTCAGCCGAGATCCGCGAGGCTTTAAAAAGCGTCGATGCGGCCATGTTCCGGAAACGGTATAAAAATGTTTTTGAAGGGAACGAATCCTGGAAAGCCCTGACGGCGCCTTCGGGCGACACCTTTTCTTGGGACAAAAAATCCGCTTACGTCAAACAGCCGCCTTATTTTAAAAAAATGCCGGCATTACCGCAGGAACTTAAAAATATCAAAAACGCCCGCGTCCTGGCCATGCTCGGAGATTCCATTACGACGGATCACATTTCTCCGGCCGGCCACATCGCTCCGGCAAGCTCCGCCGGGAAATACTTGATCGAGCGGGGGATCGAGCCAAAAGATTTTAATTCTTACGGGGCAAGGCGCGGCAACCACGAGGTCATGATGCGCGGAACTTTTGCGAACATCCGCCTCCGGAACCTTCTTGTGCCTGGGATTGAAGGCGGCATGACAAAATATTTTTCAGAGAAAAGCCTGCCTGCCGGCAGGCAGGGAAAGCCCGCCGTTATGTCGATCTTTGACGCCGCGATGGCCTATCAGGAAGAAGATCGTCCGCTCGTGATCCTTGCCGGCAAAGAATACGGTTCCGGTTCATCGCGGGACTGGGCGGCCAAGGGTCCTGCGCTTTTAGGGGTTCGCGCGGTCATTGCCGAAGGTTACGAAAGGATCCACCGCAGCAATCTGATCGGAATGGGTATCCTTCCGCTCCAGTTTTTCCAAGGACAAAACGCCGCTTCTTTTAAATTAACGGGAGAGGAGACCTATTCGATCGAAGGGATCTCAAAAGGGTTGAAACCGGGAAAGATCCTGACGGTAAGGGCCTTCGCCGGGGGCAAGGAGAAGGTTTTTGAAGTGGTTTGCCGTATTGATACGCCGGTCGAACTGGAATATTACAGGCACGGCGGCATCCTTCCTTATGTCTTGCGGCAGCTTTTGAAATAAAAGACAGTTCCTGTTTTTTCCGCTTCGAGTATAATAACCGCATTCGTTCATCCGACAATCATTCAGGGATCATAAAATGCCTCACAAAATAAAAAAAGAACCTTCAAGCGCTTCAAAACTGGTCAAGGGTCTGGAAGGGGTCGTCGCCGCTCAAACATCCTTAAGCGATGTGGATGGCGAGAACGGCCGGCTTCTCTATCGCGGTATTCCGATCGGGGAATTGGTCGAAAAATCCCACTTTGAAGAGGTGGCTTATCTTCTCTGGTACGGAAAACTTCCGACCGCCACAGAACTCGATGATTTTAAAAACACTCTCAAGGTCCAGCGGCCTCTTTCTGACAGGGCCTTGGAGGTTTTAAAACTTATCCCGACCACAACGCATCCGATGAGCGCGCTGCGCACCATGTGTTCGCTGATGGGCAGCCTGGACCCCAGGGCGCATATCGTCAATCCCGAAGAATCCCTGCGCAAGGCGTATCATCTGACCGGCGTTTTCCCGACGATCATCGCCGCTTTTTACCGGCTTCGTGAAGGCAAAGAACCCATCGCTCCCGACATGAGCCTTTCTCACGCGGCAAACTTTCTTTACATGATGCACGGCAATAAGCCGACCCCTGAAATGGAAAAAGCGCTCGATGCTTACCTGATCCTTTTAGCCGATCACGGGCTTAACGCTTCAACCTTCGCAGCTCGCGTAACAACGGGAACATTATCCAATCTTTACTCGGCGGTTACTTCCGCCGTCGGGACCCTGGCCGGCGAACTGCACGGCGCGGCCAACCAATATGCCATGGAAATGATCCTTGAGATCGGTTCTCCGAAGAACGCCGCGGCGTATGTGAACAAACTTTTGGATGAGAAAAAGAAAGTCATGGGTTTTGGACACCGGATTTACAAGACCCGCGATCCGCGCGCCGAAGCTTTCCGCCAGATCGCCCGCAACCTTTGTGTCAAAGCCGGAAAAACAGAATGGCTTGAGATCGCGGATCAAGTCGAAAAAGTGATGATGGAGCGGAAGAACATTCCTTGCAACGTCGACTTTTTTTCGGCGCCGGTCCTTTATGTCCTGGGGTTTCCCCCGGACTTTTTTACCACCGTTTTTGCCGCAAGCCGCGTTGCCGGGTGGAGCGGGCATATCATCGAGCAGCAGCTTGACAACCGTCTTATCCGTCCGCTGGCGGAATACATCGGTCCGCAGGAGCAATATTATATTCCGCGCGAAGAGCGGAAGTAACCGGACCCCTACTGAACGAAGCACCTACAATCCGGGCTGGCCATGACCGCGAACGTTGATTACGCGTATGATCAATATCTAAAGGCCCACGAAGCGCAAGCCGTCCCCGCCATCCTCCGCTTCAAGGAAAAGCTCAAGGGGCCCTCTTTTTCTTACGGCCGGTTCTCCGTTCCCGCTTTTTACAAAGGATATTTCGTTTCTTCCAGGCAGCAGCGGCTTCTTAAGCGCGTTTCGTCGGCTTTTTCCGAGATCATGAATAAGACCGCCCGCCTTTATTTTGAAGAAGCCCAGATGAAAACACACTTCCGCCTCTCGCCCGAAGCCGAAGAGCTGATCCGGATCGATCCGGGCTATTCGCGTTATGTGGTCTTCAGCCGTTTTGACGCTCTTATGGAAGGGGAAAGCCTGAAACTTCTGGAATTCAACAGCGACGCTCCCACGGGCGCTTCCTACACCGATCAGCTTGAGTCGGCCTTTCTTTCCGAAGAACTGGTATGGCCTTTCGCCGGCGAACATCATTTGGCCGCCAGCGAACGCGTCCAAGGGATCCTTTCGACCTTATTGTCCGTTTATGAAGAATTCGGCGGCTACGAGACGCCGCAGATCGCGATCGTGGACTGGCGTCATGCCAAAACGGCCGCTGAATTTGAACATATGAAAGGACATTTTGAATCCAAGGGATATAAAACCACCATCGCCGATCCACGCGAGCTTCAATACAAAGGCGGCAAGCTTTATCACAAAGGTTTCCGGGTGCACCTTATTTACCGTTGCGTGGCTTTTGATGAGCTTGTGGAGCGGCTTGACGAGGTCCAGGATCTTTTGCGCGCTTATAAGGACAAAGCGGTGTGCATGGTCAATCCCTTAAGATCGCGGCTTGCGTCCAGCAAATCGGCTTTTTCTCTTTTAACGACGCCGGAGTTTGACCGGTTCTTTACGGAAAATGAAAATGAGATCAAACGCCAACATCTTCCGTGGACCCGCTGCCTTTCCGCCGCGGAGGATTTTTACGGCCACCGGAAAGTTTTTCTGATCGATTTTTTAAAAGACGAAAAGGAGACCGTTGTCTTAAAACCTTCCGGTTCCAGCCATGGCGCCAGGAATGTCGCGATCGGAAGGGAAACGCCCGACAGCGATTGGAACGCGGTCGTGGACAGGGCGCTCAAAGAGGAAGATTGGGTGATCCAGGAATATGTTTCGGTCCCCGCCATGACCGTTCCTGAGGTCGTGAACCAAAAACTGGATTTTATTTACAAAAAATACAATTTTAATCTCCTGGTTTTCGGCGGAAAATACGCCGGGGGTTTTGCAAGATTGAGCGATGAGAGCGTGATCAACGTGGCGACCGGCGGCGGCTTGATGCCGGCCATCTGGTCCGATGTCGCGCCGGAACATTTTGGGACTTGAAGCTTCGGAAAACGAGGTGTAGTTTAGTAGCGTGCATCATCCGGAGGCGGCTGTGAAGCCAACAAAAAAAAGACGCGTTTTTTCAAAAGAAGAAGCCGACGCCCTGGTGCCGGAGCTTGAAAAACGCCTTAGAAACCTCCGCGAAAAAAAAGAATCTTACAGCCGCACTCACGACTCCCTTTTCATGCACGAGCTGGTCTGCGCCGCCGAACGCTCCAACGGCCTCCCTGAAGAACGCGACGATCTCGAGGCCGGTATTCACGCCCTTGAAGAAGCGATCGAAGAACTCGCCAAAGACATCGAAGGCATTTTTGCGATAGGGTGTTTTCTTCGCGACATCGAGACCGGTTATGTCGAGTTCCTCGGCCTTTACGACGGGCAAGAAGTTTATTTTTCCTGGCGGCTGGGAGAGCCCGGCGTTGCTCACTACCGGCTTATGAACGGGAAAAGACACGACCGCATTCCCTTAAGCGGCGAAAAAACCGCGAATAAGAAAAGCAAGTAACACCCTCCCCACAAACTCAAGCGACGGAAGGCTCTAAGGAAGGGTCGAGACTGTCCGAATCTTCGGAGCTCGAGAGCGAGGCGGCTTCCGGCTGGTTTTCCAGGGAAATATCCGCGTCTTTTTCAGGCTCTGTCTTCTGGAGAGGAAGGGGAGTTTCTTTTTTGGGACGGCCAGTCGCAGGAAGCGCCTCCGCCCGGGAAGGGATTTCTGCAAAGGCCTTCGTTTTTGAAGGTTTTTCACCTGGTCTGAATTGCCGCATCATGAAGCGCGGGTCTTTTTCATCCAGGAAAATCTCTTTAGTCCCGTAAGGTACCCTCAAGATAAATTCCAGAGGATCGATAACGTCCAAAGCATCCACTTGAGTAAAAAAGATCGCGCTTCCTTTTTTTGTTTCGGGAGAAGCGATCGTGATCTTCTTGGGAAAAATCACCGGGCCGAAAGCGCCGCCGCGGTCCGGAAGTTTTTTAAAATCATACCGCCGGATCTCGGTCATGGGGCGCCCCTTGGGATCGTAAAAAATTTCTCCGCGGACATCGCCTTCCGGGGTCAAATAAAGTTTTCGCGTGAGCGTTTCCTCCCCGTCCCTTTTCCCGTATACATCCAGGCTTGTCACGATTGCATTTGCCCTCTCAACTTTTGTCCGCCGCGGGTCGACGGCCATGGGCTTTAAGGCCCGGTAAAGATCGCGGGCTTTCAGATGGCTTTCGATCTCGGGGGAATCCTCCAGGTCGAAGATCGAGCCGTGGTAAACGGTATTTTGTGCAGGAAGGTAAAGGTCGAAGCGCCGGTCAAGCGTCCGGAAGGCGAAGACGAGCTCGCTTTGACTGTCGACGCAGGCAAGGAAGAGTCTCTCCTCCAGCCGCTGGTAAAGAAGTTCTCCGCCGCACATGGCCCGGGAGCCTTCCGCCGTCGCAAAGAAAAGAAGCACATCCGCCCTGATCGCGATCCAGCGGTAATGCCTGTCCTCGATCTTGCGGAGGATCCCTTCAAGCTCTCCGCCGGGGGCGGAGGCCGCGAAAATGCGGCAGGAAAAACCAAGGCAAAAAAAGGCCAGGAAAAAAATCAAGATCTGCGAGCGCGGGATGCGGCTCATTTAGCTTTTCGGGGCTTCTTCGAGGGTCTTTTTTGCGTGGAGGATGCGCTGGACAGCGTTGACATGGGTGCCGATGAGAAGGACAAGCAAGGAAAGCTTCAGCAGGGGGAAAAAGATCGTGCCTGCCGCTAAAATAAAGATCCGCTCCGCCCTGCCGAACATCCCGACACCGCAATGCTTGATGAAATTCTCTGCCCGGGCTTTTGTATAGCTAACTGCAAAGGTTCCGAGCAGGATGCCGAGCGAGACGATGAACCAAAAAATATCGCCGCCCCGGACGAAAAAGACGGCCAAGCCGGCAAAGATAAAAAAATCTGAATAACGGTCCACCGAAGAATCCAAAAAGGCCCCGAAGGGGCTTGTTTTTCCCGTCGCGCGAGCCAGGGGACCGTCCAGCAGGTCTCCCAATCCGGCCACTAGCAGCATGATCCCGCCCAGGAAAAGAAAACCTTTCGCGTAGATAATGCCGGTCAAAAAATTAAGCGCCGCGCCGGCAAACGTCAATTGGTTTGGAGAAATACCCTGCGCGCTCAAAAAAGCGACGATCTTAGCGATCGCCGGCTCGAATTTAGGGTAAAGACTTTCGCGCAAGGCCATGATGTCCTAGCGGGGGCAGGTGCCCTGGATGAACTTGCGAACAAGCTCTTTAGCTTCGTAGTCCACGATCTGTTTGGGCGGATGCTTCATTGTGTAAGCCGATATGGAGATCAACGGTCCGCCGATCTTGCGGTCCCGGGCGATCCGGCAGGCCCGTATAGCATCAATGGAACAACCGGCGCTGTTCGGGGAATCTTCGACTGAAAGGCGCATTTCCGCTGTCACGGGAAAACCGCCGAAGCCGCGGCCTTCGATCCGAAGGTAGCAGACCTTGTTGTCGTTTTGCCAGGGAACATAATCCGAAGGGCCGATGTGGATATTGTCTTCCTCCAAAGGCGCATCAAGCTGGCTTTGGACGGCGGAAGTTTTCGAGATCTTTTTTGACTCCAATCGCGAGCGGTTCAGCATATTCAAGAAATCCGTGTTGCCGCCCGTATTAAGCTGGTAAGTGCGGTCGATCTTCACGCCCCGATCCATGAAAAGTTTCGCGAGCGTCCGGTGAGTGACCGTGGCGCCGATCTGCGCTTTGATGTCGTCACCGACGCAGGGGATCCGTTTTGTTTCGAAGCGTTTCGCCCAGGCGGGGTTGGACACGATAAAAACCGGCATGCAATTGATAAGACTGACACCCGTTTTTAGGCAAGCTTCAGCGTAGAACTCAGTGGCTTTCTGGGATCCGACCGGAAGATAATTAATGAGGATCTCCGCGCCGCTTTCTTTCAGCACCTTCTCGACGTTACAGGGTTTTTTGCTCGCAGGGACAAAGGTGCGGTCTTCCTTATAATTCGCCATGTGTTCGGAAACACCGTCCAAAATATTCCCCATCTCCACTTTTACCTTGCTTTTGGAGACCGCCCCGATCGGCCAGACACAGTTGGGTTTGGCGTTAAGCGCCACATCTAAGCGCTCGCCGACCTTGCGCTTATCAATATCAAAAGCGGCGACGACCTCGATATCCTGGGGGAAATAGCCGCCCATGTCATAATTCATCAGGCCGAAACAATCGATCGGCTTATCTTTGCTTGATTTTTGGTTAGCCAGGCCCCGGTAATGCTCAATGCCCTGCACAAGCGATGCCGCGCAGTTCCCGGCGCCGACGATGGCGATCTTGATCTTGCTCATTGACTCCTCCCGGTTGATCATGATGAAGACAAAAAGGGGATCTATTTAGCAGATGGCCGAGTATCATAACAGCAAACGGGCGAAAATCAAGGAAAACAAGGCGCTTCTAAGCGTTTTTGCCAGATGAAGTTACGTTTTATACGTCCGATAACCCTAAAAATCATGATTTCTATCGAGCCCCAAAGGTTTTATGCTACAATGCGTTGCTTTGAAAAAAACAGTCTATTAAGTCCGATAACTCTTGGAGGAAAGAGCAAATGGCGTCTTATGAGGATTTTCAAAAACTAGAGATCAAAATCGCCCAGGTTGAGGCCGTCGAACCGCATCCCAACGCGGACCGGCTTTACGTCCTTAAGATCAAGGTCGGGGAAGTGCACAAACAGATCGTGGCGGGCATCAAAGCCCATTATACCCCCGAAGAATTACAAGGGAAAAAGATCGTCATTATTGATAATTTGGACCCCGCCGTGATCCGGGGAGTGGAATCGAACGGAATGCTTTTAGCCGCTTCTGACCCCACAACATTAACGCTCGTTGTTCCCGAACGTCCCATTCCCGATGGCGCAAAGGTCAAATAAGGGTCGGTTTTTAAAAAGCAAACGGCAAAGAACAATACGCCCGATTCTTTTTTGCCGCTCTTATTGTCAAAGACCATGCCGCGTGCTATCATCCCGTCTCTATGAACCTCGTTAGATCTCTGGTTTGAGATTGCATGAGGAACTTTCGGGAAAAATGAAATT
Source organism: Candidatus Omnitrophota bacterium (assembly GCA_022709525.1). Lineage (GTDB taxonomy): Bacteria > Omnitrophota > Omnitrophia > Omnitrophales > Aquincolibacteriaceae > Aquincolibacterium. The sequence goes on from JAKLIQ010000003.1 coordinate 48,737, forward strand.
ATGGGATTTTCTTAAATCTCAGAACCCAAGCGAAAAGGAGATCTAACGGGGTGAAAGACCTGCGCGGGTCCCTCAACAAAACAAAATATCTGGATTTCCAGCCCTTTAAGGCGTGGCGGTATGACACCCAGCGGGTGGATGTTTCTACCGTTCTGGCTCCTCCTTATGACGTGATCTCCCAGGAGAAACAGCAGAAGCTTTACGACCGCTCCGCCTACAACTGTATCCGTCTTATTTTAAATAAGAAAAATCCCAACGATACAGATCAGAATAACGCCTACACGCGCGCCAGGGACGCTTTTCAGCATTGGCAGAAAGAAGGCATCCTTATCAGGGAAAAAGAACCCTGCTACTACGTTTATCGCCAAACTTTTAAAGACCCCGTGACCGGTTCCATTAAAAATCGCTTCGCGTTGCTCGGGCGCGTACGCCTTGAGCCTTTTGAAAAAGGGATCATCGTTCCTCATGAAAAGACCCTTCGCGGGCCTAAAGAGGACCGCATGAAACTTTTAAGGACCGTCCAGACTAATTTTTCTCCCGTTTTCGGTCTTTATAAGGACAAGGAATTTACGATTCGCGGCATCATCCAGGACCCCATGAACTCTAGGCCGATCTTTGAGGCCGAGGACGACGACAAGATCGTGCACACGCTTTGGGCGATCGAGGACGTCGACATTATTGCCAAAGTCCAAAAAGCCCTTCTTTCGCAAAAAGTCTATATCGCCGACGGGCATCATCGCTACGAAACCGCGCTGGAGTATGCCCGGCATCAAAGGGAAGAGGAAAGGTCCTCCGATCTTGTGCTTTTCCCCTACGATTATATGTACATGGCGCTCGTGAGCTTTGACGATCCCGGTTTTATCGTGCTTCCCACGCACCGCATCGTGACCAAGCTGGGCATGGAGAACGGAGAGATCATCCGCCGTCTTGAAGAGTATTTTAAGGTGGAAAAAGTTCCCCTCGAGAAACTCAAGCAAATGACCGCCGCTTATGATAGCGCCGGGAAGACCTTCGGGCTCGTCATGGAAGAGGGGAGTTTTCTCCTGACCATGATCGATAAAGAAAAGGCCAGAAAAAAGATCGCCCAGCAAAAGCCCGCCATCTGGTACGACCTGAACGTGAATATCCTTGGCCATCTGATCTTCGCCGAATTGCTTGATCTCAAAGAGGACCGGTGGGAGGCGACGCTTAAATTTGAGCATACGGTCGACGGCGCTGTAGCGCCGGTTCAAAGAGGCGAGGCGCAAGCCGCTTTTCTTTTACAGCCGCCCAAGGTGGAGATGCTTGAAAAAATGGGCGTTGTCAACGAGCGCATGCCCCAGAAATCCACCTATTTTTATCCCAAGCTCGCGAGCGGGCTCGTTTTTTATTCGCATAAAGAATAATTGTTAGACCTGGACCGGCCTTTTCGCCGGCGACCTATGCCTCTTAAGATCGAAACCATTCGGTCCTCTCAAACCCCTTGGGAAATTTTTCAAGCCGTTCACGCCGTTTCTCAAACCTGTTTTTTTCTGGACAGCCCCCGCTACGCGCCGCCTAACCAGGTTTATTCCTACATCGGCATGGATCCTGTCCTTGAAATGCGGCTTGATAAAAGAACGGTCCGGATCCGCGGCCTCGAAAATAAAAACTATCCGGCCGGACAATTATTCCGTGTCCTAAAAGAAATCTTTCAAAAACACCGGGACCGCGCCGTCAATACGCGCCCCTTTTTTACAGGCGGATTTGTCGGCTATTTCGGGTACGAAACGGCCGAGTTCTGTGACAAGATAAAATTCCGGGCCAAGCCCTTGCCAAAGACACCGCAGCTTTTCTTCGGGCTTTTTACGAAGATCATCGTCTTTGATCACAAAAAACAGATGTACTATCTCGTTTCCAGGGGCCGAAGCGCCGAAGAAATAAAAAAATATTTCCGGCAAACCTCTCTTAAGCCGGACCGGCGGTTCAAACTTATAAAATTCATTCCCGAAATGAAAAAAGCCCGTTTTAAGGCCATGGTTTTAAAAGCCAAGGAATACATTGCAGCGGGCGATATTTATCAGGCCAACCTTTCCCAGCGTTTTGCCTTTGATTATCAAGGATCACCGCTGGAACTTTACGGCAGGCTTCGCGCGATCAACCCGTCGCCTTTTTCATGTTTTTTAAAAGCGGGGGATCTTGAGATCGTCAGCGCCTCTCCCGAAAGACTGATCCAAAAAAAAGGCCGCATTTGCGAAACCCGGCCGATCGCCGGTACCTGTCCGGCCCGCGGCCCGAAGGCCCGGCTCAAGGAATGGCGCCGGAAACTTCTTCAAAATGAAAAAGAAAAAGCGGAACATTTGATGCTGGTGGATCTTGAGCGTAATGATCTCGGCCGCGTTTGCCATTACCGCTCCGTTCAAGTGAAAGAATTCATGACGCTTGAGAAATATTCGCATGTGGTGCATATCGTTTCGAAGATTTGCGGGTCTCTTAAGAAAAGTAAAGACGCCTTTGACCTCATCAAGGCGATGTTCCCGGGCGGGACGATCACAGGTTGTCCGAAGATCCGTTGTATGGAGATCATTGATGAACTGGAACCTGTTCATCGCGGCATTTATACCGGTTCGCTCGGTTATATCGATCTTTATGGCGATATGGATCTTAACATTGTGATCCGGACCATGCTGCTTAAGAAAGGAAAAGGCCATCTTCAGGTGGGCGCGGGGATCGTGTATGATTCCAATCCTGAAAAAGAATATTACGAAACTCTTCACAAAGCCCGGGCGCTTGTTCAAGCGCTTCGGGAAGCGGGCGCTTAAGATCATGGAGTATCGCGTCTATTCAGGCGGTCAAGAAATAAACGGGGAGATCCCTTTCGATCTTATGCGGACGGAAGCCGCAGGCATTTTTGAAAGCATGCGAGCTTATCGCGGCAAGATCTTCCTTGAGGAAGAGCATCTTTCACGTCTTTTGGAATCGGCCAAAACAATAGGCTACAAGCCGGCGCCAAAGATCCCCGAGCTTCGCCGGGAATTGGCCCTCGCCCTCCGTTCTTATGGACGCCAGGAATGCTATGCCCGGCTGACTTTATGGGAAGGCCGGACCTTTGTGATCATAGGGTCGCGCGAACACGCCAAGGAGCTTTATCAAAAAGGCGTTGCGCTTAAAACAGCGTCTTTTCCGCGCGGCGGGCCCAATACTTTTCCCTGGCAGGCAAAAGCGTCCGCTTATCAGCAGGCGATCTTAGCCAGCACCGAACCTCATCCGGACAAGATCTACGAATGGGTTTTTCTGGATCAACAGGGCTGTCTTACCGAAACCCGTACCGGAAACTTTTTTATCATTAAAAACCCTTTCAGAGATCGGGTCTCAGCCGATGCAGAGACTCGGTCTCTGCGGATGAAAGGCGCGGTTTTGCTTACGCCGCCCGAGCGTCTAATCTTGAATGGAGTGACCCGCCGGTTTGTGATAAAATGCGCCCTCGACCTCGGATTTCAGGTCCAAGAGGTTCCGCTGACCCGACACGAGTTTTTCAGTGCGGATGAGGCTTTTCTTTCCAATACTTCCTGGGAGATTCTGCCCGTTCGCGAACTGGATGCCCGTTCGATCGGGGCGGGAAAACCGGGTCCCGCAACTTTGAAACTGCACCGCTTTTTTAAAAGGAGGGTTCAACAAGATGTCGCGTCATACCGTTCGCAGGGCACTGATCAGCGTTTCCGATAAAAACGGCCTTATTCCTTTCGCTAAAACTTTACACAAACACGGGGTGGAAATTCTCTCCACCGGCGGCACGCTAAAGGCGTTAAAACAAGCCCGGGTGCCGGCCATCGCCGTGGAAGATTACACAGGATTTCCCGAAATGCTCGACGGCCGCGTAAAGACCCTGCACCCGAAGATCCACGGCGGGCTTTTATTCCTTCGTCATAAGAAAAGCCATCAAAAACAGGTCAAAGCGCACGGGATCAAACCGATCGATCTCGTCGTTGTGAACCTCTATCCCTTCGAAGAGGTTACAAGCAAGGGGAATCTGAACATGGACGGGGCCAAAGAGTTCATCGATATCGGCGGACCTTCCATGTTGCGTTCCGCAGCAAAGAACTACGAGTCTGTGACGGTCATTACCGATGTTGCCGACTATGAACGCGTCGCTAAAGAGCTGGACGAACATAAAGGGAGCGTAACCGATGAGACCCGTTTCGCGCTCTCCCAGAAGGTTTTCGAAAGAACCTCGGCTTATGACGCTGTCATCAGCCAATTCATGGCGAAACACAAGAAAAAAACAGAAACCGAAGCCGCGCTCCCGCCCCAATTTGTTTTCCATTTCAAAAAATCACAGGATTTGCGTTACGGCGAGAATCCTCACCAGAAGGCCGCTTTTTATATCCCGACCACGCACAAAGCGTCTGTTTCCTGGACGCAGCTTCACGGCAAAGAACTTTCCTTTAATAATCTTATGGATGTTGATGCCACGTTGGACGTGCTCGCCGAATTCAACGCGCCGGCGGCGTGCGTGATCAAACACAATAACCCTTGCGGCATTGCGCAGGACACGCAAGCGCTTGTGGCGGTCGAGAAAGCGATCGACGGAGATCCTCTCTCGGCTTTTGGCGGGATTGTGGGCGTCAACCGCTGCTGCGACCGGAAGATCGCCGAGAAGATCCTTGAGAAGCTCGCCTTTTTTGAAGTTCTGGTAGCGCCTTCCTTTAAACCGGGGGCTTTGAAACTTTTAAAAGCCCGAAAGAACCTCCGGTTGATCGAAGTCCATCAATTCCGCGACGAAAACCTCTACGATGTGAAATTCCTGCGCACCGGTATTCTTGTTCAGGAAAAGGACCGGCCCATTAAAGACCACATGGCGGAACTTAAAAAGAAACTCCATTTTGTGACGAAAACAAAACTTTCCGAGACCGAGATCGACGAGCTGCTCTTTGCGTTCCAGTGCTCCAAGGTCGTCAAATCGAACGCGATCGTGTTGACCCAAGGGAAACGCACCGTCGGGATCGGGGCGGGGCAGATGTCGCGGGTGGACTCGGTGCAGATCGCGATGCAAAAGGCCGGCTATCTCGCTGAAGGCGCCATGCTCGGCAGCGACGCTTTTTTTCCGATGCCCGACTCCATCGAGATCGCGGCTCAGCACAAGATCAAGGCCATCATCCAGCCCGGTGGCTCGATCCGGGACGCCGATGTGATCGCGGCTTGCGACCAGGCCGGTATCGCGATGGCTTTTACCGGCGAGCGGCATTTCAAACATTAAAAACAGGGGCCTGTAGCCCGGGACTCGCCCCTCGTAAAAGCGGGGCATCCAAACGAGTCCCGAGTCCCGAGCAATGAACTACACCCAAGCTCTTCATTATCTTGATTCCTTTTTGAATCTCGAAAAATTAAGCCGCTTTCCGGCGAATCCTTTCTTTAATCTCAAGCGGATGGAGTATTTGCTTCAAGCGGGAGGTCATCCCGAAAGAAGTTTTTTCCCTATCCTGATCGCAGGGACGACGGGTAAAGGATCGACGGGTTTTTTCCTTGAGTCGATCCTTAAAGCCAACCATCTTCGCGTTGGCTATTATCATTCTCCTCATGTTGAAGACCCGCGCGAAAGAATTCGCGTCCAGGGGTGCATGGCCTCCCGGACAATGTGGGCTCAAGGGCTCTCCGAGATCCGAAAACTTCTTCGGTCCGGGCCCATGCCAAAAAAACTGGGAGTTCTGACTTATTTTGAGATCCTGACGTTCCTTGCCATATGGATCTTCTCAAAGCTGGATGTGAAGATCGGTATTTTTGAGATCGGTCTCGGCGGCCGGCTTGACGCAACCAACGTTCTTCGGGCGCCGCTTGTGATCCTGACGCCTATTCATCTGGATCACGAAGCGTTTTTAGGCAATACGGTCGCTAAGATCGCGGCGGAAAAAGCGGGCATTATCAAATCCCACGCTCATGTGGTGACGGGAAAACAATACCCGGAAGCATTCCGGGTGATCCAACGCGCCGTCAAAAAGAACCGCGGAGTCCTATGGCGCACCAAACCGGTTTCGGGCATACCGCTCGGGCTTGCGGGGGATTTCCAAAAAATGAATGCCGGCGCAGCCTGGAAAGCCGCGGAGATATTAAAAACGCATTTTGGTTATCCGATATCTTCCGAACAGGCGAAAAAAGGATTACAGGACGGGAACTGGAAAGGCCGGATGGAAAAATTCCAGCGGAATGGACGACAAGTCATCCTGGACGGCGCGCACAATCCTCTTTCGGTCCGGGAACTTGTCCGGTCGCTTAAAAAAGAAAAGATCAAAGATCCCTGGCTTTTATTCGGCGCCATGAATGATAAGAACAGCCGTGAAATGCTCAAGGTTTTAAGCGGGTATTTTTCCAGAGCGATCTTAACAGGCATCGAGGGCAATCGCGCCAAATCCGTCGGGGAACTTGTCGAAGAAGCCAAAGGGCTTTTCAAATACGTTCTAACGGCTCAGAATATCAGGGAAGCATTTTTTATGACCGAAAAATTTTTAGAGCCGGGAAAATGCGCCGTCATCACGGGATCGTTTTATCTGGTCGGAGCGGCGCGGAGGATCCTTACTCATGTCTAGATTCGAGCTCGACGACACCATCGCAGCAATCGCGACCCCCGCGGGGGAAGGCGGCATCGCGGTGATCCGTGTGTCCGGCCCCGGCGTTTTTGATGCGGTCGATCCTTTTTTTATTTCTCATGAAAATAAAAAACTTCGGGACCGCTCCGCCAACACGATCCATTGGGGAAAATTTACCGATCCCTCCGGGCTTGCCGTGGATCAAGTGCTTGTCAGTATTTTTAAAGCCCCGCAATCCTATACCGGCCAGGATGTGATCGAGATCAGCTGCCACGGCGGCCTTGCCGTCACAAGAAAGATCCTCGGTGTTCTTCTTGAAAAAGGAGTCCGTCACGCCGAACCGGGGGAATTCACCCGCCGCGCGTTCCTCGCGGGCAAGATCGACCTTACGCAGGCGGAGGCGGTACTGGATCTTATCCGCGCCAAAAGCGACCGCTCGCTTGAGATCGCCGCTTGCCAGCTTTCAGGGTCGCTTTCCCGCGCTTTCAAGGAGTTAAAAGAAAAGATCCTGCGGCTTTTGGCGCATATGGAGGCCTATCTTGATTTTCCGGAGGAAGACCTGGAGGTCGACGTGAAGGCCGGCATGCAAAAACAGTTCACGGAGATTTTGGAAAAAATCCGTTCGCTTCTTTCCGGATTCGAACGCAACGCGCGTCTTCGCGAAGGAATCGTTGTGGCGCTTGCGGGAAAACCCAATGTCGGAAAATCCTCCATCTTTAATGCGCTTTTGGAACGTGACAGAGCGATCGTTTCGGAATTGCCGCACACGACACGCGATCATTTGGAAGAGCCGCTTGAGATCGGCGGCGTTTATCTTCGTTTACGGGACACGGCCGGGCTTATTTCCACGCCGGAACATCCGCTGGACAAGATCGGCATGGACCGGACACTTGAAACGCTGCAGGAAAGCTATTTGATTCTTGATGTGATCGATGGATCCGCGCCGCTCGATGAAACAGACAAGCATGTTCTCTCCCAAGTGCCCGAAAACAAGAAGAAGGTCATCCTCGTTAATAAATCTGATCTGCCGCTGCGCATCAAAATGGTCGAACTTAAGGCCTTTGCAGGAAAACAACCCCTGATCCGCCTTTCAGCAAAGACGCGGGAAGGGTTCAAGGAACTCGAAGAGAGCATCACAAGACTTTTGGAACGTGGCGCAGGCAGTGAAGGAGAACAGATCACGCGATTGCGGCATCAAAAAGCTTTGGAGGCAACGCTTGACGCCTTGCTTCGCGCCGAAAGCTCTTTTCGGAAGAAAACATCATTTGAATTCATCACACCGGATCTTCATGTAGCCCTTGGATCGGTCAAAGAGCTTATCGGGGAAGTTTATTCAGAGGATCTTCTCGATGTGATCTTCTCGGAATTCTGCATTGGCAAATAATTTTTTCAGGGAATCCGAAAAAAAATTCAATTTGCGTTTGACTTCGGAACTTTCTTTGCTATCCTTGTCTGGAATTTATTTCTAAATGGTTGACAAGGATTGCCCCCAATTTCAATTTTATTGAAATTGATAGGTATTGGGACTAAAATCCCTTTCGTTAAAGATTGCTGGAAGAAAAATCTTTAGAAAAAAGAATTTATAAATCTTAACAGTGAACGCAAGAAGCGTTCGAAATGTCTTATTCAATTTGAGCGACCCTAGCAGCTGTTTTTGAAACAATAAAAAAGGGGTTAGGGCGACACGAACTGCAAAAAGCGATACTTAAGGGAAAAATCACCTGTCATGCAAGAAGTAAAAATTTCAAACCGAATACTATATATAGTATGTGCTTTTAATAACCTCACCTACATATAGTAATATTTAATAAGCTTTTAAAAAGTTTATCGGGAGAATACAAAGCGTGAGCGCCGAAAAATTAGCGACCTTGGAAGCAAGCGTCAAGCCGGGGAATGGCCTGGTATTCAAGCGATTTTTTACCAATGCGGGCGTCCATCCTCTGGATGAGGTCCGGTATGTGAAACGCAGTTCGGTGATCACGAATCCCGACGGCTCGGTGGTCTTTAAAATGGAGAACGTGGAGGTTCCGGAGAGCTGGAGCCAGCTTGCGACAGACATCATCGTTTCAAAATATTTCCGCAAAGCGGGCGTTCCCGAGACCGGATCCGAGGTCAGCGCCCGTCAAGTGGTGTCTCGCATCGCTCATTCACTCCGTGTCGCCGGAGAAAAGTTCGGCGGTTATTTTAAAAGCGGGGAGGACGCTCAAGTTTTCGAAGAAGAACTGCTTCATCTCCTGATCAACCAAAAATGCGCTTTTAATTCCCCCGTATGGTTCAACTGCGGGATGGATCTTTACGGGATTAAGGGGAGCGGCGGCAATTTTTACTGGGATCCGGAAACGGATACGATCCGTCAAACCGCGGATTCTTATTCGCACCCGCAGTGTTCGGCCTGTTTCATTCAATCGGTCGAAGATAATCTTATGTCCATTTTTGATCTGATCAAAAATGAAGCGCGTCTTTTTAAATACGGTTCGGGGACGGGGACGAACTTTTCAAAACTCCGCGGCCGCCAGGAAAAACTTTCAAGCGGCGGGACCTCTTCGGGGCTGATGTCCTTTTTGGAAGTGCTTGACCGCGGGGCGGGAGCGACCAAGTCCGGCGGCACCACGCGGCGCGCCGCGAAAATGGTCTGTCTCGATCTTGATCATCCGGAGATCGTGGATTTTATCAACTGGAAGGTTCGCGAAGAAAAAAAAGTCGCCGCATTGATCGCCGCGGGTTATTCCTCGGATTTTAACGGCGAAGCTTATAAAACCGTTGCCGGACAGAACTCGAATAATTCAGTCCGCGTTTCCGATGAATTCATGCGCGCCTATCTTAACGACGGCAAATGGCAGACCCGTTACCGTACGAACGGCGACGTCTGTGAAACTTTTCAAGCCAAAGACCTGATGGACCAGATCGCCTTCGCGGCTTGGGCCTGCGCCGACCCCGGCGTGCAATTCGACACGACGATCAATGATTGGCACACCTGCGCCAACACCGACCGCATTCATGCTTCCAACCCCTGCTCGGAATATATGTTCCTTGATGATTCGGCCTGCAACCTGGCCTCCGTCAATGTCATGCGGTATTTGCGGCCTGACGGCACCTTCGACATCGAAGGTTTCCGCCATACGGTCCGCATTTTCATCACCGCCATGGACATCATCGTGGATTACGCGTCCTATCCGACCGAGGTGATCGGGAAAAACAGCCACGCTTACAGGCCGCTCGGCATTGGTTATGCGAATCTGGGGAGTCTTTTGATGGTGAGCGGCATTCCCTATGACAGTCCGAAGGCTTTGGCGATCTGCGGTGCCCTTACCGCGATCCTGACCGGTCATTCTTACCGGACCTCGGCCGAGATTGCGGCCTCGAAAGGTGCTTTTCCGGAATATAAAAAGAACGAAAGCTCCATGCTTCGCGTCATCGAAAAGCACCGCACCGCGGCGCATAAGATCTCTTCCGAACATTGCTGGCAGAGCATTTTGGTCGCGGCCCACGAGGATTGGGAAGATGCCCTCGCGATCGGCAAGCTCTATGGTTACCGCAATGCGCAAGTCTCGGTGATCGCGCCGACCGGCACGATTGGTCTTCTGATGGACTGCGACACCACAGGGATCGAGCCGGATTTTGCGCTTGTGAAGTTCAAAAAACTCGCGGGCGGCGGTTACTTCAAGATCATCAACCAATGCGTTCCTGCCGCTTTGCAAAAACTTGGTTACTCTGAAAGCGAGATCCAAAGTATCGTCGAATATGTCCAGGGGACTTCACGCCTGGAAGGGACGCCGTGGATCAACCGCGAAACCCTGGCGGCTAAGGGGTTGAACAACGCCGAATTGGATAAGATCGACGCGATGCTGCCTTCCGTTTTTGATCTTAGTTTCGCTTTCACGAAATGGACGCTTGGAGAAGACGCGCTGAAACGTCTCGGCTTTAAGCCTGAGGATTATAATCATCTCCGTTTCAATGTCCTGGAGGCGCTCGGATTCTCCAAAAAAGAGATCGAAGACGCCAACCATGTGACCTGCGGGATGATGACCATCGAAGGCGCGCCGCTCTTAAAAGAAGAGCATCTTCCGGTTTTTGACTGCGCGAACCGGTGCGGGAAATACGGCAAACGTTATATCGAGCCCATGACGCATGTCCGGATGATGGCCGCCGCGCAACCTTTTATTTCCGGCGCCATCTCCAAGACCGTGAACCTTCCGCACGAGACCACGGTCGAGGAGATCGAAAAGATCTACGTGGAGTCCTGGAAGATGGGGCTTAAAGCCGTGGCGCTTTACCGTGACGGGTCCAAACTTTCCCAGCCCTTGAACACAAAATCCGGGGATTCGGCGGTGGATAAAAAATCCGAAAAGAAAAATGACCTCGCGCCCGCGCATCCGCCGGCGCTCCAGCGAAAACGTTTACCCAAAAAACGCGTGGGGATCACGGTGGAATCCCGCGTCGGCGGGCAAAAAGTCTATCTCCGGACAGGCGAATATGCCGACGGTTCGCTCGGAGAGATCTTTATCGATATCCATAAGGAGGGCGCGGCGTTCAGGTCCATGATGAACTGTTTCGCAATTGCGGTCTCCCTCGGGCTTCAATATGGCGTGCCGCTTGAGGAATTCGTGAACGTATTCACCTTTACCCGCTTTGAACCCCAAGGGCTTGTGGACCATCCGAACATCAAGCTCTCGACTTCGATCGTGGATTATCTTTTCCGCGTGCTGGGGATGGAATATTTGGGCATGACCGAATTCGTCCAGATCCCGCCCGCGCCCGAGGATCTGCAGGTCCACAAGAGGGCTATCGCCTCTGCCGCGCAGCCGTCCGTGATCGAAGCGCCTCCGCCGGCCAAAGAACCCGCGCCGCAGGCAAGCGTTGTGAAAAAAAATACCGCCCTTCATGCGGCCGGCGCCAACGAACATCTTTCCAGCATGATGGGTGACGCGCCTTTCTGCACGAATTGCGGGCATGTCACGGTCCGGAGCGGTTCCTGTTACAAATGCCTCAATTGCGGTAACAGCATGGGGTGTTCTTAACGGCCCTTTCCTTCTCTGGCTCTTTGTAGGGAAATACGGTAAAATTTTCTCCTATGAATTCCCATGAACCCATCGAAGCGACAGAGAAACTTTTCACGCGCACCCGTTCGCGCGATTACCGTGACTGGGCTCATTTCGGCATCTTTTTCCTGATCATCGCCGTTTTTACCCTTTTGCTGGCGACCCATCGGCTCGACCGCTTGGAAGATCTGGTTCGTGACGGATTTCTCAAGCATGCGGCCTGGAAACAGACCCATTCCGATATCGCTCTGGTCGAAATATCCGAGGCCGCCATCGACGAAATAGGCCCTTGGCCGTGGCCAAGAAGTTATCATGCGATCATCGCGCGGCTTCTAAGCGAATGGAAAGCGGCCGCCCTTGTTTTTGATCTGGACCTTTCTGAAACAACGGACCCCAAGAACGATTCGGACCTCGCGCAAGCGCTTTCGAGGATCGAAGCGCCCTTTTATTTCCCCGCGGACCTTCGGCCGCAAAAAGAAAAGAAATTCTGGGTGCATGGCATCCCGGTGGTCCTCGATACGGGGGAAGGAAAACGAAGCTGGGTCCACGTTCTTCCGGAATTCGAAAAACAGGCCCAAGGCGTGGGGCACGGCTATCTTTCGCCGGATCCCGACGGGGTTTTAAGGCGCTTTGATCCGGTGGTGAAGGACGGAAAGGAGGAGCATCTCTTTCTTCCGTTGCGGGTCGCTTCCGATTACAAAAAAGACCCCGCTTTTGCTCCCCGGGATTGGAAGCCGCTCAAAGACAGCGGCGGCAAGATCCTCATTCCCTGGAATGAAAATCTTGGCTGGGAAATGACCCGTTATTCCTGCTCGGACCTGATCCACAGTTTTTACGCCCTTCAGAAGGGAGCCCGTCCGGTCATCGACCCGGGAAAGATCTCCGGGAAAATATGCCTGATCGGGCCGACGGCCTCCGGCGCCGCGGAACTTAAAACAACCCCCTTAGGCACCGCTTACCCTAAGGTCAATATTTACGCGCAGGTCCTGAACGCGGCGCTGACCGGGAACTGGATCCGGCCCGTTCCGTTCTGGGGGAATCTCCTGTGCCTTTTAGGTGTTGGTGCTCTGACGATGTTTCTTTTTGTGACGCTCCGGGGCGCGTGGTTTTTTATCGCAGGCCTTTCGCTCGCGGCGGGATGGTTCCTTTTTTGTTTCCTGGCTTTTACGCGCGGGCATCTCTGGTTTTACGCCGTTTACCCGGTCCTTCTCATCCTCTGCTTATTTATTTTCTCGGCGATCTATGTGCAGATCATAGCAACACGCGAGAAATCCCATCTTTTCCATCTCGCGACGCGCGACGGACTGACCGAACTTTACGTGATCCGTCATTTCCGGTTGATCATGAACCAGATCGTAAGGGAAGCGAGCCTGCGCAAGGAGCCTTTGTCCGTCATTTTGCTCGACATCGACAATTTTAAAAGCATCAATGATACTTACGGCCATCCGGCAGGGGATATGGTGCTTAAAAAAACCGCTTCCATTATCTTGCATTTTATCCGCAAAAGGCGCCCCTTCCGGGAGATCGATTTTGCCGCCCGTTACGGAGGCGAGGAATTCATCATCATGCTCCGGAAGGCGGGCCTTAGGGAGGCGGCTTCCGTTGCCGCGGAACGCATCCGGAAGAAGATCGAAGAAACAAGGTTTGAATGGGAGGGTAAGCTGATCCGCGTCACGGCCAGTCTCGGCGTCGCCTTCCTTCATCAGGGCGAGAACGTCCCGGACTCCATGGTCCACCGCGCGGACGCCGCGCTTTATAAAGCCAAGGCCTCCGGAAAAAACCGGGTTTGCACCGAAAACCGCTGATTTTTCGCGCCTTGACCGCAACGCCGCGAACACATAGACTTTAACGCGTTTTCACGCGCGGGACTCGTAAAGAACAAGAAACTAATACGAGTCCCTAGTCCCGAGGCGCGAGTCCCTGATTAAAAGGAGAGGTGGCAGAGTGGTCGGATGCGGCGGTCTCGCCACCGCCTGCAAAGCGGCGGGGTCCCGCCTCTTTTGGGCGGGAAAAACTCAAAAATTTATTTGAATTATGTGGTATGTTTATATTTTAAAAAGCGAAAAAAACAGGTCGGTATTATACCGGTTATACGGAAGTCCTCGAAAAACGTTTGAAGCAACACAATAGCGGAAAGACAAAATCGCTCAAAGCGCATCTGCCAGTTCAAGCTGTTTATATTGAAAAATTTATAAGCAGGCGTGAAGCATTTCAAAGAGAGCGACAAATTAAAAACTACAAAGGCGGAAAAGCATTTAGACGGTTGATTGAGAAAGGCTGATTCGCGGAGGTGTGGCAGAGCGGTCGAATGCGGCAGTCTCGAAAACTGTTAACCGCGTAAGCGGTTCGGAGGTTCGAATCCTCCCGCCTCCGTATTATTTTTTAAGAAAGCAATAATTAAAGAAGGAAAAATTTTGGACTATTTAATTTTTGCCAGGAAATTCAGACCTCAAACCTTTGAGGAGATCGTTGGGCAGGGGACCATCACGACAACCCTGAAGAATGCGATCCGCCAGGAACGCGTGCCGCAAAGTTTTCTTTTTTCCGGCCCCCGCGGTGTGGGAAAAACCTCGACGGCGCGCATTCTCGCCAAAGCTCTCAATTGCAAAGAGGGTCCCACCGAAAAACCCTGCGGCAAATGCGTCTCCTGCAAAGAGATCGAACAGGGAAGCTCCATGGACGTTCTCGAGATCGACGGCGCGTCGAATCGCGGCATTGAAGAGATCCGCACACTGCGGGAAAACGTCAAATTCAAACCTTCAGCGGGTCGTTACAAGATCTATATTATCGACGAAGTCCATTCCTTGACCGGCGACGCTTTTAACGCGCTCCTCAAGACCCTTGAAGAGCCGCCTGCCCATGTCAAATTCATTTTTGCCACGACCGAATCCCACAAAGTGCCGCTTACCATCCTGTCGCGCTGCCAGCGGCTTCAGTTCCAGCGGATCTCGGTTCCGGAAGCCGTCGAAAAGCTCGAAAAGATCGCGCAGAAAGAAAAATTAAAATACGAAAAGAACGCACTTTTTCTGATCGCCAAGAATACCGAAGGCGCGCTTCGCGATGCCGAAAGCCTTCTTGATCAACTGGCGAGTTTTTCGGAAGGAAAGATCAAAGAAGAGGATGTTCTGACGCTTTTAGGGCTCGCCTCGGAGGAGACCTATCTTTCGGTCCTTGGGGCGATCCGAGCCAGAAAGGGCGAAGAAGTTTTTGAATTCGTCAAAAAGATCTACGCGGAAGGCGCCGATCTCGCGCAATTCGCCAAAGGGCTTTTCGAGACCTTCCGCAATCTTTTAATGCTCCAAACAGCGCCCGGCGCCAAATCCCTTATCGAAGCGAACCCTGAAACCATCTCCAACCTTCAAAAACTGGCGGCCGGTTTTTCTCAAGGGGAATTGCTTTTGGGCCTTTCGATCCTTCAAAATCTCCAGGCCCAGTTGCGCCGACCGGTGGCGTCGCCCAAACTTCTTTTGGAAGCCGCGCTTCTCAAGCTTGTTTATATGGAAAACTTAAGACAGATCGATGAAGTCATTCGAGAGGGGGAAGCGGGCAAAAAGAGCAGCGAAGCGGTTTCGGTTGTGGAAAAAAAAACTCAAAAACCGGATATAATCGCCCCCGAAAATAAAACCAATCCAAAACCGCGAAAAATCCCCGAAGCGTCCGATGCCGGAATGTCGTCTGCGGCATCTTTGCAACCGGCGCCGAGCGGCGATCTGACGCTTAACGAGGTTGAAAAAGCTTGGCCTCAGGTGATCGAGCGCGTTAAGGCAAAACGCATGTCGACAAGTCTTTTCCTGGCGGAAGCCGAACCCGCGGAGGTCGAAGGATCCGTCATTATTTTAGGCCTGCCCTCGGAATTCCGTTTTCATAAAGAGACGCTCGAAAAAGATTCTAACAAACAGATCATCGAAGAGGCGTTCACTCAGGCGCTTGGGAAAAAAGTCCGCGTCCAATGCGTCGTGACCGAGCGCGAAGGCGCGGTCCAGGGAGCGCCTGAAGAAATTCCTCCCGTCAAAAATGAAGAAATGCCGGACATTGTTTCCAAGGCCCTTGAGATCTTTGACGGTTCCAAGGTGATCCGTAAAGACTGATTTTAAAGGAAGACCCGCCATGAAAGCTTATTCGGAATTGATGACAAAGCTCGTGGAAGCGCTTTCTAAATTGCCCGGCATCGGGCGGCGCTCCGCCGAACGTATCGTTTTTTATCTTCTCAAAACCAAAAAGGAAGAAGCGCTTACGCTCGGCGAGCTCGTCAAGCAGCTCCGCGAAAGCGTGGTTTTCTGCGGTGTTTGCCATAATTTCTCCGATCAAAAAACCTGCCATATTTGTTCGGATCCCGGCCGCGATCAGGGGGTCATCTGTGTCGTAGAAGACCCTAAAGATGTTGTTGCGATCGAAAAGACAGGAAGCCATCCCGGCGTTTATCACGTGCTTCTCGGCGCGCTTTCGCCTCTCGACGGGATCGGTCCGGACCAGATCTGCATCCAGGATCTTTTGGAACGCGTAAAGCAAAAAAAGGTTCGTGAAGTGATCCTTGCGACCAATCCCAATACGGAAGGGGATGCGACCGCGCTTTATCTTGCCAAGGTCTTGACGCCGCTTAAAGTCAAAGTGACGCGCCTTGCGCGTGGCATCCCGGTCGGAAGCCACATCGAATACACCGATCAAGCCACGCTGTCCCGCGCGTTTTCTGGGCGCCATGACTTTCGTTAAATTAAAAAATCAATAAGGATGTCATGACTGTCCAAGTCACCACAAAAGAAAAGAAAGTCAAGACTTGGGCGTCATCCCGCATGATGCGCTCGCTTCAAGGGATCACGGCGCTTGTGACGGGGGCTTCTTCCGGTATCGGAAAAGCCATGGCGCGGGAACTTGCAAGTCATGGCGCCCATCTCATTCTAGTTTCCCGGAACGCTCAGCGCTTGGAACAGGAAGCCGAAGATCTCCGGATCCGTTTTGGCGTAGCCACCCATGTTTTTCCGGCGGACTTGAACCGTCCTGAAAAAAGACAAGAACTTTTTGACCGGATTCTTGCTCAAGGGTTTACCGTCGATCTTTTGGTCAACAATGCCGGTCTCGCTCACTATGGGCCTTTCGTCGGATCAAGCCTTGAAGAAACCGATGAGATGCTCACGCTGAACGTTCAGGCGCTCACACACCTTACGAGACTGTTCCTTCCCGGCATGATTGAAAGGAAAAAAGGGGGTGTTTTAAACGTGGCGTCGACGGCGGGCTTCCAGCCCATACCCAATCTTTCGGTCTACGCCGCGACCAAAGCGTTCGTTCTTAATTTTTCCGAGGCGTTATGGGAAGAATGCAGAGGGTCCGGCGTCCGCATTTTTTGCCTTTGTCCCGGGAATACCCTCACGCGTTTTCATCAGGCCGCGGGGATCGACCGGCAGAGGATGTTCTTCAGCGCGTCCGCCGCCGATGTGGCGCGTTTTGGTTTGAAAAAATTCCTTCATTCGGGCCGTCCGTCCGGCATTTACGGTTTTTGGAATAAACTTATGATCTATGCCGAGCGGTTGAGCCCGCGGCGCCTTACCGTTTTTGTGACCGGCCTCATGTACCGGTCCGGCAAGAAACCGGCCGTTTAAAGAAAGTTGCGCGGCAACTTCGGGTCGAATACAATAACCCCTCGGTAAAACACGCGGGCATAGCTTAATGGTAAAGTCTCAGCCTTCCAAGCTGACTATGCGGGTTCGATTCCCGCTGCCCGCTTTGTTTTCATTAAACCAATGCGGTGCCGTGGCGGTGTAAGGTCAACCGTCTACGGCATGCGCTGCGGGAGGAGAACCTCGACCGCGAATCGAAACCACAAGTTTCGATTTGTTTGCGGTGCCAGCGCATAGGCGATGGCATTCCCGCTGCCCGCTTTGTTTTCATTAAACAAATACGGTGCCGTGGCGGTTTGGATAACGTGTACGGCAACCGTGCTCTTTTTTAAAGTATGCCTCTTTTTAAAAAAGCCTACTTCTTTTTAGAATACGGGATTTTTCGAACCGTCGCTTTCCTGCTCCGCCTGATTCCCTTACGCGCAAGCTATAAGATCGCCGGCTTTTTCGGCGTTTTTGTCTCAAGAGCGCTGGGCATCCGCCGCAAGACCATGATGAAAAATCTCCGTCTGGCTTTCGGAACGGAAAAAAGCGAAACCGAACTTTTGCGAATCGCCGAAGAATCCATGCAAAACCTTTTCAAGCTTGTGGTCGAATTCATCCGCACGCCGGAAACTTCCGCGCATCCGGAAAGATACATCGAGCCGCCGGATGTAAGCGCGATCCTTGAAGCGATAAAGCAAAAAGGCGGCTTTGTCGCGATCGTTTCGCATTTTGGGAACTGGGAATGGCTCGCGATCCCCATCCAGAAATACGGGCTTCATGTGCATGCGGTGGGCCGTCCGCTTAAAAACCCCTTTCTTTATCGTTACATCAAAAAAATGCGCGAGGCGGCGAACCTTTCAAACATTGAAAAATCCGGCGCGGTGCGTTCTTCGCTTGAGGTCCTCAAAAAGCACGGGATCCTGGCGGTCCTGGTCGATCAGCATGAAAGCCGGGGGTCGGTATGGGTAAACTTTTTTGGCCGTAAAGCCGCGACAAGCACTCTGCCTGCCATGCTGGCCCTAAAATACGAATATCCGGTTCTTCCTGCCTTTTTTTACCGCGATGAAAAAGGGCGCTCCAAGATCCGGTACGGGCCGCTTTTCCCGCTGATCAGGACCGGGCATCTTCAAGCTGATCTTTTGGCCAATACCCAGCAATATGTCGCCAAGATCGAGGAAGAGGTCCGGAAAAAGCCGGGCGACTGGCTTTGGGCTCACCGCCGTTGGCGGACCTCGCTTTTCGGAGATGCTCAAGAGCCATAACCGATTTAACTCATTCCATACCAATGGGTTATAAATATTAGCGGCCTTATATTTTAGACTCGGCGGGCCCCAATCCCTTAAAGCAGCGCTCTGAATATAACTTCAGACTCCGTTGACTTTCGGCCAAATCTCCATATAATAGCCCTATTAATTTTGGGAATGCGAAGAAGTGGGCGCACGAACCCACTTCTTTTTTTTCTCGGGACATGAAAGGGATAGTGACAAAATGTCGCAGGATCTGCTGGCTTCGCTTGAATATATTGAGAAGGAAAAAGGGATCACCAAAGAGGTCCTTTTAGACGCGCTCCGTCACGCCCTTTTGTCCGCCTGCCGCAAAACCTCCCCCGAAAAAGCGGAGGCCTTCGATGTGCAGATCGATCCCCAAACCTTCAAGATCACCATGCTTCTGGACGGCAAAGAGATCAACGACCCCCGTTTCGGCCGCATCGCCGCCCAGACCGCCAAACAGGTCATCATCCAAAAGATCCGCGAAGCCGAACGCGAATCCATTTTTAACGAGTACAGCCATAAACAGGGGGATATCGTTTCCGGGAGCGTCCATCGGATCGAGGCGAAGGCCATTATCGTCGATTTTGGGAAAACCGAAGGCATCTTGCCGGCGCGCGAACAGTCGCCGCTTGATAGTTTCCGTCAGGGGAACATCGTGCGCGCTTATGTCAGCGAAGTGAAAAAAACTTCCAAAGGCCCCGAGGTGATCCTGTCCCGCACGCATCCGGACCTGGTGGCGCAATTTTTCGCTATGGAAGTGCCCGAGATCCATGACGGGCTTGTGAAGATCAAAGCCGTCGCCCGCGAAGCCGGGTCCCGTACCAAGATCGCCGTAGCTTCTACGGACGAAAAGATCGATTGCGTCGGTTCCTGCGTCGGCGTTCGCGGTCAACGCGTTAAGAATATCGTCCGCGAACTCGGGGGCGAGAAGATCGATATTATCCGCTACAGCGATGACGTGGAAACTTATATCAAAAACGCCATGGCGCCGGCCGAACTTAAATCGATCAAACTTGATCCCGAACGCCAAAATGCGGAGATTCTTGTCGAGGACGACCAATTGTCCCTTGCCATCGGCAAAAAGGGCCAAAATGTGCGCCTCGCTTCAAAGCTGATCGGTTGGGAACTTGATGTGCGGAGCGCCGCCCAGATGACGCCGCTCAGCGCGCTCGATGGGGTGGGAGAAAAAACAGAAGAGCTTCTGAAAGCCGCCGGGATCCAAGGGGTCAAAGACCTCCTGAAGAAGACCGCGCAAGAACTTTCCGAGATTCCGGGTATCGGCCCTAAGACCGCAGAGAAGATCATTGCTTCGGCCCAGAAGGCCGTGTCCCGTAAAGAGGCGAAGGAATCCTCGGAGCCGGCAGAAAAGATCGAAAAAGAAGTTCCGGAAAAAAAAGCAACATCCTCTGAAGAGGAGGGCGCTTAACATGCCTGAAAAAAAAGAAAAAAAAGCTACTCCCAAAAAAACCGTCAAAGCCGCCGCCGAAAAAAAGATCGCGCCTAAAAAAGCGGCAACCAAGGCCTCGGCGGTCAAAGCGCCTAAGCCCGTCAAAGAAAAAAAGCCAACTCCCAAGGCCGTTTCCAAAACAAAACATGCCGGCGAAACAAAACCTGTTGAGAAAAAACCCGCTCTGGTAGCGGCGCCCGCCCCGGAGGTAAAGATCCACGCGCCCAAGCCGGCCGTTGTTACTCCGCCGCCTAAAAAAGAGGCGCCCCCCGTTGCTCCCGCGGCCGTCAAAAAACCCGAGCCTAAGCCCGTTGAGACGCAAAAGCCAAAGTCTGTTCCTGTGCCGGCAAAACCGGTCATGCAGGAACCGCCGAAGCCCGTCACGCCTCCGCCGCCTCCCGCAAAAGTCGTAGTCGAGGTCCATTTCCCGATTACCGTAGGGGATCTCGCGCAAAAAATGAACAAAAGGATCCCCGAAGTCATCAAGGCGCTCATGGGGATCGGTATTTTTGCCAACGTCAACCAGCTTCTCAATGAAGAGATCGTTTATGCTGGCGCCGAGGCCCTTGGCGTTGAAGTCAGAAAAATAGAGGACGAAGCCAAAGAGGTCATTAAAAGCGTCGATGCAGAAGACCCCGCGAAGCTTAAACCGCGCCCTCCGGTCGTGACCATGATGGGCCATGTTGATCATGGGAAAACCTCGCTTCTTGACGCGATCCGCAATACCAATGTGGCGGCCAAAGAAAAAGGATTCATCACACAACATATCGGGGCCTACGGCGTGGATATTCCCGGCAAAGGCCATGTGACCTTTTTGGACACGCCCGGCCATGAAGCGTTCACGGCCATGCGCGCCCGAGGCGCTAACGTGACCGACGTTGTCGTTTTAGTGGTCGCGGCCGACGACGGCGTGATGCCTCAGACCATCGAGGCGATCGACCACGCGCGCGAAGCAAAATGTCCGATCGTTGTCGCGATGAACAAGATCGATCTTCCGATCGCCAATCCAGCCAAGGTCATGGGCGAACTCCAGAAAATAGGGCTTGTTCCGGAGGAATGGGGCGGCAAAACGATCGTGGTGAAAGTTTCGGCAAAGACCGGCAAAGGGATCGACGAACTTTTAGACATGCTTCTTCTTGAGGCCGAAGTGCTTGAACTGAAAGCCGATCCGGACCGTCCGGCAGTGGGTATTGTGATTGAAAGCCATATCTCCAAAGGAAGCGGGCCGGTGGCGAGCGTGATCATCCAGAAAGGAACCCTGCGCCTTGGCGACGTCGTTGTTGCGGGGCAATATACCGGTCGCGTCCGCGCCATGAAAAATGACAGAGGCAAGACCGTCCGCGAAGCCGGTCCCACTTACGCAGTGGAGCTGAGCGGTTTGAACGGTGTCCCCGAGGCCGGCGAAACGGTTTATGCCGTCGCGGATGAAAAGATCGCCAAAAAGATTACGGAGCAGAAGATCCTCGATCTTCGTGAACGGCAGATGCGCGGCGCCCCGAAACATATGTCGCTTGAAAGTCTCTACTCAAAGATCTCGGAGGGTAATTTCAAGGAACTGAAGATCATCCTTAAGGCGGACGTGCAAGGTTCGATCGAGGCGCTGACCCAATCGCTGGATAAGATCAGTTCCGATAAATGCCGGCTTCAGGTCATTCACGGCATCGTGGGCGGCATCAATGAGTCGGATGTGATGCTCGCGGCGGCTTCCGACGCCATCATCATCGGTTTTCATGTGAAGGCCGACCCGAAGGCCCTTGTGCTGGCTGAAAAAGAAGGTGTCGACATTCATTTCTACAGCATTATTTATGATGCCGTCGAACAGATCCGCAAAGCCATGGAAGGTATTTTGGAACCGGAGCTCAAGGAAGTGGTTGAGGGCAAGACGAAAGTGCGCCAGATATTCAAATCCTCGAAGATCGGCAATATCGGCGGCGCCATCGTCATGAAAGGGCGCATTGCGCGTCACCATCACGTGCGGCTTGTGCGCGAGAACGTCGTGATCTTCGACGGGAAACTTTCTTCGCTCAAGCGCTTCAAGGATGATGTCAAAGAGGTCACCGAGGGTTATGAATGCGGGCTTTCCCTTGAAGGATTCAACGACCTCCGCGAAGGGGACATGCTGGAATCTTATCGCATCGATAAGATGGCCGCTAAATTGTAATCATTGACCACGGAGGCGTTACTGACGGAAGAGGCCGGAACGCAAGCTGGCGCTTTCAGTAACGCTTTTTTTATTCACGGAGATACGCCATGCAGGGAAAACGGACCGAACGCGTTGCTTCACTTCTTCAAATGGAACTCAGCAATCTTATCCTGGAACGGGTCAAGGACCCGCGCCTCGGCTTTGTTACCGTGACCCACGTGAAGATCACGCCGGACCTGAAATCCGCCGTCGTGTTCTTAAGTGTCATGGGCGACAAGAAGAAAAAAGAGGAATCGCTTAAAGTGCTTGAACGGGCCGCGGGATTCCTTCAGCACGAAGTTGGCGTGGCGATCAAGATGCGCTACACGCCGCGGCTTCAATTTGAGTTGGACGATTCGCTCGACAAAGATTTCGAGATCGGCCAGGTCATCCGCAAGATCAAGGAAAAGGACACGCCCGCGTGATCGATCCCAATTTCATCGACGGGGTCCTGCTCGTCGATAAACCCGAGAATTGGACATCGCACGATGTGTGCGCTTTCGTCAGGCGGCGTTTCGGGATCAAAAAAGTCGGGCATGCGGGCACACTCGATCCCCTGGCGACGGGGCTTCTTGTCCTTCTTCTCGGGAAAGCCACCAAAAGCTCCATGCCCTTGAGCGCTTGCGACAAAGAATATTTTGGCGCTCTGGAGCTTGGCGTTCAAACCGACTCGCATGACCGTCACGGCAAAGTAGTCGCGGAAGCCCCCTGGGAACACATCACGCTTGAAAAGATCCGCGCGATGGCCGCCGAACGTTTTACCGGAGAGATCATCCAGGTGCCGCCGATGGTCTCGGCCCTAAAACATGAAGGGACCCGTCTTTATAAACTTGCGCGGCAAGGCAAGACCGTGCCGCGGGAAGGGCGTCCGGTCACCGTTCATGAATTCCGTTTTGAACGCAAAGACGGAAAGTTCGTGGAATTTTTCGCTTTCGTTTCCAAAGGGACCTATCTGCGCACGCTTGCGAACGATCTCGGCGAGGCCTTGGGCTGTCATGCAACGTTGGCGCGTTTGCGCCGCCTGCGGAGCGGGAAGTTCCGTTTGGATCAAAGCGTCACGATCGAAGACCTGAAGCATTTCACGCCGGCTCAACTTCGCGAAAAAACACTGCCGCTTACCGCCGCCTTATCTTATGCAGATCATCCAGGATCTCCAAAACTATAGAACGCGTTCGCCCAAGCCCGTCATTTTAGCGCTCGGCAACTTCGACGGTTTTCATCTGGGCCATCAAAAATTATTGCGTTACGTGGTATCCCAGGCGCGTCTTCATCGTGGCCTGGCCGCCGTTCTGACATTTCCGCAGCACCCGCACAGCATCCTTCATCCCGGCCGCAAACCCATGATGCTTACCAGCGTCGAACAGAAACTTTTTTATCTCGCCCAGGCCGGGATCGACCTTTGTTTTTTGCAATCCTTTACCCCCGCGTTCGCAAAAATGACGCCACAGGACTTTGCTCGGAAGATCCTCGTTAAAAAAATCGGCGTTCGTGAGGTCTGCATGGGTTACGATGCCCATTTTGGCCGCGCAAGGCGCGGGGATACGGCGCTTATGGCAGAACTTGCGCGGGCGAACGGGTTCCTTTTCAGAAAAATGGATTCTGTCATGGCCGGCGGTGAACCCGTTTCAAGTTCCCGGGTGCGCGAGCTTCTCATGAAAGGCGAGATCGAAAAAGCGGGGGAATGCCTCGGCCGTCCTTTCAGCATGTTCGGCAAAGTCGTCCACGGAAAAGGGCACGGTTTTCATCTGGGCTTTCCCACCGCGAATCTGGAAGTCCATTCAGAGATCCTGCTCCCGCTCGGCGTCTATATCGCTTCCGCCCGTTTTTTGCCCCGGTCTTTCCTTCGCGGAGCCGCGCCGGGGAAATGGCTTCCCGGAGCCGCCAATTTCGGTAAACGGCCGACCTATCCTAAAAAGGAAACCCCGCGTCCGGTCCTGGAGCTGCACCTGCTGGATTTTAAGAAGAAGCTTTACGGAAAAATGATGGAGATCGCGCTTCATCATTTCATCCGTCCCGAGAAGAAATTCTCCAACGAAGAGGACCTGAAAGAGCGGATCCGGCAGGATGTCCTTTGCGCGCGGCATTATTATAAGAAAAAGCATTTTTAGCCACAATATGTCCCAAATGGATAAAACTGGACAACCCAAGGGGTCATAGGGTATACTCCCGCGACCTCAGAGATGAGAAAAACGACATAACCTAAGAAAAGACAAGGAGTTAGGAAGAAACATGGCATTGGCAAAGACAAAGAAAAAAGAGATCATTTCGAAGTACAAGATCAGCAAGAACGATTCAGGGTCCGATGAGGTGCAGATCGCCCTTCTTACCGAGCGCATCAACGGTCTTTCGGGACATTTTGAAAAAAACGTCAAAGACCACCACTCGCGCTACGGACTTATCAAGATGGTCAGCCGGCGCAAAAGGCTCCTGAACCATCTCCGAACGGAAGATCCTGAAAAATACCAGCAGATCATCGCTCGCCTTGATCTGAGGAAGTAATTTCCTCGTTTTTCAGTCTGCTCTTATCTTGCATAAGTCCCAATCACACAAGCGAAAGGTGTAATTTCCCATGACAAAGATCGAAAAAGTAACCACTCAGATCGGGGGCCGTGAAATGTCCCTGGAAACCGGCCGCATGGCCAAACAGGCGCATGGCGCCGTGATCGCCCAATCGGGCGGGACGGTCGTTCTCGCGGCCGTGGTCGCCGGGTCCGACAGCAAGGAGATCCGTGATTTTTTCCCCTTGACCGTCGATTACCGCGAACGCACGTACGCCGCAGGCAAGATCCCCGGCGGATTTTTCAAACGCGAAGGCCGCCCCTCCGAAAAAGAGATCCTGACCTCGCGGCTGATCGACCGGCCTATCCGGCCGCTTTTCCCTGAAGATTATCTTAACGAAGTCCAGATCTCGGTGACCGTCCTTTCCGTGGATGGCGAGAATCCGACCGAGATCTTCGCCATGAACGCGGCATCGGCGGCGCTTATGGTTTCGGACATTCCCTACACGACCGCCCTCGGCGCGGCCCGTGTCGGTTTGGTGGAAGGACAATTCATCGTCAATCCCACGCGCCAAGAGCTTGAAAAAAGCGCCTTAGACCTCGTCGTGGCCGGCACCCTTGAAAAGATCGTCATGATCGAAGCGGGCGCCAAAGAGATCTCCGAAGAACAAATGCTCGAAGCATTACGGGTCGGCCATGAAGCCGTCAAACAGGCCGTGAAGCTCCAGATGGAACTTGTCAAAAAAACCGGCAGGACGAAAAAAGAGGTCAAGCCCATCGCGATCCCGGCAGAGATGGAAAAAAAGATCGAAGCCGCGATCGGAAAAGAATTTGAAAAATTATTTTCCAAAGCAACTAAAGAAGAGCAGGAGGAATTCCTCAAAGGGCTTTACGAAAAGGCCCTGGCGCAATGCGACACCGAGGCAGAAGGTTTTAATGAAGCTCTTGTGAAGATCGCATTCGCCCGCCTGGAACATGAAAAGATCCGCGATCTCGTACTTTCCACGGGGAAGCGGCCCGACGGGCGCGCGGAACGCGAGATCCGAAAGATCACCTGCGAGATCGATATCCTTCCGAGGACCCACGGCTCCTCGCTTTTCACGCGCGGGCAGACCCAAAGCTTAAGCGTGACCACGCTTGGGACAGGCGAAGATGAGCAGACGATCGACGCCCTGGAGGAAGAATATTCCAAGCGCTTCATGCTGCATTACAACTTCCCTCATTACAGTGTGGGCGAGGTCGGCGCGAACCGGGGAACCGGCCGTCGCGAGATCGGCCACGGAGCTCTCGCCTCGCGAGCGCTCGAGCCGGTTATTCCTTCGCAGGAAGAATTCCCTTATACCGTCCGCCTTGTCTCGGAGATCATGGAATCCAACGGCTCCAGCTCTATGGCGACGGTTTGCGGCGGAACACTCGCGCTCATGGACGCCGGCGTACCCATCAAGGCGCCGGTGGCGGGCATCGCGATCGGGCTTGTCACCGATGAAAAACGCTGGAAAGTCCTGACCGATATCGCCGGCATCGAAGATCATTTGGGCGATATGGATTTCAAAGCCGCAGGGACCCGCGAAGGGCTCACGGCGCTTCAAATGGATATGAAGATCGCGGGGATCACGGAAGCCCAGCTTAAGGAAGCTTTCGACCAGGCCAAGCAGGCCCGTTTCAAGATCCTCGATATGATCGCCGCTTGCATCAGCGCGCCCAAGGAGCTCTCAACTTATGCGCCACGCATCACGACGCTTAAGATCGATCCGGAAAAGATCGGCGCACTGATCGGCCCCGGCGGAAAAAATATCCGCAAGATCGTCGAAGAGACCGGCGCTAAGATCGACATCGAAGACGACGGCCGCGTTTTTATCGCCGCGGTCAACAATGAATCTTCGGAAGCCGCCATCGCGCGCGTCCAAGCCATGACCGAGGAAGCCGAAGTGGGCAAGATCTACGACAGCACGGTCCAGAAACTCATGCCTTTCGGCGCGTTCTGCGAGATCCTTCCGGGTAAGGACGGGCTTTGCCATGTTTCCGAGATCACCGAAGGATTCGTAAAAAGCGCGGGAGATTATCTTCGCGTCGGCGATAAGGTCAAGGTCAAGGTCGTTGGCGTTGACGAACGCGGCAAAATAAGCTTAAGCATCAAACAGGCGGTTCCGGGCGGCATTCCCATCCTTCCGGAAGACCAGCGCACTGTGGTGGAAGCGGCTCCGCCGAGACGCGATCGCGATGATCGCGGCAGAGGCCGGTCGCGGCGCCGGGATTAAAGCCATGAGCGTGGCGAAAGAACAGCTCAGCGTTCTTGTCAAAACGCTCCCTCATTTTGAGGGGCTTCCGCTTCCGCAGCATATGACCGAAGGCGCAAGCGGCATAGACCTTTTGGCTGCTTGCCAGGAACCCGTGACGCTTCAACCGGGTGACCGGGCCCTCATTCCCACCGGGATCATCATCGCCCTCCCGAAACATCTCGAGGCCCAGATCCGTCCCCGGAGCGGGCTTGCCATCAAGCACGGGATCACGCTTCTCAATACCCCCGGCACGATCGATTCCGACTATCGCGGTGAGATCCAGATCATCCTAATCAATCACGGGAAAGAGGTCTTTACCGTCACGCGCGGCATGCGGATCGCCCAAATGGTCCTTGCCGAGGTGGTAAAGGCGAAGCTCGAGGTAGTCGATAATCTTGACGGAACTCGCAGGGGCGCCGGCGGTTTCGGCCATACCGGCCACTAACACAGAGCGCAGAGCGTAGAGCGCATAGAATTCAGGCTGCTGTTTTCTGTTTCTTGAAATGTTTTACCTCTACGCTCCCCGCTATTCGCTAACCGCTAAGAGATTATGAAAAAAGAAAGAATCAACGAGATCTGGGGAGTTTTTTTTCTGCTTTTGGGGCTTTTCACTTTCGCGAGCCTCTTTTTCTATCACGCCGAAGATATCGCGTTCTATTCTTCGCATCCAACAACGCCCGCCGCCAATTACGCGGGGGTTTTCGGGGCTTATCTCGCGTTCGGGCTTTTTCTTGTTTTTGGCGTAAGTGCTTTTATCATCCCGTTCGTTTTCCTGCTTTGGGCGGAATGTTTTTTCCTTCAAAAAGTCCCGGAGCGGAAACTTTTTAAATTTTTAGGTCTTGGGATCGCGCTCCTTTCCGTCGCGACGCTTGTCGCGATCACCGTCGGTCCGGCGCAACGCTTTGTTTACGGAGGCGCGTTCGGTTATGTGGCCGGGAACCATCTCCTGCGTTATTTTGGCCGTCTCGGAAGCTATATTCTTGCCGGCTCGGCATTGCTTTTGTCGCTTCTTCTGGCTACCGATTTTCTTCTTTACCCGCTGTTCCGCTCGATCCTTGAAAAGTGCCAGGATCTTTTTGCCGCCTTCACCGCCAAATCTTCAAAAGGTCCGAAAAAGAACGGGAGTATTTTTACGCTGGCTCAAAAAGAACAGGAAAAACCCTCAAAAGATCTGAAACTCAAGGAAAAAGAGAAAGAAAGACCGGCCCAGCGTATGCCGGATATTCCGCTGAAGATCAAAACCTACCAGCCTGCCGCTGGCATGTCAGAAGACAAGCCGCGTCAGGAGAAAAAGATCGCTAAGGAAGAACCTAAAGAAGCTCCGAAGAAGCCCGTTGTTCCGCCACCGCCCAAAACAGAAACGCCGGCCAAAGAAAAATCGGCCGAAACGCCTTTTGCCGGCGAAGCTTCCTTTAAAGGCGTGATCGGCTCCCAGCCGAAGGCGGACGCGAATTATCAGTTCCCGTCACCGGACCTCTTGAAACGCCCGACAGATGAAAAACTCGAAGGCGACGATCTGGCGGCCAACTCCAAAGCCATTGAAGCGACGCTTGCCGAGTTCGGGATCGAAGCCAAGGTGGTTGAAGTTGAACAGGGTCCCAAGATCACGCTTTATGAGGTCCTTCCGGCGCCCGGTGTCCGGGCTAATTCGATCTCCGCTTATGAAGATGATATCGCGATGGCGTTAAAGGCAACGAGTATCCGTATGATCATTCCGATCCCCGGCAAACAAACGATCGGGATCGAAGTGCCGAATTCCATTTCGCGGGCGATCCTTGTCCGTGAAATGATCGAGAATTCCGATTTCCGTTCGCGCAAATGCGTCCTGCCGTTGATCCTCGGGAAAGATACGGGCGGCAAGCCGATGATCGCGGACCTTACCGCGATGCCGCACATTTTGATCGCGGGAACAACAGGAAGCGGTAAGACCGTCTGCATTAATTCCATTATCGCCGGATTTCTTTATCATTGCACGCCTTCCCAGCTCAAGCTTGTCATGATCGATCCGAAAATGGTGGAACTCGCCGTTTATAACAAGATCCCGCATATGCTTTCGCCGGTCGTGACGGATGTCCGCAAAGCCGCAAACACCCTAAACTGGGTCGTGATGGAAATGGAAAAGCGCTACCGGCTTTTTTCCAAAGTGGGCGTCAGGAACATCCACGGGTTCAATAACCGCGAACTTTCCGAAGAGGGGATTCAGGAGGTTCAGGATGCCGGCGACTCGGAGAATGTTGTGCCGGCCTCCATCCCTTATATCGTGGTCATTATTGACGAGCTTGCTGACTTGATGCTTGTGGCGCAGGACAAAGTGGAAACGGCCATCACGCGCCTCGCGCAACTTTCGCGCGCGGTCGGCATTCACCTGATCTTGGCGACCCAGCGACCTTCAGTCGATGTCATTACCGGCGTTATCAAAGCGAACTTTCCCGCCCGCGTCGCGTTCAAGGTCGCCTCAGTTGTGGACTCGAGGACGATCCTGGATAACAAAGGTGCCGACCGGCTTTTAGGCCGCGGCGATATGCTTTTTATCCAGCCGGGAAGTGACAATATGATCCGCGGCCAAGCGCCACTCATTGTCGATGAAGAGATCAATCGCCTCGTGAGCTTTGTGTCCCAACAAGGCAAGCCGGAATATCACTCGGAGATCCAAGTCGCGCAGAGCGGCCTCGCGCAGGGCAGCGCCGGCGAAAAAGACGAAGTTTTTGAAGAAGCGAAGAGGATCGTCCTGACGACGCGTAAGGCATCGACTTCCTATCTGCAGCGCCGGCTTAGCTTAGGTTATGCGCGCGCAGCGCGCGTCGTGGATCAGCTTGAAGCCGAGGGCGTGATCGGCCCTCAGGACGGCGCCAAACCCCGCGAGATCCTTCTTCCAAATCCAGCCGGCGAATATCCCGAAGCGACGCCTGCCGGCAGCTCCGAGACGGGCGAAGAAGATAACGCTTAGACCCCGAAGCTTTTTATTTTCATTCATTCCAAAGGTTTTCTTCTCCGCCACTCGCTTTTTTTGTATAATACGGCCTCGGATCAAAAGGTATTTTTATGACCAGTTCGGCTTCCTTACAAGCCCCGCACAACGAAAAAAAAATCCTGCTTCATTGCTGCTGCGCCCCGTGTTCTTGTTCCATCATCCAGCGGATGCTGGATGCCGGGCTTGAGCCCACGCTTTTTTTTTATAACCCCAATATCTACCCGCCGGAAGAATACACGCGCCGCAAAGGAGAAGTTCTCCGCTACGCCAAGAAAAAAGGGGTTCCGGTTGCAGACACCGATTATGAACCTGAAACATGGCTTGAAAAAACAAAGGGATACGAAGCCGAAGCCGAGCGCGGAAAACGGTGCGATCTTTGTTTTGAGATGCGGCTCGGCAAAGCGGCGGCTTATGCCGCTGCGCACGGATTTAAGGTTTTTACGACGAGTCTCGGGATCTCGCGATGGAAGGACCTTGCCCAGGTGAACCGCGCGGGGGAGCGGGCGGCCGCGCTTTTTCCGGGATTGACTTATTGGGCCCATAACTGGCGGCTTCAGGGCGGGCAGGAACAAATGGAACAGATCTCCAGGGAGGAGAGCTTCTACCGTCAGCGTTATTGCGGCTGTCTTTATTCGCTTCGTGAATCCATACGCCGGGGACTCACCCGATTATCGGAGAATCACCCAGCCCGATAAAGGATCACATGCGCTTTTTCAAGCGTGATGAGGCCTTCTTTGACCATGGGGTCAAGAAGAGGCAGGAATTTCGCGATCTTTTCTTCACTGTCCACGATCTCGATCACGATGGGAAGATCTTCCGAAAGCCGCAGGAGCTTCGTTGTGTGCAAGTGGCTTTTGCCGCCAAAACCCATAAAACCTTTGAGCGCGGTCGCCCCGGCCATTCCTTCTTTTTTGGCAAGAAGCACGATCGCTTCATAAAGCGGTTGCCCCTGCCACTTATCCGCTTCGCCAATAAAGATCCGGAGAAGCTTTCCATCGGACGGTAATTTCATCGAATCCTCCCTAGATGATTTTTCCTAAAAGGATGCCGGCGCGAAGCGCCAGAAATCCCACAAGAACGCTTAGAGCGACGTTCATGAACGCGCGAAGATTTTCCCCGTCCCTCATTAGATTGGCGGTTTCCAGTATGAACGTGGAAAAAGTGGTATAAGCGCCGCAAAAACCGATCATTAAAAAAACACGCGCCGCCGGCCCGAGCAGGAATTTTTCTTCACTAAGGATCGTAAGGAACCCTATCAGGAAACAGCCGGTAAGATTCACGATGAGGGTGCCGTAGGGGAACGAAGCGCCCCAAGCCCTGTAAACGGCTCCGGCCAGCAGGTAACGGGCGAAAGTTCCGAGGATGCCGCCTGAGGCCAGTCCGATCCACTTCATCATAGAAAATCCTCTCGCTACTTTTTTTTGCCGATCAGGAAGGCCTGTCCGAGGAATTTACCGGTCGCATAATAGGCGCTTGTGCTCGGATCGAACATAAAAGCCTTCATTTTTTCGGGGTCGGGAAAGCCCTTCGCGTTCAAAGCTGATTCTTCGACTTTAATGTCCTTGATCTCTCCGATGAACTGGGTGTGGATCCCGAGTTTGTGAGTCGCCTTAAGAGCGCATTCCAGCACGACGGGGAATTCTTTGATGTAAGGGGCGTCTACAAGGTCGCTTTTAACCGGAGTAAGGCCGGTCGCCTTAAACTTGTCTTCAGTCTTCCCGGAAACGATGCCGAAATAATCGGCTTCTTTCATGTGTTTTTCCGAAGGGATGTTTATCGTGAACGCCTTTTTTTCCATGATGTTCTCGTAGGTTTTCCGGTGGTCGCGCACCGAGATGGCGACGCAGGGCGGTTCGGAGCATGCGATTCCGCCCCACGCCACGTTCATGGCATTCGGGACCCCTTGGGCATCATAGGTGCAAACGATAAGCACAGGCGTTGGGAAAAGAACAGGTTTCGGGCCGATTGATTTTTTCATGACCTACCTCCTTGCTTGGAATTAACGTCCTTTAAGATCCAGTAGTTTTGTTTTTTTCTTCAGGAAGCGCAGGGTCAAATAGATCAAAAGCCCCGTTCCAAAAAAGATCCACCAGAAAAGATCGACGCTTTTTTGACGTTCGATCACAAGGTCGGCAAGCACCCCGAGGATCGTAAAAACCGTGACGATCCCAAAAAAACTCGAATGTTCCCGGCGAAGCACCGTTTTCCATTCAAAAGGAAGATCTGGTTTTTCCCAGCCACGGAATTTCGGGAAAGCCATAGGCGTTTTGTTGGACCAAGCGGTAAAAGTATCCCCGAATTTTTCCCTCAGGAACTCTTCTTCGGTATAAATGATCCTTTCGTAATAACGCCAAAAAACGATCGATCCAATGATGACAAACCACCAAACCTGGGTGAAAAGAAGCACTCCCAGCACAAGCAGGTAATTGCCGAGATAAAGCGGATTCCTTACGATGGAATACATTCCCTTTGTATTAAGGCTTTCCGCGACCTGGCGTTCCACATTACGCCCGGAAGTTCCTTTCGGGACGTATCCGGCGACAAGGCATCGGACGATAAGACCGGCCAAGGATATCAAGATACAGAACGCCTCCCAGAAGCTGTCGAACCGGTCCCCGAAAAGACGTTTTGTGTATTGAGTGTCAAAAAGCGCGAGAATGACCACCGGGATGGCCAGGAAGGGAAGATAGCTGCGCCAGCGGAAAAGAAAAGCTCCTTGTTTTTTATAGGTCTCTCGAAGTCCCATGATCCCTTCCTTTCCGGGTCACCATTTTTTAAAGATGAAAAAAACGGCGATGATCATGAAACCAAAGCCGACTAAGTAATTCCACTTCAATTCTTCCTTAAGATAAAAGACAGAGAACCCGCAAAAAACAACGAGTGTGATCACTTCCTGGATCGTTTTAAGCTGGGCCGTCGAGAAATGATACGACCCGATCCGGTTCGCGGGGACCTGAAAACAGTATTCCACGAAGGCGATAAGCCAGCTGATCATGATCACCTTCCAGAGCGCCGCGCTCCGGAATCGGAGATGCCCGTACCAGGCCGCGGTCATAAAAACGTTGGAAGCGATTAAAAGGGCGATCGCTCTCATGCGGCAGGTTTTTTCCTCGAATGAAACCATTCTTTGATGATAGGCAGGATCGAGAGAAAAATGACCACGGCGATGACCCAGTGGATCTTTTTTTCGATGTTCGGGATCGAACGGCCTAAGATGAAACCCACAAGCGTCATACTAATGATCCAGAGGATGCCTCCCGCAACATTGTAGAAAAGGAACTTTCTGTAGTCCATTTTCCCGACCCCCGCCACGGTCGGCGCAAAGGTCCGGACGATCGGGACAAAGCGCGCGATCACGATCGTTTTGGGACCGTATTTGTCGTAGAACTTCTGGGTCCGGACCAGATGGTCCTTATGGAAGAAAAAGGAATCAGTGCGGTTAAAAAGTCTCGGGCCGAAGTGATAGCCGATCCAATAGCCCGTGCTGTCGCCAACGATCGCCGCCGCCGAAAGCAAGGGGATCAAGACCCAAATATTCAGCGCGTTATCCACGGCCGCAAGAAGCCCCGCCGTTACCAGCAGGGAATCTCCGGGGAGAAAAAAACCGGCCAAAAGCCCCGTTTCAGCGTAAATAATAATCACCAGAACAAGGTAACCGCCCCAGCGGATCAGTTCTTCAAAGTGATAAAGTTTTGAAAAGAATTCTTGCAGCCATTCCATAGAAAGCACAATTCCCGGTTAACGGTTTAAAAGAAAGATCCCGAGGTTCAGGCCGCTTGCGAATGTCACCCAAAGAAGGTACGGGATCAACATAAGAGCGGCCAGGATCGAAACCTTGAAAAATCGCGTTATTGTAACCAAGATCATCGCCCAAAGGAACAAAATATCCACGAGCCCGGAAAGAGGAGAGCGAAGCCCGAAAAAAAGGAAAGACCACGATACGTTCAAGATCAGCTGGATAAGGAATGCTACGAGCGCCGACCGGACCGGCGGATTTTTTAGCCCTCGACGCCAAACAAGAGCCGCGGCGATCCCCATCAGGATATAAAGGGCTGTCCAGACGGGAGCGAAGAGCCAGTTGGGCGGCGAAAAAGAAGGTTTGTTCAAAGCCGCGTACCAGTCCGGGATCGCGGAAGCGGTAAAAAACGATCCCGCTGCTCCTGCGGATAAGCACAAAAGAACACAAAAAATAAGTTTAGCGAGCATAGGAAAACCCTCCCCGGATCCGGATGGCTTTGTTTTCAAGTGTTTTGATAGTATCAAGTTTCCGCCATAATTGAAAGAACACTTCGGGTTTAAATTTTATGACCGGCTCGAAGCCTTTCTGGGTTCGGGCATAAAAGATCTTTTCTTTCAGCAATTTTCTTAGGATCTCCGCTCCTATCCCGGAACGAACCCCTTCTTTCGCGGCGATTTCGAGCGCTTTTGAAAGCGGAACCTTCGGGGCGGAAAAAGGGATGCCTTTTAGAAAATTAAGGATACGCGTGATCACAAAAAGCGTGTAAAGATCGTCGCGGCCGAATATTCCGGTTTCCACGGCCATGGCCGTAAGCCGGGCCTTAAAAGCGTCCGCTTCGGAACATGCCCTGAAGCGGCCGGCGATCGGGGAACCGGGGACCAAATAAAAAGGCGAAGCACCCAGAAGCGCCGGAAGCTTTGCATTAAAAATAAGGGTCCGGACCATGGAAGGGACGTTGTCGCCCGGGAGGCCCAGGATCTGATAGACGACCGTCTTAAAGCCGAGGGTAGCGGCGTCCCGAACGACTTCGCGATATTTTTTCAAAAAAATCGGCCGGCGGACGGATTTGAGAAGTTTTACGTTCACGCTCACAAGCGACAGATTCAGATGCGTGAATCCCGCTCGCCTCATAAGTTTGAGGGTCTTGCGATCCAGCGTCCAATAGCAGACCCCGTTCATGGCGAGGAGCTGGATATCTTTTTTAGGGAAATCCCGGACCAGCTTTTCGCAAAGTTCGGTCATTTCTTTACGGTCAAAGCTAAGATTGTCATCCTCAAAATCAAAGACGCGATAGCCTTCCTCATAACGCGTTTTGATCTCGGAGAGAATGTCTTCAGCCGAGCGCCGCCGGCATCGATGGCCGAAAGTGTTATGGACTGAGCAAAAGCCGCATCGATAGGGGCACCCGCGTGAAGTAATGATGAAGCAGAGAGGTTTTTTTTCGAACAAATAACGACCTTTCGGGAGATCCGAAAAATCAGGGAATGGCAAGACCTCGATCGGGAAATTTTCTTTTTGAGGATTGAAGATCATTCGCCCGTTCTTTTTATATCCCAGGTTCGGGATTTTTTCGAATCCTCGGCCGCGTTTCAAACTTTTCAGCAATTCGACAAAAGGACGCTCGCCTTCGCCTCGGATTACAAGATCCACGGCCGGATGCGCGAGCATGGCCTCCGGCATCGCCGAGACCTGCGAACCGCCGAACAGGATGGGAACGCGGCAATATTTTTTGATCATTTCCGCGCAGCGCAGCGCCTCCCGGTGATACGGCGCAAAAAGCGAGGCGATCCCGACAAGATCCGGCCTTTCTTTCGCGGTTTCTTTCGCGATCGTTTCAAAATCGGCGCCGAAATGGTAATAGTGATGAAATAAAGAAAATGGGCTTTTGTCGTCTTTGGAATAATACTCCCTCAAATAGGCGAGGTCGCGCGGAAGGGGGATCGTCCGCCGGCCCCATCCTTGATGGTAATCCCGGACCGTGACCCGGATCTCAGGAAGATGTTTCTTGGCGGCAGCTTTCAGATAAGCCAAACCGATCGGCTGGAGGCGGATATCAGTATTGTAAAAATCCTGGACCGGCGGCTGTAAAAGCAGGACCTTCATAAAAGATCGCACCAAGCGCAACGTTCGACGCTCAACGCGTTTGTCTTTCGCCGCGCGTTGCGCGCTAAGCGTTGCCGGCTAGAAAAAGACATTGTTCCAGATCCTCCGGCAAGGGGGATTCCACCGTAAGGCTTTTTCCGAGGGCGGGATGCGGGAGAACAAGCCGCCAGGCGTGAAGAAAGAGGCGGCGCAGGCCAAGCGCTTGGCGCAACTCCTTGTTGAACGAAAAATTTCCGTAAAGGCGGTCGCCGGCGACAGGGTGTCCGCGGAAAGCCGATTGAACACGGATCTGATGCGTTTTCCCCGTGAGAAGCTCGATCTCAAGAAGCGATAGATTAAGTTTTGGAAAGGATTCTTGCGTTTTGTAGTTAAGAAAAGCGTTCGGACGGCCTGAACGGGCCACCATGCTCCGGATGCTTCCGCCAGATCTTTTCTCGACAAGCGCGTCGCGCCACAGACCTTGAGCCGGCATCGGTCGCCTTGAAACAAGGGCCACATAGTGTTTTTTAACTTTTCTCTCCTCGAACGACTTGCGGCACGCCTCGGCGCTTTTTTTGTTTTTTACCGCGAGGAGGATGCCGGAAGTGTCCTGGTCCAGCCGGTGGATAAGCCAAACGGGCCCGCCCGGAGTCTGGAATCTCCGGTCCTCAAGATCGTAAGAACCCTCAAAAGAGCAGAATGAAATTTTAGCGCCGGGATTGGGGTGCGAAAGGACTCCCTCGGGTTTATCGATGATGATGAGATCCGGGTCTTCAAAAAGGATGGGGCATTTTGTTAAAAGAGAAGAGCTCATTTAGACAAGGAAAGTCTGCAAAAAGTTAAAAAGATAGCCGGTAAAAACAATGCCGAGCGCTGTGATCCCGAAAAAGATCGCGATAAGCGGCAATTTCATTGCCCGGCGCAGCATCACGGCTTCCGGGAGACTTAACGCCGAGACGGCCATCATAAAAGAAAGTGCGGTCCCGAGCGGGACACCTTTCTGGAAAAGCACGACGGCGACGGGGATAATGGCCGCGCAACTGCCGTACAACGGGACGCCGAGCAGCGTCGCGATCGGAACGGAGAAATAGCCGGTCTTGGCGATGATCCCGTGGATCGTTTGCTCGGGGACATAATTATGGATCAAGGCGCCGATCCCGACGCCTACAAGGATCCAGACCCAAAGTTTTTTAAGGATCAAGAGGGCTTCACGGAAGCCAAAAGCGATGCGCGATTTAAGGCCGCTATAAGCCGCGCTTTGAAGTTCCGACGAGCCCTGCGGCAGCATATCTTCCACTAGGTGGACCTCAAGCTTCATTTTTCCGAGGATGACCCCGCAGGCGATCCCGATCGCCATACCGCTTAGGATATAAGCGAGCGTGATCTTCCAACCGAAAAATCCGAGCATCAGGACCACAAGATATTCGTTAATAAGCGGGGAAGTGATCAAAAAGGAGAATGTGATCCCGAGCGGGATGCCCGCCTTGATAAAACTTAAAAAAAGAGGGATGGAAGAGCAGGAACAAAAAGGCGTGACTGCGCCGAAAAGCGACGCAAAGAAATTGCCCCACCCTTTTTTCTTGCCGATCCACCCTTTAACCTTTTCGTGGGGCAGCCAGGTTCGCAGGAACCCGATCGCCGCGATCATTCCGAAAAGAAGAAGAAGGATCTTGACGGAGTCGTAGAGAAAGAAGGCCACCGCTTCCGCCCATCGCGCTTCGGGCGGAAGCCGGAGAACCGTGTAAACCAGCCAGTCGACCGCTACCCGCAGCATGGGCCCTCTGGGTCTTTTTTGGAGGCACAGCCGCAGCCGGTCTTTTTGGCCTTTTCTTCGAGTTTTTTATCGATCTTTTCGAAAAGCTTCGTGAAAAAACCTTTTTTTTCGCTTGCCGGTCCTTTTTTTTCCATACTTTAGCCGCAGCAGCAGCCGCAACGGGATTTTTTTGCTGTTTTTTTGGCTTTCTTTTTTGATTTCTTCGCTTTCTTGGCCATGTTCCTGTTCCTCCTTTTTAGATTTTGTTAAAGAACATTAAAAATCCGATCACCACAAAAGCCGTCGCGCCGCCGTAGCGTATAAACTCGGGTTTTATATATTTTGCCAGTAACGTGCCAAGGACGACCGAGATCAGCGTGACGAGCATGTACCCGGCGACCGAACCTAAAAAAACCGACAAGGGCTTTCCGGTCTTTGCGGACATGGTGATCCCCACAAGCTGGGTCTTGTCGGCAAGCTCGGCGAAGAAGATTGCGCTGAAGGTCGCTAAAAAAACTTTCAGATCCATGAGATCCTCCTTTAAAAAACGGTTCGCGGGAACAATTCTAACGTAAATGAAAAGAACGGAAAAGAATTAAAGGAGCAGGTTGAGCAGGGCCCCGGCCGCGAGGCTTATCAACGCCAGGAGGACGATGATCAAGGAGGTTTCTCTCCGGTCTTTGTTCTCTTTTAGAAGGACCAGCATGCCGAGGCCCCCGCCCGCCGAAAGGCCCGCAACGGCCGACCCAAAGGTGATGCCCCCCTTTAGGTAGATTTCGGCAATTGCCACGGACGCGGCGCAGTTGGGGATCAGGCCCACGGCTACGGCCAGAAGCGGCTGGAAAACAGTGCCGGCAAAAAAGAAACGCTCCATGCCCGCTTCGCCCAACTTTGCGACCAAAAGCCCGATCCCGAGCGATATCGCGAAAATAAAAAGCAGGACCTTCAGGGTGTGTTTGAGCGGAAAAAGAAAGAGCGCCTTCCATTTCGGGATCTCGCAACCGTGGGCATGACATCCGCAAGCGCGATGGCCTCCTTCAGGGACAACGGGGCCGTGCGGCGGATGCGGTTCCCGAACGGCCTTTTGATTCAAGATAAGATCGACCGCGTACCCCGCGGCGGTCGCGATGATGACTTTAACAAGAAGAAGCCAA
Organism: Candidatus Omnitrophota bacterium; assembly: GCA_022709525.1. Taxonomy (GTDB): domain Bacteria; phylum Omnitrophota; class Omnitrophia; order Omnitrophales; family Aquincolibacteriaceae; genus Aquincolibacterium. The sequence continues at coordinate 87,288 of JAKLIQ010000003.1, forward strand.
AAAACAAGGATGGCTTTATCCGGCTGGGCGAGAAAAACAGGAACGGCTTCATCCGAGGTCGAGAGAAAAACAGCCAGAAGGGTTCCCATGGAAATACAGCGGCGGGCATAAAGCGTAGCGGCGATCACGGAAAAACCGCATTGGGGAATACAGCCGAAAAGCGCGCCCAAAAAAGGCGCGATGCCCTTTCGGTGACTGATCTTCTCCCCGATAAAGGATTCCGATTTGTTTTCAAAGAATTCAAGCGCGATATAGATCCCCAAAAGCCAAGGAAACATGGCGAAGGTGTCTTTGAGGGCGTCGGCCAGGATCTCGTTCATTTTTTTTGCGCGGCTCCTGATTGTAGGAAATAAACACAAGGATAGTACTTAAGAATGCGTTCGAAATCAAGAAGTCCGCGAGAACGGGCGCCGCTTGCGGCGGGGTTCCGATTCTGCGACAATAATGGGGTGAAAAATTATCTCTGGAAATACTTTTTGCCGGGGGCGGTCTTGGTCGGCTGCGCGTTCTGGGCCGGGACGCTTCCAAGCCCGGTCTTTGCGCTCGCGGGATTCCTTTCTTTTTTCGTGATCGGCGTGACACTGATCGTCGAAGGGCGCAAAAAAAGCAGACAGCAGACCACGGACCACAAACGATAGCTAAAAGCTTTAGCGGAGGCCTTCAGTCCCTAGTCTCTTGTCTAACCGAAGCAGGAGGTTTATGTGGCTTACTTCAAGTGGTTGAGCATCGTTCTTGGAAGCTGGATGCTTTTAGGCGGGCTCTGGGTCGTTTTTTTCACCAGGGCCTGGAAAGACCTTGTCCTTAAAATGTGCCCCGAAAAACGTCCCGTTTGGCTTCTTTGGGTAAACCTGTTTTTCCTGGGGTTTCTGATCTGGACCTGGTACTGGTTCCTCCTGAATCTAAGCCCTTACTCCTTTGTTGCGACCTTTGTGGTCAGTCTTTCGCTTGCGAAAATGATCCCCGCTGTTTTTTTCTATGCCAAGTTCCGGGAGATCGTTCTCGGCCTTATGAACGAACCTGTTGCGTTGCGCATGGTCATGCTGAGCTCCGCCGCTATCGGCGCCGCACTCCTTACGATGGGACTCTTTTTTTAACAACCGGCTTTTTCCAAAAAAGGCGCGTATGAAGGTCTGCCATACCGAGAAACTTCCCATCAAGATGTGGCTTGAGGATATCGAGGAAGGGGCCATGGAGCAGCTTCGCAATCTCGCCAATCTTCCTTTCGCTTTCAAACACATCGCCGTCATGCCCGACAGCCACCAAGGCTACGGCATGCCCATCGGCGGAGTGCTTGCGACGCAGGGCGTGATCATTCCGAACGCCGTAGGCGTCGATATCGGTTGCGGCATGTGCGCGGTAAGAACCAGTCTCGAAGGGATCGACCGGGAAATCCTAAAAAAGATTGTCTGGGGGATCAAAGCCCTTATCCCTGTCGGCTTTGAGCATCACAAGACCCCGCAAAACGAAATTTATATGCCGGATAAACATTTTGAGCTTGGCCCTGTCTGCCAGCGCGAATATCACAGCGCCTTAACGCAGATCGGCACGCTCGGCGGCGGAAACCATTTCATCGAAGTTCAAAAAGGTTCGGATGGGGCGGTCTGGGTCATGGTCCACAGCGGAAGCCGGAACCTCGGCAAGCAGGTCGCCGACCACTACAACCGTATTGCCATCCGCTTGAACGAAAAAATGCATTCGTCAGTTCCGGCGGCGCATGAGCTTGCGTTCCTTCTCGAAGATAGCGACGAAGGAAGGGCCTATATCCGCGAAATGAACTATTGTGTGGAATTCGCTTTTCAGAACCGGAAGCTCATGATCGAACGGATCGCCGATTGTTTTTTAAAATACACCCGCTGTTTTTTCGAGCCGATGATCAATATCGCCCACAACTATGCGCGGAAAGAAAACCATTTTGGCCGGGACGTGTGGGTCCACCGGAAAGGCGCGACCTCGGCAAAAAAAGGCGAAGCCGGGATCGTGCCCGGCTCTCAAGGGACAAAAAGTTATATCGTGCGAGGAAAAGGGAGCCCCGAAAGTTTCGAGTCTTGTTCCCACGGCGCAGGCCGCAAGATGGGCCGCAAACAGGCCCAGCGCTCACTGGATCTTAAAAAAGAGATCGAGAAAATGAATGCTCAAGGGATCATTCACGATATCCGTGGCGTTCGCTCACTTGACGAAGCTCCCGGCGCCTACAAGGATATTTCGGAGGTCATGAAACAGCAGTCCGACCTCGTCGATATCGAAGTCGAACTTTCCCCACTAGCTGTTATTAAGGGATGAAAAAAGCGGCTTATGTCTCACCATGAAGTGAAAGGGAAAGATCAATGAAAAAAGTACCGGCAATTTTAACAATAGCGATTGCAGCAAGTATTTTTATGGGACAAACCCACGAAGCACACGCGATCCTGGGGATCCGCGCCGCGAGAACCGCGCTTGCGGCCCGGAAGGCCAAGCAAGCCCTTGCCGAAGATCCGAATGCGGAGGCGACGAAAAAAACCAATGAGGATCTCCAGCGCCTCAAGGAGGAAAACGGGCGTTCTGCCGCTCAGCCTCCGTCTTACGGGAAAACACGGTTTTAGGAGAAAATACATATGAAAAAACCTTTTCCGTTGGCAAAAGTCTATACATTGCTTGAGCCGGGGGCGGTGGCGATGGTCACAACGGCGCTTAAAGACCGGGCGAACATCATGACGATGTCTTGGCATACGATGATCGATTTTGATCCGCCGCTCGCGGGACTTGTGATCGGCGATCAAAGTCAAACATTCCAAACCTTGAAGAGGACGGGCGAGTGCGTGATCAATATTCCGGAGACGGGGCTCCTCAAAAAAGCCGTGGCCTGCGGGAATGTTTCGGGAAGGACGGTAAATAAATTCAAAGCGTTCGGGCTGACACCCGTCAAAGCGTCCAAGGTCAAAGCGCCGCTTGTCAAAGAATGCCCCGTCAACCTGGAGTGCAAAGTGGTTCACCGGACGCTGGCTAACCGTTACAATTTTTTCATCCTCAAAATCGTCAAGGCGTGGGCCGACCCTAACAAGAAGGATCTCCGGACGTTCCGTCATCTGGGGAAAGGCGTTTTTCTTGCGGGCGGGAAAAAGATCAAAACCTCTTCCCGGATGAAATGATCTTAAAGGGGAGAACAGCTCTGGGTTAAAAAGACCGCCTGGTTGGATTTGATCTCAAAGAAACCGGGCCCCACCCGAAAATCTTTTTCCAGCCCGATCATTTCTTTGGCGATCAATTTCCCGCCTTTGGAAGAGGTAAGATAAGGAGCGTGATAGGCGAGGACTCCCGCAAAACCGTTCTCCGTCGGAACAAAGGTATGGAAAACGGTTCCTTCGTAAGCGATTCCCTGAGGCGTGACGATCTTAAGGGAATAGGGAACAGGCATGTTACGCGGCGACCTTTACCTTCTCATAGGCTTCGAGGACATCTTCAATACCTCCCGCCATAAAAAAGCACTGCTCGGGGATATGATCGAGCTCGCCGGCGAGGATCTTTTTAAAACTCGCGATCGTATCCTTCAAATGAACATAGCGGCCCTTGCGTCCCGTGAAGGCCTCGGCCACGAAAAAGGGCTGCGAGAAAAAGCGCTCGATCTTGCGGGCCCGCATCACGAGGTCCTTGTCGTCCTGCGAAAGCTCGTTGATGCCCAGGATCGCGATGATGTCTTTGAGGTCCTTGTAACGTTGGAGGATACGCTGGACTTCGCGGGCAATGTCATAGTGTTCCTGCCCGACAATGCGCGGATCCAGCATGCGCGAAGTCGAAGCCAGGGGATCGACGGCTGGATAGATCCCCAGTTCCACGATCTGGCGCGAAAGCACCGTGACACCGTCCAAGTGCGAAAAGGCCGTGGCGGGCGCCGGGTCGGTCAAGTCGTCAGCCGGCACGTAAATGGCCTGGACCGAGGTGATCGAACCCGATTTTGTGGAAGCGATGCGTTCCTGGAGCGCAGCCATTTCCGTCGCAAGATTCGGCTGGTAACCCACCGCGGAAGGCATCCGGCCTAAAAGCGCCGAAACCTCCGATCCTGCCTGCGTGAAACGGAAAATATTATCAATGAAGAGCAGCACGTCCTGATGCGCCTCGTCGCGGAAATATTCCGCCATCGTAAGGCCCGAAAGCGCCACACGCAAACGCGCGCCGGGCGGCTCGTTCATCTGTCCGAAGACCATCGCCGTTTTTTTAATGACGCCGGATTCTTTAAGTTCGAGCCAAAGATCGTTCCCCTCGCGGGTGCGTTCACCGACGCCGCAAAAGACCGAAACGCCGCCGTGTTCGGTCGCGATCGAATGGATCAGCTCCATGACGACCACGGTCTTCCCGACGCCCGCGCCGCCGAAAAGGCCGACCTTGCCCCCCTTCGGATAAGGAGCGAGAAGATCGATGACCTTAATGCCGGTCTCGAGGATCGCGGAGACAGGAAGCAGTTCTTTAAAAGAAGGAGGCGGGTGGTGGATGCTGTTTTTTTTCGCCGCATCTTTAACATTTCCTTGCTCGTCGATCGGTTCGCCGAGAAGGTTGAAAATGCGGCCGAGGGTTTGTTCGCCCACGGGAACCGAGATCGGCGCGCCGGTATCCTTGACCTTCATGCCACGCACGAGGCCGTCGGTCGAAGCAAGCGCGATCGCACGGACCACGTTATCCCCGATATGCTGCGCCACCTCCAAGGTCAGGAGCCGGCCGGGCATTTCCACTTCCAGGGCGTTCAGCATCTCGGGCAAATGTCCCGCCTCAAATTCCACATCCACGCTGGGCCCCATCACTTGAATGATCTTACCGGAAGACATAAATGACTCCTTTTTAAAAACGGGACTCGTTCCTCGGGACTTATACCTCGTAAAAAAACGAGGGGCGAATCCCGAGCAAAAAGTCCCTTTAGCTTTTTAGGGCTTTCGAGCCCGAAACGATCTCAATAAGTTCTTTGGTGATGGCCGCCTGCCGGACCTTATTTCTTAAAAGCACAAGCGTGTCGATCAGTTCTTTCGCATTCTCCGTCGCTTGGTACATGGCATCCATGCGCGCCATCTGCTCCGCGACCAGTGACGCGAGGAACATCATGCGTATTTTGACGGAAAAAACGAGAGGCACCAACCGGGCGAACAAAGTCTCGCGGTCAGGCTCCATAATATAAAGAGCGCCAGTATCTTCAAACGGTTCACTGCTTGCTTCTACCCGGAAGGGGAGCAGTTGTTCGACCGCCGCGCGCCGCGCGGAACCTTCGCCGAGGCCGGCATGAATGGCATAAACGGCGTCGACGTTACCTTCCATAAAGAGATCTTCAATTAAAGAACAGACTTCTGTCATGACCGTTTCAAGTTGGGCGGACTTTATGTCCGTAAAAGTTCGATGCCAGGCGTAACCGTCGCGCGCGAGGGCATTCATGCCGTTTTTCCCAACCCCGATCAGGAGGGGTATTTCGGTCCTGGCTTTCAGGAATTTTCTCGCCTCTTCGACCAGATTGTGATTATAAGACCCGCAAAGGCCTGTATCGGAAGTGAACAAAAGAACAGCCGATTTTTTTTCTTCCCTTTGCTCCAACAAAGGATGGTTCAAAGGTATGTCCGTGCGGAGCAGGCGGTCTAAGATCCCTTCCAGCGCTTCGGCATAGGGCGCCGTTTGCACGCGCATTTTTTGGTAGCGCTTAAGCTTCGCCGCGGCGACCATTTCCATCGCGCGGGTGATCTTCTGTGTGCTTTCGACCCCGCGGATCCGGTTTTTTAGGGCTCTGAGTTGTCCCGACATAGCATTCGTTTATTTGAAATTACTTTTGAATTTTGTGACTGCCTGTTTTAGATTTTCCTTGAGCGTATCCGAAATAATTTTTTTCTCTTCGATCTCCAAAAAGATCTCGTGATAGTTCTTGTCGATAAAATCCCAAAGTTTCGCCTCGAAATTCTTCACGCGACCGAGAGGGATATCATCGAGGAAACCTTCGTTACCCGCAAAAATGCTGACCACCTGTTTTTCCAGCGGGAGCGGCTCAAGGTCGTTTTGTTTCAGGATCTCAACCATGCGCTCCCCGCGCGTGAGTTGGTCTTTCGTGGCCTTGTCCAGGTCGGTGGAAAGTTGGGCGAAGGCCTGAAGCTCGCGGTATTGTGCGAGTGAAAGCCGGAGCATGCCAGCAACCTGTTTCATGGCTTTGGTCTGGGCGTTGCCGCCGACGCGGGAGACGGAAAGCCCGACATTGATAGCGGGCCGTACGCCCGCGTAAAAAAGATCGCTTTCAAGATAGATCTGGCCGTCCGTGATGGAAATAACGTTCGTAGGAATGTAGGCCGAAATATCGCCCAGCTGCGTTTCGATCACGGGAAGGGCGGTGAGCGATCCTCCGCCCAGATCTTCGCGCATTTTTGCCGCGCGCTCAAGGAGTCGCGAATGAAGATAAAAAACATCGCCCGGATAGGCCTCGCGTCCGGGAGGCCGTTGAAGCAGAAGCGAGAGTTGGCGATAGGCGACCGCATGTTTGGAAAGATCGTCATAAACCACGAGGGCATGCTTGCCCGTAAAAAGGGATTCTTCGCCGATCGCGGCACCGGCGTAAGGTGCAAGATATTGAAGCGGCGCCGGGTCTTCGGAAGAGGCACAGACGATCGTGCTGTATTCCATCGCACCGTATTTCTGAAGCGTTTCCGTAAGCGCCACCACGCTTGAAAGTTTCTGGCCGATCGCGACATAAATGCAGTGAACGCCGGTCTCTTTTTGATTGAGGATCGTGTCGATCAGGATCGCAGTTTTTCCGGTCTGGCGGTCGCCGATGATCAGTTCGCGTTGACCACGGCCGATCGGGATCATGGAATCGATTGCCTTGATGCCGGTCTGTAAAGGCTCTTTAACGGGCTGGCGCTGGACCACGGAAGGAGGAAGCGATTCGATCGGGCGCGTTTTCTTCGCGGGAACAGGGCCCTTGCCGTCAAGCGGTTCCCCGAGCGGGTTGATCACCCTGCCTTTAAGCGCGTCGCCGACCGGCACTTGCGCGATCTTGCCGGTACGTTTGACCTGGTCGCCTTCCTTGATCTCACGGTCTTCGCCGAGCACCACGACGCCGACATGGCTTGGTTCAAGATTGAGCACGAGGCCGGTGGTCCCGTTGGCGAACGTGACCAATTCGCCTGCCATAACCTCGTCAAGGCCGTAAACGCGGGCGATGCCGTCGCCTACCTGGAGAACATATCCGACGGACTGCATTTCGATCTTAGCCGCGTATTTTTGGATCTCTTTTTCAATTGCTTGCGTGACTTCTTCGGGTTTAAGCATCAGACGGTCCCTTCTTCGACGGGGCTTAAAAGTTGTTGTTGAATCTCTTCAAGGCGGTTCTTAAAACTACAATCGATCTCTTTGCCGTTAAAGCGCAGCACAAAGCCCCCGAGAAGATCATGGTCGATCTTGGGGATCAGCCGGATCTCGGCGCGAGATTCGGCGTTTTGAACGGACGCGGCGTCCCGGAGCCGCTGACTTAAAACAGTTCTGAGTTTTTCGCGGAATTTCTCTGAGAGGGGAATCGCCGAGAGCACTTCCACTTCCTGCACGCCTTGTTTTCGTTCGAAACGGTCATGAAAGATCTTTTGGATATCGGGTAAAAGAGCGAAACGTTTTTTATCGATCAGGACGCGGAGGAACCTTTCCAGAAGCCCGCTTCTTTTTTTCGGAAATACCTTAAGAATCAACGCGTATTTTTCATCATTTGTGAGCGTGGGATTCGCCATAAGGAGCCCGATCTTCGGCTCCGCTTTCAAAGCCGCCACAAGCGCGAGGAGATCGGCCTCCATTCCGGCGAGGAGATCTTCTTTTTCCGCAAGCTCAAATAAGGCGCGGGCGTAACGGCCCGGGGCGATCACGTCGTTCATAGTTTTTTCTCAAGCTCTCCGAGTATCTCGAGGGCCTTTTTTTCCTGGCTATCAGCGTCCATTTTTTCCTTTAGGATTTTTTCTGCGACCCGGATCGAAAGTTCCGCAATTTCCCGGCGCATCGTAAGGCGCGCTTTTTCGATCTCAAGGTCAAGGCTCGCTTTGGCCTTTTCAAAAGAGGTCTGGGACTCCAGGCGGGCCTTTTCCTGGATGTCGCGCGCGAGGCGGCGGCCTTCCTGGACCGCTTCCTGCATTTTCGCACGGGCTTCTTCTTCGATCTTCTGAAGGTGCGCGCGGTAATCTTTCTCGAGCGCCGCGACGCTCTGCTTGGCTTTTTCGATCTCACCCCACTCGTCCTCAAACCTCTCGCGGCGGGAACGGATGATGGAAAGAAGCGGCTGCCACGCGAACTTTTTGAGCAGGGCGAAGACGATCAGGAAAGCGACAAGCTGGACGACGACCTCCGCCAGATGAATGTTCTCTTGAAAGAACTCCATGACGATGCCGGGTCTAGATCTTTCCCATCAATACGAAACCGAAGATCAGGACATAAAGCGTCAAGGCCTCGATCAGCGCGCAGCCGGCCATCATGTTGACCAGGATCTTCTGGGCGGCCTCCGGCTGGCGACCTGTGGCGTCCATGGCGGCCGCGACGGCTTTGCCGAGCGCGATGGCCGACCCGAAGGCGGTGATCGCAAGCCCCAGCGGCAGTGCAAAACCTAATGCGATGTGTGAATCCATGTTGATTCTCCTTAGTTGGTGGTTAAATGATCAGGACGGATCGTTTTTTCGTGCGCCGCGCCCGGACCTTCTTCATGGTCGTGCGGCATGATCAGTGAAATATACACGGTTGAAAGCAAAAGGAAAACAAAAGCTTGGATGAAACTGAAAAGGATCACCAGAATATTGGCGAAAAGCTGAAAAAAGAACGGCAGCCAATGGTACATCACGTTCAATTCCGCGAACTTATAAAGCAGTTTGTCTTCGCTCGAGATATTGGCGAAAAGACGGAGCGAGAGACTTAGAGGCACCGCAAGGAATTCGATGCTCAAATTGATCACGATCATGAGGGGGATCAGGGCGAGGCCCATGATCCCGACCGGATTCCCGGCGAGATGTTTCAGGTAATTCAAAAGGCCGTGCTCCTTGATGCCGACCCACTGAACGTAGACAGTAGTGATAAGGGCTAGCGCGATCGTGGTGCTCCACGCGCTTGTGGGCGATTTCATGAGAGGAAGAAGCCCGAGCCAGTTTTGCAAGAGAATGTAAAGGAACATCGTTCCAAGGAAAGGGGCGTGCTCAATGCCTCGGGGGCCGAGGATGCCGGTAACGAAATCAACAAGGCCCTCCATAAAAAGTTCCCATCGGTTCTGGGCGCCGCGGGGAATAAACTCCTTTTTTCGCGCGGCCCGGATCGAGCAAACGCCGATAAACCCGAGGATCAGAAGCGAAAAAACGAGATTTTCCCAGGAAAACAAAAAATGGACAAAATGGGATTTCGGGAAAAAGTGCTCCAGGAGAGTGATGAAATTCGGGAGTTCTTCGGTGGCATGTTCCTGCGCTGGCGCCGCTGCCTGCATTGCCGCTGCGATATGCTGTTCGGTTACGTTCATGAATCCTTCCGTATGCTTCCTTTATAGAGAAGACGCAAGATCCTCACGGTCTGGACCGCGGAGCCGAAGAATCCCACGAGTACCAGCGCGAAGGTTGTAGCAGGGGCCCAGTTCCATTTCAGGATGAGCCACCGGCTGACGAGGTACCCCGCGAGGGGGCCGCTTAAAAGCACCATCGGCAGGGTTAGCGCCAGTCCGAGCATCCAAAAGAGCTTTTGAAGATCTTTCCTGACGGTATTCAAGAGGTCCGGGGCGGGTCCACACCCAACGCCGCTTCATGTTACATTAAAAGAATGGTAAGCGCGGATCTTCGACATTATCTTGCAAAGCTTATTTCATTGTCAAGGGAACTTGCGCTCAACGCACGACGTGCAAAGCGCAACCAAAAGTTCTTACATTGAGCGTTGATCGTTGCGCGTTGCGCCAGGGTTTAAATTTGTATGGATTTTTGGTCTCTTGCCGATACAGTAAGGCATAGGGGAAAAAGAACATTATGATCAAAGGACTTTTTAACTTTATTTTCGGCCTGATAAGACTTGCGCTCCTTGTCCTTGTCCTGGCGGTTATTTTCCATGCGTGGGTGATCAAGCAGGCCCTGGTCTTTTCTTTAAGCTATCAGTTAGGCGCGGACGTTTCGGCCCAACATGTCAAAATGGACTGGAAAAATACCGGCATCGAAGTCCAGGGTCTCGAGATTGGGAATCCTTACAGTTTCCCCAAAGGGACTTTGGCGGATATCCCGCTTGTGATCATTTCGGTGGATCTGCCGAGCATCCCGCAAGGGCTTTTGAAGCTTAAGACGGTAGGGTTCGATCTTCGCGAACTTCAGGTGATGAATGTCCCCAAAAAGGGACTGAATCTTTTGGGTTTGAAGCCTTTCCAGGAAAAGGACGGGGAAGATGGTTCCTCATCTCCCCAGGATGGCTCCCGGACGGGGATCAGGCGATACGCGCCCAAGGTTGTGATCGACGAACTTATTTTTTCGATCGGGGAGATCAGCTATTTGGATATGAGCGGCCCATCCCTGAAACAGAATCGCTATCAGGCCGGTATCCGGGGAGCGACTTATTATGACATTCGCGGGACCAAGGATATTACCGTCATTGTTGTAACGGAAGCCCTGAAGAAGATGGGGTTTAGCTATCTTGAATCGCAGATCCAAAAGCTCCAGGGACGCTATATTCCTCAAGCCAGTAAACCAAGCAACTTTTTTAGCCGTGTTGCCTCAGTTTTCAAAGGCGAATCGTCAGATCATTCATAACCCCTTATAAACAAACAGTTTAAAAGCAATTCCGCTCTTAAAATAGGGTCTCTTCCTTAATATAGATGGGTTTTGGAAGGCCATGGGGCATGGTTTTGACTCCATTTACATCCTTCAGAAATAAATAAAAAAATCTCTAAAAAGCTTGACACCCTTTTCTATTTCAATAGAATGACACCTCTTTCTTGGAGGAGGACTGTCTCCGCGTAAGGTGGTTTCTGTCTTCAAACATCTGTTTTTTCTTCGAAGAAGATCGGCTTTTTATTTTTTTTGCTGTTTGCGGTAACGATGTTGTAGCGAGCGATCGAAAGCGCTGGACCAAGTCAAGCGCTGGAGTAGCTCAGTCGGTAGAGCACATCCTTGGTAAGGATGAGGTCATGGGTTCAATTCCCATCTCCAGCTTAGGATGTGAAAACACAACTTCAATGAGGGAGAACTCATATGGCAAAAGAACAATTCAAACGCACTAAACCGCACGTGAACGTCGGAACGATCGGTCACGTCGACCACGGCAAAACGACCTTGACCTGCGCCATGACAAAAGTTTTGGCCGCAAAGGGTCTTTCAACGGTTCGCGAATATGCGGATATCGCCAAAGGCGGTACGGTCCGTGACGATTCCAAGATCCTCACGATCGCAGTTTCCCACGTGGAATATGAGTCTGAAAAACGGCATTACGCTCACGTAGACTGCCCGGGACACGCCGACTACATCAAGAACATGATCACCGGCGCGGCGCAGATGGACGGCGCCATCCTGGTCGTCTCCGCTGTGGACGGGCCGATGCCTCAGACCCGCGAGCATATCCTGCTTGCTCGTCAGGTAGGCGTTCCCGCCATCGTGGTGTTCCTCAATAAATGCGACCTCGTCGAAGATAAAGAACTTCTCGACCTCGTCGAAATGGAAGTCAGAGACCTCCTCAAGAAATACGACTTCCCCGGAGACAAGATCCCCGTCATTCGCGGTTCCGGTCTCCCCGCGGTCCAGAATCCTACGGACCCGGAAGCCAGCAAATGCATTATGGAACTTATCAAGGCGCTCGATGACAGTATCCCCGAGCCGAAACGCGATATCGAAAAACCCTTTTTAATGCCGATCGAAGACGTGTTCTCCATTTCCGGCCGCGGCACTGTCGGAACGGGCCGTATCGAGCGTGGCATCATCAAGGTCAACGACGAAGTCGAGATCATCGGTCTTAAGGAAAAATCGATGAAATCCGTCGTGACGGGCGTTGAAATGTTCCGCAAACTCCTCGATGAAGGGCGCGCGGGCGATAACGTCGGGTTGCTTCTCCGCGGCGTCGAAAAAGAACAGCTTGAACGAGGCATGGTCATCGCGAAGCCGGGATCCGTGACCCCTCACAAAAAGTTTAAAGCGCAAGTGTACATTCTAAGCAAGGAAGAAGGCGGCCGTCACACGCCGTTCTTCAAAGGGTATCGGCCTCAGTTTTATTTCCGCACCACCGATGTTACGGGGATCGTGACATTGCCGGCCGGCGTTGAGATGGTCATGCCGGGCGACAACGTGTCGATCGAAGCGGAACTGATCATGCCGGTCGCAATGGAAAAAGAGCTCCGATTCGCCATCCGCGAAGGCGGGAAAACGGTCGGCGCCGGCGTTGTCAGCGAGATCATCGCGTAACATCTCGTTCGTCCCAATTTACGCTTAAAATTATAATGAAAATTGGGACAGCACTGATTTCCGATTAAAAAGTAGCGGAAAATCAGGCGGACACAAATCCTAGCATTTTTGGCGAAGCCCTGCTGGCTGTAAGGCGTTTATTTTCGCCGTAAGAGGTCTTACAGCCGAAAAACCAGTATTTAAAATCGTGTTTTTTTCCGCGGTTTTATTAAGACAAAAGCAAAGGTTTTATTTCAATGCAAGAGATCATTTCCCTCGTGTCGGCTTGTGACTGCAAGGCGACCTATTGGACGCGGAAGAACAAAAAAAAGAATCCGGACAAGATCGAGCGGAAAAAATATTGTCCGAGCTGCCGCAAGCATGTCCTTTTTCGGGAAAAGAAATAAGGGCGTTTTTTCGGAGACTAACGGCATAAAGGCCTGTAGCTCCAATTGGTAGAGCGGCGGTCTCCAAAACCGCATGTTGCAGGTTCGAGTCCTGCCAGGCCTGTTTTACGCAGGCGCGTGTTTTAAAACTCGAAAAGCGAGCGTGGAAATAACATGGTGCAAAAAATAGCGAATTTTTTCCAGGAAACGCAGCAGGAGCTTAAAAAAGTCACCTGGCCGACCTGGAATGAATTATGGCAGGCGGCGATGGTCGTGATCGCAGTGACTTTCTTTGCGTCCGCCTTTATCGCGATCGTTGATTTTTGCATCTCCACTATTCTCAGGATACTGATTGATTAACGCCATGGCCGCCGACGCAAAGTGGTATGTAGTTCATACGCAGACGGGCATGGAAGCTAAGGCCCGGGCGAGCTTGATCGGCCACGCGGAGACCGCGGGGCTTTCGCATTTGATCCACGAAGTGCTGATCCCGATGGAAAAGGTGAGCGAGGTCAAGGGCGGCAAAAAGAGGATCAGTGAACGGAAGTTTTTCCCGGGTTACATCTTAGTCAAGATGGAATTAACCGACGAAAGTTGGTATCTGGTTCGCAATACCCCGGGGATTTCGGGTTTTATCGGCTCGGGCAAGAATCCGATCCCGCTGACGGAAAAAGAAGTTGGCGCGATCATCAAAGAGCAGGAAGAAAAACAGACCAAGCCGAAACCCAAGGTCGAATTTGAAGAAGGCGAAAGCGTCCGGGTCAAAGAAGGCTCGTTCGCGAATTTTAACGGGACGATCGAACAGATCAATCCGGAGCGCGGCAAGATGCGCGTGATGGTCACGATCTTCGGCCGGTCGACGCCCGTCGAACTGGAATACTGGCAGGTAGAGAAAATCTAAATGACGACATCAGTTGCGCTGAATAGCGTAACTGATAAGTCGGAATTTACCCCGCACTAATTTAAAAACAGTGTGGGAAATTTGAAAAACCAGATTATTAACCGGACCCAGCAATAGAAATTAGTGCGGGGTTCAATTCACATAAATAACTTATGTCGTGAAACACTCCATAAGTTATAGGTTCATTGAACATGGCAAAAGAGATCATTACAAAGATCAAGTTGCAGATCCCGGGCGGACAAGCGAACCCCGCTCCGCCGATTGGCCCCGCGCTCGGCCAGCATGGCGTCAACATCATGGAGTTCTGCAAACAGTTCAACGAACGCACTAAAGACCGCCCGGGCACGATCCTTCCGGCGGTGCTCACGGTCTATAAAGACAAATCCTTTACTTTTATTCTCAAAACGCCCCCCGTGGCAGCCCAGATCAAAAAAGCGGTCGGTCTCGCCAAAGCGTCCGGGGAGCCCGGCCGCACGATCATCGGCAAGATCACCAAAGACCAGGTCCTTGAGATCGCGCGCCAAAAAATGGTGGACCTTAACACGACTAAGATCGAAAGCGCCTGCCGCATTGTCGAAGGCGCGGCCCGCAGCATGGGCATCGAAGTTGTGAAGTCCAAATAAGAACGGAACTCAAATGGAACGCAGTAAACGGTATCAAAAAAGAGCGAGTTTAACGGAAGAAGGGAAGCTTTATTCTCTTCCGGAAGCCGTCAAGATCCTCAAAAAAGTCGAGATGGGAAAAGCCGACGAAACCGTTTCGCTTAATTTTCAGCTCGGCGTGCGCGCCGAACAAGGCGATGAGAACGTTCGCGGCACGGTCAGTCTCCCGCATGGAAGCGGTAAATCCGTTCGCGTGCTTTGTTTTGTCAAAGGCGAGGGCGCTAAGGACGCAGAAGCGGCGGGCGCCGATATCGTCGGAGCCGAAGAGCTTGTTGAAAAAGTAAAGAATGGTTTTCTTGATTTTGATGTTGTTGTGGCCCATCCGGATATGATGCGCGAAGTCTCGAAGCTCGGCCGTGTGTTGGGCCCCAAAGGCCTTATGCCGACGCCGAAGACCGGTACCGTAACGCCGCAAGTTGGCAAAGCGGTCAAAGAAGTGAAAGGCGGGCGCATCGAATTTAAGAGCGATAAAACCGCCGGGTTGCACGCGGTATGCGGCAAGCTTTCTTTTGCCGAGAACGCGCTTTTAGAGAACGCGCGCACGGTCATCAAAGCCGTCAAGGATTCCAAGCCCGCGACCAGCAAGGGTGAATATCTCAAAACGGTCCATATCGCGACGACCCACGGTCCGGGGCTGCGCCTCAATACAGGAGCGCTTTAATCATGCCTTCGTTTGAAAAAGAACTGATGTTCAACGAGATCGTTAAAGAGTTCGAAAAAAGCCCTTACGCTTTCATTTCAAACTTAAACGGAATCTCCGTTCTTGATATCTCCGACGCCCGCCGCAATCTCGAAAAGGTCTCGCGCCGTTCGCTTATGGTCAAACATGCGATGGCTCGCAAGATCTTCACGAAATTCAACGTCAGCGGCGCCGAGAAATATTTGAATGGTTCCGTCGTGATCACCTTCGGGGATAAGGACCCGCAGGAGATCTCCAAAAAGCTTGTCGATTTTTCCAAAGCGAACGAAAAATGGAAACCCGCCGCCGTGATCTTTGAAGGTCAGCTTTACGGCGAGGATTTCGTCAAGCAGCTCGCGAAACTCCCATCGCGCAAAGAACTCCTGACGCAATTGGTGTTGCGCATGAATTCGCCGATCCAGGGATTCGCGAACGTTCTCGGCGCTCTTACGCGCAATCTTGTTTGCGCTTTGGAAGAGATCCGTAAGAAAAAAGCAGCCGCCGGCGCTGCGTCTTAAGCCGGTCGAAGGCCCGCCGGAATTTGTGGCGGGGGAAACGAATGTCCTGATAAAGGAAATTCAATCAAGGAGGCATCAGCCATGACAGAAGCAACAGAAACAAAACTTTCTCAGAAATCACAGAGCATTCTCACCTCGATCGAAACGTTGACCGTGTTGGAACTTGCCGAACTCGTGAAGGCGCTTGAAGAAAAATTCGGCGTCAGCGCGGCAGCGGCAGCTCCGGTGGCCGTTGCGGTCGCCGGCGGCGCGGCTGCGGGCGGCGCGGCTGCGGCGGAAGAGAAGACCAGCTTTACGGTCGTTCTCGCCAGCGCAGGTGACAAGAAGATCAACGTGATCAAGGAACTCCGTACGGTCACAAGTCTTGGGCTCAAAGAAGCCAAGGACCTGGTCGAGGGCGCTCCGAAGACCATTAAAGAAGATGTGAACAAAGAAGAAGCCGAAAAGATCAAAAAGGTCCTGGAAGCCCAGGGCGCTAAGGTCGAGATCAAGTAAGATCCCGATAAAACAGGCGGATCACGAACACTGTCCTTAAGGAGGACAATTCACAATGATGCCTTTGATCAAAAGGAAAAGCTTCACGAAGATCCAGGATACGATGGATCTCCCGAATTTGGTCGAGATCCAGATCAGGTCGTATGAGGAATTCCTGCAGAGCGGCCGTTCCAACCGCCGGCGTAAAAGCCAAGGGTTGGAAGCGGCGTTCGCCGATTGCTTTCCCATTGAAAGCTTCGACGGGACCTGCCGGCTTGAGTATCAGGGGTATTCTCTCGGGAAACCCAAGTATTCCATTCCCGAGTGCCAAAAGCGGGGCATGACCTACGCCGCGCCTTTGAAAGTGAAGCTCCGTCTTGTCCGCAAAGGGATTGCCAAAGAACAGGAAGTCTATATCGGCGAACTTCCGCTCATGACCGAAACCGGCACCTTCATTATTAACGGCGCCGAGCGCGTCATCGTCAGCCAGTTGCACCGTTCACCGGGCATGTCGCTTGAGGAAAGCCTCCACCCAAGCGGCAAAAAGATGTACAGCGTCCGCATCATCCCGTACCGTGGCGCGTGGCTGGAATTCGAATCCGACGCCAACGATGTGCTTTACGCCTACATTGATCGCCGTCGCAAGATCCTCGCGACCGCGCTCCTAAGGGCCCTCGGTTATTCTTCAACCTACGATATCTGCAAAGAGCTTTACCCGGTCGAAAAGATCCGCGCTTTTGATAAATCAAAAGTCAAAGAGGTTGAAGATGAGATCCTGGCTGAGGATGTTTTTCATCCGACCAGCAAAGAGCTGATCGCCGGCGCGGCCACCAAGCTGACCAAAGAAGTGCTTGGCGTTTTCCTTTCCAACGATGTCACCACTTTCTCGATCGTCAAATTATCCAAAGACGACCGTGCGCTCATCAACACGCTTGAACGCGATCCGTACCGCAATTCCCAGGACGCGCAACTTGCGATCTACCGCCGCGTGCGCCCCGGTGATCCGCCGACGGAAGCAAGCGCCAAAGACCTGATCCAGAAACTTTTCTTTGATCCCCAACGCTATGATCTCGGGACAGTCGGCCGTTTTATGCTCAATAAAAAATTGGGTTTAAGCACTGCCGCCGCCGATATCAAAAATACGACACTTCGTCCCGACGATGTCATGAAAGTGATCGGGAAACTCCTCAAGCTCCGTTCGGGCGAATTGAGCATCGACGATATCGACCACCTTGGGAACCGCCGTGTCCGTTCGGTCGGCGAGCTTCTCCAGAACCAGTTCCGCGTGGGCCTCGCGCGCATGAAGCGCTCCTGCATCGAGCGCATGTCCATTTATGACCTTGAAGCCGCGATGCCGCACAATCTTATTAATCCGAAACTTATTTCCGCGGCGATCAAGGACTTCTTCGGCCGCAGCCAGCTTTCGCAATTCATGGACCAGACCAACCCGCTGGCCGAACTCACGCACAAACGGCGCCTTTCGGCGCTTGGCCCGGGCGGCCTTTCCCGCGAGCGCGCGGGTTTTGAGGTCCGCGACGTTCATCCTTCGCACTACGGCCGCGTTTGCCCGATCGAAACGCCGGAAGGCCCGAACATCGGTTTGATCGCTTCTTTGAGCACCTTTGCGCGTGTCAACGATATCGGTTTTCTCGAGAGCCCTTACCGCCGGGTCGTCAAAGGACGCGTTACCGAGACCATTGATTACCTGACCGCGGATGAAGAAGATAAATACGTGATCGCGCAGGCCAACGCGCCGCTCGATAAGAACGGCCGTTTCACTTCCGATATGGTGCCTTGCCGTTTCCGCGAGGACTACCCCAAGAAAAAACCCGAAGAGATCGATTACATGGACGTTTCGCCGCGCCAGCTCGTGAGCGTGGCGGCGGCCCTGATCCCGTTCCTTGAGCATGACGACGCGAACCGCGCGCTTATGGGCTCGAACATGCAGCGCCAGGCCGTGCCGCTTCTGATGCCTCAAGCGCCGATCGTTGGCACCGGCATGGAACGCCACGTCGCGAAAGATTCCGGAGCGGTCCTGCAGGCAAAGTCCCGCGGGACGGTCAAGGCGGTCTCCGCTGAAGAGATCATTATCGATGATTTTGTTTATAAGCTTCGCAAGTTCAAACGCTCCAACGCCGGCACCTGCATCAACCAGCGGCCGCTCGTGGAAGTGGGCGATAAGGTCAAGCGCGGCGACATCATCGCCGACGGCGCGGCGACCCAGGGCGGGGAACTTGCCCTCGGCCGTAACGTGCTCGTCGCATTCATGCCGTGGCGCGGATACAACTTCGAAGACGCCATCATCGTCAGCGAAAAACTCTGCAAAGAGGACGTTTACACGTCGCTCCATATTGAAGAATTCGAGATCGAGGCTCGCGACACGAAGCTGGGCAATGAAGAGATCACCCGCGACATTCCGAACGTAAGCGAAGAAGCCCTCAAGGATCTTGATGAAGAAGGCGTGATCCGTATCGGCGCCGAAGTAAAACCCGGCGACATCCTGGTCGGAAAGATCACCCCGAAGTCCGAGATCGAACTTTCTCCCGAAGAAAAACTTCTCCGCGCGATCTTCGGCGAAAAAGCCGGTGATGTGCGCGATGCGTCACTTTCCGTGCCCCCGGGCGTCGAGGGCGTTGTGGTGGACGTGAAGGTTTTCGCCCGCAAAGAATCTGCCGCCAAAACCAAAGAAGAGCGTCGGCAAGAGAACAAAGAGATCAATGAGATCAAGGAGCGTTATAACGAGCGCATCGATCTCCTCAAGCGCGAACGCCTCCACAAGGTTTCGGATATGGTGCTCGGAAAGAAATTTTCCGAAGACCTGCTCGACGATATCTTAGGCGAAGTGCTCATCAAGAGCGGTCACACGATCACGAAGGCTGACTTGAAAAAACTGGATAATTGCGATTGGGATTCGCTCCGCCTCGATGACGATCCGGACCTTGAAGAAAGCATCAAGAAGATCGCCCGCGTTTGGGGCGATGAGATCGACGAACTCGTCGCAGAACGCACGCGCGAGATCGACCGCGTTAAAAAAGGCGATGAGCTTCCTCCGGGGGTCATCAAAAAAGTCGTTGTGTATGTTTGCTCCAAGCGCAAGATCTCGGTTGGCGACAAAATGGCCGGCCGTCACGGGAACAAAGGCGTGATCGCGAAAGTCCTTCCGGAAGAGGACATGCCGTTCCTCGCGGACGGGACCCCGGTCGAGATCATTCTCAATCCTCTCGGCGTGCCTTCCCGTATGAACGTCGGCCAGATCCTCGAGACCCATCTGGGTTGGGCCGCGAAAACCCTCGGTTTTTATGTGGAAACGCCAGTTTTCAGCGGCGCTACCGAAGAAGAGATCCGTCAGGTCATGAAGGACGCGAAGATCTCGGGCGACGGAAAGATATCGCTCTACGACGGCCGCAACGGCGAAAAATTCGATGAAAAGATCACGGTCGGCTACATTTATATGCTCAAACTCGCGCACCTTGCCGATGACAAGATCCACGCGCGCTCGATCGGGCCTTATTCGCTCGTAACACAGCAGCCGCTCGGCGGCAAAGCGCAATTCGGCGGGCAGCGTTTCGGCGAGATGGAAGTATGGGCGCTTGAGGCCTATGGCTCCGCGTTCACCCTGCAGGAACTTCTGACCGTCAAGTCGGACGATGTGGTCGGCAGGACCCGCGTTTATGAAGCGATCGTCAAAGGCGAACCCGCGCTTCACGCCGGCACGCCGGAATCGTTCAACGTTCTTGTTAAAGAGCTCCAAGCGCTCGGGCTCGACATCAATCCGGAGCGGTCTCCCGGCGCCAAATTGCCGGCCATGGACGCCAAGACAAAATCCTCGGAAGACAAACAGGAAGAAGCTAGGGAGAAACTCAAAGTATGAACTATAGCGTGAATGCTTTTGACTCTGTTTCGATCCATATCGCGTCTCCCGAGTCCATCCGCAAATGGTCGCGGGGCGAGGTCAAGAAACCCGAGACGATCAACTATCGCACCCTCAAGCCCGAAAAAGACGGGCTTTTCTGCGAACGCATCTTCGGGCCGACCAAAGATTACGAGTGCGCCTGCGGCAAGTACAAACGTATCAAGCATAAAGGGATCGTCTGCGACCGCTGCGGCGTGGAAGTGACCCAGGCCCGCGTCCGCCGCGAGCGGATGGGGCATATCGACCTTGTGACGCCGGTCTCCCATATCTGGTTCTTCAAAACCATGCCGTCGCGTATCGGCAACTTGCTGGACCTGAGCGTCCGCGCACTTGAAAAAGTTCTCTATTACGAAGAATACATCGTTCTTGATCCAAAGCAGACACCGCTCAAACCCCGCCAGCTTTTGACGGAAGATGAATATCTCAAGGCCCAGGAACAATACGGTCCCGAGAATTTCGTGGCCCGCATGGGCGCCGAAGCGATCCAAACGCTTCTTTCGGAACTTGAGCTCGACAAACTTACCGCGAAATACCATCGTCAGCTGAAAGCTGCGAAATCCAAGCAGTCCCGCGCCCGTTGCGTGAAGATTCTCAAGATCGTTGAGGCCTTCTATAAGTCAGGCAACCGGCCGGAATGGATGATCCTTAAAGCGATCCCGGTCATTCCGCCCGATCTTCGTCCTCTTGTAGCCTTGGATGGCGGCCGTTTTGCGACGAGCGACTTGAATGATCTTTATCGCCGCGTTATCAATCGCAACAACCGTTTGCGCAAACTGCTCGAACTCAAGGCACCGGATGTCATCATCCGGAACGAAAAACGCATGCTTCAGGAAGCCGTGGATGCTCTTTTTGACAACGGCCGTCACGGACGCCCCGTGCTTGGTGCCGGCAACCGTCCCCTCAAATCCTTAAGCGATATGCTCAAGGGAAAACAAGGCCGCTTCCGTCAGAACCTTCTCGGAAAACGCGTGGATTATTCGGGCCGTTCGGTGATCGTGATTGGGCCGGAGCTTAAGCTCCATCAATGCGGCCTGCCGAAAAAAATGGCGCTCGAGCTTTTCGAACCCTTTATCATCCGCAAACTTAAAGAACGTGGCCACGTGCACACGATCCGTTCGGCCAAAAAAATGGTTGAGCGCGTAAAACCGGAAGTTTGGGATATTCTCGAAGAGGTAATCCAGGAGCATCCGGTGCTTCTGAACCGCGCGCCGACGCTCCATCGCCTCGGCATCCAGGCCTTTGAGCCGATGCTGATCGAGGGGAACGCGATCCGTATCCATCCGCTGGTCTGTACCGCTTTTAACGCCGACTTTGACGGCGACCAGATGGCCGTTCATGTGCCCCTTTCCATGGAAGCCGTGATGGAAGCGCGCATCCTGATGCTTTCAGCCAACAACATTTTCTCTCCCGCAAGCGGTCAGCCGATCATGACCCCGACGCAGGACATCGTGCTCGGCATCTATTATTTGACCAAATTGCGCGAAAAAGCGCTTGGCGAGGGCCTCGCGTTCAGCGACCCGCAGGAAGCGATCCTCGCGTTCCAGGACAAGCAGATCCACAAGCACGCGAAATGTAAACTCCGTTTACAGAACGGCGAGATCGTCGAAACGACCATGGGCCGCATTCTTTTTAACGAGATCCTGCCCAAAGGATTCCGTTACGTGAATGATGTCGTCAATAAAGGCCGCCTCTCCAAGATCATCGCGGAATGCTACAACACCTTCAATCACGAAGAGGTCGTAAAACTTCTCGACAGATTGAAAGCCCTCGGTTTTGACGAAGCCACCAAGGCGGGTCTTTCCATCGGCATTGACGATATCCAGATCCCGGACGCCAAGGAAGGCATCTTGAATGAAGCCCGCAAGGAAGTGAAATCGATCGAGAGCCAATACAAGCAGGGCTTGATCACCGATGGTGAGCGCTATAACAAAGTGATCGACATCTGGACACATACAACCGACCGCGTCTCCGACGTGATGTTCGAAGCGCTCGACGCTTTCAATCCTATTTTCATGATGGCCGATTCCGGCGCCCGCGGTTCCAAACAGCAGATCCGTCAGCTGGCCGGTATGCGCGGCCTGATGGCGAAGCCCTCGGGCGAGATCATCGAAAGCCCGATCACCGCCAATTTCCGCGAAGGCCTTACGGTGCTTGAATACTTCATCTCGACGCACGGTGCCCGAAAAGGTCTGGCCGATACGGCGCTTAAGACCGCCGACTCGGGATATTTGACCCGCCGTCTTGTGGATGTCGCGCAGGATGTGATCATCAATATAGACGATTGCGGTACGTTGAACGGGATCGTCATGGAACCGATCTACGAGGGTGAAGAAGTCATTGTTTCTCTTTCCGACAGGATCCTCGGCCGGGTCGCGCTTGATAACGTGGTCGATGTCATTACCGACCAGGTGATCGTCAAATCCGGCGATCTGATCGATGAAGCGACCGTGAAAAAGATCGAAGAAGCGGGGATCGAAAAGATCCGCGTCCGGTCCGTGCTTTGCTGCGAAGCCCCGAAGGGGGTTTGCGCGAAATGTTACGGCCGCGATCTTGCGACGCGCCGCCTTGTCGAACAGGGGACCGCCGTCGGCATTATCGCCGCCCAGTCCATCGGCGAGCCGGGCACTCAGCTTACCATGCGTACGTTCCATATCGGCGGTACGGCGTCGCGCGTGGTCGAACAATCCTATTACCGGACGCGCAATGAAGGAGCGCTTCAGTATCATAATTTAAAAACGGTCGTTACCAAGACGAACGAGATCGTCGTGCTGAACCGCAATGGGCAGCTTTCACTTCACGATCCAACGGGCCGCGAACTCGAGCGTTATACGATCCCGACCGGCGCCATCATCCACTATAAAGATGGGGAAAAGGTCAAAAAAGGCGAAATTTTCGTGAAATGGGACCCCTACACGGTTCCGATCTTGACCGAGGTGTCTGGAAAGGTCCGTTTCGAGGATATCAAGGCCGGCGTGACGATGAATGAAGAGCTTGATGCCACGACCGGCATGACCGAGCGCGTGATCATTGAGCATAAGGAAGACCTTCACCCGCAATTGCTTGTGGTCGGACCCAAGGACGAGATTCTTGCTTTTTATCCGATCCCGACCGGCGCCCACATCGTAGTCAAAGATGGGCAGATGATCACCGGCGGTACGCTGCTTGCTAAAACGCCGCGTAAAGTGGCGAAGACCCGTGACATCACCGGCGGTCTGCCGCGCGTGGCCGAACTTTTTGAGGCCCGCAAACCGAAGAATCCGGCCGTGATCTCGGAGATCGACGGCGTGGTCGAGATCGGCGCGGTCGTCAAAGGCCAGCGCCAGATCATCGTCAAAAGCTCGACCGGCATGGCTAAAGAATACTTGATCCCGCACGGCAAGCACCTGAACGTTTACAAAGGTGACAAGGTTTTTGCCGGCCAGCAGCTTGTGGACGGTCCTGTCGTATTGCAAGACATCCTTCGCGTTTCTGGCGAACGGAGCCTTCAGCAGTATCTCGTCGAAGAAGTGCAGGAGGTTTACCGCCTCCAGGGAGTACGCTTAAACGACAAGCATGTCGAATGCATTGTCCGCCAAATGCTCCGCAAAGTCCGCATTGAGGATTCCGGCGATACGGAGTTCCTTGTGGGGTCGCATGTTGAGAAACTCAAGTTCGCCGAAGAGAACGCCAAAATGATCAAGAAGGGGAAAGAGCCCGCCAAAGGAACGGCGATCCTTCTCGGGATCACGAAGGCCTCCCTGACGACCGACAGCTTTATCTCGGCCGCAAGCTTCCAGGAAACGACTCGCGTGCTGACCGAAGCCGCTTCGGCCGGCAAACGCGATTACCTGCAAGGGCTTAAAGAGAACGTGATCATGGGTCATTTGATCCCGGCGGGAACGGGTTTCAGGATCCATCAAGACATCGAGTTGGAAAAAGACCTGACCGATGTGTTGCCGGACCCTGAGGCCGAGAAGAAAGAAAAAGCCGCCGAAGAAGCCGGCGCATCCAAGGAGAATTCATAATGGCGCCGACCATCAACCAACTGATCCGTTTTGGCCGCAACAAATTCAAGGGGAAATCCAAATCCCCGGCCTTGCATAACTCGCCTTTCCGGAAAGGCGTTTGCTTGATCGTGAGGACCCAGACCCCGAAAAAACCGAACTCCGCTCTTCGGAAGATCGCCCGCGTGCGTTTGACCAACGGAGAAGAGGTGATGGCTTATATCCCCGGTGTTGGCCACAACCTTCAAGAGCACTCGATCGTGCTTGTGCGGGGCGGCCGCGTAAAGGACCTCCCGGGCGTTCGTTATCATATTGTTCGCGGGAAACTCGACGCCGCCGGCGTTGCGGACCGCACAAAATCGCGTTCTAAATACGGCGCAAAAACCCCGAAGAAGGATGCTAAGAAATCATGAGAAGAAGACGTGCGCAAAAAAGAAAGATCGATCCGGACCCGAGGTACGGGGACCTGCTCATTGCCAAGATGATCAATATCGTGATGGAGCGCGGCAAAAAGTCGCTTGCCGAGAGGATCGTCTATGACGCCTTGGATATCGTGAAAGAAAAAACGGCAAAAGAACCGCTTGAAGTTTTTCGCGCGGCATTGGATAATGTGCGCCCTCTCCTGGAGACAAAATCCCGGCGCGTAGGTGGGGCGACGTATCAGGTGCCGGTCAGTGTTCCCGAAGATCGTGGTTACTCCTTGGCCCTTCGTTGGATCCGGAGTTTTTCCCGTGAACGCAAAGGGAAACCCATGCATGAAAAGCTGGCCCAGGAGCTTATTGACGGTTTCAACAAAACGGGGTCTTCCATCAAGAAACGGGAAGACATGCATAAAATGGCGGAAGCGAACCGCGCTTTCGCGCATTATCGCTGGTAAAAAAAGAATGAGGGGACTCGCCCCTCGGGACTAGGGACTCGTAAAAACGAGGAACCAAAACGAGTCCCGAGGAACAGGTCCCGAGTCCCTTTTGGGAAAATTTATGGCAGACGAAAAGAAAATACATTTTCCGATCAATAAGATACGCAATATCGGCATCGCCGCCCATATTGACGCGGGGAAGACGACTACCTCCGAGCGCATCCTTTATTACACCGGCCGGGCCTACAAGATCGGCGAGGTGCATGAAGGCACCGCGGTCATGGACTGGATGGAACAGGAGCAGGAGCGCGGCATCACGATCACCTCGGCCGCGACGACCTGTTTCTGGAAAGATTGCCGCATCAACCTGATCGATACCCCAGGGCACGTGGACTTCACGATCGAAGTCGAACGTTCCTTGCGCGTGCTGGACGGCTGCGTCGCGGTTTTTGGCGCCGTCGAAGGCGTGGAGCCGCAATCCGAGACCGTGTGGCGCCAGGCAGACCGTTATCATGTGCCGCGCATCGCCTTCATCAATAAGATGGACCGCACCGGTGCGGAATTTGAAAAGAATGTCCAGCAAATGCGCGACCAGCTTGGCGCGAACGCCGTTCCGATCCAGATCCCGCTTGGGCTTGAAGAAAAACATAAAGGCGTCATCGACCTTGTCGAGATGAAAGCGTACATTTTTAATGACGAGACTCTTGGCGCGAAATTCGATATTGCCGAGATCCCGGCAGAATACATAGAGCAAGCCAAAAAAGCTCGGGAGTTCATGATCGAAAAGGTTTCAGAATATGATGACGCTTTGCTCCATAAATTCATCGAAGGGCAAGTGCCCACAGTCGCCGAGATCAAATCCGCCATCCGCAAGGGGACGATCAGTTTAAAAATGGCCCCCGTGATCGTGGGTTCCGCCTTGAAAAACAAAGGCGTTCAACAGCTTTTGGACGCAGTCGTGGATTATCTTCCTTCGCCAAAAGACATCCCGCCGGTCAAAGGGACCGAGCCGGGAACAGAAAATGAAATTCACCGCGAAGCCGATGATAAGGCCCCTTTGTCCTGCTACGCGTTCAAGATCGCAAGCGATAAGTTCGTGGGGTCTTTGACCTACATCCGTATTTACTCCGGAACGCTTTCTTCGAGTTCTTATATTTACAATGTTCGCACCAACAAGACCGAGCGCATCGGCCGTCTTCTTCTCATGCATGCCAACAAGCGAGAAGAGATCGATGAGGCCGGCGCCGGGAACATCGTCGCGGCAGTCGGCCTTAAAGAGGTCAAGACCGGCGATTCCCTTTGCGTTGAAAACGATCCGATCCTTCTTGAGACCATGTTCGTCCCTGAGCCCGTGATCTGGATGGCGGTCGAACCGAAGACCAAAGCGGACCGCGACCGCTTGTCGGATGCGATCGGAAAACTCGTCAATGAGGACCCGACGTTCCGCGTCAAGACGGATCAGGAAACAGTCCAGACTTTGATCGGCGGCATGGGGGAACTTCATTTAGATATCAAAGTCGACATCATGAAGCGCGAATATAACGTCCAGGTCAATGTCGGCAAACCCCAAGTCGCTTATAAAGAAACGATCCAGGGCGTTGCCGAGGCTGAAGGAAAATTCATCAAGCAAACCGGTGGCCGCGGGCAATACGGTCATTGCTTCCTGAAGATCGAGCCTCTTGAGCGCGGCAAAGGGATCGAATTTGAGAATAAAGTTGTCGGCGGTTCTATTCCCCGTGAATATATTCCCGCCGTGGAATCGGGCGTAGAAGATGCCTGCGCGAACGGCGTCCTGGCGGGTTATCCCGTGACGGATGTCCGCGCGATCGTTTATGACGGCAGCTATCATGACGTGGACTCCTCGGAGATCGCGTTTAAAATGGCCGGCATTTTTGCCTTTAAAGAAGCTTTCAAAAGAGCAAAACCCGTTCTTTTAGAGCCTATCATGTCGGTGGAGGTGCTGGTTCCGGAAGAATACATGGGTGATGTGATCGGCGACCTGAACTCCCGCCGTTGCGTGATCCAGGAGCTCACAAACCGCGGCCATCTCAAGGCGATCAAGGGGCTTGTGCCTCTTTCCGAGATGTTCGGTTATGCGACTTCGGTCCGTTCCCTGTCGCAGGGACGCGCGACCTACACAATGGAACCGCACACTTATCAAGAAGTCCCGAAAATGATCGCGGACAAGATCATCGCAGGATAAACCCCGTTAGAGACTTGAAGTTCGGGGAGAGAAATTTAAGAAGCAGTGACAGAAAAGTATTAACCCAAAAAGGATAGCCCGAGAGGTTAAGGCCTCTAACGGGGTAAAACATGGCACAGGTTAAAGAAAAGATCCGTATCAAGTTGAAGGCGTACGATCATCGCGTGCTGGACCAATCGGTCCAGGAGATCGTGGGCACGGCAAAAAAGACGGGCGCCAAGGTCATCGGCCCGATCCCGCTCCCGACCCACATCTGGAAGACGACCGTGCTTCGCGGCCCGCATATCGACAAAAAGGCCCGGGACCAGTTCGAGATCCGGACCCACAAACGCCTGATCGAGCTTGAAGAACCCACTTCCCGGACCGTGGACGCGCTGATGAAGCTCGATCTTCCGGCGGGCGTGGATGTAGAAATCAAACTTTAAAAGAGACGATTATGATCGGCTTATTGGGTAAAAAAGTCGGAATGTCCCAGCTCTTTGACGCGGAGGGCCAGCAGGTCCCCGTGACGGTGCTTGAGGTCGGTCCCTGTTTCGTGACGGCGCTTCGCACTAAGGAGAAGAACGGTTATCAGGGCGTGCAGCTCGGCTTCGACGCCGTAAAAGAAAAACGCCTCAATAAGGCAAAGCTCGGCGCATTCAAAAAAGCCAGCGTGCCGGTGGTCAATTTCGTCCGCGAGATCCGTACCGACGATATCGCCCATCTGAGCGTGGGAAGCGAGCTCCGGGCCGAGAATTTTGAAGCCGGGGAATACGTCGATATCGAAGGCATTTCGATCGGCAAAGGTTTTCAGGGCGTTGTGAAGCGTTTGAACTACAAAGGGGGCGCGAGCAAAAGTCACGGCTCCATGTTCGGCCGCGTGCCGGGATCGATCGGCGCCAAAGCCGGCGGCGTGGGTTGCCGCAAGAAAGTCCGAAAAGGCAAAGGCCTGCCCGGCCATATGGGCGATGAAAAGATCTGTATTCATAATCTTAAGGTCATGAAAGTGGATGCCGAAAATAATCTTCTCGTTCTCAAAGGCAGCGTTCCCGGGGCCGAGGGGAGTTATTTGATCGTCCGCAGCGCGCTTAAGCGCGGCAAGAAGAACGCCTGGAAAGTCAGAGGTTCGAAGCAGGAGTCCCCGAAGGAAGCGTCCTCGGAAACTTCGAAAGCTGAAAATCCTCAGGCACCGCTTAAAGATTAATTTTATGGTTAGCGGTGCCAGCACTGTTAACCCTTAAAATAAAAAAGAAAACAGTGCAGGAAGGAACCAAAGCAAGTTCCTAAGCCGGAAATCATAAGGAAAGGTAAATAAAAATGAAGGTGCTTCTTTACTCTAGAGAGGGTAAGAAGAAACAAGAGGTAGTGCTGAACCCCGACATTTACGGGGTCCGGGCCAACGACCGCCTTCTGGAATTGGTGCGGAACGCTTACGCGGGGAATCTCCGTAAAGGGACCGCGGATACCAAAACGCGCGGCGAAGTGCGCGGCGGCGGCAAGAAACCTTGGAAACAAAAAGGCACCGGCCGGGCGCGTCACGGCTCGACCCGTTCTCCGATCTGGGTAGGCGGCGGCACCGTGTTTGGGCCGCATCCGAGGGATTACAGCGTGTCGCTTTCCAAGACGATCCGCAATCAGGCCTTAAAAGTCATGCTGAGTAAGCGCGCCGGCGAGAAGAATCTGATGCTTTTAGAGGCCCTTAAGCTTGAAACGCCTAAAACCAAGGAATTTGCGGCGATCGTCAAGGCGCTGCCGATCCCGGAGAAACGCGCGCTTTATGTTGTTAAGGAAACGACGCCCAACCTGAAACGCGCGAGCCGCAATATGCGCGAGCGGGTCGAAGTAAAAACGGCGGCTGAATTCAGCGCCTATGATGTCATGCAGCGCGAAAAGATCGTGATCGACGAAGCCGCGGTGGAACTGATCGAAAAACGCTTGGCGGTGAAGGCGAAGGAGAAATCGAGTGAAGCTTAATCTTTACGATATTGTGATGGAGCCGTTGAGCACGGAGAAGCTTTCAAAAGCTACGGAGACAGCGAGCCAGTACGGTTTTCGCGTGCATCCCGAAGCCAATAAAAAAGAAGTCAAGGCGGCTGTCGAGAAGATCTTTAATGTGCACGTGGAAAGCGTGAACACTATGAACGTTTCGGGGAAGTGGCGCCGGGTGCGTTACCATCCCGGGCAAACGGTGGCATGGAAGAAAGCCATCGTGACCCTCAAGAAGGGCGAAAAGATCGACCTGACGAAGTAAAAAGGACCTATGGGACTCATTAAATTCAGACCGGTAACACCGACGCAGCGATACGGGAACGTTTCCGATTTTGCGGAGATCACGACAGACCGTCCGTACAAGCCCCTGACCTATGTGAAAAAAAGGACAGGCGGACGCAATAATCACGGCCATATCACTTCACGCCATCGCGGCGGAGGGCACAAACGCCGCGTCCGTTTGGTGGATTTCAGAAGGAACCGGCTCGGGATCGAGGCCACGGTCCTTTCCGTGGAATATGATCCGAACCGTAGCGCCCGCGTCGCGCTCGTGGAATACACGGACGGGCTTAAGAGCTACATCCTTTGCCCCGACGGCCTGAAGGTCGGCGAAAAAGTGGTAAGCGGTCCCAATGTGGAAGTGAAAGTCGGGAATCATCTGCCGCTTGAAAAGATCCCGGAAGGTTCCATGATCCATAATATCGAGCTTCGTCCCGGTTTGGGCGGCAAATTAGTGCGCGCCGGAGGCGTCGTGGCGCAGATCCTGGCCAAAGAAAATGACATGGCCCATGTCAAGCTCCCCTCGGGCGAGGTCAGACTTGTGCCGGCCAAAGCGTATGCGACGATCGGTCAATGCTCTAATATCGACAATGAAAATATCGTTCTCGGCAAAGCCGGACGCAGCCGCTGGCTCGGGATCCGTCCTTGCTCCCGCGGCGTGGCGCGTAACCCGGTCGACCATCCGCTCGGCGGCGGTGAGGGGAAGTCCAAAGGCGGCAATCATCCGCAAAGCCCGTGGGGACAGAAATCCAAGGGTCTTAAGACGCGCCGGCGCGATAAAGCATCGAACAAATTCATCGTGAAGGATCGCAGAAAATGAGCCGTTCGGCAAAAAAAGGCGTTTACGTTGACGAAAAGCTTTTAGCAAAGGCCCAGATCGCCAATCAAAAAAAAGACCGCCGTCCGATCAAGACGTGGTCGAGGCGCTCCACGATCACGCCGGATTTTGTGGGCGTGACACTTTCCGTCCATAACGGCAAAACGTTCCATAACGTGTTTGTGACCGAAAATATGGTGGGTCACAAGCTCGGGGAGTTCTCTCCGACAAGAACATTCAAGAAGCACAGCGCTTCAGGCGATAAGGCCAAAGCCCTCGCCGAAGGCGCGAAAACATAGTCTTTAAAGACAACGCCATGGCTAAAGAAGAGAAAAAGATAAAAACCGAAACGGCGCCGTCACCCCGAAAAGTCCGGGCGGTCACCAAGCATCTGAGGATCGCTCCGCGGAAAATGCG
Organism: Candidatus Omnitrophota bacterium; assembly: GCA_022709525.1. Taxonomy (GTDB): domain Bacteria; phylum Omnitrophota; class Omnitrophia; order Omnitrophales; family Aquincolibacteriaceae; genus Aquincolibacterium. Next base: position 117,691 of record JAKLIQ010000003.1, read on the forward strand.
CATTGTGATCGATACGATCCGGAGAAAGCCGGCTTTTGAAGCGGTCGGCATCCTGATGCTTCTGAAGAAAAAAGGCGCCAAGATGGCGGTCAAAACGCTGAAAAGCGCTATCGCGAACGCCAAAAACCTCGGGTTGAACGAAAACCGTCTTTATGTTTCCGACGCGCGGGCGGACGGAGGGCCTGTTTTCAAAAGGTTCCTGACCCGTTCCATGGGCCGCGCGGACAAGATCTTAAAACGCACCACGCATTTGACCCTCGAGGTTCGCGAAGGGTTCAAGGTTTGGGGCGGGAACGCGCCGGAAGACGCGAAAGCAAAAAATAAGAAAAAAACCGCTGCGGCGGCTTAGGAGGTTATTTTGGGTCAGAAAGTCCATCCTTACGGAATCAGAGTCGGGTATATCAAGCCCTGGAAGGCCCGTTGGTTCGCCAAGCGGGACGCGGGGACCATCTTGATGGAGGACCTCAAGATCCGTAAATATTTAAAGGAAAAGCTCGCCGTCGCCGGGGTTTCGTCGATCGAGATCGACCGCGCCTCGAACCGCATCCGCGTCCGTATCTTCGCCGCCAAACCCGGCGTGATCATCGGGCGTCGCGGGCAGGAGATCGACAAGATCAAAGAAGACCTTGCCGATCTGACCAAGAACGAGGTTTTTCTCGATATCAAGGAAGTCAAGATGCCGCAGATCGATGCCCAGCTGGTGGCCGAGAATATCGCGCTTCAGCTTGAGAAACGCATCGGTTTCCGTCGCGCCATGAAAAAGGCCATCCAGCTAGCGATGCAAAAAGGGGCGCTTGGCATCAAAGTGATGTGCAAGGGCCGTTTGGGGGGCGCCGAGATCGCCCGGGAAGAAAAATATCATGAAGGCAAAGTGCCGCTCGGCACGTTCCGCGCGGATGTCGATTTCGGTTTTGCCGAGGCGTTCACCACCTACGGCACCATCGGCTGCAAGGCCTGGATCTACAAAGGCGATGTGCTTGTGAAAAAAGAGCAAGAAGCCCAAAAACTCGAACTCGAGAAAAAATTCAAAGTGGCGGAAGAAGAAACCGTTAAAGCGGAAGGGTCGGAGACGGAAAAACCCGCCTCTGAAGGCCCCGCCAAAGAAAACGAAACGCAGGAGAATAAGGGCCATGCCGCTTCAGCCTAAGAGAGTTAAGTTCCGGAAGCAGCAGCGCGGCTGGATGCGCGGGGTTTCTACCCGCGGCAGCGAGCTCGCTTTCGGGGAATTCGGCCTTAAAGCGCTTTCCTGTGCCTGGTTGACCGGGATTCAGATCGAAGCGGCCCGTGTGGCCCTGACGCGGCATGTCAAACGCGGCGGCAAGATCTGGCTGCGTGTTTTCCCGGACAAGTCGGTTTCCAAGAAACCGGCCGAAACCCGTATGGGAAAAGGCAAAGCCGCGCCTTCGCATTATGTCGCGGTGATCAAGCCCGGCAAAATTCTTTTTGAAATGGGAGGGATCCCGGAAGAAATGGCGAAGTCGGCCATGAGGCTTTGCGCCCACAAGATCCCGTTCCGCACCAAATTCGTCAAACGCGAGGCGGCCGCCTGATATGTTGAAGACCAAGGAATTAAGAGAACTAAGCGTCGAAGAGCTTAGGGAAAAGATCGACGGCTTGAAAAAAGGGCTCATGCAGCTCCGTTTTCAGCATAAGACCGGCAAGCTTGAGCGCCAATCCGCCTTGAAGGAAGCCCGGCGGGACATTGCGCGCGTGAAAACTTTGATCCGTGAAAAAGAGAAAGGCGAGAAAAAGTCATGACCGAGAACGCACCTGAGGTCCAGGCCAAGCGCGTCCGCGAGGGCGTGGTCGTCAGTTCCAAAATGAACAAGACCATTACCGTGCTCGTGACCCGTTTATTGCAGCATCCAAAGTTCAACAAGATCATCAAGCGGCATATCAAATATTCCGCTCACGATGAAAAGAACGAGGCGAAAGAAGGGGATCGCGTCCAGATCGTCGAAACGCGGCCGATCTCGAAAACCAAACGTTGGCGCCTTGTGAAAGTGATGAAATCATGATCCAGATGAGAGCGGTACTTGAGATTGCGGACAATAGCGGCGCTAAAAAAGCGGCCATGATCGGCGTGCTCGGCCGCCACAGCAAACGTTCCGCGGGAGTAGGCGACATTATCACGGCTTCCGTGAAAGAAGCGCTTCCCAGCGGCGCCGTCAAAAAAGGCGAAGTCGTCAAAGCCGTGGTCGTGAGGACCAAGTCCCCGATCCGGCGCAAGGACGGTTCTTGCGTAAGATTCTCCTCGAACGCGATCGTGTTGATCGACAATCAGAAAAACCCGCGGGGAACCCGCATTTTCGGTCCCGTGGCGCGCGAGCTTCGCGATTCGGATTTCACCAAGATTATTTCACTCGCGCCGGAGGTTGTTTAAGCCATGAAGATCCGAAAAGGCGACGAAGTGATCGTAACGAAAGGCAAGGACAGCGGCAAAAAAGGCCGTGTGATGCGGGCCTTTCCCAAAGAGGGAATGCTTTTGATCGAAAAGATCAACTACCGTACCTGTTATTTACGCAAGAGCCAGGATAATCCCAAGGGCGGGATCACCAAAATGGAAGGAAAGCTCCATGTCTCGAACGTGAAGCTTGTTTGCCCGAGAAGCGGCAAACCTTCCCGCGTCGGGTATTCCATTCTTGCCGACGGGACCAAACACCGTATCGTCAAGGCATCGGGCGAGGTTTTATAAGATCATGAACCAGAAAGTCACCGTATTCCCCAGATTGCTTGAAAAATATCGCAGCGAGGTCGTGCCCGAGCTTCAAAAAGAGTTCGGCTACAAGAATCCCATGCAGGCGCCGCGGATGGATAAGATCGTGGTCAACATGGGCGTCAAAGAAGGCCAGGAAGATATCAAGATCCTGGACCAGCTGGCGGTTGAGTTGGCGCGCATCGTGGGGCAAAAACCCGTGGTCACGCGCGCGAAGAAATCCATCTCGGCTTTTAAGCTCCGCCAAGGTTCGCCGATCGGGCTCAAAGTGACGCTTCGCCGCAGCCGCATGTATGAATTCATGGACCGGCTTTTTAATTTCGCGATGCCCCGTATCCGCGACTTTCGGGGATTTTTGGATAAAAGTTTCGATCAACGCGGCAATTTCACGATCGGGCTCACCGAGCAAACGATCTTCGCCGAGGTAGAGTTCGATAAAATGAAAAAAACACAGGGCATGGATATCACGTTCGTGACCACGGCCCAGAACAGCAAAGAAGGCAAACGGCTTCTGGAACTTTTAGGATTTCCTTTCAGGAAATAAGGGACCCCATGGCAAAGACCTGTTTGATCATTAAGCAAAGACTCGAACCGAAGTTTAAAGTCAGAAAATACAACCGCTGTCAGCGTTGCGGACGTCCGCGCGGCTATATCCGGAAGTTCTCCATCTGCCGCATTTGTTTCCGGGAGTTGGCCAACACGGGCATGCTGCCGGGCGTCGTTAAATCCAGCTGGTAGGCGAGGAGGAAAGGGCTTCATGTCGCGTTACGATTTTATCGGAGATTTTTTAACGTCGGTGCGCAACGCCTCCAAAGCGCGCAAGGATAAACTTACGGCTCCGGCATCGGCGCTTACGGTCCGCATCGCGGAGCTCTTGAAGGACGAAGGATTTATCGAGAATGTGAAGCCCTACAATGACGGTAATAAAAATTTCGTCCGGATCCATCTGAAATATTTGCCCGGCGGCAAAAAGCCGGCGATCCAAGGGCTTAAACGCATCTCGACGCCCGGATTGCGCCGTTACGTTGGTTATGAGGAGATCCCGAAGATCCTTGGCGGTTTTGGAGCGGTGATCCTTTCAACTCCCAAAGGCGTGATGACCGGAAAACAGGCCCGCGAAGCCAAAGTCGGCGGCGAGATCCTTTGTACGGTCTGGTAACTCTTTAAGGAAAACTTATGTCGCGTATAGGAAAAAAACCAGTTACGATCCCTGAAAAGGTCAAAGTATCCCTTCAGGGTACCGCGCTTCAGGTCCAAGGGCCTAAAGGAACGCTCAACATGAGCGTTCATCCGAGGATCACCGTTAAAGTGGAAGGATCCGAGGTCAAGATCGCCCGGCCGACGGATATCCGTACGGATCGAGCGCTTCACGGTCTGACCCGCAGTCTGATCCAGAATATGGTTGTCGGCGTGACGCAAGGTTATTCCAAAGAACTCGAGATCGTGGGCGTCGGTATGAAGGCGGCCGTGAAAGGCAATCTGCTTAGCATCTCGCTCGGGTTCACGCATCCGATCGATTACACATTCGGCAAAGATATCGAGATCAAGTGCCCGAAACCGACCTCGATCCTGATCAGCGGCGCCGACAAGCAGCGCGTCGGTCAAGTCGCGGCCGAGATCCGGAGTTTTATGAAACCGGAGCCTTATAAGGGCAAAGGTATCCGTTACGCCGGCGAACATGTGCGCCGCAAACAGGGCAAAGCCGCCAGCTAACCGGGTACGAAGGAGCCGTATTTATGAGTCATGATAAAGAATGGGGAAGGATCCAGAGGCACCGGCGGATCCGTAAAAAGATCCTCGGGACCGCCGAACGGCCCCGCGTGGTCGTTCACCGTTCGCTGAACAATCTTTTCGTTCAAGCGATCGACGATGTCGCGCAAAAAACGCTCGCGTCGCTTTCATCGCTGGGGAAGACCGCGGGGAAAGGGGCTTCCAAAAAAGGGAAGATTCCCGTTTCCGAACACCTCGGGCAGCTTTTTGCCGATCAGCTCAAGAAAAAAGGCATTCAGAAGATTTCTTTTGACCGCGGCGGCTATCTTTATCACGGTCGCGTGAAAGCATTAGCAGAATCGATCCGTAAAAACGGCATACAATTTTAAAACAGAAGCTGAAAGGAAACCCAAGCAGCATGCAAAAGACAGACGCAGGGCCGAATACGCAGCAAAAGCCGGCATCCAAAGCACCGGCGGCTTCTTCAAGGTCCTCCAGGACCCCGGCCGTGTCCGCCGACGGCTCTACGACTTATGAAAAAGTGATTCAGGTCAACCGCTGCGCCAAAGTCGTGAAAGGCGGCAAGCGTTTTTCTTTTAGCGCTCTTGTGGTGGTCGGCAACGGCGCTTCCCAGCTCGGTTACGCCCAGGGAAAAGCCAACGAGGTCGCGGATGCGATCCGCAAGGCCCTCGTGGCGGCACGCAAGAACAGCATTTCGATCACCTTAAAAGGGACAACGATCCCTCATGAAGTGATCGGGCGGTACGGCGCCGCGAAAGTGTTACTGAAACCGGCCGCTCCCGGTACGGGGATCATCGCCGGAGGTTCGGTCCGCGCCGCATGCGAAGCTTGCGGGATCAAGGATATCTTGACCAAAAGCCTTGGCAGCGATAATTCGATCAATGTTCTGAAAGCCGCGATCGACGGTTTAACATCCCTTGTGGATCGCAAAGTGCGTTACGATGTGGAAGGCGAAAAGACAGTATGAAAGCCAAATTTCCTTATAAAAAACGTAAGAAACGGTTAGGTTGCGGGATCGGTTCCGGGCACGGGAAAACCTCGACCAAGGGCCATAAAGGTCAAAGGGCTCGCTCGGGTTTCCGTTTGAATCCCGGTTTTGAAGGCGGCCAGAACCCTCTTTATCGCCGGCTTCCCAAAAGGGGCTTTAACCGGAGCGCATTCAAAAAGATCTATGCGATCGTGAATCTGCAAACACTAGCAAAGCTCGAGGATAAAGAGATTACCCCCGAGATATTGCTTGCGAAGAATATCATCAAGGAGCTTCATGACGGACTCAAGGTCTTAGGCTCCGGAGAACCCAAAAAAGGCGTGACCGTCAAAGCCCATCTCTTCAGCGCTTCCGCGAAGACAAAGATCGAGGCCAAAGGCGGCCAAGCTGTCCTGCTGACAAAATAAAAAAAGAACGGAGTTCTGGTGCTGCAAGCGTTCGGAAATATCTTAAAGATCCCGGATCTGCGTAAAAAGATCCTTTTTACCCTCGGCATTATCGCCGTTTACCGCGTTGGCACCTACGTGCCGACCCCGGGGATCGACGGCGTGGCGCTCGCCCGCTTTTTCCAGCAGCATATGTCAGGCGGATCGCTCCTGGGTTTCATGGGGATGTTCACCGGCGGCGCGCTTCAAAAAGCGACGATCTTCGCGCTCGGGATCATGCCTTACATCTCGGCATCGATCATCCTCCAGCTTTTAACCGTTGTGATCCCGGCCTTGGAAAAACTCGCCAAAGAGGGCGAGGAGGGCCGCAAGAAGATCATCCAGTACACGCGCTACGGGACGATCGTTCTGAGTATTTTACAGACCTTTTTTATCGCTCTTTGGCTTGAAAATCCCGCGGCCTTTGGCGGCACCGTGATCGTTCCGAATCCGGGCTGGGGTTTTCGCCTGATGTGTATGCTTACGATGACCACCGGCACGGCCTTTATCATGTGGCTTGGCGAACAGATCGACAATTACGGCATTGGGAACGGCATGTCGATCATCATCACGGCCGGCATCATCGAGGCGTTGCCGGAAGCGTTGCGCCAGACCTGGGTCCTGCTTTCACCGCTCGATCCTTCGCGCCAGCAGCTTCCTTGGTGGAAATTCGTCGTGATGTGCGGGCTTTTCGTGGGCGCGGTGATCTTCCTGATCCTGATCATCCAAGGCCAGCGGAAGATCCCGGTCCAATATGCCAAACAGATCCGCGGCCACCGGACTTACGGCGGGCAAAGCACTTACTTGCCGCTGAAGGTGAACCAGGCGGGCGTGATCCCGATCATTTTTGCGCAGTCGGTCATTCTTTTTCCGGCCACGATCGCGGGGTTTTTCCCGAACGCGGGAGCGTTCACCAAGATCGCGCAGGCGATCAGTTACGGAACGGGCGGCTATATGGCTTTAGACGCGTTCCTTATTATTTTCTTTACGTTCTTTTATACGGCGATCACGTTCAATCCGATCGAAGTGAGCGAAAACCTTCAAAAATACGGCGGGTTTATCCCCGGGATACGCCCAGGCAAGAATACTGCCGAATATCTGGATTATCTCATGACAAGGATCGCGACGGCCGGCGCTATCATCCTGGCTTTGATCGCGCTTTTTCCCAAGATCATTTCGTCGCCGCATATTCTGAACGTGCCGTTTCTTGTCGCAAGCTTTTTTGGCGGGACCGGGCTTCTTATCATTGTCGGCGTGGTGCTGGACGTGATGAAGGCCGTCGAATCGCAGCTGGTCATGCGCCATTATGACGGCTTCATCAAACGCGGCCGTCTCAAAGGGCGCCGCTGATGAACCTTATTTTTTTGGGGCCTCCGGGTGCGGGGAAAGGCACCCACGCGAAAATGCTCTGTGAAAAACGCGGCATGATGCAGCTTGCCGCCGGCGATATTTTGCGCCGAAATATCAAAGAGGGTACGAAGCTGGGGGCTCTTGCGAAAGATGTGATCGCGCGCGGCGAACTTGTCTCTGACGATCTCGTCAACGATATGATGTTTGAAGAGATCCGCGGGCTTAAAAACTCAAAAGGTTTTATTCTCGACGGTTATCCGCGGACGATCGGACAGGCCGAAGCGCTCGGGAAGTTCTTTGCTAAAGAAAAGATCCAGCTTGCGGCGGCGATCAACTTTGATGCCTCGGAGGATATTCTCGTGGACCGCCTTTCGGGGCGCCGGGGATGCCCGAAATGCGGGAAGATCTATCATGTCCGCAATATGCCGCCCAAGAAAGACGGCGTTTGCGATGTGGACGGCGAAAAGCTCACCATTCGCAAGGATGATGAGCCCGAGACGATCCGTCACCGGCTGAAGGTCTATCACGAATCGACCAAGCCCTTGATCGAGTATTACCGTAAAAAAGGGTTGTTGCACAATATTCCGGCGGAAGGCGATGCCGAGTCGGTCCAGAAGGTTCTGGAAAAGCTCTTTGAAAAGATCCGTTAACTCCGATGATCGAGCTGAAATCGAAACGTGAAATTCAGCTGATCGGAGAGGCGGGCGAGATCATCAAAAAAGTATTCGCGGCCGTGTGCCCCATGATCGCCGAAGGGGTGGCGACAGCGGCGCTTGATAGCGTGGCCGAAAAGGTGATCCTGGAAAACGGGGGAGAACCGGCGTTCAAGGGATACCGCGGCTATCCGAAAACGGCCTGCATCTCGCTCAACGAAGCGGTCGTTCACGGGATCCCGAACGGGCGGCAATTAAAAAAAGGCGATCTCGTAAGCTTTGATATCGGCGTGAAACGGAAAGGTTTTTATGCGGATGCCGCGAGGACCTGGCAGGTCGGCACGCCCGACCCGGCAAAGCAGGCGCTGATCGATGCCGCAAAAGCGTCCTTGGACGGGGCCCTTGCGGCGTATAAGACGGGATGGAGGATCGGAGATCTTTCGGAGACGATCCAGCAGTATGTTGAAAAGCGGGGTTTTCAGGTCGTTCGCGATTACGCGGGGCATGGGATCGGCCGTCAGCTCCATGAGGACCCTCAGGTCCCCAATTACGGAAAGGCGGGTCGAGGCGCAAAGATCGAGCCGGGATTGGTCCTCGCGATCGAGCCGATGGTCACGGCGGGTCATTATGCCGTGGAAACGCTTGAGGACGGCTGGACCGTGGTCACGAAAGACCGCAAGAACGCCAGCCATTATGAAGATACGATTGCTTTTACGGAAAGTGGATTCATCAATTTAACTAGCGACGGGGTTCTTTAACCAATGCCAAAAGAAGATGCGATCGAAGTAGAAGGGACCGTGATCGAGCCCTTGCCCAACGCGATGTTCCGCGTTGAGCTTGAGAACGGGCACAAGGTGCTGGCGCATATTTCCGGCAAAATGAGAATGCACTACATCCGTATTCTTCCGGGCGACAAGGTCAAGATGGAGCTTTCTCCGTACGACCTGACCCGCGGAAGGATCACGTTCCGGGTCAAATAATTCATTCGAGGTGAAAAAATGAAAGTCAGAAGTTCGGTACGAAGGATCTGTGAGAATTGCAAGATCGTGCGCCGTAAGGGCTACGTCTATGTGATCTGCAGCAATCCGAAACATAAACAGCGACAGGGTTAGTCGGTCTTTTAAGAAAGGATCCAAAGTATGCCGCGTATCATTGGGGTGGATATCCCGAGAGAAAAAAGAATCGATGTGGCGTTAACCTACCTTTATGGGGTGGGCAAGACGCTTTCCAAGAAAATTTTAAACGAAGCTAAAGTCGACCTGGCCAAACGGGCCAAGGATCTGACCGAGGCCGAGGTCTCCGTCATTACGGGGATCATCCAGCGCACGCTGAAGGTGGAAGGCGACCTTCGCCGCGATATCCAGACGAACATCAAGCGTTTGATGGATATTCGCTGCTACCGGGGTTCCAGGCATCTGAAAGGCCTTCCGTGCCGGGGACAGCGCACGCATACGAACGCGCGCACCCGCAAGGGGAAACGGAAGACCGTGGGCGGTCTCAATCGGGCCGCACCCGCGCCTAAATAGTCCGTCATCATCAATCAATAAAGGAACGATATGGCTAAAAAGAAAAAGATCAAACACATCGCCCGCGGCGTTGCGCACATCGCGGCGAGCTTTAACAACACCATCATCACCATTACCGATGCCGGCGGCAACGCCGTCTGCTGGGAATCTTCCGGTTCGGCGGGTTTCAAGGGGTCGAAAAAATCGACGCCTTTCGCGGCCCAGATCGCTTCCGAGAAGGCCGCAAAAAAAGCCATGGAGTACGGCATGAAAGAAGTGGAAGTTTATATCAAGGGCCCCGGCGCGGGCCGGGAATCGGCCATTCGCGCGCTTCAAGCGGCGGGTCTTGTGATCAGCGCCATTCACGATATCACACCGGTGCCGCATAACGGTTGCCGTCCGCCGAAAAAGAGGAGAGTTTAATTTATGGGAAGGTATCGCGGTCCAGTTATTCGGTTGCACCGTCGCGAGGGCGTCAATCTCGGTCTCAAAGGCCGTCGCGTCACTGATGAAAAATATGACAAACGTTTAGGGAAGCCGCCCGGGCAGCATGGCCTTTCCCGGCAAAAACTCTCCGACTACGGGGTTCAGCTGCGCGAAAAACAGAAAATGAAAAGGATCTATGGACTTGGCGAACGCCAGTTCCGTGTATTCTTTAAGCGGGCGGTGCGTATGAAGGGCGTGACCGGCGAAATGTTGATCCAGCTTCTGGAGCGGCGCCTGGACAATGTTGTTTTCCGTCTTCTTTTCGGGTCTTCCCGCCGCGAAGCGCGTCAGATGGTCGGGCATGGGCATATCACTGTGGACGGCAAAAAGGTCGATGTTCCGTCCTACATCGTGAAAGTGGGCCAAAAGATCGGCCTAAGGCAAAAAGAAGCGACCGCCAAACGGGTGCAGGCAAGTCTTGAGAAATGGAAAGACCTGAATGTTCCCGAGTGGTTGACCCTCGATCGCGAGAAACTGACAGCCGAAGTCATGAGACTTCCGACCAAAGCGGAAGCCGGTTTGCCGGTCGAAGAGTCGCTGATCGTGGAATTGTATTCTAAATGACGTCATACCTTATGCTGCATTTGCAGCATAAGGTATCGGACGGAATTTACCCCGCACCCAGAGCGGCGCGGGGGCGGAATGAAGATTGTTTTTTTGAAATAAAGTTTTAAGGACTCCGTTCGGCTTATTTCAAGCTGGGTGCGGGGTCCAATTCACAGACGGCCTAACGGCCTATCATTTAGGATGCAAAAGCGTCCTAAATAATCTGTTCATTGGAGGAGAAAATACAATGGGTATTCGTTGGAAAACATTTGAAATGCCGAAGCGCCTCGAAGCGGAACAAGGGTCGCTGACGCCTAATTATGGCAAGTTCATTGCCGAACCTTTCGAGCGGGGTTATGGCACCACGATCGGCAACGCGCTTCGCCGCGTGCTGATCTCTTCGATCGAAGGGGCCGCCGTGACCAGCATCAAGATCGACGGCATGCTCCATGAATTCTCCACGGTCGAAGGGGTTGCCGAAGACGGCGCTCAGATCGTAATGAACGTGAAAAAGATCGTTCTGCGTTATCACGGGAAAGGCCCCAAGAAGATCTACATCGACGTCAAAAAACAGGGCCCAGTCAAGGCCGGCGACATTCAGGCCGACGAAACCGTCGAGATCGTCAACCCGGAGCTTGTGATCTGCAATTTAAGCAAGTCCCAGACGTTCAAAATGGAGATGGAAGTGGGCCGCGGCCGCGGTTATGTTCCCGCTGAACGCAACAAGCAGGAAGATTCGTCTATCGGTGTGGTGACCGTGGATTCGATCTTTTCGCCCGTGACCAAGGTGAATTTTTACGTGGAAGACACCCGCGTCGGGCAGATCACCGATTACGACCGCTTGATCCTCGAGATCTGGACGAACGGCGCCATGGGCCCGGAGGAAGCGCTTCTTTACGCGTCCAACATCCTCCAGCGCCACCTGGATGTTTTCGTCAACTACGGCGAATTGCCGGAAGAAGAAGAGGAAGAAGAGGTCGAAGACAAAGAGTTTCTTGATATGATCAATAAGCCGATCAGCGAACTGGAGCTTTCCGTTCGAAGCGCCAATTGTCTCGAAGCGGCCAATATCAAAACGATCGGCGACCTGGTGCAGAAGACCGAAGCCCAGATGCTTAAATACAAGAATTTCGGGAAAAAATCCCTCAACGAGATCAATGCCATCTTGACCGGCATGAATCTCCATCTCGGGATGGCCCTCGAAGGTCGTTTACCTAACAAGGGCGCAGCGGTCGCGGCCCCCAGCGAATCATAAGGATCGTGCCATGCGCCATCAACGTCGCAGAAGGACATTAGGAATCGTAAGTTCGCACCGCACGGCCCTGCTTAGAAATCTTGTGCGGGCGCTCGTCTTGAAAAAACGCATCGAGACGACCCATGCCAAAGCCAAGGAAACAAGCGCATTGGCGGATAAAATGGTCACGATCGCCAAGCGCGGCGGGCTTCATGCGCACCGGCTTTTGATCTCTAAGGTCCGGGATCCCGAGATCGCGCGCATTCTTATCACGAAGATCGCGCCTCTTTTCAAGGACCGCAAAGGCGGCTATACGCGCGTGCTTCGTCTCGGCTACCGTGCCGGTGACGGCGCCCAGATGGCCCTCCTCGAGTGGACCGTTGTTTTTGAGGCCCCGGCCAAAAAGGCCAAGAAAAAGAAAGAAGCCAAGCCGGGCGAAAAAACCGCCGAAAAACATCCGGCGAAAGAATCCGCCAAGTCCGCGGATGTTAAAAAAGAATCCGCGCCGGCAAAACCGGATGAGAAAAAAGATGCCGAGAAAAAAGGCGGTTTCCTGGGCAAGCTCAGGAAATTCCTTAAAGGCGACGACAAGTAAGGAGTTCTTTCCTTATGGAACTTTCAAAAAAAGTCCTGGCCGTAAAACCCTCGGTTACGCTTGAGATCGCCGCCAAGGCGAAGGCCATGAAAGGGCAGGGGATCGACGTGATCTCTCTTAGCGCGGGCGAGCCTGATTTTGATACGCCCGCTTTCATCAAGGAAGCGGCGATCGAATCCCTCAAAAAAGGGAACACCAAATACACTCCCGTTCCCGGCACGCTGGAGCTTCGCCAGGCTGTTTGCCGCAAACTCAAAAGGGACCAAGGGCTTGAGTTCGCGCCCGACCAGATCGTGGTCGGCTGCGGCGCCAAACATGTGATCTTCAATGTGCTTTTTGCGCTGCTTAATCCCGGTGACGAAGTTCTGATCCCTTCCCCGTATTGGCTGAGCTACCCCGAGATGGTCACGGTGCTCGGCGGGACAAGTGTTTTTATCCCGACGGATGAAAAAACGAATTTTAAGATCACACCGCCCGCGCTCGAAAAAGCGATCACGCCAAGGTCGAAGATCCTGATCCTCAATTCACCCTCGAATCCTACGGGCGCGGTCTACACCCAGGAGGAGCTTTTAGCGCTTTGCGCCGTACTCCGCAAACATCCTCAAGTGCTTGTGTTAAGCGACGAGATCTACGAAAAGTTGATCTTTGACGGCCTGAAGCATGTTTCGATCGCGTCTTTGGATCCCGAGATCGCCAAACGCACCGTGATCGTGAATGGCCACAGCAAGGCCTACGCGATGACCGGCTGGCGCTTGGGATACGCCGCGATCCCGGAAAAGACGCTCGCGAAAGCCGTGGAAAGCATCCAAAGCCATTCCACCTCCAATCCTGTTTCTTTTACGCAGCCGGGAGCGGTCGTCGCGCTTGATCAAGGCGATCAGGAAGCCGGGAAAATGCGCGAAGTGTTCCAAAAGCGCCGCGATCTTTTTATTTCTCTGCTGAAAAAATCCGTGCCGTCTTTCAAGCCCTTCAAATCGAACGGCGCGTTCTATCTTTTCACCGATATCAGCGGCACCGGTTTAAGCGGTTTTGAAGTCGCCAAGAAACTTCTCGATGAAGTTCATGTCGCAGTGATCCCTTGCGAACCTTTCGGTAGCGCCCAGCACATCCGCATGAGCTACGCGTGTTCCGAAAAGGACATCGAAGCCGCCGTAACCCGCATTGCTTCTATCTTTAAATAATCCCGCCAAACAGTCCTCTTTCTTGGAAAATCAGGACGCGATCTTTGTGTTAGAATACCTTTTCTACGGACCCCGTTAGATCTTTGACGGGGCGGTGACCATTTCAACTAGCGCAGTTAAAATGGTTCATGACGAGTTATGAAATAGGAGATCTAACGGGGTGGAGATCAAACGGCTTAAAGTCAACACCCAGATCGGGATCGGGGAGCTCGAAGCGCTTTTGGCAGAGCTTCATTACCAGAAAAGAGAATATGTCGCTTTGCCGGGGGAGTTCGCCGTGCGGGGCGGCACAGTCGATATTTATCCCGTAACTTACCGCCTTCCAGTCCGGATCCAGCTCCACGGCGACACGTTGGCCCAGATCCGTGATTTCTCGCCCGCTTCCGGCGAAAGCACCGCGGTCTTTGAAGAAGTCTTTCTGATCGAAGTCTCCGACCTTTTCCGCAAAAAACTCCGTCGCATGGAAGAACGCCTCGAAACTTTCGAGCCCGTTGCCGGCACGAAAGACCTCGAACGCGGCGATCTCGTCGTCCATCTCAAGTACGGCATCGGCCGTTTTCTCGGCACCAAAGTCATCCAAATGCAAAAGGTGCGCACCCGCTGCATGGCGATCGAATATGCTGACCGCGAGATCCTCTATCTTTCCATGGAAGAACCCGTCGAGCGCTACATCGGCGGCTCCGGCGTTTCTCCGAAACTTACCAAACTCAACACCCAAGAATGGGAACGGATCAAACACCGGACGCGGACGGCGCTTCACAAAGTCGCCCAAGACCTGCTGCAGATCCAGGCCAAACGCAGTCTTCTGAAAGGCCTGGCTTTTCCCAAGGACACGCCGTGGCAGCGTGAATTCGAGGAGGAATTCCCGTTCGAAGAAACGCCGGGACAAAAACGCGCGATCGAGGAAGTTAAACGCGATATGGAATCCGACGGGCCCATGGACCGGCTGCTTTGCGGGGATGTGGGTTACGGCAAAACCGAAGTCGCGATGCGGGCCGCCTTCAAAGCGGTCATGGGAGGCAAGCAGGCCGCGTTCCTGGTGCCGACCACGATCCTGGCCGAACAGCATTATATTTTACTCAAAGACCGCACCAAAAACTTTCCGGCGTCGGTCGGCCTTCTTTCAAGATTTCAAACGCCGCGGGAGCAAAAAGCGATCGTCAAAGCGCTCCGGGAGGGTGCGATGGATATTGTGATCGGGACCCACCGCCTCCTTTCCAAAGACATCCAGTTCAAGGACCTCGGCCTTGTGATCATTGATGAGGAACAGCGTTTCGGCGTCCGCCATAAAGAAAAGCTCAAACAAATGCGCACGCAGGTGGACGTTCTGACGCTTACCGCCACGCCGATCCCGAGGACGCTCCATATGGCGCTTCTGGGGGTCCGGGATATGTCGGTGATCGATACGCCGCCGGAAAACCGGTTGCCGATCGAAACTTTTGTGATGGAATATCACGAGAATATCGTCAAACAGGCCATCGAACGGGAACTTGTCCGCAAGGGGCAGGTCTATTTTGTCCACAACCGCGTCCAATCCATCGAGCGGGTCCATGAAAGACTCAAGAAACTTCTGCCCGCCGTCCGGTTCGGCGTGATGCACGGGCAGATGAAAGTCGAGATGCTCGAGGGCGTTATGAAACAGTTCCTTAAAGGGGAGATTGATTGCCTTATTTCGACCAACATCGTGGAATCCGGCATTGATATCCCGAACGTGAATACTTTGATCGTGGACCGGGCCGATTGCTTTGGCTTGGCCGATCTTTACCAGCTGCGCGGACGGGTCGGGCGTTTCAAGGAAAAACGGCAGGCCTTCGCCTATTTTTTGATCCCGAAGAACTGGGTCATGACCCAGGACGCGCAGAAGCGGCTTCACGCCATCGAAAAATTCACGCAACTCGGCTCGGGATTCAAGATCGCGATGGAAGACCTTGAGATCCGCGGAACCGGGAACCTGCTCGGGCACGAGCAAAGCGGCTTTATCCAGGCCGTCGGGTTCGATCTCTACTGCAAAATGCTTAAAAAAGCGGTCGAAGAGCAGAAAAGCAGTAGCTCGGGACTCGGGACTCGATCTTTGTAAACGGGTCCCGAGGTACGAGTCCCTTTTTCACCTTAGTTATTGTATAATGCTTCCCTATGAAACGTCTTTTGCTGATCTCCATCATGTTATTCGTTCTGGAAATGCCGAAATGTTTGCCGCCTGTTCAAGCCGCCGAAGAAGAGCTCTTGGACCGCGTGGTGGCTGTGGTCAACGATGAAGTCATTACCCAGGCGGAGCTCGATACTTTTTTAAGGCCCGTGTACGAGGAATACAGAAAAGAATACAGTGGCGAAGCCCTGATCAAGGCCGTTAATGAGGTCCGCCAGAAGATCCTGAACCAGATGATCGAAGATAAGCTGGTCTATCAGGAGGCGGTCCGCCAGGAAATCGTGGTCAAAGACGAGGAAGTCGACAAGGAATTCGAGGAATTCAAATCCAGGCTCGAGAAGCCCGAAGATCTCGAGATGATGCTCGAGCGGGAAGGACTTACCTTAAAAGCGCTTCGAGAGCGTCTTAAAAAACAGGCCATGATCCGTCAGTTGCAGGACCGCGAGGTCCGATCCCGGGTGGTCGTTTCTCCGACGGAAGTGGAGGACTTCTTCAGGAATAATCCCGATAAGTTCAAGGCGAAAGAGCGCATCAAGGTCCGCTCTCTTACGATCAAAAAAAGCGAAGAAGCCCGCTCCAAAGGGCTGACGGACGAAAAAGCGAAGCAGCGGATCGAGCTTTTGCAACAAAAGATCAAGCTTTACCGGAATTTCGATCAGATCGTGAAGGATTTTTCGGAGGACAGTCTTGCGAAACAGGAAGGCCTCGGGGACTGGATCGAACGCGGTACCATGATCGAATCGGTCGATAACGTGATCTTCAATACGCCGGTCGGACAAATGACCGGCATTGTGGAAACGCCCATCGGTTACCACATCTTCCGCATCGAAGCCAAAGAACCCGAAAAGACGAGGACTTTTGAAGAGGTTAAAGACCAGATCGGCGGGTATCTCTTCCAGCAGGAAAGTAACGAACGTTTTCGCGCCTGGATGGAAGAGCTTAAGAAGTTGGCTTATATTTCCATAAAGTAAAAAGGATGGAGGCTGGCGGATGGCGGATGGAGTAAAAACGGCTCTGCGAAAACGCCCTCCGGTTGTTGCGATCACCATGGGCGATCCCGGCGGGATCGGCCCCGAGATCGCCGTGAAAGCTCTCAAAAAAGAAAGACCCGGCTCCCGCTGCGCTTATCTTTTGATCGGCTCGAAAAAGGTTTTTGAAATTCTTCGTAAAAAAACAAAACTTTCTCTTCCTTCCCAAACCCTTTCCTCCGTCGCGCCGGGTTCGCTTCGTCCGGGACATGTTTATTTTCTGGATATCGCTCCTTCGGTTTCGGGTGCCGGAACTTTCAAGATCGGAAAATTATATAAAGAGAATGGCCGGCTCGCGCTCGCCGCGATCGCGAAAGCGGCCACCCTTGCCCGCCAAAAGATCGTAGATGCGGTTGTCACCGCGCCGGTGAATAAAGCCGCTGTGCGCCTCGTTGACCGGCATTTTATCGGACACACGGAATTCCTGGCCCAAAAAGCGGGAAGCCGCCGTTTTGCCATGATGTTCGTCAGTCCCCGGCTTAACGTCACGCTCGCAACGATCCACGTTCCGCTCAAAAAGATCAGCGGCCTTCTGACGGCGAGATCCATCCTCGAAAAAATGACGCTGACGGACGCGATGCTGCGGCGGGGCCTGAAGATCCCAAGGCCCAGGATCGCTGTGTGCGCCTTAAACCCTCACGGGAAAGAATGCGGCGACGAAGAGGAGAAGATCATCGCGCCCGCGGTTCGCGCCGCGCGCCGTAGAGGTATTCGTGCATTTGGGCCGTTTTCTGCCGATCTTTTGTTCCACGCTGCTTATCACGGCAGATACGATGCCCTTATCAGCATGTATCATGATCAGGCGCTTGGGCCATTCAAACTAGTCGCGTTCCATGACGGCGTCAATGTAACGCTCGGTCTTCCTTATGTCCGGACCTCGCCCGATCACGGTACGGCTTTTGATATCGCTTATCAGGGGAAAGCCGATCCTTCTTCGATGCTTGCCGCGCTCCGCCTTGCCAAAAAAGCCGTTTTGAAGCAATGCTCACGCAAGTAGAGCTTCTTAAAAAATACAATCTTCGCATCCGCGGCCATCTCGGACAGCATCTCCTGATGGATCCCAACACGATCCGCAAGATCGTGGACGCCCTTGATCTTAAACCCGGTGAACGCGTTTTAGAGATAGGCCCCGGCCTTGGCGCCGTGACACAGGAAATCCTGAAACGGGGTTTTTCGTTGCTTGCGGTGGAAAAAGACAGGAAATTCGTCGAGATCCTTCAAACCGAACTCGCGCCAGCATATGCCGGAAAATTTACGTTGGTCCACGGCGATATCCTGGAAAATAATCTGACAAAAACTCTTCAGGAATGGGCGGGGCAAGGCCCGAAAGTCAAAGCGGTCGGCAATTTACCTTACTATATCAGCACGCCGATCCTTTTTCACCTCATCGAGCATGCGAAAAATTTTTCAAAAGCCGTGCTCATGCTCCAAAAAGAGGTTGCGGCGAGACTTACGGCGAAACCGGGGGAGGATGATTATGGCCGGCTGAGCGTGACAACCCGCTTTTACGGAGAAACGAAGTTTCTTTTTGATGTTTCACCCGCCTGTTTTTTGCCCCGGCCGGAAGTCATGTCGCGCGTTATCGCGTTCACTTTCCGTTCGTTCGCGCCCGGGATATCCACCGTTTATGAAAAGAAATTCTTAGAACTTGTCCAGATCGCTTTCAGCCAGCGGCGCAAGACCCTTCTTTCGCTGCTTGCCAACGGGTTCAAGCCCCGGAAAAACCGCAAAGACCTGGAGCGTATTTTCCAGGATCTGGGTTTTGCTTTAAATGCCAGGGGGGAAACGCTCTCCCTGGAGGAATTTCTCTCCCTCTCGGGCCGCCTGGAAGCCGTTTAAAACGAGCCCGAAATATCCCTCAAGCGGCAAGAGGTTTTTGTTATAATACAGGCCTCCTTATGAAAACAACCCTGACTTTGGAAGATATTTATACGCCTGTCCGCGAAGCTTTAAGGAGGATTCCCGCGCTCATTCAGGAAACCCTCCAGACGCCGAACAAGCAGATCCGGGAGATCGTTGACTACTTTTTTTCGAAGAACGGGAAATTCTTGCGTCCCGCTTTGCTGCTCTTGGGCGCCGGGCTGGCCCGTTCTCTCCGGGAAGATGCCGCCGTTCTTTCTGAAAAGAACGAAACAAACGAACTTCATCTGGCATCCGCGACCGAGATCTTTCACGCGGCGACCCTCATCCATGACGACATCATCGATTCGGCGCGTCTTCGCCGCGGCATTCCGACGCTCAACGTGAAATGGGGGCCGCAAACCGCGGTGCTCGTGGGGGATTTTTTCCATGACCGCGCGATGGGCGAGATCTTCCATTACGGGAACGAAAAGATCATCCCGCTTTTTTTAAGGACCGCCGGCGAGATCTGCGACGGGGAAGTCCATGAATTGAACGAAAAGAACAATGTCGACCTTCAGGAATCCGCGCATCTTGAGATCATCCGCAAAAAAACGGCTTCCCTTCTTGCCTGCTCGCTCGAGACGGGCGCTTGCGTTTGGGGGCTGGATGACAAGCGGCTTGCGGCGCTCAGGAATTTCGGCATCTTCTTTGGCATGGCTTTTCAGATCATCGATGATTGTTTGGATTTTACGGGCGAGGAACGGGAATTCGGGAAATTTCTTGGCGGCGATCTCGAAGAAGGGGTGTACACGCTTCCCGTGATCCGCCTCCTGGGCTCGGCCGATCGCCTCAAAGCGGTCGAGCTGTTGCGGGATTCCAAAGGCAGCAAAAGATTCGGTATGCTTTTGGAACTGCTTCGCAAGAACGGCGCGTTGGAATACGCCAGGGAAAAAGCGCGCATGTTCATTGAAAAAGCTCGCCTTGAGCTTCAGAATTTTCCGGACTCGATCTACCGTGCGAGTCTCGAGCAGCTGGCGGATTATGTTCTAGAGCGGCACCGTTGACCTTTTATGCTGACTATTGTTCCGACGCCGATCGGCCATCTTTCAGATATCACGCTCCGGGCGCTCGAGGCCTTGAAGAGCGCGGATATGGTTCTTTGCGAGGACACGCGCCAGACACAGAAGCTTTTGCAGCATTATGGGATCGCGAAACCCCTTTTCAGCTATCACGAGCACAGTTCTGCGCGGAAGACCGATGAGATCATTTCGCTTTTAAAGGAAGGAAAGCGCCTCGCGCTCGTTTCAGACGGTGGCACGCCGCTTGTCTCCGATCCGGGATTCCAAGCGGTTCATGCGGCGATCGCGGAGGGATTGCCGCTTGAGGTATTGCCGGGTCCTTCGGCCGTCATGACAGCCCTTGTGGCAAGCGGTCTTCCGACCGACAGCTTCAGTTTTTTAGGGTTTCTTTCGAACAAGGGGCAGAAACGGAAAAACGAGCTCAAAGCGTTAGCGGAGCGGGAAGAAACGCTGATCTTTTTTGAATCGCCCTTTCGGATCGTCAAGGCATTAGAAGATATGTTCCATGTTTTAGGGGATCGCGAAGCCGCGGTCGCGCGGGAACTTACAAAAAAATTCGAGGAGATCCTCCGCGGGCCTTTGTCGGAGCTGATACAGGATATGATAAAAAAACCGCGCAAAGGTGAAATGGTGGTGTTGGTAGCCGGCAAGGACCGGAAGAGCGTTTTGCCGAAAAGGAGCCAAGCATGAAACGGATCGCTTTTTTAGTGTCCGGCAGCGGGACGAATATGGACCCCGTTAGAGATTGAGTGTGATGTATTACACTTATGTTTTGAGAAGTAAAAAGGATGGTCGATTGTACACAGGTTATGCTTCAGATTTACAGAAGCGCTTCAAACAACATAATGCTGGTGAAGTGCCCGCCACTAAATTCAGGAGGCCTTTGGAACTCATTTACTGTGAAGCATGTGTTCGTGCGGAAGATGCCAGGGCAAGAGAAAGATACTTGAAAACTGGAATGGGGAAACGATATTTACGGAATCGTTTGAAGCGCTTCTTATCTCTAACGGGGTGGAAAACATGAAACGCTTGGCATTTTTAGTTTCTGGAAACGGTACTAATATGGCGAATATCATCGCTCGGATCAGGGCGGGCGAGATCTCCGCGGATCCTGCGATCGTGATCTCCAACAAGCCTGGCGCCAAGGCGCTGGAGAAGGCTTCGGCTCTTGGGGTCAAGACGGCGATGATCGATCATCAATCTTATGCCGATCGCGCGGCTTTTGATAAAGCGCTCGATCGATGCCTGGAAGAAAACAAGATCGACCTTGTGGTACTGGCCGGGTTCATGCGCGTTTTGACCGAGGGGTTCGTAAGGAAATATTACGGGCGGCTTATCAATATCCACCCGGCGCTTTTACCGAAATTTCCCGGCGCTCATGCGATCAGGGACGCTTGGGAAGCGAAGGCAAAAGAGACCGGCGTGACGGTCCATTTTGTCGATACGGGCGTCGATACGGGCCCGCTTATCCTTCAGCGCAAGATCTCCATTCTTCCCAACGATACCCTGGAAACGCTCGAGACCCGCATCCATGAAGTCGAATACCAGCTTTATCCGGAAGCGCTCGACCTTGTTCTGAGAGGGAAAGCCAAACCCTAAGCTTGGAGTTATGGACACTCCCGGCGAATTTGCTATAATCACGGCCTCAATTTGTCTGTTTTTCTTCGTTATGATCCTTAGACACAACCAAAAAGGAGTTTAAAATGACCCGAGCCATCATTGATCAGATCAAAGCGCGCGAGATCCTCGATTCCCGCGGAAATCCCACCGTTGAAGTGGACGTAAAATTAAGGGACGGTATCGTTGGCAGGGCCGCGGTGCCAAGCGGCGCCTCGACCGGCGAACACGAAGCCGTCGAACTCCGCGACGGCGACAAGGCCCGCTACCTCGGCAAGGGGGTGCTGAAGGCCGTCGAAAACGTGAACGGCGAGATCCAGAAAGCTCTCAAAGGCAAAGATGCCGCCAAGCAGGAAGAGATCGATGGTTTCATGATCGTCCTGGATGGGACGCCCAATAAATCACGGCTTGGCGCGAACGCCATTCTGGGCGTTTCGCTTGCGTGCGCCCGCGCGGTTTCAAGCTCCCGCGGCATCCCGCTTTATCAATACCTCGGCGGCGAAGCGGCGCATCTTTTGCCGGTTCCGATGATGAATATCATCAACGGCGGCGTTCACGCGGACAATAATGTCGACCTTCAAGAATTCATGATCATGCCGTTCGGGGCGGAGACCTTCAAAGACGCGCTCCGCATGGGCGCCGAAGTGTTCCACAACCTTAAAAAGATCCTCCACGATAAAAAACTTTCCACGGCCGTCGGCGATGAAGGCGGATTCGCGCCGAACCTCGGGTCCAATCATGAAGCCCTTGATGTGATCATGGAGGCCATCGCGAAGGCCGGCTATCAGGCCGGGAAGGACGTGAAGATCGCGCTCGATCCGGCGAGTTCCAGTTTCTACAACCAGGACAAGTTCGGCGGGAACAAGAACCCGGGCAAGTATGTGCTTTGCGCCGAGCAGCAGCCCGTCAAAACCGCCGAGGAGATGGTGGAATTCTACGCGGCTCTTTGCGACAAATACCCGATCTTTTCGATCGAAGACGGACTTGCGGAAGACGATTGGGACGGCTGGAAAAAACTGACCGATCGTCTTGGCGGGAAGATCCAGCTTGTGGGCGATGATCTTTTTGTGACGAACACCAAGCGTCTCGAGCGGGGGATCGAATCGAAGACGGCGAACTCCATTTTGATCAAGGTCAATCAGATCGGGACGCTGACCGAGACCATCGCTGCCGTCCGCCTTGCTCAAAAAAATAATTACACCGCCGTCATGAGCCACCGCAGCGGCGAAACCGAGGACACCACGATCGCCGATCTCGCCGTCGCTCTGAACACCGGCCAGATCAAGACGGGATCAACTTCGCGCACGGACCGCATCTGCAAGTACAACCGCCTGCTCCGCATCGAAGAAGCTCTCGGCTCGAAAGCGGTTTACGCCGGCCCCAAGCTCGCGGCGCGATGTTAAAAAAGTTCTTTATTTTTCTCGCGGTCCTGCTGGCCGTCGCGTTGATCCTCTGCTGGATCTATTTGCCGTCAGTGACCCGCTACCGCGAGCTCAGGTCCGAAGAAGAACGCCTGAAACAAAAGATCCGTGAGATCGACCAGCAGATCAAAGTGCTCGCGGATGAACGCAACCTGCTTCAAACGGACGTTGCTTACCTGGAAAAAGTGATCCGCGAAGAGCTCGGGTTCGTGAAGCCCGGGGAGATCATCTATGAGCTTGTGACAAAGACGGACGCTTTTGGCCCCACCGAGGTATCTTTGGGAACATCCGTAACCTCCGATAGCGCAAAGACTTCCGTAACAACAAGCGCTACGTCAAAAAAGACGTCACTTTCTCCGGCCGCCGCCGTCGCATCGGTCGCCAATACCACTCCCAAGATCCCCAAAAAAAAGAGCGCTTCCTCCTAAAGACCGTCTTTTTCTCTCCGGTTTATTTTCGAAAAGCGGGTGAAAAGGGCGTTTTTCAGCTCGATTGACAAGGTAAATGTTATCCATATAATAATAACCTCTTTTGTCTCAAAGAGTTACGCCATTTTAATAACCGCCTGCCTGCCGGGAGGCAGGCAAGATCAGAGGTCCCTATGAGAAGCTGGCAGAAGGGAGTTTTTTTTCTTTTTTTTGCTGTTTTTTCGATCTCCTTCAGTGTGTTTGTATGGGCCGATGAAGACACGGCGACCATGCAGACCGAGCCCGATGTCGATATGGGTGTGGAAGAATCCACCCCGATATCGCCCAAGGCCGAAGAAGCCCAGGTAGAACAAACAGAGCTTCCGGGGGCCCTTGAAGTGGAACCCGCGGCTTTGCCCGGAACTTCAGCAGATGAGACCGCTTCCGCGTCCCAGGCGCCGAAGCCCGCGGCCGCCGTAGAGCCTATCCCGAGCACTTCGGTGCCCTCCGGGCTTGTGGAAGTGGGCGGGTTCAAATACCCCGTCTATCTTTTTGTGCCGAAAGATTACAAGCTAGACCGTACGTACGCGATGATCATGATCGCTCCGGCGGAATCCAAAACGGCGCAAGAACAGATCGAATATTTAACAGGCCTTGCGCAGAGGAAAAGCATTTTTATCTTGGCGCCTTATGAGATCTGGCCAAAATCGGGGACGACCCCTTACCAGCTGGATGACTGGCTTTTGTCGGTCAAAAAGGATATCGCTGAAAGGTTTCCGATCAATAAAAAAAGGATCTATCTTCTCGGGAAGGGTTCGGGTGCCCAGTATGGCGGTTATCTAGCGACAAAATACCCGCAGGAATTTTCAGCGGTCACGCTTCTCGAGGAAGCATGGGACGGGCCTTTTTCGCCGTTGGTGCGCCCCCGGTCCGACGCGGCCAGCCAGGTCCCTTTTTATGTCGCTTTAAAATCGGACGGGGACGCCGAATCGCGCAATCAGCCCTGGTTCGATGATTTCCAGAAAAAGGGCTATCCGGTCCATCTCGCGGAATATCAGAACAACGACGAGCTTGATACCTTGGAATTCAAAAAGACTTTTTTTGAGTGGATGGAAACCACAAGCCAGAATTGGGCGCTTTCAACGGCTCAGGGCGAGAAGAGTTGGAAGGGAAAATTCAAAAAAGGCGTTAAGGATTTCTTCGCGGTCTAATCTCCCCGCACAGGAAACAAACCATGAAACTCACTGGGGCGCAGATCCTCATCAAATGTCTTGAAAAAGAAGGCGTGAAGCATGTTTTCGGGCTTCCAGGCGGGGTCATTCTGCCCACTTACGACGTGCTTTATGATTCGAAGATCAAATTGATCCTCACGAAACATGAGCAGGGCGCGACCCATATGGCTGACGGCTATGCTCGCGCGACCGGCCGTCCCGGCGTTTGCCTTGTAACCTCGGGCCCCGCCGCGACCAATACGGTCACCGGCCTTGCGACGGCTTATATGGATTCCGTGCCGCTCGTCTGTATTACGGGGCAAGTCACGACGAACGCGATCGGAAGCGACGCTTTCCAGGAAGTGGATATCGTCGGGATCACACGCCCGATCACCAAGCATAATTTTCTGATCAAAGACGTCCGCGATATCGCGCGCATCGTGCGCGAAGCGTTCTATATTGCCACGACCGGCAAGCCCGGACCCGTATTGATCGATTTTCCGGTCGATGTCAGCCGCGCCAAAACGGATTTCGTATGGCCAAAAGATGTTTTTATCCGGAGCTATCAACCGGATGTGGAATGCCCGGGCGTGGAGGAACAACTTCAGAAGGCCGCCGATTTGATCCGCGCGAGCAAAAGGCCCGTTCTTTACGTGGGCGGCGGGGCGATCATTTCCGGCGCGGAAAAAGAGATCCGGGAATTCGTGCAAAAAACAGGGATCCCGATCACCACCACGATTTTAGGGCTCGGCATTTTTCCGGAGACGCATGCGTCGTCGCTTCGGATGCTCGGGATGCACGGGACTCATTTCGCGAATTATGCGGTGCAGAATGCCGATGTCTTGATCGGGATCGGCGCCCGCTTCGATGATCGCGTGACGGGGAATGTGGCGAAGTTCGCCCCGCATGCCAAAGTCATCCATGTGGACATCGACCCCTCTTCGATCTCCAAAACGGTGCGCGTGCACGTGCCCGTGGTGAGCGACGTTAAGAGCGCCATGGAAAAACTGAACTGTCTTGTAACGGACAAGCGTCCGGATATCGAGGGCTGGCTTGCCCAGATCGCCGCGTGGAAACAAAAGCACCCGATGAAATATGATGCGGCCGGGCAGAAGATCCATCCGGCCTATGTGATCGAACAGATCGGGGAATTGACCCAACACAAGGCCATCGTGGTGACGGGCGTGGGGCAACATCAGATGTGGGCGGCCCAGTGGTACCGGTTCGATCGGCCGCGTACCATGCTCACTTCCGGCGGCCTTGGGACCATGGGGTACGGCTTTCCTGCCTCGATCGGGGCGCAACTCGGAAAACCCCAAGAGACGGTAATTTGCATCGAGGGGGACGGATCGTTCCAGATGACCATGACCGAACTGGCCACCGCGGCCTACCACAAAGTTCCGATCAAGGTCTTTATCATGGATAACGGCTACTATGGCATGGTTCGGCAGTGGCAGGAACTTTTTTACAAACGCCGTTACTCGGGCTCCGTGATCGGGCCGACCAATCCGGATTTTGTGAAATTGGTGGGGGCCTACGGCATTCTCGCGATCCGCATTCGCGAGAAAAAAGAAGTGATCCCGGCGATCAAGAAAGCATTGGCGCACAAAGGCCCGGTCGTGGTGCAGTGTCTTGTTTCCAAAGAAGCGAATGTGTATCCGATGGTCCCGGCCGGGAACGCGCTGGACCAGATCATGGATATGGCCTAAAAAGGCAAAGGAGTTTTTATGCAGCATACGGTATCAGTGCTCGTGGAAAATCATTTTGGCGTGCTGGCGCGCGTCGCGGGACTTTTTTCCGCGCGCGGGTTCAATATTGACAGCCTTGCGGTCGGAGAGACCCAGGATCCTGAAGTGTCGCGGATGACTGTGGTCGCCAAAGGCGATGACCGTGTCGTCGAACAGATCATGAAACAGCTCAATAAGCTCGTGGACGTGATCCGCGTTGAGGACCTGACGGCCAAGGACATGATCGCGCGCGAACTGGTGTTGATCAAGGTCAGGGCCAACGCCTCGAACCGTAACGATATCATGCATGTCGTCAACACGTTCCGTGCCAAGATCGTGGATGTCAGTCCCGAATCGCTTACGATCGAAGTGACGGGAAGCGAAGGCAAGATCGACGCCATGCTTGAGTTGCTGCGTCCTTTCGACCTCCAGGAAGTCGTCCGGACGGGCCAGATCGCGATGGCGCGCCGGGGCCAGCTTAAAGCGCCGTCCAAATGCGGCGGAAAATCCGGCCCCTGCAGATCGTCAAAAAAACAGGCAAAGAAAACAAAAAAGAAATAATTTCAACCGTATCACGACCGAAGAAAGGATAAAAAAATGGCAGTTAAAATTTATTACGACAAAGACGCGGATTTGAACCTCCTGAAAGGGAAAAAGGTCGCGATCATCGGTTACGGGATCCAGGGCCGCGGTCAGGGCTTGAATCTCCGCGATTCCGGCGTGAACGTGATCGTTTCCGAGATCCCCGGAACGCCCAATTACGAGCAGGCGACCAAGGACGGTTTCAAACCCGTTTCCGCGAGCGAAGCGGCCCAGCAAGGGGATATCATCCAGATCCTCACGCAAGACCATCTCCAGGCCGAGATCTATGAAAAACATATCGCGCCGAACTTAAAAACCGGTAAATCGCTTTGTTTTTCTCACGGCTTCAATATTCATTTCGGTTATATCAAGCCCGCTAAAGATATCGATGTATTCATGGTCGCCCCGAAAGGGCCGGGCTCTTTAGTCCGGTCGCAATTTGTGGAAGGTGGCGGCGTGCCTTGCCTTGTCGCGGTCCAGCAAAATCCAAGCGGGAAGGCGCTTCAGACCGGTCTGGCTTACGCTAAGGCGATCGGCGGAACGCGCGCGGGCGTGATCGAAACAACCTTCAAAGAAGAGACCGAAACCGATCTTTTCGGCGAACAGGCCGTTCTTTGCGGCGGTCTGACCGAACTGATCGCGGCCGGTTACGATACCTTGGTTGAGGCCGGGTATCAGCCCGAGATGGCTTATTTTGAGTGTCTTCATGAAGTGAAACTGATCGTCGACGCGATGTTCCTGCACGGCATCTCCGGCATGTACCGCCGGGTCTCGGATACCGCCGAATACGGCGGTTACACGCGCGGGCCGCGCGTCATCACAAAGGGCACGCGCAAGGAAATGAAAAAAATGCTCAAGGAGATCGTGTCCGGAAAATTCGCCAAGGAGTGGATGGCGGAAAATAAAAAAGGCCGGCCGAATTTCAAGAAAATGCGCGAAACCTGCGAACAGCATTCGATCGAAAAGGTCGGCGCCAAATTGCGCGATATGATGGAGTTCATCAAAAAAGCGAAGTAAGAAAGAGAGTTTTTAAAAAACCATGAAAGAAAAACGCAAGATCTACATTTTTGATACGACTTTGAGGGATGGGGAGCAATCGCCGGGCGCGTCGCTGACGCCGGACGAGAAGCTGAAGATCGCCCGCCAGCTCGAGCGTTTGAATATAGATATCATCGAAGCGGGTTTTCCGGCGTCCTCTCCGGGGGAAATGAAAGCCGTTTCAATGATCGCGGAAAATGTGCGTAAACCGGTCATCTGCGGCCTTTCGCGGATGATCCCCAAAGACATTGACGCTTGCCGACGGGCTCTCGAGAAGGCGGCCAAAAAACGCCTTCATGTTTTTTTGGCGACTTCCCAGATCCACCGGGAGTTCAAGCTCAAGAAAGACAAAAAAGAGATCCTCGCCATGATCGAACGCGAGATCCGTTCGGCGGCTAAAAGCTTCAAGCAGGTGGAATTCTCTCCGGAAGACGCTTCCAGGACCGAGCGGGATTTTTTGTCGGAAACGGTCCGGGCGGCGATCCAGGCGGGCGCAACCTCGGTCAATATCCCCGATACGGTCGGTTATGCGGTGCCGCAAGAGTTCGGAGAATTGATACGATTCCTTGTTCAAAAGAATCCGGGTCTCGGGAAAAAGATAGCACTTTCGGTTCATTGTCATAATGACCTCGGGCTCGCGACCGCGAATTCGCTGGCAGCGGTCTTGGCCGGCGCCAATCAGGTGGAATGCACTGTCAACGGCATCGGCGAACGGGCGGGGAATGCGTCGCTCGAAGAGATCGCGATGACGATCGATACCCGCGCGGATTTCATGGATTGTTATACCGATATCAAGCTTTCGGAGATCACCAAGGCATCCCGCCTCGTTTCGCATTTGACCGGGATGGTCGTTCAACCGAACAAAGCGATCGTGGGACGCAACGCCTTCTGGCATGCGTCCGGCATCCACCAGGATGGCGTTCTTAAAAAACGTCAAACCTATGAGATCATGGATCCCAAAAAGATCGGACTTTCCGGCAATCAATTAATGCTCGGCAAGCTCTCCGGAAAACATGCCTTCGGCGTCCGGGTCAATAAGCTCGGGTTCCGTTTGACGGCGCAGGAGATGGACCAGGCGTTCGTTCAATTCAAAGCGCTTGCTGATAAGAAAAAATATATCTTTGACGAAGATCTCGAAGCTATTTTGCAAAACGAGATCGCCAAGATCCCCGAGACCTGGAAACTGGTCTCGATGAAAGTGGTCTCTGAAACCGGGACCAAGCCTTGCGCCGAGATCGCCCTTTCTTATGAAGGAAAGCTTAAAAAGGCAACCTCAACCGGCGACGGGCCGGTGGATGCCTGTTATAAGGCGGTCGAGAAGATCGTCGATTCCAAAGCGAAACTGATCCATTACGGCTTGCAGTCGGTCACGGGTGGCAAGGACGCTTTGGGCGAGGTTTTAGTCAAGCTTGAGATCTGCGGCAAAGAAGTGACGGGGCGCGGCACAAGCACGGACATCATCGAAGCGAGCGTGCGCGCCTATCTTTTCGCGCTCAACAAAGTTTCGGCGAACTCCCAACGGGCCAAGGGCCGTTCCTGTTCGGTGTGAAAAAAGAAAAAGACCTCAAACTGTACGGCATTTTCGGGCACCCCCTTTCTCACACACTTTCTCCGGCGATGCACGAGGCCGCGTTCCGCCAGCTTGGCATCAACGCAAGCTATATCGTCCTCGAACTTGTTCCCGCGGCGTTCAAAAAAATGATGTCACGCTCCTCGGAGCTTGTTCTTTCGGGATTCAACGTTACCGTCCCTTATAAAGAGACGGTCATGCGTTATCTGGATGAAGTCCGACCGGAAGCGCGCGCGATCGGTGCGGTGAATACGGTTTACCGCCGCGGGAAACGGTGGATTGGGACTAATACGGATATGGAAGGTTTTCTGATCGCGCTCGGGCGGGACGGGAAATTCCATCCGTTCGGCAAGAATGCCGTGATCTTAGGCGCCGGCGGCGCCGCGCGGGCCGTTGTTTACGGTCTTTCACGGGAAGGCGCCCGGGAGGTCCTCATCACGGATTGTTTTCCGGAAAAAGCCCGCAGGATCGCGAATGCGATGCGGCGGCTTTTTCCAAAGACGCTTTTTCGAGCCGTTCCGGCGGGGAACCAAAAGGTCAAGGAGGCCCTTCAAAAAGCCGATGTTATCATAAACGCGACGCCTCTTGGCTTGAAGCCGGGGGATCCCGAGATCGTTCCGTCGTCTTGGATCCCCGAGGCGGGTAGGCAAAAGAAATTATTCATGGACCTTGTTTACAATCCGGCGAAAACGTCTTTTTTAAAGGCCGCGAAAAGCAAAGGCCATAAAACCTTGAACGGGCTCGGTATGCTGCTTCATCAAGGCGCGCGAGCCTTGGAATATTGGACGGGAAGGAAAGCGCCGGCTGAAACGATGCGAGAGGCGCTTTTTCTGGCACTGAAAGAGAAGAGAGGATGACATGGATCCTGTCACACCGTGGTTCATCTTTTGCGTGGGAGCGATCGTCGGGAGTTTTTTAAATGTCTGCATTTACCGGATGCCGCGAGATCTCTCGATCGTTTTTCCGAGATCCTTTTGCCCTCAGTGCAAGGCGAAGATCCCATGGTATGAGAATATCCCGCTCGTAAGCTATCTCTTGCTTCAGGGAAAATGTTTCCGGTGCCGCCGGCCGATCCCGATCCGTTATTTTCTTGTCGAACTGGCCTCCGCGTTGATCGCCTGGTCTTTGTGGCGGCAGTACGGCCTTTCGGCGGAATTTTTTACAGGAGTTATCTTTTTTGCGTTGATCCTTGTCGCCACGATGACAGATTTTGAGACGGGTTTGATCCCGGACCAGATCACGATCCCCGGGATGCTCTTGGGGCTCGCGCTCAGCGTTACCGGGCACGGGCATTTCCCGCAGACATTGTGGCACCAAAAGCTTTTCGAATCCTTTCTTGGCCTTCTGGCCGGCGGCGGCATTCTCTTTTTGGTTGGATGGCTGGGTAAACTCGCTTTCCGGAAGGACAGTATGGGCGGCGGCGATGTGAAGCTTTTAGCCATGATCGGCGCCTTTATCGGTCTCACGAAGATCGGGCTCGTGTTCCTGCTCGCCCCGTTCCCGGCGCTGCCCTTCGCGATCTGGCAACGCTTCGTCAAAAAAGAAGAAACGATCCCTTTCGGCCCCTTTCTCGCGCTTGCGGGCGCCGTGATGTTCATGGAGGGGGACGCGGTCATTAACTTTTTATCAAAATTATACGGAGTCTGATATGCTTCGATACATCACAGCGGGAGAATCACACGGACATTACTTGGCGGCCATCCTCGAAGGATTTCCAAGCGGTCTTGCCATGGACCTTGATTTCATCAACGCGGAAATGCGCCGCCGTCAGGGCGGTTTTGGGCGCGGCAGCAGGCAGAAGATCGAGACCGATGGCGTCGAGATCCTGGGGGGCGTGATCAAAAAGGTCACGACCGGCGCGCCGCTCGGGTTTCTTCTGACCAACAAGGATTTTAAGATCGAAGAAATGCCGGAACTTTTCCGTCCGCGGCCGGGTCATGCCGATCTTGCCGGCTCGGTCAAATACCATCAAGGGATCCGGGCCGTGCTCGAGCGCTCAAGCGCTCGCGAAACATCGATGCGCGTCGCCGTCGGCGCTGCCTGCAAGCTTTTGCTCAAAGCATTCGGGATTGAGATCGCGGGCCATGTGGTCCAGATCGGAAATGTCATGCTTCCCGACGAAGCCATTACGGTCGAAGAGATCCGCAAAGGCTCCAAAGATTCGCCGGTCCGCTGTGTTTGCAAAAAAACCGAGAAGGCGATGATGCAAGCGATCGCTAAAGCCATGAAAAACGGCGATTCCCTTGGCGGGAAATATGAGATCCGCGCGACCGGATTGCCGATCGGGCTTGGATCCTATGTCCATTTCGAGCGGAAGCTTGACGCGCGTCTGGCAATGGTTCTGATGAGCCAGCAATCCGCCAAAGCGGTCGAGATCGGGGACGGTGTGGCGCTGGCCGGCATGCTCGGATCGGAAGCGCACGATGAGATCTTCTATAGCAAGGCCCGCGGCTACTTTCATAAGACCAATCATGCCGGCGGGTTCGAAGGCGGGATGACGAATGGAGCGGACCTGGTCGTTCGCTTGACCATGAAGCCGATCTCAACGCTTGCTAAGCCGCTTGCGTCGGTCAATATGAAGACTAAAAGGCCCGAAAAAGCGGACTTCGAGCGGAGCGACGTCTGTGCCGTGCCGGCGGGAAGCGTGATCGGCGAATCGCTTGCGGCGTACGTCCTGGCGGACGCTTTTCTTGAAAAATTCGGCGGTGATTCGGTCACAGAGATCCATCATAATTACGAAGGGTATCTCAAGCGTGCCCGCGCCTGACAATATTTATCTGATCGGAATGATGGGCTCCGGCAAGACCGTGACGGGGGAGATCCTCGCCGATCTTCTCGACCGTGATTTTGTGGACCTGGACGGCGAGATCCAGAAAAAAGAAAAGCGCACGATCCCCGAGATCTTCGCCCAGTCGGGCGAACCGTATTTCCGCGATGTCGAGTCCTCCGTTTTAGATCAATTTTCAAAGAAAAAAGGGCAAGTGGTCGCAACAGGCGGCGGGATCGTGCTCCGGGATGGGAACGTGCGTCGCATGAAAGAAACAGGCATCGTCGTGCTGCTGAAAGCATCGGCAGAATCCCTGTGGCAGCGAGTTCGCTACGCCAAAGACAGGCCGCTTCTTAACAAGCCTGACCCCTTCGGCGCGCTCAAGCAGATCCTGATCGACCGGGAAAGCTTTTATGACGACGCCTGTGATTTTTCTGTTTCCACCGACGGCAAGATCGCCGAAGATATCGCAGCCGAAGTGCAGGAGATCGTAAAATCCCGCTTATGAAAACGATCACCGTCAAAAGCTTAAAAGGCAGTTACAAGATCTGCGTGGGCCGCGGTCTTCTGGCCGGGGCCGGAGCCCGGCTCTCTGCCATGTTTCCCGCAGGTTCAAGGATCATGATCGTTTCTCAAAAAAATCTCGCGCCGTATCTGAAAACGATCAGCGCATCCCTTGCCAAAAAAGGTTTCAAAGTCCATGCGCACATGCTTCCCGACGGCGAGGTCGCCAAGTCCGGATCGGAACTTTTCCGGCTATGCCACGCTTTACTGGCCCAAGGATTTGAGCGCAAAGGCGGGATCGTTGCCGTCGGTGGCGGGGTCGTCAGCGATCTGGCGGGATTTGCCGCCTCTGTTTATTTGCGGGGGATCCGCTATGTGAACGTCGCCACGACACTGCTTGCTCAAGTTGACAGCGCGATCGGAGGAAAAACCGCGATCGATCTTAAGGACGGAAAGAACCTCATGGGCTCCTTCTGGCCGCCGGCGCTTGTGATCTCGGATGCGGATGTCCTTCGTTCTCTGCCGCAGCGTGAGCTCAGCGCTTCTTTAGGCGAGGTCGTCAAATACGGCGTGATCAGCGATCCGGCCCTTTTCCGTTTTCTTGAAAAAAACAACAAGAAGATCCTTCGCCGGGATGCCGCAACAATTGAAAAGATCGTGTTCGCCTGCTCCCAGATCAAGGCGGCGGTCGTCAGCCGCGATGAGTTCGAGACGAAAGGGGAACGCGCGATCCTCAATTACGGGCACACCTTCGCCCACGGGATCGAAGGCGCGTCCGGTTACAAAGGTCTTGTGCATGGCGAGGCGGTCGCGATCGGGATGATGATGGCGGCGCAGCTTGCCGCGGACCTCGGGATTTGTTCCCCGGAGCTTCCCTGGCGGCAGATGAAACTGCTTGTCGCCATGAAATTGCCTGTTTCCGTCAAAAAATTCAATTTAAAAGCCGACGCGATCCTCAAGGCCATGATGAAGGATAAGAAAAAAGACCAAGGCGCGCTGCGCTTTGTCCTTCCGCGCCGCATCGGAAAAGTCACCCTCGAAAAGAATATCCCTCTCCCGAGGGTCCGCAAGATCCTCTGTCTCGCCGGCGCTAAATAATTCCGATCCAATCGCTATTTCTTCCCCCAAGGGCTTTTTATAAGATTTATTCATTAAATTAAAATAAATATTGATTTTTAATGAAAAATCAACTAACGTAGATTTATGGAACAAGACCGCAAAGAAGAAGTCCAGATATTTTTAACTCTGAGTCAGTTTCCCGCTGAAAAGCGGCGTTCGGTCACATCACTTCTGGCGGAGGGTAAAACCGCCTTGGAAGCGATGGGCCAAACGGATCCCAAAGAGCTGTTTGAAAGATCCTCATGCCCGGAAGGGCAAGCATTTTTTGATCCGGAACGGGAGATCGATCAGTGCCTTCAGAAAGGCATCGATTTTTTGGTTTTTACGGACCCCGCATATCCTCGCGCGCTTAAAGAGATCGCCGATCCGCCGCTCATTCTCTATAAAAAAGGGAATTTTTCTGAGGATGACAGGAACGCGATCGCCGTTGTAGGGACCCGCCATCCGAGCTTTTACGGGCGGACACAAGCGAAACGGTTCAGCCAGGAGTTGGCGTCCAAAGGGTTGACGATCGTGTCCGGATTGGCACGGGGGATCGACCGGATCGCGCACGAAGCCGCGCTCGGTGTTTCTTATGGGCGGACGATCGCGGTCATGGGATGCGGGCTTGATATTATTTACCCCAAAGAACATGAAGAGCTTTTCCGGATTATTGCCGGGCGCGGGGTCGTTTTAAGCGAATATCCTTTGGGCACACCTCCGCTTCCGGAAAATTTTCCGAAACGGAACCGGATCCTTTCCGGACTTTCTTATGCGACGCTGGTGATCGAAGCGCATTCAAGGAGCGGTTCATTGATCACAGCCCACCAGGCCGTCGAGCAGGGAAGAGAGGTTTTTGCCGTTCCCGGGCCTGTCGACCAATTGACCTCTCACGGGACGCACCGGCTTATCCGCGAAGGCGCTGTTTTAGTGGAGACGCCCGGCGATATCCTGCTTGCTTTGGCGGACCGTCTTCAATGGGAAAACCCGTTTCAGATCCCGTTAGCCGCTGGTCAACCGACCGCTCCAGCGGAAAAAGAGGAAACCTCTTTACTTGATCCGCCTGATCTTCAGGAGGAGCATGAAACCATCCAAGAGATCCTCCAAGAAGAAGGCCCCCTCGGCCAGGATGAGATCCTCGAATTCAGCGGTCTTGACCCTGCAAAACTACCCGTATTTCTTCTACGGCTTGAGATCGCAAGAAAAATAAGGCGGCAAAAAGACGGAAAATACGCTTTATCCTCTTAAGCTTCCTCGCCGGAAGGCCGTTAAAAGTAGGGCAGTTCCTTTTTGTCCCGTCGGATAAAAAGTTTTGACAGACAGGTCTTTCCTCTATAGAGTTTTATATGAAAACCATGTCTTTTTGGCAGGATAAGTTCTTTCAACGAAAGGAGTCAAAGATGGACGGATTGGTTCCAGCAAGCAAAGGAAAAAGGTTCGCAGCGGGGCTTATCGATCTTGTCATTATTCCCATCGTTCTCGGGATCGTGATCGGTCTGGTCCTTTTGGCGGCCCCGGACGTGGTACGTAGCGTCGTGCTCGTTCTTGTCAATATCATCTGGTTGGTGTTCCGTGACGCGGTCTATTCTCCCGGCCGGGCGATGATCAAAGTAAAGATCGTTAGCCTGACAGGCGAGAAAGTGACGCCGCTCCAAGCATTGATCCGGAACGTTCTTTTGATCATTCCGTTCGTGCTCGTGGTCGGTTATATCGTCGAGATCGTGATGCTGCTTGTGAAAGGGCATCGTCTCGCGGACACTTGGGCGAAAACCCAGGTCGTTGAAGCTTAAATTTTTTTCAAGAAAAGGGACAGGCCTTTCAAAGCGCCTGTCCCTTTTTTATTGGCGGGTAAGATTATGAACAACAGCCCTTCGATCGTGAGCATGATCCGGTTCTCCTGGGCCAAAACCCTGGAGATCCTTTCCCCGTTCCATTTCAAGCGTTGGTTCAAGATCCTGATCATCGTTTCTTTTGCCGGCGCCGGCATCCCGAGTTTTGTTGTGAATTTTAACTTGCCCAATCAATCCGCCTTTGTGGCTTTTACCCCTCGGAAAATAAAAGCGCCCAAGTTTTCTCCCGTCATAAGACCGCCCACGGTCGAGGAGCTCTCTGTGGCAAGGGCTTCCTCGTCTTCCGGTGCCTCTGTATGCTGTGCTGATCAAGTTGCCGCACAGCCAAACAGGGGGTTCAAACCGCCTTCCCCAAATCCGGATGCGGAACAAATCAAACGGCTTCGCTCCCAAGCGCCTTTGTCCAAGCGCAAAGCGTCCCCTATAGGCGTTGCATTTTTTATCGCCGGAATGATCGCGCTTGGATTCGGGTCTTTAGCGCTTTTGGTATTTTTCTTATGGCTCGCGAGCCGGCTCAACTTTGTGCTCCTGAATACGCTGGTCACCAAGGACCCTTTGATCCAAGGACCTTTTAAACAAAACAAAGAAATAGGGGATTCCTATTTTCGTTGGTCGCTGGCATTTTTCGGGATCGCCGGAGCCGTTCTTATGATCCTCGCCATGATCGGGGTCGTTCTTTTGATGATCGCCAAGAAAAATGCCTGGCTGAGCGTCCTTTTCGGGATCTTTACGGTGCCGGTTTCCGCCGCGATCATTTTGGCGGTTGTTGCGATCGGGACTTTGATGCATGATCTGGTAGTGCCCATTATGTACCGGGAGAAAATATCAGCCATGAAAGCGATCAAAAGTTTTCTTGCGTCCGATGCTTTCAGTTTTCCAAGGATGATCCAATACCTTCTTCTTATTTTCGGATTTTGGGTCCTTGCGACCGTGATTCAGATGATCATCGCCGTTTTCGTGGGACTTGGGGGTCTTATCGCAGGAGGCGTCGTGACAATTCCCGGGCTTGTTCTCATGAAGGCGCTTCCTTTCCTTAAAATCCCGATCCTTATTTTAGGCGTTTTTGCGGCGATTTGTTTGATCCTCGCCGTGGTTATGGTGATCGGCATGGTCATGCTTCCCGCCGTGATCTTTTTCCGGGTTTTTGCTTTGGCCTATTTGGCCAAGATCCGTCCGGATTGTGATCTTCTGGGTTTCAGCGGGCAGCGTTAAACCATTCGCCCTCTCCCACAAACTTTTCTTTTGTGTGTTAGACTTTCTTTAGCGAGACAAAACACTATGGCCAAGCGGAAAAAGTCCAGAAAATCCGGTCATGCGCGCGCGGGAAAAGGGAGCTCGCTTCAAGAGATTCTTTCTCTTTCGGCAAAGCTTGCCGACCTTCAAAAAGATATGGTGAAGGCCACCGGACTCGGAGAGGCCGCCGAGGAACGCCTGGCCGATCTCGAGATCCATGTCAATCTCCTTGCTCGCCTTTTAACGACCCTTTGCATCGAGAAGCTCGGTATTCGTGTGGGCGCCCTTAAGCGTTTGGTCCGCCGGATCGAGAAAGAAGCGGTGCGCGATTCTCAGATCATGGAACTCGAGTCCCTCTACAAGCTTTCCGAAGGCAACGCCAAGAAGGCGCCTTCGCCCCATGTGAAGCCCAAAGGCGATCCTTGGGATCAGATTTCGTAACCTGCTTCTGATCAAAGGGTTACAAGCGTCCGATAAACTTGCCGTTTACAATCCTCCTCATTTTGATTACAATTTCCCCTCATTTTATCCAGACGTATTCTCTCGAGAATCTTTTAAGGGGGCATTGTGGTTAAAGCGAAAAAGGAAATAAAAGCCTCAAAATCCGAAAAAGGCGCCAAGCATCTTGTGATCGTTGAATCGCCTGCCAAAGCCAAGACCATCAATAAGTTCCTGGGGCGGGACTTCCAGGTCGTAGCTTCGATGGGCCATGTCCGCGACCTCCCTAAAAGCCGGATGGGAGTGGACCTCGAACATGATTTCGCTCCCGAATACATCATTATCCGAAAGGCCACGAAGACGGTTAAACAGCTCAAAAAAGACGCCGAAGGGAAAGAGACGATCTATGTCGCTCCCGACCCCGACCGCGAAGGCGAAGCCATCAGCTGGCACCTTTCTCATATTTTTTCCGAAGAAGGGCACGGCCCCAAGATCCTCCGCGTCGAATTTAATGAAATTACCAAGGAAGCCGTTCGCAAAGCCTTTGACCATCCTCGCAAGATCGACATGAATCTTGTGGACGCTCAACAGGCGCGCCGGGTCCTGGACCGCGTGGTCGGTTATCAACTAAGCCCTTTACTTTGGCGGAATGTCGGCCGAGGCCTTAGCGCGGGGCGTGTCCAATCAGTGGCTTTGCGTTTTATCGTGGACCGCGAACGTGAAATACGGAAGTTCGTGCCGCAGGAATACTGGACCCTCGATGCCAAGCTTTCCGCCGCCGAAGGCCCTGAAGAGGCAAAAATTTTCCTTTCCCGCCTTGTCCAGATCGAACAACTCAAGCCGGAGCTGAAAAATCAATCTGAAATCGATCAACTTAAAGAAGAGCTTCAACATCTTCCTTTTCAGGTAGCCAATATTGAAAAGACGGAAAAACGTCGCAAACCCCAAGCCCCGTACACCACCAGCAAACTTCAGCAGGAAGCCTACAGCCGTCTCGGATTTTCAGCGGCCAACACGATGCGGATCGCCCAGAAACTTTATGAAGGCGTGGAACTTGGCGATGAAGGAAGCGTCGGCCTTATTACCTACATGCGAACGGACTCCGTCAACGTCGCCGTTTCCGCCCAGGAAGAAGCAGTCCGCTACATTCGCGAACAATTCGGTAAAGATTATCTTCCGGAAGAGCCGCCCGTTTATAAATCCCGCAAAGGCGCCCAAGAGGCGCATGAAGCGATCCGCCCGACCTCGGCTTTCCGCACGCCAGATTCTGTCAAAAGTTTTCTCGAGGACGAAGCGTTAAAACTTTACGAACTGATCTGGCGGAAATTCCTGGCCTCCCAGATGGTGCCCGCGGTGGATGAGCACACGGCCATTTCGATCCTGGCGGGGAAGAAATACGGGTTCCGGACCACCGGCAAGAAAAATCTTTTTCCGGGGTTTACGGCCGCGTTCGGGGAGATCAAGACCGAAAAAGAGAATTCCAAGGCAACCGAAGAAGAGGAAGTTCCCGAGGTTCCGGAATTACCCGATCTCAAGGCCGGGGAGATGCTCAAGCTTCACGAGCTTTTGGGAGAGCAGCATTTTACGAAACCGCCGGCCCGTTTTAACGACGCCAGCTTGATCAAAATTCTCGAAGAAAAAGGGATCGGCCGGCCGAGCACCTATGCGCCCACGATCTCAACGATCCTGGGCCGGATGTATGCCGAACGTAAGGGCGGCGCGCTCATTCCGACGGAGCTTGGCGAAACCGTTGTCGACATCTTGGTTGAGCATTTTCCGAAGATCCTCGATACCGAATTTACCGCACTCATGGAAGAGGAGCTCGACGAGATCGAAGACGGGAAGATGGGATGGGTCAAAGTGCTTAAGGATTTTTACGGGCCTTTCAGCGAGCTTCTCAAGCGCGCCCAGACGGAAATGAAAAACGTCAAACCCTCACCCGTTCCCACAGAATACAAATGTGACGTTTGCGGCAAGCAGCTGATGATCAAATTCGGCCGTTTCGGGAAATTCCTGGCCTGTTCGGGATTTCCGGAATGCAAATACACACGTTCGATCCCGACAGGATTTTATTGCCCCGAGCCGGGTTGCGGCGGCGAGCTGGTGAAGCGCCGCGCTAAAGGCCGCCGGGCTTTTTACGGATGTTCCAATTATCCCAAATGCACGTATGTGGTCAACGATCTCCCCAAAAAAGAAGACGCCGCGGAGGCTTCATCCGAAGCGCCATGAAGACCGACAAGCGGGTTGAAGAATTCCTGGGTTTTCTTGCGACGGAAAAAGGCGCTTCCGAACATACGACCAAAAACTACGGGATCGATCTTCGTGAATTTATCAAATTCCTTGAAGAAAAAGACCTGAAAGATCTTTCCTATCTTGATATCCGTTCTTTTCTGGCGTTCCTGAAAACGCGCAATTACAGCAAAAGCTCCATTTCCAGAAAACTCGCCTGCCTTCGCTCGTTTTTTAAATATCTGGTACGCGAGAATATTTTGGCCCAAAACCCTGCCGCGGGGATCGCGACCCCTAAAAAGGAAAAACGCCTCCCGTCCTTCCTTAATCCCGAAGAAGTTTCCAAGCTTCTCGAATCGCCCGCCAAAAACAATTGGGAGGAAAAGCGCGATAAGGCGATCCTCGAAATGCTTTACAGTTCCGGCCTTCGCGTGAGCGAACTTGTCGGGCTGAATCACGATGATCTGGATTTTTTCGGGGGGCTGGTGCGCGTGCGCGGCAAAGGCAAAAAAGAGCGCATTGTTCCCGTGGGACAGGTCGCGCTTAAAGGGCTGCGGGCTTACCTGGACATCAAACCGCCCAAAGAGGCCGCGAACGCGATCAAGAAGCCGCTTTTTATCAGCCGGATCGGAAGCCGTCTGACGGACCGGAGCGTCCGGCGCATGATCCTAAAATATGTCAAACGAACGGGGCTCGGAAAAGAGATCTCGCCCCACACGTTCCGCCACTCGTTCGCGACGCATATGCTTGACCGGGGAGCGGACCTCCGAAGCGTTCAGGAGCTTTTAGGGCACGCGAACCTTTCCACCACGCAGATCTACACGCATGTGACGACCCAGCGTCTTAAGGACGCTTATGTCGCCGCCCATCCGAGAGCTTGAAGAGCAATGATGTTTTTACGGACTTTTTTATACAATCTGGCATTTGCGATCTTCGGGATTTTTTATCTGCCTGTTTTTTTGATAAAACTTCGGCAGGCGGAGGATCCGGGGATCCTTTGGCGGGAACGCCGCGGGATCTTTCCGGCAACATGGAAGGAAAAATTCGCCTCCCGGAAAACCGTTTGGCTTCATGCCGTAAGCGTCGGGGAAGTGATGGCGGTGGGAAAATTCATTCAAGAATGGCTTGCCGCAACGCCGCAATATGATCTTTTGCTGACCACCGTGACCCCGACCGGGCAAAGGATCGCGAAAAAATTGGAAGGGGAACGCGTCCATGTCTGTTATTTTCCGTTCGACCTGACGCCGGTCGTAAAACGCTTCCTTGATCTTTTTAAACCGGCCTGCTTGCTGCTTGTCGAGACCGAGATCTGGCCCAATCTTTTGACCGAAGCCGGCCGCAGGAACATCCCTGTCGGCATGGTCAATGCGCGGCTTTCCGAACGTTCTTTTAAGCGTTATAAAGCGTTTTCCTGGTTTTTCAAGCCGCTTTGGGAGGCGATTGATTTTGTGCTCGCGCAATCTGAAGAAGACACCGCCCGTTTTCGGGGGCTTGGGATCGCGGCGGAATCGGTGCGGGACATGGGGAATATGAAATTTGATGGGGTGGAATGGTCCGGAGCCCAAGACATCGAAGGATTGCGACAGGCCTGGGGGTACGCGCCCGAAGATCTTGTCTGGATCGCGGGGAGCACGCATCCTGGAGAGGAAGCAACGCTTTTAAAAGCTTTCGCGGAATTGCGGAAAAAATTTCCAAAACTGAAACTTATCCTCGCGCCCCGCCACATCGAGCGTTCGGAAGAATTATTGAACAAATTCCGTAGCAATGATCTTGAAATGGTTTTGGCCACAAGGAAAAAAGAAGGTCCGGCGCCCGCCGTGCAGGTCCTGGACCAGTTGGGTGTTCTCAAAAATTTGTACGGGATCGCGGATCTTGTGTTCATGGGAGGCAGCCTGGTTCCTCACGGGGGCCAGAACCCCATCGAACCCGCGCGTTTCAGCAAGACGGTCCTTCACGGGCCGCATGTGTTCAATTTTCAAAAGATCTACCACCAGCTCGATCATGACGGCTGCGCTTTCAGGATCTCGGCTCCGGACGAATTGTCGTCCGCGGCGGCGGAGTTTCTTGGCGACGAAAGCAAACGCCGGGAGATGGGGCAAAAGGCTTTTCAGATTATCAACCGTTTACGGGGCGCCAGCAAACGTCAGGCGGGGTGGGTCCTGACCTTTTTGAGCCATCAGCGTCCCCCAGCACCTGATTTTCGTTGATTAAAATGAGAGGAAATCACCGCGGTCCCGATTTCCAATCAAAAAATCTACGGACAATCGGGACAGAAAGGATTTCAGGCGATGGACAACATGAAGAATTACTTCCGCCTTTTAGCGGAGGACAAACAAAATGACGCCGCGAGCGCTTTTCTCTCCGTTTTTCTTTCCGTTGCGGCGTGGGGATACGGCCTCGGGGTAGGTGTATTCCGTTGGCTTTACGAACGGAAGATCCTTCCGCGCAAGAGGCTTCCGTATCCCGTTATAAGCGTCGGCAATCTGACTTGGGGAGGCACAGGCAAGACTCCCTTTGTGGAATATCTGGCCCGTAAGATCGGCGCTCACCGCAAGATCCCTCTTGTGCTGACGCGCGGCTACAGCCACGACGAAGCCCTTGAGCTCCAGCACCATCTTCCGACGGCGGTCATCGGGGTCGGTAAGGACCGGGCCAAAGTGGCGGACCGCGTCCAAAAAGAAAGAAAACACGTCGATATCGCGATCCTTGACGACGGCCTCCAGCACCAGGCCCTGGAGCGGGATGTGGACATCGCCGTTATCAATTCACTTAATCCTTTCGGCAATGGCAAGCTGATCCCCCGGGGCATTTTGCGGGAACCGCCCGGAGTCTTGAAGCGCGCGGCCATCGTTGTCCTGACCCATGTCAACCTTGTAAGCCCCGAAGAGCTTAAAAGACTTAAGGAAAAGATCTCGGTCCTCGCGCCGCAGGCGCAGGTGATCGAGACGGTCATGGAAGTGCTTTTTCTTTACCGGGCCAAGACCAAGGTCCGTATGTCGGTCGAAAAAATGAGCGGCCGGCGCGTCGCGACCTTCGCGGCTGTAGGGACCCCCCGTTCTTTTCAGCTCGTTCTCCAGAAATTAGGCGTTAAAACGGTTCGGAACTTCGAGTTCTTGGATCATCATATTTATACAAAACCGGAGCTTTTAAAGATCAAAGAGATCGCTCAATCCGCGGGCGCCGAAGAGATCATTACGACCGAAAAGGATTTCTACCGGTCGCGCGAATTGATCACAACCGCGCTCAATCCGTTCGTGCTTGCCGCGCGTCTGCGGGTCGTTTCAGGCGAAGAGATCCTGACCGACCGGCTTTTCCGCTTGCTCGGAGTAAAAAACTGATGGAAGATTTTTTAGACCGTATCGCTTGTTTGTTTGCCAAAGCGCTCGTTTTCGCCTTAGAACGTTTACCGTTTGAAGCGAGACTGCGTTTCGGAAAAACGATCGGTCATCTTGTTTTCTTTTTTTCAAAGAAACGCCGGATCGCTTATACCAACTTAAAGGCGGCTCTTGGCGCCAAGCTTTCGGCAAGAGAACGCTGGAAAA
The DNA here is from genome assembly GCA_022709525.1 of Candidatus Omnitrophota bacterium. Classification (GTDB taxonomy): domain Bacteria; phylum Omnitrophota; class Omnitrophia; order Omnitrophales; family Aquincolibacteriaceae; genus Aquincolibacterium. The sequence goes on from JAKLIQ010000003.1 coordinate 160,430, forward strand.
CAGTTTATGATCATTTGGGGCACATCGGCCAGATGATCGCAGAAGTCATGTCTTTTCGCCGGCTTACGCGCGAAGATATCGATCAAAATATCAAGATCCACCATCTGGAAAGATTCGAAAAACTTCTTCACTCCGGCCGCGGCGGCGTTTTGATCACGGCGCATTTCGGCAATTGGGAACTTCTTCAGGTGGTGGCGGGACTTCGCGGGACGCCGATCCATGTATTAGCGCGCGAACAGAAATTCCCGCGTTTGAACGAATTCCTTAACAAGCTCCGCGAAACGCACGGATCGGTCGCGATCAGCCGCGGGGCGGGGATCCGTTCCCTTATCCGCGCGCTTCGCGAAAAACAATTGATCGGAGTTTTAGGGGACCAATCCGCCGGCAAAACCGGAGGCGTTATTCTGCCTTTTTTCGGCAGGAGGACGACGGTACCCACCGGAGCTTTTGAGCTTGCCCAACGCACCGATTCATTTATTCTCCCGTGTTTCATGGTAAGGACAAACGGCCGACAGCATGAAATTCATATCGGCGAACCGCTTAAAGACGACCCTTCTCTTGAAGCTTCCGCGCGGGTGGAATTCCAGGTAAAACAATATTTGCATGTCCTCGAAGATTTTATCAGCCGGTTCCCGGACCAGTGGCTTTGGGAGAATAAACGGTGGAAATACAGCTGGGACCGAAAAATCGTGATTCTTTCGGACGGGAAGGCCGGGCATTTTAAACAGTCGGAAGTGGTGGCTGGTATGCTAAGTGATTTTAAGGAATTTCACAGCCGTTCCGGATTGCAATTTGAAACCGAAAGGATCCTTGTCGAATACCGTTCCAAGCTCCACAGGACCGCTTTGTTCTTGCTGGCGTTCCTGATGAAGCCCTGGATCCAGGGAAGAATCCGCTGGCTTGCTCCTTTTTTTACCGAAGAGACGCAGAGAGCCATCGAAGAAGTGAACGCGGATTTTCTGATCGCGGCCGGTTCGGGGCTTGCTCCGGTTCAAATGCTTTTGGCGCAAGAAACAGGTGCCAAGAAGATCGTGATCATGAACCCGCCTTTTCCTTATTCCATGACCCATTACGATCTTGCGATCGTGCCCGCCCATGACGGCGGCAAAGTTCCCCGGAAAACATTTCGTTCGGTGATCATGCCAAGCGGTTACCAGGCCTGCGACCGGACGGCGGATGTCCGGCTACTCGAGACAAAGTTGGGGGATGGGAGGCGCCCGAAGATCGCCGTTTTCTTGGGCGGCGCGACGCGGAGCTATGACCTGACCGTCTCGGATATGGAAAAGCTCTGTTCGATCCTTAAGCGCGTGGCACCCAGAGCCGGGGATTTTATGATTACGACCTCCCGGCGCACCTCGGTCCATGTGGAGCGTTTTCTAAAGAGCACGCTTGCCGAACAGCCCGTCTGCCGGTTCCTTGTGATCGCCTCCGAAGAGAATCCATCCTATGCGGCGAGCGGGATGATGGGGCTTGCCGATCTTCTGATCGTGACCGAAGACAGTCTCGCCATGATCTCTGAGGCCGTCGGAACAGGGAAGCGTGTGATCGTTCTCAGTTTGGGGGAAGGTGACCTGCCGGAGAAACATTACCGCTTTCATCAGATCTTGAGCCAGCGCGGACTCGTGACGCTCAGTTGCCTGGCGGACCTTGAAAAACATATCGGCGAGCTTTTAAACAAGCCGGCGTTTCCGGTACTTCGCCGGGAGAAAGAAACTTTAAGCGAACGCTTAGGGACCTTGATATGAAAGTGATGCAGCTTCTGCCGGCGCTTGAACTCGGCGGAACAGAGCGCGGTGTGGTCGATCTAGCACGCGCTATGAAAAAAGAAGGGCACGCGACCGTCGTAGTCTCTTCCGGCGGCGCGCTTGTCGCCGAACTTCAAAAAATGGGGATCCCGCATTATGGTCTTCCGGTCCATCAAAAGTCGCTCGCCGCGTTTTTTTTAGTCGAAGAACTCGTCAAGATCATCCAGCGGGAACGAGTCGACATCATCCATGCGCGAAGCCGGGTTCCGGCCTGGATCGGCTGGCTGGCGGCGCGCAAAACAGGCGTTCCGTTCATCACGACATGTCATGGGCATTATTCGGTCCATCTGATGAGTTTTGTCATGGGATGGGGAAAGCGTGTGATCGTCGCATCCCACGCGATCGGAAGACGCATGATCGATGAATTCAATGTGCCTCCGGACAGGATCCGCCTGATCCCGCGCGGCGTTGATCTTTCCCAGTTTACTTTTTCTTTTGCGAAATTTGAGAAACACAAAGGGCCGATGCGAATCGTGCACATCGGAAGATTTTCTCCCGCGAAAGGACAAGTAGAATTTTTAAAGGCGGTCCATTTACTTCGCAGCCGCCTTCCTCATTTTGAGGTGTGGATCGTCGGTTCGGAAGGGCGCGGCAAACATCGCTACACGGACCTTATGAAAAAAACGGTCCATCAATTCGGCCTTGAATCCTGCGTGAAGATCCTTCCGCCGACCCGCGATGTGGCGGGGCTTCTGGCCCAGGCGGACCTTTTGGTCTTGTCGTCGCTTATCCCCGAGCCGTTCGGGCGCGTGATCATCGAGGCCGGCGCGGTTGGAACGCCTGTCGCGGCGACCTGGCTCGGCGGTGTACCGGACATTATCGACCATAACGAGAATGGATTGCTTTTCCCGCCCAAGAATATTCCTGCAATGGCGGAAGCCATGTACGAACTTTTAACGGACCGGGAAAAAGCCAAGAATTTTGCGGTCAAACTCCGCAAAAAGGTGGAAGAAAAATTCAATCTCGAACAAATGGTCCGCAAAACGATCGAAGTCTATCAAGAAGTTAGAAAAAGACGGAAAATCCTCGTGATCAAACTTGGCGCGATGGGCGATCTGATCCTGGTCGTGCCGAGCCTGCGGATGCTCCGGGAACGTTTTCCGGACGCGTCGATCACGCTTTTAGTCGACCGCAAGCTCGCTCCGATCGTTTCCGCGTGCCCTTATTTGAACGACATGATCCTTGTGGACCGGAAAAAACTTTCCAATCTTTTTTATCTTTTAAAGACCGCGCGCCGCGTCCGACGCGAAGGCTTTGATATCTCGGTCGACCTTCATAACAATAAATGGACGCATCTTCTGGCCTATCTTGGAGGTGTGATCCAGCGTTTCGGGTTCTCACGGGGGAAATGGGGCTTCCTGTTGAACCGTCCCGACAGGACCTTTGAGGTCGGAGATTCGCCCATCCGCCATCAATTCAGGGTGCTTTCCAAAGCCGGGGTCATCAAATTTGATGATGCGCTGGAGCTTTGGCCGAAGCCCGCAGACCTTGAAAAGGCCAAAGAAGCGATCACGACTTTAGAGCCCAAAGAGCATACCAAGATCGTTGGATTCGTGATGGGATCAAGCCCGAATTGGCCGAGCAAACGTTGGCCCGCCGATCATTTCGTAAACCTTGCAAAACGGCTACTCGAAAAATATGACGCAAGGATTGTTTTGATCGGTTCGCCGCAGGAAGCGGATCTTGCGAAGCCTTTTTATTCTTTCAAGTCCGGCGCTGTGCTGGACCTCACGGGGAAAACCGCGCTTGAAGAATTGCCGGCCTTTTTCAAACAGTTCCATCTGGTCGTGACGGGCGATACGGCGCCGCTTCATGTCGCTGCCGCCATGAACATTCCGACCGTTGCCCTTTTTGGGCCGACGGACGCCAAGCGCCATGTCCCGCCGGGGAAGCGGCTCGACGTCCTTTCCCATCATCTGCCTTGCCAGCCTTGCTACAGCGGCACATGCAAGATCAAGGAAACCCAGGCCTGCCTGACGCATATTTCCGTTGAAGAAGTTTTTGAACACTGCCAGAGGATGCTTGGATCATGAACCCTGTTAGAAACACGAAATATTTTAAAAAGGAAAAATACGATGCACTCCGTCTCTAACAGGGTGAAGATCCTCGCGGTGATGAAAAATTGGCTCGGAGACCTTCTTTTCCAGATGCCGGCTCTTGATCTTATTAAACAAAAATATCCGGAGGCCCGGATCACTTGTATCGCCCCCGAACGCTGCCGGGAGATCCTAGAGGCGCATCCCGCCGTTTCGGATTTTTTGAGCTTTGACGAAAAGGGCGTTCACCGCTCGTGGTTCGCGAGAATAAAATTCCTTTTAGAGCTAAGAAAGAAAGGCCCTTGGGATCAAGGATATCTTTTCCACAGGTCCCGGAGCCGCGCGCTTTTACTTTTGCTTGCCGGCGTTAAGGAGCGGATCGGTTACAGCCGCGGGAGAAGGATTTTTTTAAACCGCCCGCTGATCGAGCCTGCGAAACCGATGCATCAACTGGATTATTTTTTTCACTTCATGAAGGAAGCCGGTTTCGAGCTTCCAGGCGAAAAGACATACCGGTTCTTTTTAAAGCCAGAGGATGAAAAAGAGGCTGCTAAAGCGCTGGAGTCCTCGGAGATTCGAGCCGGAGAAAGATATCTCTGTTTTCATCTCGGAGCGAATTGGGGCCCCAAGCGCTGGCCTTGCGGCCATTTTGCGGCGCTTGCCGATAAGATCGCGGAAAAAATGCGCGTTCCTATCGTTGTGACAGGCGCCGCAGGCGACGTGTCTCTTTGGGAGTCTTTCCGTTCTCAAGTTCGGCGCGCAAAAACCGTTTCTCTTATAGGAAAAACCGGGCTACGCGCGTCCGCAGCGGTCTATAAACGCGCGATCTGTCTTGTGACCGGCGATTCGGGGCCTATGCATATCGCATCCGGGGTCGGAGCTTCCGTCGTGGCGCTTTTTGGCCCGACCGATCCGAAACTGACCGGTCCGCGGGGAACGGGCGATAGTATTGTGCTACAATACGTTCCACCCGGTCATTCCACCCCATTTTTTGGCGAAGAAAAAGATCTTCCGGAAGGGGGATGGCTTGCTAAAATATCGCCCGATCAGGTCTTGGAGGCGGTCGAAAGGATCTTGAAAAAAGTATGAACATTCTTGTCGTGACCTTAAGCAATTTCGGCGACGTGATCATGACCACCCCTGTCATCATGGCGCTTGCCAGGAAATTCCCGCACGCCAAGATCACAACGGTGGTAAGCCCGCGCGCCCGGAATGTTCTTCAACGGAGCCAGGACATCCACAACATTGTGATCTATAATAAAAAAGCGCCGATCCTGGAAAAGTTGAAATTCATCATGGAACTTCGCAAGCGCCCATACGACCTTGTCGTCGATCTGCGCAACACGGCGATCCCGTTCCTGGTCTCCTGCAAGAAAAGGACCCCTCTTTTCAGAAAATTCAAAAAGGTCAACATGCGGGACCGCCATCTCGAAGTCCTTGGGATGGTGGAAAAAGAGGTCCCGGAGCCACCGCCTTTTCAATTTTTCAATCAGGCCGATGAAGTATTCGCCTTACGGACGCTGGATGCCGCGGGGATCAAGGAAAAGAGCGGCTGGATCCTTGTTGCGCCAGGCGCTGCCAGCGAACGCAAACGCTGGCCCGCGGAAAATTTTAAAGAAGTGATCAAAGCGCTTCATGAGCAAACCGGAAAAAAGATCGTTCTGGTCGGGACGCTCGAGGAAAAACCCGTGGCCGACGCCATTGCTTCAGACTTGCCCGGCATCGTGGGAAATGTCTGCGGCGAACTGCTGCTTTCGGAAACGGCGGCGCTTGTGGCCAACGCCTCGCTTGTGGTGGCTAACGACAGCGCCATCATGCATCTCGGATTTGAATTGGATACCCCCACGCTCGGGATCTTTGGCCCCACCGACCACACCCAATACGGGCACGAGAGCCCGAATTTCCGGATCGCCCGGAAAGAGCCCGAAGAATGCGGGTGCAATTCGCATAAGCTGCCTCCCGCCGAAAGAAATTGTTTTCACGGCCTGACCACGAGGAAAGTGATCGAGCTCTCCCTGGAGCTTTTGAATGAATCTAAAGCTGCCTGAGGCCCCGCGTATCCTTGTCACGCGAACCGACCGTATCGGCGACCTCGTTCTGACAACCCCGCTTTTTGAAGCTCTTCGTAAAAAATTTCCCAAGGCCCATATCGCGGCTCTTGTTTTTTTAGAGCACCGGGAGATCGTCCGCGGCAATCCCTTTCTTGATGAAGTGATCCTTTATGATAAAAAGGGAAGCGAACGCGGTCTTTGGGGGCAGTTCCGGTTCGGATGGAAATTGCGAGGCAAAAAATTCGATATCGCGATCCACGCCCACGGGACCAATCGCGTGCATCTAGCTGCCTGGCTTGCCGGCATTCCGGTCCGCAGGGGCTATGCGCGTCGCGCCGCATGGATGCTGACGCATCCCCATCCTTACAATAAAAAAGAAGGGAAAAAGCAGGAAGCCGAATATCTTTTCGATCTTTTGGAGCCGCTGGGCATTTTCCCCCCGCGCGAGATCAAGACTTTTTTTCCCGTTTCGGACCGCGCGGAACGCTCTCTTGAAAAACTTCTCGTTTTCCATGAAGTCCCACCAGGAACTCCCATCATCATCCTGAACCCTTCGGCGAGCGATCCGACCAAAATGTGGCCGGCCGAGCGTTTCGCCGATCTGGTAACGCGCTTGCAAAAGGAATCTCCCAGGACTTTTATCGTGATCGGTACTCCCAAGGACCGTTCGATCATTCAAAGACTCAAACAAAGCGCGGGCGCCCCTATCTTAGATTTAAGTGGCAAACTTTCCTTAGGGATGCTCGGAGCACTTTTAAAAAGATCGGCACTGCTTATTTCGAATGATTCGGGACCGGTCCATGTCGCGACAGCGGTGGGAACACCGGTCGTTTCGATCTTCGGCCGTTATGAACCGGGCCTGGGCCCCTCCCGTTGGCGTCCGCTTGGGGACCGTTCACGCGTTGTTGCCAAGGATATTTCCCGCATTCCTCCGGACCAGCGCCGATTCACTTATATCGATGAGATCACCGTGGGGGATGTGCACCAAGCCGTATCGGATCTTTTGAAACAGGGAGGTTCATGATGCGGACGTTGCGTCGCGTTCTTATCGTTCATCCCTATGGGATCGGGGACCTTCTTTTTGTGACGCCTGTGATGCGCGCCCTGCGTCTCATCCCGACCGTGGAGACCGTAGACCTTCTTTTGGGTTCCCGCACGCGCGAAGCCGTCGAGCATAACCCGCACATCGATGATATTTTTGTGCTGGATAAAGACCGTGTCCATCGCCAGAACTGGTTTGAAAATTTCCGCGAATTTATCGCGCTCGGCCGCCAACTGCGCGCCAAGCATTACGACCTCATTCTGGATTATTCACTGCGCCGCGAACATGCCTTCTGGGGCCGGTTCTTTCTCGGGGTCCCCCGGTGCGCCGGATTCGACTATAAAAAAAGGGCCGTCTTCCATCACATCCGTTACCCGCTTCCGGAAGCCTTCTGGAAGCGGCATACCGCGGATTTTTATTGTGATCTTGCCGAAGCGGCCGGGATCCCGGTCGAAGACCGTTTTCTGGAGTATTATTTTCCAAGGCCTGTGACCCTGGTCGAAGCGGAAGTCGCTTTGAAACTCAAACTTCTCCCCGAACATTTCATCGCTGTCGCCCCGGGCGGCGGGGATTCGTGGGGGAAGGACGCCTCTTTTAAGCGTTGGCCCGTCGAGTATTTTGCGGAACTTATCAAGCGGATCGAGAAAGAACACAAGCTTCACGGCGTCGCGATCCTTGGGAGCCATTCGGAGCGCGGCTTATGCGAAGAACTGCAGGCGGTGATCAAGCCACCCTCCGTCATTTTGGCAGGGGAGATGACGCTCGCGCAAACGGCCATGACGCTTAAAAAATGTTCGCTTTTTCTCGGCAATGACGGAGGGCTGGTCCATCTGGCGCGCGCTCTTCGCGTTCCTCTCGTGGCTTTTTACGGGCCGGTGCCGCCGGAAGTATACGGCCCTTACCCGCCGTCATCGGATGCGGTCGCGATCTCTCATAGGAACCTTGATTGCCGGCCTTGTTACTATCGATTCCGTTACAACAAACAGTGTGAAACGCTCGCTTGCCTGAAAGATCTTAAGCCGGATCAAGTTATGGAGATGCTTCATACGCATCCGGCGTTTTTAAAGCGCCGGCCTTAACTTTTTAGGGAGGGCATCATGCCAAAACGAAAGATCATCGAGATCGACCGCGAAAAATGTAATGGCTGCGGGCTCTGCACCAAAGCCTGCGCGGAAGGCGCTCTGGTCCTGGACGAGCATAAAAAGGCCGTTCTCGCGAAAGAAATTTATTGTGACGGTATGGGCGCATGTCTTGATGTGTGTCCTGTGGGCGCTCTTAAGATCATTGAAAAAGAAAGCGAGGATTATGATCCCCAGGCCGCTTTCCAGCATGTCATGAAAACCCAGGGTTTTGAGGCCGCAAAAAAAGTTCACGGGGTCCCGAAGTTCCATGGGCATGCCCCCGCGTTCGGAGGTTGCCCGGGCTCTATGGCCAGAGAGATCAAGCGCGGGGCATTGGATCAAAAAGAAAATCACGCGGTTTCCGGGGCATCAGAGCTCAGTCAGTGGCCGATCCAACTTCATTTGATCTCACCGCACGCCCCTTATTTTAAAGATTGCGATCTTTTGATCGCGGCCGACTGCACCGCTTTTACGATCGGAAGTTTTCATCAGGATCTTTTGAAAGGCAAAAAACTCGTCATCGCTTGCCCTAAACTTGACGACACGGGCGGTTATGTCGAAAAGATCGCGGAACTTTTAAAGAGCAACACCGTTTATTCGCTCACAGTTGTTATCATGGAAGTGCCTTGCTGTTCCGGACTCTTTCGAATGGTTCAGGAAGCGGTCGAGCTTTCGGGAACCCGCTTGCCGATCAAAAAGATCGTGATCGGTCTTGACGGTTCGATCCGGAATTGATCTCATGAAAAAAATAGCGCGCATCCTCTTCATGGTTTTCTGGCTGATCCCCGTTGCGATGGCCCAAGAAGGGGAAAAAAAATTTCCGATCTCCGAAAAACCGCCCGCCAGGATCTTTCTCGGTGAAAAATTAACTTTTGAGATCCGCTATCTTGGGGTTCCGGTGGGGGATGCCGTTTCTGAGGTCAAAGAGATCGTCCAGATAAACGGCCGCGATGCCTATCATATCGAGATCCATATCGACTCCCGCCCGGTCCTGGACTGGGTCTACAAAGTCAGGGATGTCCATCACACCTATATCGACGCGGAACATTTTCACTCCCTTCGCTACGAAAAGGATATCCACGAGGGGAATTACGCGACGCACGAGACCATGGAATACGATCAGACCGAGCACATCGGGCGCTTCCACTCTCTTAAGGACCACAGCCGCAAGGAAATGTTCATTCCCAAAAATGTCCAGGACCAGATCTCCTGCGGGTATTGGTTCCGGCTCCAGGACGTCAAACCGGACTCCAAGATCACGGTGCCGGTGAACGCTGACGAGAAGAACTGGGACCTCGAGGTCCACACGCACGGGATCCAGGAAAGAAAGGCCGAAGGTGTCGGGACTTTTCAGGCGATCGAAGTCGAACCCATTGTTTTATTCGAAGGATTTTTTGTAAAACGCGGCAAGATCCGCGGCTGGATGAGCATGGACGAGCGCCGGATCCCGCTTGTCATGAAAGTTAAAGTTCCGATCCTGGGCAATGTGTCTGCCGTGCTTGTTCGTTACGAACCCGGCGTCGCTTCCTAAGTTTTTTCCCTCAAATTAAGCCGTTTTTTCTTTTGATGCCGCATGTTAAAATCCCGCCTGTCGTGAATCCAGGGGAGCCGCCAACGCCGTCACGGGAGGGGTCATGAAAAAGACCGGTTTTGATAATGAAAAATATCTGAAAGAACAGTCCGAAGCCATTCTCAAGCGCGTCAAGAAATACAGCAATAAACTTTATATCGAATTTGGCGGCAAGTTGCTTTTTGATCATCATGCCGCGCGGGTCCTCCCCGGATACGACCCGAACGTCAAGATGCGCCTGCTTCAAATCCTCAAGGACAAGATCGACATCATCCTTTGCATTCACGCCGGGGACATCGAAAGGCGGAAACTCCGCGCCGATTTCGGCATTACATATGACGCGGACGCTTTTAAAATGATCGACGATCTCAAGACGTGGGGGCTCGGGGTCACGGCCGTGGTGATCACCCGCTTTTCGGAGCAGCCCGCCGCCAAGATCTTCAAGAACAAGCTGGAGCGGCGCGGCATCCGCGTTTACACGCACCGTTTTACCAAAGGTTATCCTACGGATGTGGAGATGATCGTCAGTCCCGAGGGCTATGGGGCGAACGAACATATCGAGACCAAAAATCCGATCGTGATCGTGACGGGCCCGGGTCCCGGGAGCGGGAAGCTCGCGACCTGCCTTTCCCAGCTTTACCACGATCACATCAAAGGGCTTGAAAGCGGTTATTCAAAGTTCGAAACTTTTCCGATCTGGAATCTTCCGCTCAAGCATCCGGTCAACATCGCCTACGAGGCCGCGACCGCGGATCTTGGCGACGTCAACATGATCGATTCCTTTCATTTGGAAGCCCATAATAAAACGACCGTGAACTATAACCGGGACCTCGAGATCTTTCCGGTGCTTCAGCGCATTTTAAAAAAGATCATGGGAGAACGTTCCGTTTATAAATCACCGACCGATATGGGCGTTAATTGCGCCGGTTTCGGCATCGTGGATGATGAAATAGTCCGAAAGGCCGCCACACAGGAAGTGATCTCAAGGTATTTCCGCTATTCGTGCGAGTATGTGATGGGGTTCGTGGAAAAAGAGGCCGTGCAGAGGACCGAGCTTCTCATGAAGGAGCTCGACGCCAAACTGGAAGACCGCCGCGTGGTGCCTTTTGCGCGCGAAACGGCCCAGGAGGCCCAGCGGCTCGGCCAAGGCAACAAAGGCATTTATTGCGGCGCGGCCATCGAACTTCATGACGGGTCGATCGTAACCGGAAAGAACACCCCGCTGATGCACGCGGCGTCCAGCTTGGTGCTGAACGCCGTCAAAAAATTGGCGGGGATCCCCGACCAGATCCATCTTTTGTCGCTCGGCGTAATCGAATCGATCGGCCGTTTGAAGCAGGACATTATGGGAGCGCACGCAGTCAGCCTGAATCTCGACGAGATCCTCGTGGCGTTAAGTATCAGCGCCGCCACCAATCCTTCAGCGGAGGCCGCGATGGCCAAACTTAAAGAGCTGAACGGATGTGAGGCCCATATGACGCACATCCCGACTTCGGGGGATGATAAGGGACTCAAGCGTTTAGGGATCAACATTACAAGCGATACTGATTTTTCCACCGTCAGTCTTTTTGACGCTTAAATTAAAAAAAGAAAGAGGATTCATGCCAACCTACGAATATGAGTGCGGCGCCTGCGGGCACCGTTTCGAGAAATTCCAATCCATGAAAGACCGCCCGGTCAAAACATGCCCTGCATGCGGCAAGTCCAAAGCCCAGAGGATCATCCACGGAGGGGCAGGCATCCTTTTCAAAGGGAGCGGTTTTTATCAAACCGATTATCGGTCCAAGGGTTACAAGGAAGCCGCCAAAAAGGACAAGCCCCATTCTCCATCAAAAGAATTAAAGGTTAATGGGACTAGCCCTGGCAACCTTTCAGGAATAGAAAATAGAAGCCAGGGCAAGCCCTCAACTCCTTCCTGTTCGGGGGATTGTTCTTCTTGTCCGACCGCCAAAAAGTAGGCCAAAAACCGTTTGGGCCTATTTTCTCCTTTTCTGATTCCTAAAATAATGCAACTCGTTTGTTTTCAGTGGGTTATGAAAATTTCCTTTCATTGACACCACCTTTCTCAGGTGTTAAGATAAACCCTTCCGATTTTTAATCACCAAAGGGACAGGCCTATAGGGAAAAAACGCGCCTGTCTCTTGTGCTAAAGGAACAATGAAAAACACCTCTTTGCCGATCTCAACTTCAGAAAAAAGGCGTTTTCTCGAGATCTTGGAAGGGTTTAAAGAAGCCCGTATCCTTGTGATCGGCGACTTTATCCTGGATCAATTCGTCTGGGGAAGCGTTAAACGTATTTCCCCGGAGGCGCCGGTTCCCGTTGTCAAAGTCGAGCGGGAATCCTATATGCCGGGAGGCTCTCTTAACGTCGCCAACAACATCCGTTCGCTAAAAGGGCAGGTCTTTCCCTGTGGCGTGGTCGGCCGCGACCTTTTCGGGCGCATGCTGGTCAAAGTGATGCGCCAGCAGGGAATCGAGACCGGCGGCGTCGTTTATGATCCGATGCGGCCGACGTCTTTAAAGACCCGCGTGATCGCGCATTCCCAGCAAGTTGTCCGGTTCGACCGGGAAAAAACAGACGATGTTTCCCAAACGGATCTCCATAAGATCCTGAAATTTGTCCGTGAAAATATCCGTCAGATGGATGTCGTGATCTTGGAAGATTACGGCAAAGGCGTGATGCAGCCCTTTCTTTTAAGAGAGATCGTGCGTCTTGCCAAAAAATTCAAAAAACCCGTTCTAGTCGATCCCAAAGAAAAGCATTTTGTTTACTACCAGGGGGTTACCTGCATCACTCCCAATCGCAGCGAAGCCTATATCGGCTATGAAAGGACCCACAAATCTTTTTATAAAACACCAGAGCTCGAGACCGTCGGCTGGGGATTGATGAAAAAATTGAAGCTGGATTCCGTGCTTGTCACGCTTGGCGAGGACGGCATGGCGCTTTTTGAGAAAAATAAAAAATTAACCAGGATCCCGACCGCGGCGCGCGAAGTTTATGATGTTTCCGGCGCCGGCGACACGGTCATTGCGACGCTTGCGCTTGCTTTGGCGGCGGGGGCGAAGATGCAGGAAGCAGCGAAGATCTCGAACCTTGCCGCAGGCATCGTGGTCGGCAAGCTCGGAACGGCGACGGTCGCTCCCGAAGAGCTCGAAGAAGCCGTCCGGAAAGCATGAGCATCAATCCCGTGAAAGCCATCGGCGTGATTCCCGCGCGTTTAGGCTCTACCCGTTTATCCGAGAAGATCCTCCGCTCGGTCGCCGGCAAACCGATGATCCAGCATGTCTGGGAACGCGCCAAGCAGGCAAAAAAATTTGAAGATGTGATCATTGCGACCGATGACGCGCGTATCGAAGCCTGCGTCAGAGGATTCGGCGGCAAGGCCTGTATGACCCGCAAAGACCATCCTAACGGCACTTCGCGCATCGCAGAAGTGACGGAGCGTTTCAAGCAGGATATCGTGATCAACATCCAAGGCGACCAGCCGCTTGTGGATCCGAAAGCCCTGGATGAAATGGTGAGCATCTTTGAAAAAGAAAAAAATGTGGAAATGCTGACCTTGGCCGTGCGGATGACGGACAAAGCGAGTTATGAAAATCCGAACGTTGTGAAAGTCGTTTGCGATGCCGAAGGCAACGCGCTTTATTTTTCGCGCGCCGCGATCCCTTTTTTTCAGGGAAAACAAGATTGTGCGTTCAGTTTTTTAAAACATCTCGGGGTTTACGGATACCGGCGGGATTTTCTCAAGGAATTTATCGGATGGGGGCCGGGGGTGCTGGAAAATACCGAGAAGCTTGAGCAGCTCAGGGTCCTTGAAAGGGGCCGTTCCATTCGCGTGATCGAAACGGCGTATGATTTCATCAGCGTGGACACGGAAGAGGACTTGCAAGAAGTGGAAAAACGTTTGCAGGTCAGGTCAACCCCGTGAGGAATTAGAACATGCCAAAACATATTTTTGTGACAGGTGGTGTGGTCTCATCGTTAGGCAAAGGCATCGCGTCAGCATCGATCGCAAAGATCCTTGAAGCAAAGGGCCTGAAAGTCGCGCTTCAAAAACTGGATCCTTACTTAAACGTTGATCCCGGAACGATGAATCCTTTCCAGCACGGCGAAGTCTATGTGACCGATGACGGCGCCGAAACGGACCTGGACCTCGGCCACTACGAACGTTTCACGCACAGTACGTTGGGCCGTGAAAATAACGTGACCAGCGGGCAGATCTACCACAGCGTGATCACCAAAGAACGCCGCGGCGATTACTTAGGCGGTACCGTGCAGGTGGTGCCGCATATTACCAACGAGATCAAGGAGCGGATCCGCGATGTTTCGCGCAATAAACGCTATGATGTCGTGATCTCCGAGGTCGGCGGCACGGCGGGCGATATTGAATCACTGCCGTTCCTTGAGGCCGCAAGGCAATTCCGCCACGAAGTGGGCCGGGAAAATTCCCTTTTTATCCACCTGACGCTTGTTCCTTTCATCCGAGCGGCGGGGGAGCTTAAGACCAAACCCACACAGCATAGCGTCGGAACCTTGCGTGAGATCGGTATCCAGCCGGATATCCTGATCTGCCGCACGGAGAAAAAGCTCGATCAAGGCCTTAAGGATAAGATCGCGCTTTTTTGCAACGTGGAACCCGAAGCCGTGATCGAAGCCCGCGATGTCGCTTCGATCTATGAATGCCCCTTGACGTTTAAAGACGAAGAGATCGATAAGGTCATCTGCCAAAAACTCAAGATCGAATACAAGGCCGGAAGCCTGCATGACTGGAAAAAGAACGTCGTTGATAAAGCGCTTCATCCGAAACATTCCGTGAGGATCGCGGTGGTCGGCAAGTATATCGACCTGCAGGATGCTTACAAATCGATCTATGAATCTTTAAAGCACGGCGGGATCGCCAACGACGCGGCCGTCGTCATCAAAAAGATCAATTCCGAACATATCGGAAACGCCCGGTCGCTCGAGCAGTTCAAAGGCGTTTCGGGGATCCTCGTGCCGGGCGGCTTCGGCGTGCGGGGGATCGAAGGGAAACTTCGCGCCATTCAGTTCGCGCGCGAAAAAAAGATCCCGTTCTTCGGGATCTGCTTGGGGATGCAATGCGCGGCGATCGAATTTGCCAGGAACGCGCTCGATATGAAGGGCGCGCATTCCACCGAATTCAATAAAAAAACGCCCTATCCCGTGATCAGTCTTTTGGAAGAACAGCAGAACGTGAAGAATATGGGCGGGACCATGCGCCTCGGCGCTTACCCTTGCCAGATCAAAAAAGATACGCTGGCGCATAAGGCCTACAAGGCTGACGAGATCTCCGAACGGCATCGTCACCGCTACGAGTTCAACAACGAATACCGGGAGAAATTCCAGAAGGCGGGCATGAAGCTTTCTGGTGTTTCCCCAAGCGGCAAACTCGTCGAAATGATCGAACTGGAAGGACACCCCTGGTTTTTGGCCGTTCAATTCCATCCGGAATTTAAATCCAAACCGGACGGCGCTCACCCCCTTTTCCGGGAATTTGTCCGCCACGCGCTGCTTTATCAAAATGAGCGCGGAGCGAAGCCCCCGGTCCCTGAAAGCCATGAGAGCCCGAAAATATCCGTTCCCGAACAGGAGAAAGGCGAGATCCATGCATAAAGTCGCTCTTCGATCGATCATTTTTGGCGATCCCCACCAACTCGTTCTTATCGGCGGGCCGTGCGTGATCGAAAATGAAAAAAGCACCATGCTGCTGGCCGAAAAGATTTCAAAGATCGCCAAAGACCTTAAAACTCCTTATGTTTTTAAAGCGAGCTTTGATAAGGCGAATCGCTCTTCCATCCGCTCCTTCCGGGGTCCGGGCCTTCAGAAGGGTCTTAGGATCCTTGCCCGCATTAAAAAGGAACTGAAAATTCCCGTGTTGACCGATTTTCACACGCCCGAACAGGCGAAGCCCGTCGCTGAAGCGGCCGATATCCTTCAGATCCCCGCGTTCCTTTGCCGCCAGACCGACCTTTTGATCGCGGCCGCGAAAACCGGCAAGATCGTAAACGTCAAAAAAGGCCAATTTCTTTCTCCGTGGGAGATGGGCAATGTCATTCAAAAGTTGGAAGAAGCGGGATGCAAGAAGATCCTTCTTACGGAACGCGGAACAAGTTTCGGCTATAATAACCTCGTCAACGATTTCCGTTCGATCCCGGTCATGCGCGGACTGGGTTATCCCGTGATCTACGACGCCACTCATTCAGTGCAGCTTCCCGGCGGGAAGGGCACGGCTTCCGGCGGGATGGCCGAATTCATCCCGACGCTCGCGCGATGCGCGGTCGTGGCTGGCGCGGACGCTGTGTTTATGGAGATCCATGAGAACCCGGCCAGGGCGCTTTCCGACGGCCCGAATGCTCTGGCGCTTTCCAAGCTCGGAGCGCTTCTGAAAGAACTTATCGCGCTTAAGAAATGCGGCGCGACGGAGAAATAAAACCATGAAAAAATCGAACATCCTTAAGCTCGCGAAAGAGGTTCTTGAGATCGAGGCGCTTGCGATCTCGCGGCTTCGCGCGAAGATCGGCAAAGATTTCGAAAAGGCGGTCCAGTGGATCTCGGATTGTAAAGGCCGCGTGATCCTGACAGGCATGGGAAAACCCGGTTTTATCGCCCGCAAGATCGCGGCGACCATGGCTTCCACAGGCACTCCGAGTCTTTACCTCCACCCGGCGGAAGCGGTTCACGGCGACTTCGGAATGGTGACTTCGCAAGACCTTGTGATCGCGATCTCGCAAAGCGGTGAGAGCGAAGAGATCGTGAGACTGATCCCCCTGATCAAGAAAAAAGGCATGAGGTTGATCGCTTTAACAAGCGTTCCTCGTTCGACGCTCGGGCGCAACGCGGATATCACGCTCGACTTGGGCGTGAGGCGGGAAGCGTGCCCCCTTAATCTTGCCCCGTCGGCTTCCACGACCGCTTCGCTTGCGTTGGGCGACGCGCTGGCCCTGTCTCTTCTTAAGAAAAAAGGTTTTCGTTCCGAGGACTTCGCGGAACTGCATCCGGCCGGAACCCTCGGAAGGCGGCTCCTCAAGGTCGAAGAGATCATGCGTACGGGGAAGGCTAATCCGATCGTCAAAACAAAGACCACGGTGCGGCAGGCCCTCCTGAAGATCACGGCCTCAAGAGCGGGCAGCTGTACGATCGTGGATGGAAAAGGGAAGTTGGTCGGTGTTTTTACCGACGGCGACCTGAGGCGGCATCTCAAGCGTCAGGGGGAGAAGATCCTGGAAAAACCCATAGCGCAGCTAGCCACGCTGAAACCTCGCTTTATCCAAAAAGACAAACTTGCGGAAGAGGCATTCCATATCATGGAAACCCTTCGCATCGATGAATTGCCGGTCCTGGACGCTTCGCGTCGCGTCGTAGGCCTTTTAGACGTTCAGGATCTGATGAGGGCGGGGCGGGTTTAATCCGTTTATGGCCAAGCGAAAGTTCTATCGCTACCCGCTTTACCTTTTAACCCGGTTGGGCGCCGGCCTTTTGTTGATTCTGCCCAGGCGATGGGCGCTGGCGCTGGCGAATGGGGCGGGGCGTTTAGGTTACCGGCTTGTTTCGCGGCAGAGAACAAGGATCCTTGAAAATTTGAAGCTCGCCTACAAGGATACAAAAAGTCCTTGGGAGCTGGAAGTGATCGGCCGGCAGGTCATGGGGCATATGCTTTGTACGGCAGTCGATTTCCTGCGTTTCGCGACGCTTTCCCGGGATAAGGCCGCTTCGTTCATCGAAGCGGGAAGTGCTTATTCGGTCTGTAAAGATATTTTGCAAGAAGGGAATGGGCTCATTATAATGACTGCCCATATGGGGAACTGGGAGCTTCTGGCCGGCAGTTTCGGCCTTCAGGGCTTCCGGGGCGCCGTGGTCGGTCGGCGGATCTATTACGAGCCCTACAACCGCTGGATTACCGGCCTGCGGCGTTCGGTGGGCGTGGAAACGATCTATCAGGACCAAGCGGTAAGACAGATCCATCATCACCTAAGGGCCGGCGAGATCGTCGGGTTGTTGCCCGACCAGGATATGGACCGGGTCCGCGGCATCTTTGTGGATTTCTTCGGAGAACCGGCTTATACATCCGTGGCGCCGGTGAAATTCGCTATGGCGTCAAAAGCGCCGATTCTTCCGGCCTTTATGATACGGATGCCGGATCATCGTTACCGGCTTTTATTAGGAGATTTGATACGGCCGAAGATCGAAGGCGGTGACCGGGAAGCATCGATCCGTAAATACACGGAAGCATGGATGAAAGTTTTTGAAGGAATGATCCGTCGGTATCCGGAACAGTGGGGATGGATGCATGACCGCTGGAGAACAACACCCGAAGAGATAGCAGCGGAAGCCAAGGAGACAGTGAAACGATCATGATCAAACGTTTGATCCTTATTTTTGTGGCGCTCGTCGTTTTCTACGTGTTTTTTGTGCAGGTGCAAGTGGTGATCACTCGCAAGCAGAGGGCTGATCGGGCCGCGGAAAAACCCTCGGAACAGAGGCCGCAGAAGGTTTTCGCTTTTTCATTCACCAAATACACACCGGAAGGCCAGCGCGAGATCGAGATCGAAGGGGATTCCGCGGACATTCTTTCGAATACCGTTCAGTTGATGAATGTCATGGCGAAGGCGTATGCCGAAGAAGTGCCGGTGACCGTGACCGCCGATCGCGGCGAGTACGACAAAAAAAACAACAAGATCCATATTGAGCAAAATGTGGTCGCGACCACCGATGACGGCACCCGCCTCGTGACCGAGGCGCTCGATATGCACCCGAGCGACCATATCGTGGAAACTGAGCTGCCGACGCAGGTCAAAAAAGACAACATCAACGTCGAGGGGACCGGCGCCCGGGCGGATACGCGGCTTAAAAAAGTAAAATTCAAAAAGAACGTCACTGTAGTGGTTCAGAATCCGGAAGACAAAGAAACCGGGCCGACCACCATCACTTGCGACGGGCCGCTCGTGGTCGATTACGAAAAGAACATCGCGCATTTCAAAGATAATGTTGTGGCGCAGGATTCCCGCGGCAAACTCGTGGCCGATACGATGGATGTTTATTACAATCGTGTCAGCCGCCGCGTCTCAAAGATCGTCGCCGCGGGCGATGTGGTGATCGAGAATCCAGACGGCAACAAAACTTACTCTGATAGCGTGATCTACCTGGCCGACGAGGGCCGGATCATCCTGGGCGGCGATACGGAAGCCCTTTATTTCGGCGGTGACGGCCCCAAAGATTTCGAAAAAGGAGTTTTCTAAATGAATTTGCTTGAAACAAAACAGCTCACCAAAAGTTACAAGGGCCGCACCGTGGTCAATCAGGTCAATATCCAGATCTCGCGCGGCGAGATCGTGGGTCTTTTAGGCCCGAACGGCGCCGGTAAAACAACGTCCTTTTACATGGTGGTCGGCGTGATCCGGCCGGATTCCGGGCAGATCTTTTTCCGCGGCGAGGAGATCACGAACCTCCCGATGTTCGAGCGCGCGCGCCTCGGGATCGGCTATCTTTCCCAGGAGCCTTCCGTATTTCGCAAGCTGACCGTGGAAGAGAACATCATGGCGATCCTGGAGACCCTCGAGATCCCGCAGGAAGAACGCGATCGCCGCCTCAAACGGCTTTTGAACGATCTGGACATCGCGTATCTCGCGAAAAACAAGGCCTACACGCTTTCCGGCGGCGAACGGCGGCGGCTTGAGATCACGCGCGCCCTTGTCACGAACCCTTCGCTTATCCTTCTGGATGAACCCTTCAGCGGCGTGGACCCGATCGCGGTCTTCGAGGTGCAAAAGATCCTGCAGCGGCTCAAGGCCCAGGGGCTCAGCATCCTTCTGACGGACCATAGCGTCCGCGAAACGCTTTCGATCACCGACCGATCTTATCTTCTTTTTGAGGGCAAGGTGGAGGTCTCCGGAACTTCAGAATTCCTTGCGTCCGACCCCAAAGCCAGAGAGATCTATCTGGGAGAAAGGTTCACGCTAGCGTAATCCGACAGCCGCTTCGTTCAGCGTTCCCATAAACATCCTTAGGAGGAAATCATAGTGGATATCCGTTTTTCAGGGCAAAACCTCAAGATCACCGACGGTATGAAGGAGCATTTGGCGGACCGGCTCCCCAAATTCGAAAAATACGCGCCGCGCCTTGTGGAGGCGCATGTATTCCTCAAAAAAGAAAAATATATCTTTAAAGCCGAGATCACGCTTTCAGCCAAGAATTTCCATGCCTTCGGGGTCGGAGAGGCCAAAGACAATATTTTTGCGGCGATGGACGAAGCCTACGCGCGCGTTGAAAAACAGCTGAAGAAATTCCGCGCCAAGGCCAAGGACCATCATAAGAAGAACCTCAAAGGATCCGCGAAGGTCGCGCGCGCGCTCGGAATGATCGAGACCGAAACCGTTCTGCCGGAGGGCCATCCGAAGATCGTCCGTTCTTCGGCGTTTGCGGCCAAGCCGATGTCGGTGGAGGAAGCGAGCCTGCAGCTTGAGATCTCCCCGCAGTCTTTTCTTGTTTTCATGAACCAGAACACCGAAACCATCAATGTGATCCATAAACTTAAGGACGGGAATCACGGGCTCATCGAGCCGGGGTTCTAAGCCGCAACTTTTTTAAACCGGAGGAATGCTTGATATGAAGATCACCGATTTTTTAAGCGTGAAAGGCATCAAAGTCGATCTAGAAGCGACCGACAAAGAAGGTATTTTAAAAGAGATGGTCGATCTCCTTGCCGAGGTCAAGGACGTGGGGGATAAGAAAAATATCCTCCGGGCCCTCATCGAACGCGAAAATCTTGGTTCGACCGGCATCGGACAAGGGATCGCGATCCCGCACGGCAAGACCGACAAAGTGGACGGCCTTGTGGCCGTGCTCGGTGTGAGCCGCAAGGGCGTGAATTTCGAGGCGCTGGACGGCGAGCCGGTCTACATCCTTTTTCTGCTTGTCGCGCCTAAAGACACCGCGGGACCGCATCTTAAAGCGCTCGCCCAGATCTCACGGCTCCTTCGCGACACCTATTTTTGCGAACTGATCCGGAAGTGCAAGACCCCCAAAGATATTTTTGATCTGATCGCGAAAGAAGAGAACCGGAAGAATTGATCCGGGAAAAATTCCAAGGCGATCACCTATGAAATTCTTTAAGTGGCTCTATCCGGGGATCGGCATCAAGCGATGGATCATCCTCTGTTCGCTGGGGCTTGGGTTCATCGTGGTGGTGGCGCTTCTGACGGTCAAGACCATGTCCAAAACGAGCGTGCTTTTGGCCTCTTTTGCCACAGCCCTTTTGATCCTCGGGATCTTTCTCATTTATACCTCGATCAAGCATATGGTGCGGATCTTTGTCCGCGCCTTGATGCCTTTAAACGGCGATGACTCGCTGGTCGATATCGTTTATCAAAAACGCCGGGTGGACTCCTTGCTCCACGGCCCGCGCGTTGTGGCTATCGGCGGCGGCACCGGCCTAAGCACCATGCTTTCGGGTATCAAGACCGTGACAAGCAACATCACGGCGATCGTGACCGTGACCGATACCGGCGGCAGTTCCGGCCGGCTGCGCGACGAAATGGATATTTTGCCACCGGGCGATATCCGTAACTGTCTCGTCGCTTTGGCGGACGCGGGTCCGCTCATCCGGGACCTTTTTCAGTACCGTTTTGAGCTTGGCGAGGGGCTGAAAGGGCACAGCTTTGGGAATCTTTTCATCACGGCGCTTTCAATGGTCACGGGCGATTTTGAAAAAGCGATCGCGGAATCCAGCAAAGTGCTTGCCATCCGCGGGCGTGTGCTTCCCTCTACGCTTGAAAAAGTGACGATCGTTGGCGAGTTCATGGATGGGACCTCCGCCGAAGGCGAGACCCATATCACGGGGCTGAAGAAGCCCCTGCGTAGCATCCGTCTCCGTCCCGACGATTGTAAGGCGTGCCAGGAAGCCCTCGATGCGATCGAGATCGCGGATCTGATCATCATGGGACCGGGGAGCCTTTATACGAGCATTCTGCCGAATCTTTTGATCAAGGACATCCGCGAAGCGGTGCTGCGTTCCGATGCTTACAAGGTCTATATCATGAACGCCATGACCCAGCCGGGCGAGACCACGGGCATGAGCGCGTGGGATCATTTGAACGTGATCATCGATCACACCGATCCGCGGATCATCGACGCCTGTTTTGTGAACACCGCGACGATCCCGGAGGGGATGCTCCAGCGTTACGCCAAGCAAGGATCGGTGCCCGTGAAGTTGAACATTGAAAAGATCCGCGAAAAAGGGTATCGCATTATCCAGGGGGACGTGCTCCAAGAAGGGGAACAGGTGCGCCACGATTCGGAGCGCCTCATGAAATTGATCCTGGATCATTACAAAGAACACATCCAACGGGCGAAGGAATAAAAAGGCGATGCCAACAAGACGTAAAAAAACCGGACTAGGAACCGTCGAACGGACCTTTGTGATCGGCAGCAAGTTGGGTCTTCACGCGCGCCCCGCCGCGGTGTTCGTCCAAACCGCCAACCGTTTTGAATCTTCGGTGGAAGTTCAAAAAGACGATCTTAAAGTGGACGGTAAATCGATCATGGGGATCATGACCCTGGCGGCAGAGGTGGGTTCCTCCGTCACGGTCCGGCTCACCGGCAAAGACGCCGCAGAGGCCATGGAAGCGTTGGCCAAACTTTTCGATTCTAACTTCGGAGAATAAACCATGAAAGAATACCAGGGGATCGGGGTTTCGCCGGGAGTCGCCATCGGAAAGGTTTTCGTGCTGCACAGCGGCGAATCCTTCAATCTGCCCAAGCGCGTCGTCGGCCCGGAGCAGATCTCCAACGAGATCGCGCGGTTCGAAGAGGCGCTGACACGCACCCGCACCGAGATCCTCGGGATCCGCCGGAAGCTTTCCGACCAGATCGGCCGGGAGAGCTCCGATATTTTTACAGCGCATCTTTTGATCCTTGAAGACCGTACCTTGATCGAGGACGTGATCGAAGTGATCAAGAACGAAAGGGTCGGCGCGGAATACGCTTTCGCGGCCGTGATCCAGCGCTACTTTCAGGCTTTTTCCCAGATCAATGACGAATACCTCAAAGAACGCATCTCGGATATCCGCGATGTGGGCAAACGCCTTCTCGGGAACCTTTGCGGTGAGGAGAAAAAACGCCTCGAGGAATTTCAGGGGAAAGTGATCATCGCTTCACACGATCTCTCGCCTTCGGATACCGCTTCCCTTGATAAGAACAAGGTCCTGGCGTTCGTGACCGAGATCGGAGGGCCCACCTCGCATACGGCTATTCTCGGCCGTTCGCTCGAGATCCCCGCGATCGTCGGCATCGATAAGATCGTCAATGAACTCCAAGACGATGACACGATCATTGTGGACGGGACGCACGGTGTCGTGGTCATCAATCCCGACCAGCATACGATCGACAAGTTCAATTCTCAGGGGGACCGTTTTGTCCAGCTGACCAATGAGCTCGATAAACTTCGCGAGCTTCCGGCCGAGACGCTCGACGGAAAACGCATTATTTTAAGCGCCAATATCGAGTTCCATCATGAAATACCTTCCGTGTTCTCGCACGGCGGCGAAGGGGTCGGGCTTTACCGCACGGAATATTTTTATATGAACCGGACAACGCTTCCGACCGAGCAGGAACAGTATGAGGCCTACCGCAAAGTGGCCGAGACTATGCACCCGCATCAGGTCATCATCCGCACCCTTGATCTCGGCGGGGACAAGTTTGCCTCGTCCTTAGAGATCCCGCATGAAATGAACCCCTCGCTTGGCTGGCGCGCCATCCGGTTCTGCCTGATGCGCAAGGATATCTTCAAAACGCAACTGCGGGCCATTCTCCGGGCCAGCGCCCACGGGAACTTGAAGATCATGTATCCAATGATCGCAAGCGTCTACGAGATCCGCGCGGCGCGGGAGGTCCTGAACGAAGCAAAAACCGAACTTGAAAGGGAGGGATTCCCGTTCAATAAAGATATCCGCGTGGGTGCCATGGTCGAGATCCCCTCAGCGGCGCTCGCCAGCGATGTGCTCGCTAAGGAAGTGGATTTCTTCTCCCTTGGCACGAACGACCTCATCCAGTATGTGCTCGCGATCGATCGCATGAATGAAAAGATCGCCTATATTTACGAGCCGACCCATCCGGCCATTATCCGTTTGATCGATATGACGATCCGCAACGGCCACGGCCACAATATCTGGGTGGGAAGTTGCGGCGAGATGTCTTCGGACCCCGCGATCGCGCTCTTCCTTGTCGGGCTCGGGATCGACGAGATCAGTGCAAGCCCGGTGGCCCTTCCCAAGATCAAAAAAGCGATCCGTTCGGTCCGCTATGCGGACGCTTGCGAGATCGCTCAGCGGGCCCTCGCGTTCCATACAGGCAAAGAAGTTTATGATTTCCTGAAAGAAAAACTCAAAGGCGTTTGTCAGGAACTGGTCGACGAATAATGGAAGCTTATCTTAAAGATCTGGGTCCTCAGATCGTCAAAGCCCGCGCGATCGCCGCCGGCATCAGTCTTTCCCCGTCTTTCATCAAACGGCCCGCGAAGGTCCTCTATTGCGGGATGGGCGGATCCGCCATTAGCGGCGACATTCTCGGAACGATCGCTCAAAGCCGTTCCCGTATCCATTGGACCGTGAACCGCACTTCGCGCCTTCCCGAATGGGTCGACTCCAAAACGATCGTGATCCTTTCCAGTTATTCCGGCAACACTCATGAGGTCCGGTCGATCTTTGAACAGGCTGTGGCGCGAAAGGCCCATTTTCTGGTGGTAGCTTCCGGGGGATGGCTTGCGGAGGAAGCGTTAAAAAGGAAGATCCCGTTCTTCCGCCTGCCGCAGGGTTATCCGCCGCGGTTCGCGATCGGCTATACGACCTTTTCGCTTCTTTTTCTTTTCATGCGTTACAAATGGTTCTCGGTCTCCGGAAAAGAGATCCAGGAAGTGATCCGGGCCGTGAAACGCTTTCCTCAAAAAGAAGCCCACCGCCTTGCCAAACGGCTTTTTGAAAAAAATATTGCGATCTACGGGGGCGGCCTCATGCAATCGGCCGCTTTGCGGTGGCGCACCCAATTGGCGGAAAATGCGAAAACACTCGCTTCCTGCGAAGCGTTGCCCGAAATGTTCCACCATGAGATCGAAGGATGGACCTTCCCGGTTTTTAAGGTCAAAAATTCCGTCGCGATCTTCTTGACGGACCGGAATGAACCGGACTGGCTTTTAAAGAAAAAACAAGTGGCCATGAAAGTGATCCGCGAAGGCGGCGCCGAGACGATCGAACTGAAGACGGCCGGCCAAGGGGCCCTGGCCCGTATTTTTTCCATGATCCTGCTCGGCGATTGGACAAGCTGTGAGCTTGCGAAGCTCTGCAAGGTCGATCCGATGTCGATCGGGGCGATCGATCGCATCAAAAAGGCGGTTCACCCCGTTAGAGACTAACAGGGGAACGCTTTGTGATTTTTTGAGATGAAAAAGATGGGATCTCTGAAGAAACTCTTCAATCATTATTTAACGGAAGCGCCCGAAAAGGCGCTTCCTGTCTCTAACGGGGTAAATTCATGAGCTTAAAAGTCATCATTCTTTGCGCCGGTTACGCGACCCGCCTTTACCCCTTGACGGAGAATATGCCAAAGCCGCTTCTTCCGGTCGGGAAGAAGCCCATCCTTGAATGGATCTTGGAAAGGGTCCAAAAAGTCCGTGAAGTGGAAGCCGTTTATCTCGTGAGCAACCAAAAGTTCGCCGGGCATTTCGAGAACTGGGCCGAAAAAGCGAAATACCCCTGGCCTATTCAGGTTGTGAACGATCACACGACAAGCAACGAGACCCGCCTGGGGGCCATCGGGGACCTGGCTTATGTGATCGAAACGGAAAAGCTCGCTCCTTCGGACCTTTTGGTGATCGCCGGCGATAATTTCTTCGATTTCGATCTTGTTTCGTTCGTGGATTTCGGCAACAGAAAAAGGCCGCACGGCGTGATCGCGGTTTATGACGTCGGGGATAAAGAGCTTGCAAAGCGCTATGGCCTGGTGCGGGTCGATCCGGAAGGGAAGATCCTCGAATTCCAGGAAAAACCGCCGCAGCCGGCCACCACGCTTGCCTCCAGCGGCATTTACTGGCTCCCGAAGGAGGCCTGGACCTTGCTTGACAGGTATATCGCTAGCGGCCATAATACAGACCAACCCGGCCATTATATGCGCTGGCTGGCCGAAACATCGGGCCTTTTCGCTTTTTCTCTCAAGGGGAAGTGGTTGGATATAGGCGACCTTGCCTCCTATGAGAAAGCCAACGCCATCGTCAATACCCCAAACAAACCAAAGGAGTAGCATTGTCATGAAAAAAGGGCATTATTTCTTCACTTCCGAATCCGTTTCTGAGGGTCATCCGGACAAGCTTTGCGATCAGGTTTCCGACGCCATATTGGACGCTTATCTTGCCGGGGATCCCGCTTCCCGCGTGGCCTGCGAATGTCTCGCCACGACCGATCGCTTGACCATCGCCGGCGAGATCACAAGCAAGACCAAAGTTGACGCCGAAAAAGTCGCGCGTGAGGTCATCAAGAAGATCGGTTATACGGATCCCAAGATCGGCTTTGACTACAAGGCCTGCAAGATCGATATTGCGCTTCACACCCAGTCTCCCGATATCGCAATGGGAGTCGACACCGGCGGCGCCGGCGACCAAGGCATGATGTTCGGATACGCGACCGATGAAACGGAAGAGCTGATGCCGCTTCCGATCGTGCTCGCGCATAAACTGGTCCGCTATTTGACCGCGGTCAGAAAATCCGGCAAGATCAAATACCTTCGGCCGGATTCCAAAAGCCAGGTGACGGTCGAGTATGACAATGAAAAACCTCTACGCGTGGATGCGATCGTGCTTTCTTCGCAACATGACGGGGATGTCACGCTTCCGACGATCACCAAGGACCTCACGGAAAAAGTGATCAAAAAAGTCATTCCGGCGAACTTGCTGGATAAGAACACCAAGATCTTTATCAACCCGACCGGGCGTTTTGAAGTCGGCGGGCCGCACGGGGACACGGGCCTCACGGGCCGCAAGATCATCGTCGACACGTATGGCGGCATGGGGCGCCACGGCGGCGGCGCTTTCAGCGGCAAAGATCCTTCCAAAGTGGACCGTTCCGCGGCTTATTTTGCGCGCTATGTCGCCAAGAATATCGTGGCTGCGGGCCTCGCGGGCAGTTGCGAGATCCAGGTCTCTTACGCGATCGGCGTCGCGCAGCCCGTTTCGATCCGCGTGGACACCTTCGGCACGAACAAGGTCAGCGAAGAGGCGATCTCGGAAGCTGTCACAAAGGTGTTCGATTTTACGCCGCGCGGGATCATCAGCACTCTTGATCTTCGCCGTCCGATCTATAACAAGACCGCCGCGTACGGGCATTTCGGCCGAAGCGAAGCCGGGTTTACTTGGGAGAAAACGGACAAGGTTGAAGCGCTTCGTAAAGCTTTGAAGCTCAAGACCGGTTGTTCTTGCAGTAAGGTAACGGCGGCATGCTGATCGCGGCCCCAAGAAAGAAAGTTATGAAAAAAAGTACGCTCAAAGCCAAAAACGATTTCAAGGTCGCGGACCTTTCTCTGGCTGATTGGGGCCGCAAAGAGATCGATATGGCGGAAAAAGAAATGCCGGGGCTTATGGCGACCCGCAAGAAATACGGGGCGCAAAAACCTCTCAAAGGAAAGCGGATCATGGGCAGTCTCCACATGACGATCCAGACCGCGGTCCTCATTGAGACTTTGGTCGAGCTTGGCGCCGACGTGCGTTGGTGCTCTTGCAATATTTTCTCGACACAGGACCATGCCGCGGCGGCGATCGCGGCCAAAGGCATTCCGGTCTTTGCGTGGAAAGGGGAAACCCTTGAGGAATACTGGTGGTGCACGCTTCAGGCTCTTAGTTTTCCGGGCGGCAAGGGGCCGAACCTCGTCGTTGATGACGGCGGTGATGCGACGCTCATGATCCATCTGGGTTATGAGGCGGAAAAAAATCCCAGGATCCTGGATAAAAAAGTCGAGACCAAGGACGAGATCGAGCTGTTTGGTCTTTTGAAAAGAACTCTTAAGGAAGAGCCAAAAAAATGGCACGGCGTTGTCAAGGAGTGGGAAGGTGTTTCCGAAGAGACCACAACCGGTGTTCACCGGCTTTACAAGATGCAGGAAGAAGGCAAACTTCTTGTTCCGGCCATCAATGTTAACGACTCGGTGACCAAATCCAAGTTCGATAATCTTTACGGTTGCCGCGAATCCTTAGCCGACGGCATCAAGCGCGCGACCGATGTCATGGTTGCGGGCAAGATTGCCGTGATCCTGGGTTATGGGGACGTGGGGAAAGGCAGCGCGCAGTCCCTGGCCGGGTTAAAGGCCCGCATCATTGTGACCGAGATCGATCCCATCTGCGCCCTCCAGGCGGCGATGGCCGGCTATCAGGTGGCGCGGCTTGAAGATGTCCTTGCGACCGGCGATATTTTTGTCACAGCCACGGGGAATGTGGATGTGATCACCGCGGAACACATGTCTAAGATGAAAGACGAAGCGATCGTCTGCAACATCGGGCACTTCGATAACGAGATCCAGGTCGCCCAGCTTGAAAAATGGCCGGGCATCAAAAAGATCAACATCAAACCTCAGGTCGACAAATATGTTTTCCCGGACGGGCATTCCGTGATTCTTTTGGCGGAAGGCCGTCTCGTGAACCTCGGCTGCGCGACGGGCCATCCGAGCTTTGTGATGTCGAATTCCTTCACAAACCAAACACTTGCGCAGATCGATCTGGCGCTTCATCCGAAAAAACCGGGCGTTTACCGCCTCGATAAAAAACTCGATGAGGAAGTCGCGCGGCTGCATCTTGATAAGCTCGGAGCGCGGCTCACCAAACTTACGAAAAAACAGGCCGACTATCTCGGTATTCCTTCCGACGGCCCGTTCAAACCCGACCACTACAAGTACTAAACCCCGCAGAGACCCGGTCTCTACGGGGTAGAGTGCGTCGCACCGGAAAGCCATGCAAAACTTCACGTTCAAAAATCCCACGGAGATCCTCTTCGGCAAAGGCATGATCCGCGAGGTCGCGGGCCGCCTCCCGAAGGACCAATCCGTCCTTTTTCTTTACGGCGGCGGCTCGATCAAGAAAAATGGCGTCTATGAGCAGGTGAGATCGGCGCTCAAAGGTTATCGCGTGACGGAATTCTCCGGGATCGAAGCGAACCCGCTTTATGAGACCTGCCTCAAAGCCGTTGATGTCGTCAAAAAAGAAAAGATCGGCTTTATTCTCGCGGTGGGGGGCGGTTCGGTCCTTGATGCCGCCAAATTCATCGCGGCCGCAGCCTGTTTTAAAGGAAATGATCTTTGGTCGATCCTCCGTGAATGCGGCAACAATGTAAAAGACGCGCTTCCTGTCGGCGCTGTTTTGACGCTTCCGGCGACCGGCTCTGAAGCCAACGGCAATTCTGTGATCTCCCGGCAGTCGACCCAAGAAAAATTATACTTTCATTCTCCTTATGTTTATCCTGTCTTTTCCGTTTTGGACCCCGAAACGACCTTTTCACTTTCCGCCAAGCAGGTTCGCAACGGGATCGTGGATACCTTTGTTCACATCATGGAGCAATACATGACTTATCCGGCGCAAACGCCTCTCCAGGACCGGCTTGCGGAATCGCTTCTCCAAACCTTAATTGAAGTGACGCCCGTGCTTTTCAAGAAGCCCAAGGATTATGAATCCCGGGCGACTTTTATGTGGACCGCTACGCTGGCCCTGAACGGTTTGATCGGATGCGGCGTGCCGGAGGACTGGTCGACGCACATGATCGCTCACGAGCTCACCGCGTTCTACGGCCTTGACCACGCCGAAACGCTTGCCATCGTCATGCCGGGGGTTTGGCAGTACAAGCTGACCGCAAAAAAGAAAAAACTCGAACAATACGGCCGCCGCGTTTGGAACGTGAAGACCGCCAAAGACGCGATGACCCGGACTGAGGCGTTCTTTCATTCGATCAAAATGCTGACCCGTTTCGGAGATTATAAAATTTCCGCCAAAGAGGCGGCCCGGAA
This sequence comes from Candidatus Omnitrophota bacterium, assembly GCA_022709525.1. Classification (GTDB taxonomy): domain Bacteria; phylum Omnitrophota; class Omnitrophia; order Omnitrophales; family Aquincolibacteriaceae; genus Aquincolibacterium. Next base: position 190,096 of record JAKLIQ010000003.1, read on the forward strand.
AGTACGCGAGCGTTTTGCGGAACGCGACTCCGTTTTTGGCGAACACGAGGATATTACACCGGACGCCGTTGCGAAGATCCTTTTGTCGCGCGCTTGATTTGTCCTGAAAATCAAAGAAACAGCGGGCTTTTTAGAGCGGCCCTTCCCGATAAAAAATAAAAATTAATCATGGTCCTTCTTCAAGTCAATGAACTCCGGAAAGCTTACGGGGCGGCCACGATCCTCGACGACGCGACCGCGGCCTTCGGGGACGATCAAAAAATAGGCGTGATCGGCCGTAACGGCGCCGGAAAATCCACGCTTTGCCGGATCATCACGGGTCACGAACAGGCGGATGGCGGTACGATCACGCGCAACACGGCCTTGCGTCTTTCCTATCTGGAACAGCACGATACATTCAAGCCGGGAGAAAAAGTCCTGGATTTCCTGATGCGCACCACCGGGAGCGAGCATTGGGAATGCGGCCAGATGGCCGCCCGGTTTCAGCTGAAAAATGAACTTCTTGAAGAGGCCGTCCAGAACCTGCCCGGAGGGTTTCAAACGCGCGTGAAGCTCGCGGCCATGTTGCTGGGGGACCCGAACTTCCTGATCCTGGACGAACCGAGCAACTATCTCGACCTGAGCACGCTGATCCTTTTGGAGAATTTCCTTCTTAATTTCAAGGGAGGCTATCTCGTGGTCTCGCACGACCGTGAATTCCTGAAGCGGACCTGTGATCACACGCTGGAAGTCGAGAACGGACAGTTGACGCTTTATCCGGGGGATATTGAGGAGTATTTCGAGTTTAAGGAAGAACAACTCGCTCAGAAAGAGGCCTATAACCGGGGGCTCGACAAAAAACGCGAACAGCTCCAGGCTTTTATCGACCGGTTCCGCGCTAAGGCATCCACGGCGACGCGCGCCCAGTCCAAAATGAAACAGCTCGCGAGGCTCAAGACGATCGAGATCGCGCACCCTATGAGCACGGTCAAGATCCACATCCCGCGCGTGGAACGCAAGGCCGGGGTGGCGCTCGATTGTGAAGACCTCACGATCGGCTATCCGGAAAAAGATGTCGCGCGCCACATCCGGGTCGAGATCGACCGCGGCAAGCATGTCGCTATCCTTGGCAATAACGGCGAAGGTAAAACGACTTTCTTAAGAACGCTCGCCGGGGGTCTGGCGCCTAAGGCCGGCGGGTTCCGGTGGGGATCGGGACTCAAGATCGCTTATTACGCCCAGCACGTTTTTTCGGTCCTGGACCCGGAAGACGACATTTATGCTTACCTTTCGCGCGAAAGCGCGCCCGGTGTTACAAGCCAGGACGTCCTGACCATGGCCGGATGTTTTCTTTTTAAGGGGGACGATGTTGAAAAAAAAGTGAAGGTCTTAAGCGGCGGCGAACGGGCGCGGTTGGTCCTGGCGGGGCTGCTTCTTTCCAAAAGTCATGTCCTGCTCTTAGACGAACCGACGAACCATCTGGATTTCGAGACCGTGGAAGCGCTGGGCCGCGCGCTTAAATCGTTCGCCGGCACGGTCCTTTTTATCAGCCACGACAGGACTTTCGTGAACCTGCTGGCCTCCAGCATCTTGGAGGTCAAAAAAGGCCGCATCCTTCATTATCCGGGGAGTTACGAAGATTACGTTTATCATCTCGAACAGGTGGCCCGCGGCGAAGAGGAAGATCCGCAGGAGGACTTCTCTCCCGCGCCCGAAAAAAAATCGGCCCCAGCGGAAAGCATCCAGGCCCCGCCGCCCAAGAAGAACGAACAAAAAGTCGAACTTAAAAAACTCCAAAAAAGCATCGAAAAAGCCGAAGGGCGTGCGAAACATTTTACCGAGGAGCGGGATAAGATCCTCGCCGAGATGGCGAAGAACCCGCTGCATTATTCCAAGGACCGTAATGCGCGACTGAAGGAATGTCAGATCAAGATCGAAGAAGCCGAGGCGGAATGGAACCTCCTCGCGAAAAAAATGGAGAAACTTCAAAAATGAGAAGATCCGATCACGGATACCGGCCCGGCCAAGGCCAGCGCCCGCGACATCATCATGGCCCGCACCGCCCGCAGCAGCGTCCCGCAAACGGCTACGCTCCCTACTATGCTAACGGCCAGCGCCCGCAGGAAGACGAGGTCTTAAGGAAATTCAAGGAAAGTATCGCGATCGATCCCTCGCCGCGCATCCGGCTTGAAGATGGCTCAAAGGAAATGACGATGCGCGTGATGGACCTGATCTGTCCGATCGGCATGGGCCAGCGCGGCCTCATTGTCGCGCCTCCGGGCTCCGGAAAAACGACCTTCTTAAAACATATTTGCCACGCCGTCGCCAAAAGCCGCCCCGAAATGAAAGTTTATTGCCTTCTTATCGACGAAAGGCCTGAGGAAGTCACCGATTTCAGGCGGAGCGTCACGGCCGAAGTCCGCTGGTCCTCTTCGGATGAATCCTATGAGCATCACATTGAAACGGCGAACACGCTCATGAAACAAGTCTATCGCGAGGCGCTGGCGGGGGAGAACGTCATGGTGCTCGTCGATTCTCTTACGCGGCTTGCGCGCGTGCATAACGCCGAACGGATCTCAAGCGGGCGGACGCTTTCAGGGGGCGTGGACGCGCGGGCGCTGGAGGTGCCGCGGCGGATTTTTGGGTCCGCGCGTAAGATCGAGAACGGCGGTTCGCTTACGATCCTCGCCACGATCTTAGTCGACACCGGAAGCCGCATGGACCAGATCATTTTCGAGGAATTCAAAGGCACGGGCAATATGGAGATCTATCTTTCCCGCGAGATCTCGAACCAGCGCATTTATCCCGCGGTCGATATCTCCAAAAGCGGCACCCGCAAGGAAGAACGCCTCTTCGAACCCGACGAACTTGAACCGGCGCGCCGGATGCGCCGCGCGCTCGCGGGCTTAAAACCGATCGAAGCGATCACGGCGCTTATCACCCAGCTCCAGAAATATCCGGAGAACAAGGCGCTTCTTACCGCTGTGAGCAGGCTGCAGGAATGAACGGCCAAAAGAACATCAACGATCTCGGCACGCAGCCGCTGGATGCCTTGATGACAAAGCTCGGGATCACGAACCACGCGCTTGTCGCGGCCTCGACCGAGCAGCTTTCGCATAAAGTCGTCCAAAAAGGGCGAAAGGGAAGGCGGCTGACGCCCAAGGCCAAGACCAAGATCCTGGACGCGCTCCACGCGCTGCTTCCGGAGCAGAAATTCGCGCACCGGGACCTTTTTAATTATTAGGCGTACGATGCCACAGATCTCTTTTGAAAATATCCAAAAATTTTTTACCGGCCCCTCTCAGGAACTTTTGATCCTCACGCTTGCCGGCTGGGCCTCCGGGATCAGCCTTTACCTGACCGCGGGCCTCTTGGGCCTCTGCGGCCATTTCGGATGGATCCATCTTCCCGGGGAGCTCGGGATCTTCGCGAATCCCGTCATTTTTTCTTTGGCGTTCATTATTTTCTCGATCGAATTCATTGCCGATAAAGTGCCCTATGTCGATTCGGTCTGGGATTCGGTCCATACATTCATCCGCCCGGCCGGCGCTATCGCGATCGGTTTTCTGGCCGGTTCCGAACACGGGCCCGTGATCCAGACCGCGTACGCGATGTTCGCCGGAACTTTGACCTTGAATACCCATACGGCCAAAGCCGCCGAACGCCTTGCCATCAACACCTCTCCGGAACCGTTCTCGAATATCGCGGCAAGCACGGCGGAGCAGGGGCTTGTGGTCTTCATGTTCTGGTTTTTCGTGAAGCATCCGGTGCTGACCTGCGTTATAATTATCGGGTTACTGGTCCTGGCCTTCCTGATGATCCGCCTTTTGTGGCGTTTCGTGAAAGCGGTCTTCGGATTCGGAAAAAAGAAAGAAAATCCATGAACCTTACCATCAACGGAAAACAAGAATCGATCGAAAAACCCCTGACGCTTGAGGCGCTTGTGGCGGCCAAGAACCTTTGCCCCGAAAAGATCGTGGTCGAGCACAACCTCCGCATCGTCGCGCGCGGGGACTGGCCCAAAGTCACGCTGGGCGATAAGGATTCCATCGAGATCGTCAGTTTCGTCGGAGGCGGATAAGATGGAAGACCTGCTTCCGCTCGGCGGCCGCAAGATCAAAAACCGCCTTCTGATCGGCACCGGCAAATTCGCGTCCTATCCGCTCATGCAAAAAGCGCTTGAGGCGGCCCAGCCCGATATCGTGACCGTCGCGCTCCGCCGCGTCGACGCGGGCTCCAAGACCGATAACATCCTCGATTTTATCCCCAAATCCTGCCTTCTGATGACCAACACTTCCGGCGCGCGCAACGCCGATGAGGCGGCGCGTATCGCGCGGCTCGCCAAAGCAAGCGGCGCCGGCACCTGGATCAAGATCGAAGTCGTGCAGGACAATAAATATCTTCTGCCGGATAACCTCGAAACGCTTAAGGCGGTCGAAATTCTCGTCAAAGAAGGTTTTACCGTCCTGCCTTACATGAGCCCGGACCTTTCGATGGCCAAACGCATGGCCGAAGCCGGCGCGGCGGCCGTGATGCCGCTCGGCGCTCCGATCGGAAGCAACCGCGGCGTCAAGACCCGGGAGCTGGTGAATATCCTGATCCGCGAGATCAAGATCCCCGTCATTGTCGATGCGGGGCTCGGGAGCCCGTCGGACGCCTGCGAATGCATGGAAATGGGATGCGCGGCCGTGCTGGTCAATACCGCCATCGCGATCGCTCAGGACCCCGCCAATATGGCCCGGGCGTTCAAGGACGCCGTTGAGGCGGGGAGGCGCGCTTATCTTGCCGGGCTTCCCGCGAGCGGTACGGAGGCGAGCGCTTCTTCGCCCCTGACCGGTTTTCTGCGCGACGATGCGTTTTCAAGATGAGCTATTACGATACCCTTCTGAAATATAAAGATCTCGATCCCGCGAAAGCCTTTTTGAAAGTAACGCCGCAGGACGTTGAGCGCGCGATCACATCCGAATATCCCGGCACGAACGGTCTTTTGGCGCTGCTTTCTCCGGCGGCGGAAAAATACCTCGAACCCATGGCGCAGAAAGCGCACGCGCTCACGCTACAGCATTTCGGCCGGACCATCCAGCTTTACACGCCCATGTATCTTTCCAATTTCTGCGAAAACCAGTGCGCTTATTGCGGCTTTAACGCCAAAAATCAGCTCGAACGCAGAAAACTGACGCTTGAGGAGGTCGAAAAAGAGGCCGCCTTTATCGCCTCGACCGGGATCGAGCATGTTTTGGTCCTTACGGGTGATTCCCGCGCCGAAAGCCCGGTTTCTTATATCCTGGAATGCCTCCAAGTCCTTAAAAAACATTTCGCGTCCATTTCAGCCGAGATCTACGCGCTTACGCGGGAGGAGTACGCCTCGCTTGTGCAAGGCGGTATCGACGGGCTTACGATCTATCAGGAAACCTACGATGAAGCGGTCTATCAAAAGGTGCATCGCTCGGGCCCCAAGCAGGATTACCGTTTCCGTCTCGACGCTCCGGAGCGCGCCGCCGCGGCCGGCATGCGCGCGGTCAATGTCGGAGCGCTTCTGGGCCTCGATGACTGGCGCAAAGAAGTTTTTTTGATGGCGCTTCACGCGCAATACCTGCAGGACCGTTACGGCGATGTGGAGATCGGCGTTTCGCTCCCGCGTCTTCGGCCGCACGCGGGGGATTTTAAGGATATCCGGGCAACGACCGACCGCAATATCGCGCAGATCATCACGGCCTTGAGGGTTTTCCTGCCGCGGATCGGGATCACGCTTTCGACGCGTGAAAGCGCCGCTTTAAGGGAAAATCTTCTGCCGCTCGGGATCACGCGCATGTCGGCCGGTTCGACCACGCGGGTCGGGGGCCATACGATCGCGACCGAGGGATCGGGGGAAGTACCGCAATTTGAGATCTCCGATGAGCGCAATGTCGACCAGATCAAAGCCATGCTTGCCGCCAAAGGCTATCAACCCGTCCTTAAGGATTGGATGCAATTATAATGAACGCTTTTGAAGAGAACCTTATCCGGAAGCTCGGCGCGGAGAATTTCAAGAAAGTCCAAAAAGCGCGGGTCGGGATCGCGGGCGCGGGCGGGCTCGGGTCGAACTGCGCGGCATGCCTTGTCCGGACCGGTTTCAGGAATTTCACGATCGCCGATTTCGATCGCGTCGACGCCACGAACCTCGACCGGCAGTTCTATTTTGCGGATCAGATCGGGATGGAAAAGACCGAAGCGCTTAAAGTTAATCTCCTTAGGATCAATCCGGCGCTTGAGCTTAAGATGGTTCAGGTGAAACTTGAACCGGCCAATATCTCTGAGACTTTCCGCGATTGCGACATTGTGGCGGAGTGCCTCGACCGGGCCGATGCCAAAAGCATGCTTGTCGCGGAGCTTCTTTCGGCGGGAAAATTCACCGTTTCCGTTTCGGGCCTCGGCGGGATCGGGGCAAGCGATGAGATCAAAACGCAGCGGGCCAAAAAAAACCTCATCCTGATCGGCGACCTGCGCTCGGATATCGAAAAGGCCCCGGCGCTTTCACCGCGCGTGAGCGTTGCCGCGGCCAAACAGGCCGACGCGATCCTCGCGTTCGTTACGGGAAAGCTCTCATGACCGCCAAAGTCGAATTTATCCAGGGCGATATCACGAAAGTCGAAGCCGATGCGATCGTGAACGCGGCCAACACGACGCTCCTTGGGGGCGGCGGGGTGGACGGCGCCATTCACCGCGCGGCAGGGCCGGAACTTTTAAAGGAATGCCGCGGGCTTGGGGGATGCAGGACGGGGGAAGCAAAGATCACGAAAGGTTACAATCTGCCGGCCCGTCATGTGATCCATACGGTCGGCCCTGTCTGGAACGGCGGCAAATACCGCGAGCCGGAACTTCTGGCCTCATGCTACCGGAAATCTTTGGAACTTGCCAAAGCGCACGCGCTTAAGACGGTCGCGTTTCCGTCGATCTCGACAGGCGCTTACCGGTTTCCCATCGAGCAGGCCGCCGGGATCGCGCTTGAGACCGTGAAGTCTTTCCTTAAGGAAAATCCCGCCGCTCTTGAAAAGATCCTCTTCGTTCTATTCTCCGCTCGCGACCTCGAGATCTATACCCGCGCCTATCAAGAAATAGCTTCCTAAAGGCTCTCGAGCCTTAGATTATAAAACATAACTCATTCAAAATAAACAAGTTAACCCTATAATATACATAATTATATATATTTTTCATTTGATTTTATCACTAATTAGTGATAATGTTTGAGTATGAAAAACAGGACCTTTGAATTTGAAGTCAGTGAAATGTTCCGCTCTAAAACCGAGGCGCCTGATTGGCTTGCAAAAGATATGCCCATCGGTCAGCAGGTGCGGCTCATTCGTGAGGCGCTGGGAATGACGCAGGCTCAGCTTGCCAGGCGCTGCGGGATCCGTCAAAGCATGATCGCTAAGATCGAAAGCGACCTGGACTTGGACCTTCGGCTTTCCACGATGCGGAAGCTTGCCAGGGGCCTGGATTGTAGACTATTGGACCGGTTGGTGCCGGACGAGGCGATCGAGAAAGTTCTCGATCAAAAAAGCCTCGAGGCCGCCAAAAAGCTTGTGGGACTTTCCAAGTCGACCGCGGGCCTTGAAAAACAGATGCCCGACGATCGCTATATCGAACTCCAGGTCCGGGAAATGCAGCAAAGGATCCGCGAAAAAAGAGCTTCCTCGATGTGGGACGATCATGGAACGGACCGGTCCTGAAGGGGAAGGGACCCCGTTACCGGACCCGTCTGGGCTTATTCCGCAGCACATTTTCACCAAAGAAGCGCTCGACCGCGCAGAATTCGCGAACGTAAGCAAGGTTCTTCCCAAATATCTTTTAAAGAAGCCATCGGATCGCACCGCCCCTTTCGATTTCAAATGGTTCCTGAAACTCCATGAGGAAATGTTCGGGGAAGTTTGGGATTGGGCGGGGAAATTACGGAAGCACGAGCTTAATCTCGGCGTAGCGCCCGCAAAGATCGCGGCAGAACTTCATGCTGTACAAAATGAGCTGCGCCGGCGGGAGGAGAATAAAATGGGCCCGCTTGAGATCGCGGTCCGTCTTCATTATCGCCTTGTCTGGATCCATCCTTTTGCCGGCGGGAACGGCCGCTGGGCAAGAATGGCCGCCAATATCTATCTCCGGAAAAAAGGACTTTCCCTCATCCTTTGGCCGGAAGACCGGATCACGATCCAGGGAAAAGTGCGGGACGCCTATATCGCAGCTCTCCGCAAAGCCGACCAGGGCGACATCGCTTCTTTGGTCGACCTCCATAAGCGATTTCTGGAAAAAAGGATCGATTAAGATCGATCCGAGCTTCTAGGCGTTGAGTTTGTCGAATTCGGCCACGGTGATAGCGGGGAAGCTGGTAAAAGAAATTCCCGTCAGCTTGTTGAGCGCTATCGAAGCCTTCATGACCTCTTTGACGCCCGGGAAATCCGTGATGGCGACAAGGTCGTATTTCCCGAGAAGCGCGTAAGCCGAAACGAGCTTCCCTCCGGCCTTGGCGATCGCATCCGCCGCCTTCTGAGTCCTGTCGGCTGAAATGCTTTTCAGCGATTCCGTGGTGTATTTTCCGTACATGAAAAAGGTAGCCATGTTTCATCTCCTTTTGTTGATGTCCTGAGGAATATTATGGATCCTCCGCCATCCAAAATGCCATCAATTTTTACCATACGGTCCCGGATCGGACAAGATTGTCAAAATCTCGCCGAAGCCGCACTAAATCGTTGGGATTTAGTGACAGTCTGTCGTCCGTCATCTGTCATCAGGGAGTTTCCTTGCCCCCGGCAGAAGCAGGTCGATGATCCAAGATCGGTTTTACTGAAAAATAACCGTTACTTCTTATTTTTAGGGTTGGAACCCGCATTGATCTTTCATTAAAAAGTAATGAAACGGGAAATTAGTGCAGTCTTGGTTTCCGATCAAGATTTAGATGACAACCAGGGCGATCGGGCCTTTGGTTTTTCCTATCTGACCCATTTCTTTGAGATGCAGTCAGCGGGCTTGTGTCGTTCGATCGCTTCATCAACGCGGTCGAGGAGTTTATGGAGTTCTTTACTTGCCTGCGGGTTT
>JAKLIQ010000030.1 GCA_022709525.1 Candidatus Omnitrophota bacterium
AAGACCTTGATAAAATTGATTATTCTCTGATCATTTCATTTTTACGGCTTTTGCCTCTTTCAAATCCGGCCGACCGGATGTGTCATAAATATCCAGCTTCACCACCCCGGTTGGCTAAAATGTATCCATGCGCAACGGTTTGTCGGGTCCGTTCGCGCGGCGGATCATTATTTCGGCGGGGCGACCGGGCCGAAAGGCGCGGATTCCCGAATGCCGGAACTTTGGAATGGACCCTGCCGGGGCCAAATCGCCCACCCTCAAATTTAAATGCTCTAAAATAGCGGCAATTGCGGCAGACCAAAGAAAAAGGGGTTAGCCTTGGATTGGCTAACCCCTCATCGAAAGACCGCATGAGCCGGATGCGAGGCTGGACAGCCTGAATTCGTCCCGACCATCCAACTTTTCCGTTTTGTCTCTTGACCTTGACTCCATGATGTATTTCTTTCTCGAACCTGCCCCTAGAAAACTTGATTCAAATCTTCTTCGGTTTTTTCGGCCAACGTGCCTTTGCCCGTTCCAGAAAAGACGGCTCAACCTGTTTAGGTGCGCCGGTGACGATATCCTCGAACCCGGCCATAAATCCCTTCTTGCGAAAGTGCCTTTTGCGCACATCGGCAATCGCTGCCTGCCAGTCGGCATCGAGACCAGCCTTGGTATAACATTTCTTGGCGTGCTCTATATAATCGAGCGCCGCATTGTAATATTTACTCTTGCCGGAATTAAGGATCCGCATACAGAGCGCACGGTACACTCTGGCGGATACATCGGGGTGAGAGAGCTCCAGCTTGCGCGCCAGCGGCTCGATCCGGTAGTGGCTGAGATCCTCCAATTCATCATCCGTAACCTGGAGCAGGCGCGATACAAGACGGTCGCATTCTTTATGTTCAAGCAAGAGTTCAATCAGAGTGGACAAATCGCCTTTTTCCGATGCCGCCATGGCTTTTTGGTGCCAACTCGTTTTCTCCTTGCCCGGTACATAGCGCATCAATTCCTTGTATGCGAACGTGGAGGGGTGTTCCTCAAACTCGGACCAGGCGGATTGAAGGGCATCTTCCGTCCGCCCGATACTGGCCAGCATCGCCCGTTTTAGCTCACCCAATTCGTGTTCTTCATATGATGTGCGGCTGTCCGCCCGCGCGATCTTCAAGCCTCTTTCAACCCAGGCAAGCGCATCTTCAGAAAGTCTCCGGCTTTTGTATATTTGCGCGATGGCAATGCAGTCCTTGGCTTCAAGCCCGGTCTGACCGCAGAGCGCGATATAAGCGTCAACATTACGCTGGGCTGCCAGCAAAGTCTTCAGTACGCCGCCCCACCGTCGGCGTTCGTAGCCGGAAAAACGTTTTTCCTCGTCATCCCGGGTCGGAGCGGATTCGAACTTGGCGCGAATCTGCTGGATGAATGCCGCCAACCCCTTCTTGTCGAGCACTTTCACAACCCCACGCTCAAGGTCGTGACAGAATCCGTAGGGGTCGTCTTCCATCCAGG
>JAKLIQ010000031.1 GCA_022709525.1 Candidatus Omnitrophota bacterium
ACATTTTGAAAATTCTGCTGGTACGCGCCCAGGTGGTCATTGAAAAAATGGAAGGGGACGTGCAAACCGACACGATGCTTTCCGCGATGCGGGCGCAGCTTCAAAGGCTGTCTGAATCTATGGGCGTATCAACGCCTATCGCGCAGGCCCGTGGAACGCAAATGGACATCCTGAATAACAACATAAGCGAGGGTACGTCAAGTGTTGCCGGGGTGTTCCGCGATTATGTCGCGTCTGTTACCGGGCTTTCGCCGGAGTATTTTTTCGGCGGCGGGAATACGAACTATAGCCAGGCCGCCTTTCAGATCGCGGCGACGAACGAACACGTCCGGAGCCGTTTTCAAATTGGTATGATCGAACCAATGGCCCGCTTTGTTGTGAATACGTTTATACGAAATGACGCTGAGGTTTCGGCGTGTGGCGTGAGTGAAGACGATTTTGAAATTGAATTTGAAAGCATTTACGATGAGACAGAGCAGGAAAAAGCCGACCTTTCGGCGAAGCGGACGGAAACGCTTATCCGCCAGAGAGAATACCCCGAACTTGAAAGCGCGTTCAAGCAGTTAAAACTATTGGATGAAGATATCACGTTCGCAGGGATGGAAGCGTCAACGCCGGGCGAGAATGACGACGCGATCGGCGACGATGAAAATAATCAGCCGACAAAACTTACTAAACCGCTCGTATGATTGACATTTTTGAAAAATTTGCCCCACGTTGGCGGCGGGCGGTCCGCGACTACGCCCGCGCTGTGTGGAATGACGAAGATGACGACGATGCGCGGGATGAATTCAATTCCCGCGCTCGTTTGTTTTCCAAACGCTACCGGCACGCCCTGGAAGCGCACTACGCGGCGAAGGGGATGCGGGTGTATCGTGGAACCCTGGATGGCAAGGTGAAAGAATGGCTGACCGTTCAATATGCGTTGCGCGACACGATGAAAGAAACGGTCAAGGACCGGCAAAACATTATTGTACAGCGGGAGATTGAACGGCTGCAAAAACAAAAAGACTACACGGCCCAGGAAGCGTTAAATAAAATTTATGAAGCGCGGGAAGGGGAGAACGTCTACAAGGTTTTTTCGTTCGGCGAATACTACCAGGACCGGGCGGAACAGATCGGCGATGAAAACGCTTACAACTTGGGGACGGAACTAAACGAAGGGATCATAAAAGAGTTTTCAGACCGTTATGTATGGATGACACAACGGGACAAGCGCGTCCGAAAAACGCACCGCAAGCTGCAAGGAAAATGTTTTCTTTTTGACGATCCCCCGACGGAAATTTTAAAAAGCGGAAAAACGCATACAGGCAATCCGGGGACGGCGTGGGGTTGCCGGTGCTGGGCGGAGATACCGACGAAGCCGGTTAAACCGCTACGACACTACGAGGTTCACGAATGAGATCACTACCACGCTTTTTCTCACCCGCCGGAAAAACGATGCCGGTTGAGGAAACCAGCGCTGACCGACTGGT
>JAKLIQ010000032.1 GCA_022709525.1 Candidatus Omnitrophota bacterium
CGAACAAAATAAAAAAATCGACGGATGGGCGCACAATGTTTTTTTTGACGGCGCGGCAAAAGCGGCAATGATTGCGGGCGTGGTCAAGGGTGCAAAAGAGGTTGCGTATATTAAAGGGAACCTTGGGTCCGCCGGATTTGGTGCGTCGGCGTTCGTCGATATTTACAATTTGAAAGTTGAAAACGGCGTCACACCTGACGGCCAGGAATATAACGCGATTGCGAACGATTTACGCGCTACGCACGTGGCCCTCGCCCCGCATGTCCGCGACCCGGAGAATAAAATCAAGGTAATCAATGCGGTGTGCGTGAATACTGACGGCGTGGTCGAAAACGCCATTGACTATAAAAAAATTATTACCAGTGCCGTTGACCGAAAACTGGCAGGGGCGGTAAAAGCCGCAAAAGCGGATGGAGAACCGGCGCAACTGATTTTTGATTCTGAATTAGAGGGATTGATTGACCGATTTTCCGATAATTTATCACCAGAAGAGTACAAGCAGTTCAACCCCGACCGGGCGGACGACGAAATTGAAAAACGCTTTAAAGAAATTGCTGCGCGTGAAGGTGTGCGCGTGGCTAATACAGTAAAAAATTCCACAGAAGTGGAAAACGCCGTGAAGGGTACCGAAGTTTGGTTTAATGGCAACCGTGTTATATTGACGGGCGAAGAAATTACAAAACATGGCGCGGTCTGGTATGTGGGCTACGATAAAGACCACGGCGATAAAGAAGTTGTCGTATTGAAATCAAAATATCAGCATTTAGTAAAAAACTCGCACGAACGCGGCGAGAAATTTAATAAAGAGGAGTACAGCATGGACCTTAAAGAAATTGCCGCGCTCGTTAAGAACGCGGTCGAGGAAGCCATGGCAGCGAAAAACGGTGAAGACCGTATGGACGCTATGGAAGAAACGCTCAAGAAGCACGGCGACGCGCTGAACGAGCTCAGCGACAAACTCGCGCCGAAAAAAGCGGAGGGCGAGAACGCAGAGGGCGAAGAAGAAAAGAAAGACGAAGAAAAAGAAGGCGCAACCCTTGAAAACGCCAAACCTTCGCAAGAAATGGTAAAAGTGTTCGCTACGGCGCTGAACGTGGACTTTGGCGCGAAAACGCCGTCATTCGGCGACCTTGCCGCCCTTACCGGGATCAAGGAAACCGATCCGGCGCTCCGTATCGCGGCAGTGAACGCAAAATTTGCCGAACTGCAAACCAGCGCCCCGAAAGACAACGACATGGCCAGTGCTAAAAACACTGCCGGGGAGGTATTCTAATGCCAGGCGTAAGATTAGGAATCGGAGAAACCAACCCCAAACGCGGCGCAGTCCAGTGGGACGCCCGCAGAATTGACGGCGTGGAATTTGTTATTCCCACCGCCGCCGGAGTTACTGCCGCACCGATTGGCAGCGTGGTCACATTGCAGGAAAACAGCGCTGGTAAACAGATTATCGTTCTCGGTGCCGCAGCGTAT
>JAKLIQ010000033.1 GCA_022709525.1 Candidatus Omnitrophota bacterium
CCATGCAGCAGTTCTGCCTCACCTGCTCGCGCGCGGCTCTCACCTGAGCGATGACATCGCTTGAGATATTGTCCCACGGCGCGCTCGAGAAATCCGTAAAAAGCTTCGATCCCGTAAAGACCGTGGTATCGAAAACCTTCGACGCGATCCTCTTTTCCTGCGCCTGCAGAACCCTGCGCGTTACGATCTGAACGGTCGTAAGCTCGGCATCGAAATCCGTGGCGTACATTTCCCGTTCGGAATCGTCCAGAGGCCCTTCCAAGCCATGCTCTTCGCAGTTGTACTGCCGGTCTTTGGCCTGAAAGGTGTCACGGTTGTAATTGCCGCGAGGCGCGCGTTTGGTATCCGCTTCGCGCGTAATGCTCTCCCGGGTGATGGCCGGAAAGATGCTCGCCTTCTTTTTGGTTTGGAAAATAGGCAGAACTCTCGTGCCTATGAACTCGTCCTGCGACTGGATAAACTCCAGCGCCGCTTCCCCTAACTCGAGTCTCGGTACTGCTCTTGTCCCTTGATAGTCTGGCATGTTTCATTCCTCCTTTTGATTAGGCAAACAGCCCTTCGACAACTTCACCGTCGCTTGTTGATGCTTCCAGCGCCTTGCCGATAATAGAACCGCTCACGGTTGCGCTGATCTTCCCGTCATTGGCCCCGTAAACACTGCCGCCCGCGCTGATCACTCCGGCCGCGACCATCTTGAACGTTCTGCCGGAACTCTTTAAATCAACGCTGACATGCTCGCCCAAAGCGGCCTTGGCCGCGGTGATCCCGATGCAGGCTTCGCCCGCGTCGGCATATTCCACCTGCGATCCGCTTCCCGTACTCAGCTTGACCCTGCGGTAAGCTTCCAGTTCCTCTCCCGCGATAAATGCTTTTGATCCGATATTGAATTGAGACATCGTCCTACCTCCTTTTGGTTATTTTCTTTTGTCTGCTGTTGCCTTAAGCGCATCGGTCGTACTGCACCCGTGCTCTTTCTGATACTGCCGCGCGCGCTCCAGATGCGTTGTCTGCTTCTTGACCGGTTCCTCCTCTGCGTCGGGCCCCAAGGGCGGCACGGACGCTTTCTGCAGGCCTTCAAGCTGTTTCTCCTGAAACTTGATGACCGCATTTTCGAACGTCGCGCCGTTCTCGACCGCCTCGACGGCGATATCGGACATATCCTTGAACACCTTCGATTTCTTCAAAATCGAAACCGCTCGTTCGCGCTCTTTTCTGACACCCTCTTCGACTCCGAGCGCGTGAATGGAGTCGTAAAGGCCGGAATGCTCCGCCTTAATCTTTTCCATCGTGATTTCCTCTGGCATTTTCTTTTCCTCCTTGTTTTTGTTAGCCCCATACCTTTCCAAGAACGCGATCACCTTCTCAACCGATTCCGGCTGGTTCAGGAATTTATCTAAAAAAGCCGTCATCTCCGCAGACGGCCGGACGCTTTCCGAGAAAAACGGCATCCCGAAAAG
>JAKLIQ010000034.1 GCA_022709525.1 Candidatus Omnitrophota bacterium
GTCGGCTGCGCTTTGTTGGTTGTCGGTCCAGAACAACCCAAAAAAGCAAAAACGTTCGCGCGCGGATATCACAGATTCCCGACCGTATCGCTTGGAATCACCCGGCGCGCCGGCGCGGCCGTTACGTTCCTGACAAATCGCTTGTTCGCTGAAACCGGCAACGACAAGCTAAACACGGAAACGCACAAAGTTATAACGCCGGCCGAACCCGCCGGCGAAACGCTTTGCAAGTGGGCGTCAATAGAACATAGCCGCATTAGCCGACGCTGGTCTGAACTGTTAAAGACCCTGGCGAAAGTGGATATTATCGACAAAATCGAACCGTCGCTTTCTACCCTGCGCAAGCTGAAACCGTCGGCCGGGATGAAACAGAAAATCAGAATCCATATAAAAAGCGACGTGACAGCGATCGACGCCGAACTGAAAGAGAAAATCGGCGAAAAATAGGTAGTATCATTTTAGGTGCAAAATGAGGCCAAAAAGTATCATTTTAGGTGCAAAACACCCCCGAAAAGTATCATTTTAGGTGCAAATCGTTGAATCGCTTTTTTGAAAATCGTCGGCCGTTATTGACTATTATTCAAGCTGTTAGGCCAGCGAAAAAAAGTATCATTTTAGGTGCAAAAACCCACTTCAAGTTACATCAAGTAACTTCAATGAAACCGCGGCCGGTCCGCTGGCGCTACCCGGCCGCCAGCGACATAAAAAGAATAGGAAAAAATCGCTTTGCGCGCGGGTATGGCGTTTTATTTGCGGTGTATAGAATCAAACAATATTTCACAGATCGGCGGGTTTATGGTAGACTTTAAAAAAAGAATCGAGCGGATCGAGGCGCGTCTGCAAGCTGACGGCGACGCCCTGAGCGAAGCGGATTATTGCGCGGCGTGTTCCTGGTTTGCGGACGCTTTAGAAACGCTGGATTCTGGCGAAGAGCTGGCGCCGGCTGACGCGGCCATCTGGAACGATATTTTCGAGCGCGGCGTTGATGCAACGAGGGCGTGGAAAAATGGCGCAGCTGAAAAAGCGAATTGAGCGCATCGAGGCGGAAATCAAAGACCGACGTTTCAAACAAGATGCGGCGGATCTTTGCGATTGGTTCGCTGGCGCCGTCGCTACCCTGGACGCTGGCGGAACCCTGGCGCCAGACGATCAAGAGCTA
The DNA here is from genome assembly GCA_022709525.1 of Candidatus Omnitrophota bacterium. GTDB lineage: Bacteria > Omnitrophota > Omnitrophia > Omnitrophales > Aquincolibacteriaceae > Aquincolibacterium. Next base: position 1,160 of record JAKLIQ010000034.1, read on the forward strand.
TACGACGAAATTATTAAAGAAATCGACGCGATGAAAGCCATCGAGGGGCGTTTATAATGGACGTCAAAAAGAGAATATCACGGATCGAGGCGCGAATCGGCGCGGCCGACGATGGACCGCGGACCGTTGCCGATATTGTCCAATGGATCGGGAAGCGCGAAGCGGCCAA
>JAKLIQ010000035.1 GCA_022709525.1 Candidatus Omnitrophota bacterium
CGGCGCTGGCGCGGTAGCGGTGGGACTCGTCCATGATCAGCACCAGATCCGGCAGCCCCGCAAGGTAATCGAAGTAACTTTGACCGATATATTCGGAAAGCCGTTTGATCCGCGGCGATTTTCCGCCGCGCACTTCTGTATTGATCTTGGAAATATTGAAGATGTTGATCTTACAGCGCAGGAATTCGTCAAACAGCGTAACCGCCATGCCTTCGTAGTTATCTCCGGTAACGATGGACGGCGCGTCCGTTGCGAATTCCGCAATGCCTTTGAAAACATATTTTGGCGTATTGGGCGTGAAATCGGCGATCAGTTTGTTATAGATGGTCAGATTCGGCGCCATCACAAAAAAATTATTGATGCCGTGGGCCAAGTGTAAATAACTGATGAAAGCGCCCATGAGCCGCGTCTTCCCGACGCCGGTCGCCAAGGCAAAGCACAAAGAGGGAAACTCCCGCTCAAAATCCGTAACAGAGGGAAATTCGCTTTGGATGGCCGTAAGCCTGGTTGCCGAATCGATGCTTTTCCCGGGCGGGGCAATCTCCATGATGCGGTCAAGTATCTCCAGGGAGCGTCGTTGCGGAGGTCGCAGACTCAAGCGTCCCGCTATGGCGTTAACTTGTCTGTTCATGATGGTTTTCTCATCTCCTTGAAATTGGACCACTCAATTGTCTCCACTGTGTAGAGACAATTTTGACGACAGCGTTGGCAAAATTACCTTAACATAAGATTTGCAATTCGCCACGCACTGCGTGATGAATCTCACCTGATAATTTTCCTTCACGTCTCTTCCTCCCCAAAAAGACTTTGCTGTCCGGTTTTGGGCGGCGCTTGAGGCAGATTTTCCACTTGCAGGCTGTAGTCGTCATGACCCCATTCGCAGCGGGAAAGAACCTGCCGGGGAATCTTTTTGACGGTCAGATTAGGGTAATCGCCCCGGCCGCGGAAAGCTGTGCAGAGCACCAGAAGCGTGCGGTCCGTTCCGACCTCATCGGAGAGCTGCAAAAGTTGCTGGTGCGAGAGGCCGGCGGTTGTGACATAAAGAAAATCCCGCTCCGTAGAGTAGCCGTGCTGCCAATAGACGGTATCGCTTGGTGCATAGGTAAAACCTTCCAGCTTGCAGAGCGCCTCGGCCAGCATGGCGGCGTTATAAGTTTTGTTGATGACCCAGTTTCCCCATTTGTCTTTTTCCAGAAGCGACGGCGCCAGGCGGTAATAGCGGAACCCGCCGCCGCCTCTCCAGTTGACCGCTTTGGTGATGCCGCCTTGATCTTCGCCGTCGATCACTTTCTTCAATCGCGGAATAATATGTGTGTGACAATG
>JAKLIQ010000036.1 GCA_022709525.1 Candidatus Omnitrophota bacterium
CTCCAGCGCCGCTTCCCCTAACTCGAGTCTCGGTACTGCTCTTGTCCCTTGATAGTCTGGCATGTTTCATTCCTCCTTTTGATTAGGCAAACAGCCCTTCGACAACTTCACCGTCACTTGTTGATGCTTCCAGCGCCTTGCCGATAATGGAACCGCTCACGGTTGCGCTGATCTTCCCGTCATTGGCCCCGTACACATTGCCTCCCGCGCTGATCACTCCGGCCGCGACCATCTTGAACGTCCTGCCGGAACTCTTTAAATCAACGCTGACATGCTCACCCAAAGCCGCCTTGGCCGCAGTGATCCCAATACAAGCTTCGCCTGCGTCGGCATATTCCACCTGCGATCCGCTTCCCGTACTCAGCTTGACCCTGCGGTAAGCTTCCAGCTCTTCTCCTGCGACAAATGCTTTTGATCCGATATTGAATTGAGACATCGTCCTACCTCCTTTTGGTTATTTCCTTTTGTCCGCTGTTGCCTTAAGCGCATCGGTCGTACTGCACCCGTGCTCTTTCTGATACTGCCGCGCGCGTTCCAGATGCGTTGTCTGTTTCTTGACCGGCTCTTCCTCTGCGTCGGGCCCCAAGGGCGGCACGGACGCTTTCTGCAGGCCTTCAAGCTGTTTCTCCTGAAACTTGATGACCGCGTTTTCGAACGTCGCGCCGTTCTCGACCGCCTCGACGGCGATATCGGACATATCCTTGAACACCTTCGATTTCTTCAAAATCGAAACCGCCCGTTCGCGCTCTTTTCTGACACCCTCTTCGACCCCGAGCGCGTGAATGGAGTCGTAAAGGCCGGAATGCTCCGCCTTAATCTTTTCCATCGTGATTTCCTCTGGCATTTTCTTTTCCTCCTTGTTTTTGTTAACCCCATACCTTTCCAAGAACGCGATCACCTTCTCAACCGATTCCGGCTGGTTCAGGAATTTATCTAAAAAAGCCGTCATCTCCGCAGACGGCCGGACGCTTTCCGAGAAAAACGGCATCCCGAAAAGACCGTTGTTTGCCGCGGGATCATCGACAATATCCACGGACATAAGCTTCTTCACGCGGATATACGGCGGCAGATCCTCTCCGGCCTTCGTTTTTTCCTCGCGGAATTCCTCATCCCAGTGGATGACCATCGAAGATCCGAACGCTTGGCTGTCGCTTTCGGCAAGGTTCATGACATAACCGGCCAAATCGCCGTCCGGCGTTTCGTGCGCGGTCTTATCGATATGCAGGTCCGCGCGGACGATATCGCCGTCTCTCCTGAAATTCTTCGCCCTGCCCAAGAACGTGCCGAGCGCGGTACTCGACATGTTCGGAT
>JAKLIQ010000037.1 GCA_022709525.1 Candidatus Omnitrophota bacterium
TGCCTTCCCAGATGAGCGCGACCTGGTTGCCTCTCTTGTCGAGGTGCCGGTCGAGACAGTTGTAGGACACGTTGACCTTGGCGCCGGTATACCACGCGATCTTGAGCTCCTCGGGGGTCTTGCCGAAGTTGCAGTCCATAACCTTGTCCCACTTCTTGAACCAGGTTATGTATTCCTCGGCGATCTTCGCCCAGAAGGCGTTGGGATCGGCGACGGACTCCTTCCACTGTTTCTCATAATCCGCGCGGCTCTTGATATACGCCTTCTCTCTGAATTTTTCCGGTACCGGATAAATCTCCTTAAGAGTAACTTCAGCCATCTAATACCTCCGAATTTTTTTTGGTTGCCGGTGATTTATTTATAGCCGCACACCACCCCCGCCGCGGACGGTGCGCAAATAAACCCTTCACCAGGAACATTATTAGTTATTCTTACAGGGTGAGGCGGGCTCCCTCGCACGGATATGCCCGCTTTTTTCACCCCGAAAACGTGCGAAAGCCGTTATTCGTTGAGCCGCTTATCGAGATACGCGGTGATCATGCCGTCGTATTCCGATGTGCTTTTATAGACTTTTACGGCCAGCCTGAAGTTGGTCGCGCGCGACACCTGGCCGTCGTTTTTTCTCATGTCCTCCAGAACCGTACCATAGTCCGCCGGGTCGATTACCACCGTGACGCTTTCGAAATTCTTCGCCGCCGAACGCAGCATCGCCGGACCACCGATGTCGATGTTTTCTATGGCTTCCTCCAGCGTGCAACCCGGCTTCGAGATGGCCTGTTTGAAAGGATAGAGGTTGACCACCACCATGTCGATGGGTTCGATCCCGTGGGCCTTCATGGTGGCAACGTGCTCGGGATTCGAACGCAACCCCAGAAGCCCGCCGTGAACCTTGGGGTGCAGGGTCTTCACCCTGCCGTCCAGCATCTCCGGAAAACCGGTATGCTCGGACACGTCCTTTACCGCGAGCCCGGCATCCCTTAAAATTTTAGCGGTCCCGCCGGTCGAGAGAAACTCGACACCGAAACCCGCAAGCTCCCGGGCAAACTCGACTGCGCCCGTTTTATCCGAAAGACTTATCAAAACCCGTTTTATCTTTGCCATGTGATCTCAGCCGTTAAATTTGAATATTTTAATATTTATAAAATTTTTCAATAATATTGAATAATTTTTAATACATATTATTCAATTTTTGTATCCATTGAATCGGCTGTCGGCAAAATGACAAGCATTTTTTACGAGACCTCCTCAGCCCCCAATGAAAAAAATTAA
>JAKLIQ010000038.1 GCA_022709525.1 Candidatus Omnitrophota bacterium
GTCAATTTCCTTTGGTATAAATTCCAAATCATGGACCTGGCCAAGTTCTTAGGGTTGGAAAAGAGCAAGCGGATCTACATTGACGTCCGAAAAGCCGTTCGAAAGCTGATGAAGCGAGTCATCACCATTGACAGGAAGGTTCGAGACATTGATCTACACTGGATCGAAGGCGCCGAGTATGGTGATAAGGGAAACATCAAGATCTGTATCAATCAGGTCCTAAAGCCGTATCTCCTCAACCTGAGAGCCCACTTTACCAAGTATTACATCGGGTATGTGGTTCATCTTCGAAGCACCTACTCCATCAGGATTTATGAGCTTTTGAAGCGGTTTGAAAATTTGGGGGAAACCACGTTTGAAGTGGATCGTCTGAAACATATTCTTGGCGTAGATAAGGATGAATACAAGCTTTACGGGCACTTCAAAAACAAGGTTGTCCTGGTTGCTCAAAAGGAACTCAAGGAAAAGACTGATATAGCCTTCACCTTCGAGGAAACCAAGGAGGGGAAGAAGGTTGCCGCGATTCGTTTTGTCATCAAGAAGAACGACCCCAAACAAAAATTCCTGGCCCTTCCGGATCCTCCGGCCTTTGTTTGTGAGGAACCGATAAAACCTCAAAAGCACCAGGCCAAGGAGGAACCCCGGCCCGGATCGGTGGAACCACCTCCGGAACTTCCCGAGGAAAACAGCGACACGGAAGAAAACTTCAACCGCCTGGTTGCCTTGCTCCCGGAGAAGTTCCGGGAAATGAAGTCCCTTCAAAAGGTGATACAAAGGGCACTTCGGGAATATGGGTATGACTTTGTGGCCCGGAATATCAATTACACGAACGTAAAGTCAAACGCCGTGAAACCGGGAAGTAATCAGGGCCGGCAGGGGAACTACGGCGCGTATCTCTCGAAAGCCTTGGTCGGGGATTTCGGCCTGTCCTTCCAGGAAAACGAAGACTTGAAGGCAACGGAAAAAGCCCTCGCGGATCGCCGCCGCCAGGAAGAAGAGGACAAGCGGCGCGAGGAAACAAAGCGCCAGGCCAAGGAAGCGGAAAGCCGCGCCAAGGCGGAAACGATCTTGCAGGCCCTTTCAGAGGCAGAGCTAACGGAACTCCGGAAACAGGCTGTTGAACGCCTTCCGCCGGACCTTCAGAAAAGCAAGTTTTCCTCGATGATGGTCAAGATGGAAATGCAAAAAATTGTCCTGGAGCGGATCGCCACCAAACCCCCGGCACCGGCCCCCAAGGAACCGACC
>JAKLIQ010000039.1 GCA_022709525.1 Candidatus Omnitrophota bacterium
CGCAGGCTTCGAGGGGAAGATTCGAAGGGAGCCCTGATCTGAAACATGACTTGGCGTCATGTTTCAAGGGCGGGTGGCCGACCTGTAGCGAAGCGGAAGGCGCCGAATCTCGCCCTCTCCGTTTTTCTTAATGAAAAACGACCTTGCCGTCGAGCCTCAAGGTAAGGCTCGTACGACAAGGCCGCAGGCTTCGAGGGGAAGATTCGAAGAGAATCAAGCCCCTTTGATTTAAACAACAAAGAACTGTCAACCAAAAGGAGTTTAATATGAAAAAAATCTTACTCGCTATTTTGATCCTTGGGGCCGCGCTAGGATGCGCCAAAAAGGAAACGCCGGCGTCGAGCCAGCCCGCGGCGGTCGCGCCAGCTTCCGTTCCAGCGCCCGCGGCAATTCCGGAACTGCCGGAGAAAATGGTAAATGAAGCAGCGTCATCCATGCAAGAAGTTGCCGACGCCTTAGAAAAACCTGTCACGGTTGCAAGCGTTACCTCGGCTGCCCAGTCTTCGACCCAGGAAACGGTCCGCCAAGGAGACGCGATCGTGGACGGCGTCACCTCCTCCGTCCAATCCGCGACGCAGGATCTGATCCGGGAGGGGGGCGCGATCGTCGGAGGCGTTACTTCAGCGGCGCAGATCTCCGCCCAAGACGCGGCGCGCGCGCAGAGCTCTGTCGCGGGCAGCATCGCGTCGGCCGCTCAATCTTCATCGCAAGAGGCGGCCTCGGGCGAAGGATCCGTTCCGGTCGAGGAAGCTTTACCAACCTAGCTTATTTTAAAAACAGAAAAACGGAGACAAGCATTATGAATAACGAAAAAACAATCGGAGGATTGTTGCTTATATTGTCGGCGCTCACGGCCGCAGGGCTTTTCTTTAAAAACGATTTCTACTGGCTTGCCTATAACTGCGTCGTGATCTTTACCTCGTTCCTCGGGGCCATGGTCCTTCTAAGGAAAAAATAAACTTCTCGCAGCGCGGGGCGGTCCTCGCCCCGCCTCCGCGTCAGCGCGTCGGTTTACGGCTGGAACCCGATCGGGCCTTTGGTTTTTCCTATCTGACCCATTTCTTTGAGATGCAGTCAGCGGGCTTGTGTCGTTCGATCGCTTCATCAACGCGGTCGAGGAGTTTATGGAGTTCTTTACTTGCCTGCGGGTTT
>JAKLIQ010000004.1 GCA_022709525.1 Candidatus Omnitrophota bacterium
CTTCTGGAAGGTGTCCGCGGCGAGCCCCCTGCGGACCTGGACGCGATCGCGGATTGTTTGAAACGGCTTTCCCAGCTTTCCTGCGACCATCCCGAGATCGACGAGATCGACATCAACCCGCTTATGGTCTACGGTGAAGGAAAAGGCGCAGGGGTCATTGACGCGCGCATCATTTTAAAGTAACCTTCACTGAGCGCGCGCGACGCGCCAACCGGAAGAAGGAACGATCGTGACAGAGATCCACAAGCTCGCATCATTCGTTGACAGTCTTCATTACCGGGAAAAGACGGGCCCTCAGCTCGATCCGAAAAAGGGTTGCTTTCCTTTTATTACCATTTCACGACAAGCCGGCGCGGGCGGCCAGGGCCTCGCGACATTGCTCGCCGAAGAGATCCAAAAACTTCACCATGAGCCGCTTTTTCAGGGATGGCAGCTTTGCAATCAAGAGCTTTGCCAAATGATCGCGCAGGATCCGGCGCTTAAAAGCTCCGTTGAGTCCCTTCGCCACACCGAATATCATTCCCACGCCGAAGATATGCTTGCCCAACTCATCTACGGCGGCCTTTCGCAGGATCTCGTGGTCAAGAAAATGTTCCATGTGATGCGCGTTTTCGCTTTGCACGGGAAAGTGATCTTTGTGGGGCGCGGCTCGACTTTTTTAACGCACGATCTTCCGCTCGGGATCCATGTGCGGCTTGAAGCCCCGCTTGAAGTGCGGGTGCAGCGCATGATGGAAGGGCTTCATGTGGACGCAAAAAAAGCGCGCAACGTCATCGAAGAAAAAGACAAGGCAAAGGCCACGCTTGTAAAAACTTATTTTCATAAAGATATCCGGGACCCGCTTAATTACGATGCCGTGTGGAACACCGCCCGCGTGACGGTCGAGGAGATCGCGCGTATCTTGATCGATATGGTCCGCGCCAGGGCCGCTCGGGCTTCTTAACCGCGTTTTTCCATTTTCCGCATTTCTTTTTTTCTCAAAACCCCTTCCCGTTGTCCATTCAACAATTGGATCCGAAAAAAATCGATTATTTTTCTTGAAAGTTTTTTCGATTGGGATATGATTTGTCCGGTTTCGGAGTGAGTTGCGCCGGTTACAGCAGTAAAAGGATCTTTCACAAAATCGGCACTGTTCTTTTAAAGCACCTCGCGCAACAAAACTCCTGCCCGATCGGAAAAATCTAAAAGTGACTAATTTCCGGTTTATTTTCCCTACGGCCACTAGATGTGGGGGAAGGGGCAAAAAAATACTACAATATATTGAAGGCGTGCCGATAAAGAGAAAGCACTAAAGGGGAGAGACTATGGCTGAGCAGTTCCTGTCCAAGAAGATCACCAGCATCCGCAAGCGCGACGGCTCCATCGTTCCTTTCGATGGGGGGAAGATCTACAACGCGATCACGAAGGCGGGGCAGGCGACAGGCGAATATGACGGTGCGGAAGCCCATCTTTTAACCTTAGAAGTTATAAAAGTTATTGATAACCGTTATTCTCCCGGTTTTCTCGACATCGAAAAGATCCAGGACATCGTCGAACAGGTCCTGATCACCTCCAACCACCTCAAGACCGCCCGCGCCTACATCGTCTACCGCGAGCAGCACAAGAAGTTGCGCCGCGACAAAAAAACCGTCGTGGACGTGACCTCCTCGGTGAACGAATATCTTTACAAGCTCGACTGGCGCGTCAACGCGAACGCGAACCAAGGTTATTCCTTAGGCGGTATGATCCTCAATATTTCCGGCAAAGTCATCGCCAACTACTGGCTTTCGCATGTTTACCCCGAAGAAGTCGCGAACGCGCACCGCCATGGCGATATCCACATTCATGACCTCGACATGCTCTCCGGTTATTGCGCGGGCTGGTCGCTTAAGACGTTGCTGCGCGAGGGATTTAACGGCGTGCCGGATAAGGTCGAGTCCGGCCCGCCGAAACATTTAAGCTCCGCGGTCGGTCAGATGGTGAATTTTTTAGGTACGCTTCAAAACGAATGGGCCGGGGCGCAGGCGTTCTCTTCGTTTGATACTTATCTTGCGCCGTTCATCCGCGTCGACAAGCTTCCGTATGAAGAAGTGAAGCAGAGCATCCAGGAATTCATTTACAACCTGAACGTGCCGTCCCGCTGGGGAACACAGACGCCTTTTACGAACGTCACGTTCGATTGGGTCTGCCCCGAAGACCTTCGTAATGAACATCCGATGATCGGCGGCAAGGAAGTGGATTTTACTTACGGCGACCTCCAGGAAGAAATGGCGATGATCAACAAGGCCTATATCGAGGTCATGATGCGCGGGGACGCCAAGGGCCGCGTTTTCACGTTCCCGATCCCGACCTACAACATTACTCCGGATTTTGACTGGGACCACCCGAATTGCGAGCCGCTTTTTGAGATGACCGCCAAATACGGGCTTCCGTATTTTCAGAATTTCCTTAACTCCGACCTTAAGCCGAACCAGATCCGCTCGATGTGCTGCCGTCTGCAGCTGGATCTCCGCGAGCTTCTCAAGCGCGGCAACGGCCTCTTCGGGTCGGCGGAGCAAACCGGTTCTCTCGGCGTCGTGACGCTTAACTGCGCCCGCATCGGGCATCTTTCGAAAGGCGACGAGGCGGCGTTCTTTAGCCGTATCGATACACTTCTTCAGATCGCAAAGACAAGCCTCGAGCTTAAACGGAAGATCATTCAGCGCCATATGGATGCGGGGCTTTTTCCGTACACCAAACGTTATCTCGGGACGTTGCGTAATCACTTTTCCACGATCGGGGTCAACGGCATCAACGAATGCATCCGCAATTTCACCAGTGATAAGGAAAATGTCACGACCCAGGCGGGTTTTGCGTTCGCGCTTAAGATGCTCGATCATATCCGCGCCCGCATTGTGGCTTTCCAGGAAGAGACGGGACATTTGTACAATCTTGAAGCCACGCCGGCCGAAGGCGCGACTTACCGTTTCGCGAAAGAAGATATCAAGCGTTTTCCAGAGATTTTGCACGCGGGCACGGATGAGCGCCCTTACTACACCAATTCATCCCAGCTTCCGGCGGCCTTTACCGACGACCCGTTTGAAGCCCTGAACCGGCAGGAAGAATTGCAGCGCCGCTACACGGGCGGTACCGTTCTCCATCTTTACATGGGCGAACGGGTTTCAAGCTCGGGATCGTGCAAAAAACTCGTCAAGCGCGCGCTCGAAGGTTACCGGATCCCGTACATCACGGTGACACCGACTTTTTCAATTTGTCCGGCGCACGGTTATTTGCCGGGCGAACACGAATTTTGTCCCAAGTGCGATGAGGAACTGATCCATCAGAAAACGCTTCGTCAAAGCGTCCTTTCGGATGCCGAGATAAGTGCGGCGACCGAAGCCAAGCATTAAAGGCCTGCCCCGTTAGAGATCAGCGGGGTTTGTTTCTGTATTAGAAGTGCCAAGAACTTGTTGTGTTTAAGAAAGAAAGTTCAGGAGTGAACGGACGCGCTGCGATGAAAGCGCTTCCTATCTCTAACGGGGGAGCAAATGACCAAAGATCAGGTTGTTTTAAAAGATGAAGAACGGACGCGTTGCGAAGTGTGGACGCGCGTCATGGGGTATCACCGTCCGGTTTCCGGTTTCAACGTGGGGAAGAAGGGCGAATTCTATGAGCGGAAATATTTCGCCGAGCCCAAAGAAGCCGGGTGTGACTGCTCAAGATAATCTCAAAGATATTTGCGTCGCGGGCATCACGCCTTTTACGACGATAGATTTCCCCGGCCGCTTGGCCGGGGTTTTCTATCTCCAGGGTTGTCCTTGGCGTTGCCGCTACTGCTATAACGCCGAATTCTGGCCCCTGCCTGACCGGCAGGCAGGCTTGTCTTCCGCCGGTCCTGGGGTTCCTCTCGATAAAATCCTCGAATTTCTTAAAGCCCGCAAGGGACATCTGGACGGGATCGTTTTTTCCGGCGGCGAACCCACCCTTCATGAACATCTCGCGGTTTGGATGAAAACGATCCGTGAAATGGGTTTTGAGATCGGCCTCCATACCGGAGGGATGGCCCCCGAACGGCTGAGGGAAGTCTTGCCGCTTTGCGATTGGGTCGGCATGGATATCAAAGCGCCGTTCCGTCTTTATGAAAGCGTGACAGGCGTCAAGGGAAGCGGTTCGCTGGCCAGGCAAAGCGCCGAGATCGTCCTGCAAAGCCGGATCCCTTATGAGTTCCGCACGACATTTCACCCGGCGCTGCTTTCGGAACGCGACATCCTGGAGCTCGCGCGCGAACTTGTCTCGATGGGCTGTACGCATTATACTCTCCAAATGTTCCGTCCCGACCATTGTCCGGATAAAGAACTGCGCGAAAGCGATGTTGCGATCACGGGCATTTCCGCCAGCCTTCGTCAAACCTTGCAGTCTCTTTTCCCGGATTTCTCCGTGCGCGAATAGGTATTTTTATGAAAAAACAGCCAACCGCTGAAAAAGCCCCCGTGAAAGTCCTCCTGAAAACCTTTGGCTGCCAGATGAACATGTATGACAGCCAGCTGGCGGCCGGTCTTTTGGAAAAAGCGGGGTTTACGGTTTTTCTTGAAAACGGGGAAGATGATGAGAACGGAAAAGTAAAATGGCAATTATCGCCTCGCGGGCGAGGTGCCGGGCGCGAGGTTTTTGACGGGCCGGAACGGCCGGATGTTGTTTTGATGAATACTTGTTCGGTGCGTGAGCATGCGGAAGAGCGCGTTTGGGGACGCCTTGGCATGCTCGGCGTCGAAAAAAAAGAACATCCCGGGCTTATCCTTGGTCTGATGGGTTGCATGGTCGAAGAGCATCGCGAAAAACTTTTTAAGCGTTTTCCCCAGCTCGATCTCCTTGTCGGCACCCGGAACATCAAAGAACTTCCCGGACTGATCCGCCATGTGGCCGAACGCCATGAACGGATCGCCAAGATCAAGCAAGACGGGATCTCGATCGAATACAGTCCCTGGACCAAGCGGGAGAGCGCTTCGCACGCGTGGCTTCCGATCATGACCGGTTGCGACAAGGTCTGCACTTTTTGCATCGTCCCCTTAACCCGTGGCCGCGAGATTTCCATGCCGGCCGACGAGGTTTGTCGCGAGGCCCGTCGTTTGGCCGGTCAAGGCGTTCGATCGATCACGTTGCTGGGGCAAAACGTAAATTCGTATCTCGGGACTCGGGACTCGGGACTGGTTGCTTTGACAAAAACGAGTCCCGAGGGACGAGTCCCAAGTCCCGGGAGGGCGGAAGGAAGTAGTTTCCCGGGACTTTTAGAAATGCTTTGCACTATCGACGGTCTAGAGGAGATCTCATTCACGACGTCGCATCCGCAGGATGCCACCGAAGGGCTTTTTCAAGTGATCGCCCGCAATCCCAAGATCAGACGCGAATTCCATTTGCCGCTTCAGTCGGGATCCGATCGCATCTTGAAGCGCATGAAACGTCTTCATACCTTCGCGGAATATAAAGCCAAAGTTGAAAGATTGCGGGAGCTTGTGCCCGGGATCTCTGTGACGACGGACATTATTTGTGGTTTTCCTGGGGAGACCGACGAGGATCATGAAGCAACAAAGCGAGCTCTTGAGGAGCTGAAGTTCGACGGAGCCTTTATTTACAAGTATTCCGTTCGCCCGGGAACGCCGGCAGCCAAGTTGGCTGATGATGTTCCGCCCGAGATCAAGAGCAGGAGGCATTTGGAACTTTTGACCCTTCAACGCCGCCTTCAGCCCAAAGCTCATTGAAAGGATTCCTTTTTAAGTCAAGTCAAGTCCTTATAAAGCCGTAACTTACAAAGAAGTTTATTCATAAAAAGGACGACCCTTATGACGGCGGAAAAAACCGTGGTTGCGCAGCCCAAGCAGAGCCAGCTCTGGCTGCGTTTACAGGAGCAATTGAAGATCACCGAAGCGTTCCTGATCTTCATTTTCTTTCCCATGCTGGTCTATATCCTGATGTGGACCTTCGGGATCCCTTTCCGTTTCGTTTATTATCTTTGCGTCACTATTTATGGTTTTACCGCTGTCGTAACGATCATTGAAGCTTTCTTAGCGGTTAGGCGAAAATACGCGTTACGCCGGGCGATGCAGGAAACCCCCATCCATCCTACTTACACCATCATCATTTCCGCTTTCCTTCCGAATGAACAAAATATTATTTTGGGGGTTGTTCGGCACTTTCTCGAAAGAATGGGGGAATACGAGGGGCAGATCATACAAGTTATTTTATGTTACGATACCCCTCACGATCTTCCGGTGGAAGAAGAGCTTCGTCAATTCGCGGTAACTCATCCGAAGTTCATGCCGTATAGGGCGGGCGGCGGCGGCAAGGCAGCCAGTTTGAACAAAGCGATCAAATTCGCCCGGGGCGCTATCACCGTTCTTTTTGACGCGGATCATCTTCCGGAGAAAGAGGTGCTCGGAAAAGTATGGCGTTGGCTTTACAGCGGTTACGATGTGGTGCAGGGCCGGAACATCATCAGGAATTATGATGAGAATTTCCTGACTTCCATGATCGCGGTCGAATTTGAAACGGTTTATGCGATCTGTCATACGGCAAAATCTCTTCTTTGCGATACTGCCGTTTTCGGTGGTTCGAACGGATATTTTTTAACGAGTTCTCTTAAAAAATACAGTTTTGATCCCGATCAAATGACGGAAGACATCGAGCTTTCTTTGCGGATCCAGCTGGATGGGGGGAAGATCCTCCACGACAGGAGTGTTCTTACCAGCGAACTCGCTCCTACCACATGGAAACATTTATGGCTTCAGCGGAAGCGATGGGCGAACGGATGGGTTCAGGTGACCCTGGCCCATCAGTGGCGCGTGTGGCAATGCAAACATTTAACCCTTCAACAGAAACTTTATTGGACCTATCTGCTCTTATGGGCTCAAATTATTTATCCGATCGGGGGTTTTCAGGTTTACGCATTGATTCTTGCGTGGTGGGCGGTCACGGGAAGGTTCGATATCGGTTTTGATTGGTATATCATCGCAACGCTTATCCTGACGATGATCTCCGGTCCGATACAGATCTACTGCGCTTACGCGCGTCAAGCCAAGAAGCTTCCCGTTTCATACTTTATTAAATATGCATTTTTCAATGTTTTTTACGCATTTTTCAAAATGCTTGTGGGGCTTGTTGGAATGCGGGACTGCATCGCAAAAGAGCGTCGATGGGTCGTGACTAGCCGGTGAATCTATGCCAAATAATGCTCGCAGGAATATAGTCCGAAACAGGATATGTTTTGGTTTGATCTTTTGCTTCGCGCTACCGGTCTTGTTGATGACGGAAGCTCGAAGCGAAGAAAACGAAAAAAGCCAAAGCGCCCTCATTGAACAAATGACATCCGAAGCTGATGCGCATCTTTGGAAGAATGATTTTAAAGCGGCCATTGAACTCTACGAAAAGATCCTGGCCGCGGACCCCGCAAATTTTAAAGCCAAATCGCATGAAGCGCTTGCATACGCGCGAAGCGGCGAATATGAAAAATCACTAAAGCTTTACGATGAGCTTCTTGTCGCCCACCCGACCTATACAGATCTTTTGCTCGATAAAGCGAATGCGTTGCGATGGTCGGGGAACCTGGAAAAGGCGGAGATCGCCTACTGGCAGGCCTACGATAAGAACCCCGGTTATATTCCGGTCCTGCAGGGATTGGGCGATGCTCTGAATGCCCTAGGCAAGCATCGCGAAGCGACGGAGATTTTTTCACAAGCGCTGAAAATCGACAACAAAAAGGCGGATCTTTGGGGTGGACGGGCTTGGGCATGGCGGTGGCTTGATAATTACCAGAGATCCGAAGAGGATCTCTCGCGGGCTCTCGCGCTTGATCCTAAGAACCGTTCGGCGCTTGAGTTGCAAAATCAACTCAAGAAGTCCGCGGCAATGCGATATGCCGACAGTTTGGCGAAAGCGGACGATCTTCGAGCAAAAGGGGATTTAAAAACAGCTGCCCAAATTTATGATGAAGTTCTCGAAAAGGACCCGGCCAATCTTGGAGCGTTAGCACGGAAAGCCATGGCTTATTCGAGCGGCGGGGAGTACGCGCGAGCCGTCGAGATCTTTAATCGTCTTCTTTCAACAGACCCTGACAATAGCGAATTGCTTTTGAATCGCGCAAGGGCGCTTCGGCGGAAAGGGGACCTTCAAGAGGCCGAGTTAGCTTATCGGGACGCATATGCGAAACATCCGAAGGACATGTCTATCCTGGAAGGGTTCGCGGAAACTTTGAACTTGCGGGGGAGACATCAGGAAGCCATCGCGATTTACGACCAAGGTCTCACGTTGGACCCGGAGCGTTCGTCGCTTTGGAGCGGTCGCGCGTGGGCCTGGCGATGGCTGGAGGATTTGCCGAAGGCTAGTCATGATCTTTCCAAGGCCCTGGAGTTGGATCCGCGAAATAAATCAGCGCTTGAATTAAAAGCGCAGATATACGCAACCGGCCGACAAGAATCGGTCGATCAAATGGCTTCCGAGGCGGACGCTTTTCTCTGGGCCAGGGATTTTTCCGGGGCGTTGCGGCTTTATGATGAAATTCTTGCAAAAGATCCGCAGAATTTCCGCGCTTTATCTCACAAGGCGCTCGCCTATTCATGGAACGGCGAATACGACAAGGCGATCGGGATCTTTGATCAACTTCGCGCCGTTGAGCCCGACAATCTTGAGCTTCTTTTAAATCGTGCCGCGGCTTTCAAGCGGAAGGGATCGCTCGAGGACGCTGAGACCGCATACCGCGAAGCTTTTTCCAAAAATCCCAATCAAGTGTTCGCTTTGGAAGGTTTGGCCGAGATCTTGAACTTGAGGAGCAAGCATCAGGAGGCGATCGAGCTTTACAGTCAGGGAATCGCATTTGATGAAAAGCGCTCCAGTCTTTGGAGCGGCCGGGCATGGGCCTGGTACTGGCTTGGTATCCAGACGAAAACCGCGCAGGATCTTGATCAGGCCCTTGCGCTCGATCCCAAGAATCAATCAGCTCTCGAGCTTCAAGCGCGGCGAGCTGCCGCAGCCACGCAACAGATCGACGAGCGCTTGGCGGTCGCGGATAGTCTTTTGTGGAAGCGCGACATTTCAAAGGCCATCCAGTTTTATGATGAAGTTCTGGCAAAGGATCCGCACAATGTCCGAGCGCTCTCTCATAAAGCCCTGGCTTATTCCTGGAACGGCGAATACGAAAAGGCCATCAAGATATTCGACCGGCTTCTTGAAAAAGACCCGGAAAATTCCGAACTGCTTTTGAATTACGCGAATGCGCTGCGGTGGAAAGGCGACCTGGTTAAAGCGGAAGCCGCTTATCGCGCGGCTTTCAAGAAGTACCCCGAAGACCTTGCGATCCTAGAGGCCTTTGCCGAGACCCTGAACTTAAGAAGCAAGCACCATGAAGCCATTGAGATTTACGACCAAGGGCTTGCGATCGATGAGAAAAGATCAAGCTTCTGGAGCGGCCGGGCCTGGGCCTGGTATTGGCTCGATATTAAGACGAAGGCGGCGCAGGATGTCAATCGCGCCCTTACGCTTGATCCCAAAAACGCATCGGCGCTTGAGCTGCAAAAGCAAATTCCTTTCTTTGATATCGAAAAGTATGAAAATCCGCTAGCTGTGGCCGATGATTTTCTCGACAAGAACGATTATATGGTCGCTTTGCGGATGTATGAGGCGATCCTCCAAAAGGATCCGAAGAACCTCAAGGCAAAGGCCAGAAAAGCGCTTGCCTACGCCCGAAGCCGCGATTATGAAGCGTCTCTGAGGCTTTATAATGAGCTATTGGCGGAAAGACCCGAAGACCTGGACCTGATAGCGCAAAAGGCGGATGTGATGCGCTGGCAAGGAAATCTGGAAGAAGCCGAAAAGTTTTATTGGCAGGCCTTTGACAAAAATCCCGAAAACGTTCAGGTGGCGGAAGGCCTTGCGCAAACGCTGAATCTTCTTGGAAAATACGAATCGGCGCTCGAAGTTTGTAACAAAGGGATCACGGTGGATAAAAAGAACGTCATATTTTGGCTAACCCGCGCTTGGGCGTGGTACTGGATGGGAGAAATTGAGCGATCAAGGCAAGATCTCAAAAAAGTGTTTCAGCTCGATGTTAACAATCGCTCGGCCTTTGAGCTGCAGGAAAAGATCCTGCGGGCTCGGACCGATTTTTTGATCACGAGCGCGGATAAGGATCTTTGGGCCAAGGAATTTGACGCGGCGATCAAAAAATACGATGAAGCGTTGGTGCGCGACCCTGAGAATTTTCAGGCATTGAACCATAAAGGGCTGGCTTATTCTCGTTCCGGACGACAGGCGCAGGCGCTGGCTATTTTTGAGAAACTTCTTGAAGTCTATCCCGACAATCCCGAACTGCTTCTCAACAAAGCCAACGCCCAAAAATGGGGCGGGGACCCGCGGGCTGCCGAGATCACATATTGGAGCGCGCTTGAGAAGCGTCCGGCAAGCATCGAGGTTCGCGAAGAGTTGGCGGATGCGCTGAACCGGTTAGGAAAGCACAAGGAAGCCATTGAGCTCGCCAATGAGGGGATTGCGATCAATCCGCAAAGCGTCAAATTATGGCTGGTTCGCGCCTGGGCCTGGCGATGGCTGGGTCAGCCGGAGAAGGCGCTGGAAGACCTCGGCCAGGCCTTGCAGATTGACGCGGAAAACCGCTGGGCGCTTGAGCTTCAAAACCAGATCTTAAAGTCAGAATCGCGATTTGTTACGGAAAAGGCGGATGAGCTTCTTTGGAAAGGAGAGTTTGCGGAGGCCATCAGGGCCTATGACGATATTCTTACGGGAGATCCAAAAAGTTTTGACGCCCGGTCCCACAAGGCCCTCGCTCTTGCCCGTAGTAAAAACTACGTCCAAGCCATTGAGCTTTATGACGAGCTTTTGGGCGAGCGTTCCGATGATGTGGAAGTTCTTTTCAATAAAGCGGACGCCCTAAAATGGAAAAAAGATTTTCCAGGAGCCCAGTTGGCTTATCGCAAAGTCCTGGAAAAAGACCCCAAGAATATCAGGAGCTTCGTCGGGCTTGCCGATGTCCTGAATCGGCAAGGCGATCACACGCAAGCTGTCGAAGTCTGCGACCAGGGACTGCTCGTCGACGAAAATAATCCGGAGCTTTGGGTGACGCGCGCTTGGGCGTGGACATGGTTGCAAGAGTACGACAAGGCCTTGCAGGATGTGGAGCAAGCATTGAAAACGGCCCCCGATCTGATTGTGGCAAAAGAATTGCTGGAAAAGATCCCCCAGCTTAAAGCCGAACAATTGCTTTTTGAAGCTGACCAGGCGCTTTGGGCCGAGGATTTTGCAAAAGCTCTCACAAAATATGAAGAAATTTTACAAACCGATCCCGGCAACATCAGGGCCCAGTCCCGAAAAGCGTTGGCTTATGCCCGGAGCGGCGACCATGACAAAGCGATCGCGATCTATGAAGATCTTCTTATGAGCTACAACGGAGATACGACATTGCTTCCGGGATTGTTGTTGGATTACGGGAACACATTGAAATGGAAGGGCGAGCTGGCCAAAGCGGAAACCGCTTACAAAAACGGAATCACTCGGTTTCCAAACGATCTGCCGCTCATCGAGGGCTTGGCAGAGACTTTGAATCTTGAGGGGAAGCACAAGGAAGCGATCGAACTTTATGACCGGGCCATTGCCATACGGTCCGATCAGGTCAGTTTTTGGGTGGGTAAGGCCTGGGCTTTGAGATGGCTTGAAGATTTCGAATCATCCAGGGAAGTTCTCCGCAAAGCCCTTGAGATCGATCCCGAAAATGTTTCCGCAAAACAGCTTAAGGATCAACTTGAGATCGCCGAAGCGGACTCGGTTCTTTGGAAAGGGGATTATGTTCGCGCGATCGCTTTGTATGGCGATATCTTGGAAAAAAATCCGGGGAATTTTATCGCTCAATCGCACCAGGCGCTTGGCTACTCATGGTCGGGTCAATATAAAAAAGCCCTGAAAATTTATGAGCATCTTCTTAAGGAACATCCCGACGACCCCGATCTATTGCTGAATCGCGCCAAAACCGAGAGCTGGCGCGGTCGCTTTATAACGGCTGAAAAAAAATATAAACAAGCGCTGAAGCTTTACCCGCTGAATGTTGACCTCCTCTGCGGGTTAGCCGAAACCCAAAGCTGGCAGGGAAAAAATCAAAAAGCGGCCAAAACCTATGGGCAGGCGCTCAAGGTCAACGAACAGGATCCCCGGCTTTGGGCGGGCCGCGGGTGGGAGCAGTATTGGCTCGGCATGTTTAAGCGGGCCGAAAGAGACCTTGATCGCGCGCTGCAGGTCAACGAAAAGAGCTCTGCCGCGCTCGCCTTGCAAAAGAAATTAGATGCGACGATCGGGCCGTATGTTGCTTACGATTTTTCCTATTTCACGGATTCCAATAATCTGAAGACTTATTACGACGAAGTCCGTACAGGATGGAATTTTTCGTCCTCGACAGACCTGTCCTTCTCGTATCGCAACCGGATCTTTCGCCAGCGAGGCGTTGAAAGAACAACTGCGAATGGCGCCGGCATCTATTTGACCCAACGCCTTCACCCCATCTTGCAGGTGAACAGCCAGGTCTTTTTAGACCATTACAGCCATGATTGCCCGACCGAATCCTTCACGACGAATAACTGGATCACGCTGACTCCCGTCGATTTCTTCCGTTTGGATCTCGGCTATGAGCGCAATACCTTCGATACGCTTGAAAGCTTAAGAAATAATGTGATGCGGAATATTTACAAGGTCGGCATGGATATCCGGCCCTGGCATTTCCTGACCTGGCGCGGCAGTTATAATTTTGAAGCGCTGAACGACAGCAACCGCCGGAATGTGCTTTTTTCGCAGCTTGAGTGGAAAGCGCTGAGCCGGAGACCACGCTTGTGGCTGGATTACCATACCTATTATTTTAAATATAGCGAGGAAAAGCCGGGAAGCTGGACGCAGGAGGGGAGCAATTGGCAGTGGAATTCAGAGGGTTATTGGAACCCCAGCTCTTTCTTAAGCCAGGGCCCGGGGCTCAAGCTCGAAGTGCCTCTGGATAGAAAAGAACGCCTCGTGCCTTTTATGTATACGGCGCTGAATTATGAGATCGAAAATCCCGGCGAGCATAAATTCGGATGGATGATCAATGGCGGCTTGGACGTGAAGATTTCTGAAAAATGCACCCTGCGGTTCAGCTATAATTACCTTGATTCGCGCGTCGGCTACGATAACGATAACGCCTACGACTCGCAGCGGTTCAGCGTGTCTTTGAAAAATAATTTTTAGATCGGAGAAAATATATGAAAAACCTGGTTTTCTTTACGATGTTGCTTGCCGTTGTGTTTGCGGGGTGCTCAAGCGCAAGAGAAGCAGTTCCGTCGTCGGCCGACGCGCCTCTTGGCCGGAATCCCGGATTTACCGGGGATTATCAAGTTTTACGTGACATGGACAGCCGTTAGCTTTTTGTTTTAAAACATCCAGCGGAGCCAGATTCTTATGGTGAAAACATTACGGGGTTATTTACGCAAGGCGATGTTTGTCTTCGCGCTTATTTTTGTGGCCATGTTCAGTATCATCAATCTCAAAGGCCAGATGGACCTGATCGATAAGCTTTATTTATACAAAGCCAATATGGGCGCATTTGCGGTGAGGCAGTCGCTTGTTTCGAGACTTGCTCAATTGGACACCTCGTCCGCGGAAGGATTGCAACAAACCTTTCAGGCGGTTCTCAAGCCGCTTTTCGATGTGGATATAGTTCAGCACGCCGCGCTTTTTTCAGCCGATGAAAAACTTAGAGCGACCGTCGGACCTCTGGAAGGCGATCTTTTTTTTGAAAAACCCTTGAGTGTTCTCGGTAAAGCGACAGCGGTTTCCTCCGAAAAAAAACCGTTCGTGACTTTTGTCGACCGGAAGCATCGCTCGATCGAGATCATGATGAAATTGGCCGGCAAAGAGGTTTATTATGTTGTTCTTCACTACCCGCTTGGAACTTTTCAAGAGGTTTGGGAGCATGTGCGGTGGCTTTTCATCCTTACGATCGCCCTGGTCCTGATCGGCGTCTTGATCCTCGGGTCTTTTCTTTATGGCGGGATGATCGCGCCGATCAAGAAATTCAACTATATGGCGCGGCAGGTTGCGGCGGGGAATCTGGACATGAAGATTGAAGTGGATATGAAAGATGAACTGGGGCAGCTGGGCGATACCTTCAACCAGATGACGAGCCAGCTTGCGGAGATGAAGAGACGCGCCGAAGATGTGAACCCGCTTACCAAATTGCCGGGCAATATCGTCATCATGCAGGAGGTCGAGCAGCGTCTGCGGCATAACGCGGTTTTTACGATCATTTACTGCGACCTGAATTATTTTAAGGCCTTTAACGACAAATACGGGGTGCATGACGGGGACCGGGTGATCAAGATGACGGCGGACGTGCTTCAGGAAGCCGTGATGACGGAGGGGAATCCGGAAGATCTGGTCGGACATGAAGGCGGGGATGACTTTATTCTCGTGACAACGCCGGACAAGGCCGATGCGATCGCAAAAAAGATCATCAAGCTTTTCGACGCCAGGATCAAATCTTTTTTTGTGCCGGGCGATCTCCAGCAAGGATCGTTCACGGCGACGGGGAGGGACGGCCAGATCCACCAGTTCCCGATCACGGGGATCTCCTTAGCGGGGGTTTCCAATCAGCAGCGCAAGATCCAAAGTTATGCCGAGGCGACCAATATCTGCGCCGAAGTGAAGAAGAAGGCAAAATCTTTCACGTCGAGCGCCTGGTGGCTGGATAAGCGGACGGAACGTCCTAATCGCGCTGGAAGCGAAGCAGGTCCTGCAACGAAATAACCTGGAATCCTTCCTTTTCAAGCTTCGGGATCTCGTCCTTAAGGACTTCCAGGGTGTTTTTCCGGTAGTGTCCGATCCCGATCGCGTTTCCTTTTTCCCGCGCGAGGGCTTTGAGCTTCCGGACCTCTTCGCGAACCGCAGCCTTCGTATTCAGGTTATCCAAAAAAACGCCGCGCGTAAGAATGGGAAGGCCGACTGCGCGGCCCACTTCCGCGACCGTGGAATCCTTGGTCGTGTAGCTGTCCAGAAAGAACAGCTTCCGCCGTTTTAATTCCGTGAGGATCACCGTCATCATCTCCCGGTCCGCCGTTCCCCGGGAGCCCATGTGATTATTGACCCCGACATGATGGGGAACGGAAGCAAGATCCCGGTCCAACATATCCAGGATATCGGCCCGGCTCATGGTGCTAACGATCAGTCCCCGGCCGGGGATCTTATCCTGGACCGTGTCAAGCGGAAGGTGGAGGATGACCTCCGCTCCCGTTTTTTGGCCCAACTCACTGAAATAACGCGAATAGGGAAGGAGCGGAAGGATCGCGTAAGTGACATGATCCCCCAGGGCTTGGAGCGGCTCCTTGTAGCGGTCATGATTTCCAATATCATCGATCACGAAGACGATCTTAGGGTGTCGTGTGAACCGCTGGGCAACGCTTTTGAGGGGGCCGACGGGACGAGCGAACATCCAGAAGATGGCGCACGCGCAAAGCGCCGTCACGGAAAAAACGAGCGCTTTTTCCTTTTGTTTTTTGGTGAGCTTGAATTTGAATGGTTTTCTGTAAGCCATAAAGCCCCTTTTATACCACAAAAACGGCAAAATGCATGCGAGATTAAGGCGAAACCGCGCATTCGCTCCTTGAAAGTCGCGGCTTGGCTTGATAGGATAGCTCACTTTGAGGGTCTTTTATGAGTACGAAAGCGGCATCGATTCAAGGTTGTATCGACGGTCTGGTCAGGCTTCTTGTTGATCCGGAAGGGGACCGACGGGTCTTTCTTGAGCTTTGCCGCCGGGATCCCAAACTTGCAAAAGATAAACCCGAGGTTTTTTATACCGAGTATAAGCCCTCGAAGCTGGCGCTTGGCTGTGTCTACTGGGTAGGGTGCTGCGCAAATCACCGGATCGACCATAAAGAGTTCAAAAACCTCTATTTCAAGAACGTGATGCAGTTATTCCAGACACCCGATTCGCTCGCGCAGGCCACGCGGTTCAGCGAGGGTCTTTACGCTTCGAACGCCGACACGGAACAATCGCCGGTGCTTGGCGTGTTGGTGTATTTATTCCACAAACTGGGGCTTCAGCCCACGAACGATGCCTCACCGGGAGGCGGGGAAGTAAGCGCGGGTTTTCACTTTATGATGGAGGTGGCCGAAGCGCTCAAGGTCGCCTTTGAAGCGCAATTTGACGATTTTTTTTACGCGCATAAAGATTTGTGCACCGCGGGTGCCGGAAAGAAAGGGTGATATGACCTCGAAGATGCATCGCAACAACATGGTCTGGATCGATATGGAAATGACGGGCCTTGATCCGGAAAAAGACAGGATCCTCGAGATCGCCACGATCATCACCGACGGCGACCTGAATATTCTGGCCGAGGGGCCGGACCTTGTGATCCACCAGCCCGCCGCTATCCTGAAAGGGATGGACGAATGGAACCAAAAGCATCACGCCAAATCCGGCCTGATCGATGCCGTTAAGGAATCCGCGATGACCGTCAAAAAAGCCGAACATTTGACGCTGGAGGTGATCCAGGAATATTGCAAGCCGAAGAAAGCCCCTCTTTGCGGCAACACGGTTCACCACGACCGCAGGTTCCTTGTCAACTATATGCCCAAGATCGACGCTTACCTGCATTATCGCCACGTCGACGTCAGTTCGCTCAAGTCGCTCATTGCCCGCTGGTATCCGAAGGATAAAGAGCCGCCCAAAGCGAAATCGCACCGGGCGCTTTCCGATATCCATGAATCCATCGCCGAGCTCAAGTTTTACAGAGAGCGTTACTTTAAATGAGCCTTCCCGTCGAGACTGATTTTCATCCATCTCAGATAACCGAACAAAGGAGAAAGCCATGAAAGATTACATCATCGCCGCAGCTTTTACCCTCGCCATCATTGTTTCCGCCGCGCTTGTCAAATCGGGCCTCCAGCATTCCAGCCAAGCGCCGTCCTCGAAAATTTATTCTCTTTACGGGTATGAGGGGGTTTTGTACCGGCTCAATAAGCAGAATGGCCGCATCGATGTGCTGGTGCCGAGCAATGAAGCGGCGCTTCTGTTCCCGGTCGGCCAGATCCAGCTTCCCGGCGCAAATGAGAAATTGACCGACGAACAGAAAACGAGCTTCTCGCAGAACATCAAGACGCTTTCGCAATATATCCAGATGGAGCGTTCCCGTTCCCTGGGAAAAGAGGAGAGTCTCTCGGAGCAAAAATGATCCGGCGCCGGTGATCTTTTAACCGGATCGTATTTCCGATGACCCGTATGAAAAAGCGAGCGGCCCAGAACATTATCGCGATCGTCTATGATTTTGACGGGACGCTTTCTCCGGGCAACATGCAGGAAGAGACGATCTTCCGCGCTTATGGGATCGATAAGAAAAAATTCTGGGCCAAATCGCGGGCGCTTGTCGACCGGCGCGGTTATGAGAAAACACTCGCGTACCTGAAGCTCCTGATCGACGATCCCGTTTTCAAGCGCCATCCTCTCACAAAGCAGAAGCTCAGGGAATTCGCCGTTCATACGCCGTATTATCCGGGCGTGGGCAGCGGATACTTTGACCAGTTGCGCGCGTTCATGCGCTCTCTTCCGGAAGTTGCCGAGGCGGGGATCACGCTTGAGCACTATATTATCTCAAGCGGGCTTGAGGAGATCCTCGAGCATGTGAGCATCCGAAAATATTTCAAAAAGATCTACGCGTGCGCTTATGATTTTCAGCGCGGCCGTCCGGTATTTCCCAAGCTCGTCATCAACGATACCAATAAGACCCAATTCCTCTTTCGCATCAACAAAGGGAAATTCAAGTTAAGCGAGAGCATCAATCAGCACATGCCGGAAGAGGAGCGGCGCATCCCTTTCCGGAACATGATCTACATCGGGGACGGGATCACGGATGTGCCGTCGATGACGGTCATGCAGAAGGCAGGCGGGAATTCGATCGCCGTCTATGATCCCGCTAGGCGCGTGCCTCGCGAAGTCAAAGTCATGGTGGCGGAGCGTCGCGCGCAACATTTCGCTCCCGCCGATTTCAGGCCTCAATCACTTCTGATCAAGATCCTTCATCAAACCCTGAAGAAGATCATTGCCTCGATCGTTTACCGCTCATCCGCCGAACGCTCTTCGGATTGGGTGCGGCGGCATATGTAGCCCGGGCGGGATCCTCTTGCCTAATTTCCGAAATCTTTTATCAGGGAGACCAATTCGTCCAGCGCGGTTGCGCGGTTGATCTTATCGCGGAACTGGGCAACGTTCGGGAAGCCTTTGAAATACCAAGTCGCGATCCGCCGGGCGCAGAGAACGCCCATCTTCTTTCCTTCATGTTTGATTTCAAGACGGATATGGTCGAGCGCGGCGGATTTTTTTTCCTTAAAGGATGGCTCCTCCGGAGCGCGTCCCTCAAAAATGGCGCGGATCCCGTCATAAAGCCAGGGATTCCCAAGCGCGCCGCGGCCGATCGCGACCCCGTCGCAGCCCGTGAGCTCCATCATGCGCTTGGCGTCTTCGGGACGAAAGACATCGCCATTCCCAAACACAGGGATCGATACGGCTTTTTTGACGCGTCCGATCACATCCCAATTTGCTTTTCCGGTGTAGCCTTGGGCCCGCGTCCGGCCGTGGACCGTGACGGCGGCAAGCCCCTCAGCTTCGGCGAGGCGGGCCAGCGCGACGGCTTCTTGGCCCGTAGGGTCCGTAAAACCGGCGCGGGTCTTTACGGTCACGGGAATCTTTTTGATATTCGTCATCACGGCATTCAGGATCTTTTGGGCAAGGTCGGGGCGCCGCAATAGCGCCGCGCCGCCGCCCGGAGTTGTTACTTTTCGCACAGGACAGCCGAAATTAAGGTCCAGGATCTCGAAGCCGGCCTTTTCGATCATGGCCGCCGCTTTTCCCATAGAGGCGGGATTATGCCCGACCAGTTGGGCGCCGAGCGGTTGATCTCCCGGGACGCGGCGAAGCAGCGGGAGCGTGCGCCGATTTTCCCTGGCAAGCGCCTCCGCGGAGATCATTTCGGTGAAGGCAAGTTCGAGGCCGAATTTTCGGGCGATGAGGCGGAAGGCGATATCGGTGCAGTCCGCCATCGGGGACTGGAAGACGGGGGTTTTTAACGAGAGTTTTCCGATTTTTATCATGGTCGATCGCAAACGGCCGCTTGAAATAAAATGGATACGGCACTAGCACTGTGTCAGATTTAAATTTAAGGGTTCACAGTACCGTACCGTGTACCCCTAAAATTAATATGATACGGCACTAGAAAAATTTTGAAGGCGGGGTATAATACCCGAAATCGGTTTGGCCCGCCCGAACTTTTTCATGTTCCGCCGGAAGCGGTTCGGGTCATTTTCAAAAGCAGGACTGAAATATTCATTCAAAAGGAAAGGCGACGCTATGTCCATGAACGAGCCAAGATCCATCCACGCCGCAGAAGATTGGGGAGTGGTGCTTCAGTCGGTCCCCTCCAAGCACAAAAAAGAGGTCGTCAAGCGCCTCGGCGAGATCTTCCAGATCGAAAAACGCGACGCCGAACAGGTGCTCGCCAATATGCCCCTTATCCTGCTCGACAACATCTCCTTCGGGCTTGCCGCCCGGATCAAGAAATATTTCCAAAAGATCGGCGCCGTCGCCGAAACGACCAACCACGACATGATCAAGAAGAACTGTTTTCAGATCGTGTGGCCGCAGACCCCCGACCTTTCGTTCTTCCTTAAAGATGAAGTGAAGGGCGAGGAAACGGGCAAGCCCGCCGAAAAGAAATCCGCCGAGGCCCCCGCGAAACTTGTCCGTGAAGAGCCCCCGCCGGTGACGCCGCCTTCTTGGGCAAAGCCCGAGCCGAAGTTCGAGGCGCGTCCGGAACCGAAATATGAGCCCAAATACGAACCCAAATATGAGCCCAAACCGGCGCCCGCCGCGCCGACGGGCGGAGATTCGGATTGGGAACGCCGCGCCAACGAATTGAATGAACGCCTCAAAAAGATCCAGGACGAAAAACAGCAACTTCAGGCGCAGCAAGCCGAGGTCACGGAACGGGTGACCAGCGAATTCCAACAGCGTTTGGATCAGGAAAAACAAAAACGCGATGAGGTCGAACGCGCGTACCAGGACCTCCAAAAAGAGGCGCAAAAGCAGGAAGCGCTTACCAAGGAAGGTGAAGACTGGCGCACGAAAGCCGTATCCTTAGGCGAGAAGGTTCGCGAACTTGAGAACCAGTTGATCCAGAAGAATTCGGCGATCGAGCATCTTATTCAGGAGAAGGATCAGCTGGCGATGGCCCAGGGTGGCGAAAAAGACGCTCTTCAAGGCCGTCTCGATGAAGTGCAGCGGGAACTTGAAACCCTGAAGAACCGCGAAAGGGAAGCGGCGCAACGGGCGGCATCGCTTGAACGAGGCGCCCAGGAAATGAAAGAAGCGCTTCGCAGCCGGGATGCGGTGCTCTCGCAATTTGAAAAACAGATGACGGAGCTCGCGGACAGAGTTCAGGAAGCCGAGGCCTTGCGCAAAGAACACGCGCAACTGGTTCAGGAGCGGGCCACGATCCGCAAAACCTATGACGCCAAGCTCGTCGAGCAGGAAGTCCGTTTGGCGAAGGTCGAGGAAGAGCATCGCCGTTACCGGAGCCGCGCAGACCGTAAGACTGCGGCCGCAACGCGCGAACTCGGCGAGTGGGTCCGCGGCGTCGATACGATCCGACAGGGCCTTCAGAAGCTGATCCTTTTCCTCGGCAGCGAATCCGCTGTACTGGATACCGAAAAAAAGTCCCCTTTAAAGTCGCCTTTGACCCGGGGATCGGACGCTTCTCACGCCGACAAGGATTAGATCGTCGGCATGATACGGGCCCAACCCGTCAAGGCCGATGAAATGAGCCGCCTCGATCAGGCGGCCATCCGCGATTACGGTATCCCGGCGCTTCTTCTCATGGAAAATGCCGGCCGGGCTGTTGCCGATGTGATCTCCCGTTCGTATTCTTCCCCGGCCAAGGTCCTTATTTTTGTCGGAAAAGGCAATAACGGCGGCGACGGACTTGTGATCGCCCGCCATCTCGCGAACCGCTCCTTTCAAGCCCAGCTCGTTCTTCTCGAGGACCCCGCAAAGTTTAAACCCGACCCCTCGGTCAACTTCGCCATCATCCGGCAAATGAAATTATCCGTGATCCCGTGCTGGGAGGGTCTGGATGAAGAAAAGCTGGCGGAGCACTGCCGGGCAGCCGATCTTTTGGTGGATGCGATCTTCGGCGTCGGGATCCGCAGTCTCTTGACCGGTGTTTTTGAACAAGCGGTTCGCGTGATCAATGAAAGCAAAAAACCGGCCATAAGCGTCGATATTCCTTCGGGACTTGATGCCGATACGGGCGCGGTCCATGGCGTCGCCGTGAAAGCGGCGCGCACTGTAACGCTGGCGTTGCCCAAGGCCGGCCTTTTCACCGGCCACGGCCCGGAATATGCCGGAAAGGTCGAGTGCGTTGATATCGGGATCCCGCGTGAATTGCTTTTACCGTTCTTGAAGTAACGCCCGCCCCCGCAATAAGTTACGGTTTTTAAATTCTTTTGCGCCGGTTGCCGTATGACGCTTGACACGCCGTTTGCTTTCTGCTAGAAACTCTCGTTTTCTTGATGATGTTGCCAAACATTTCCGGAGAAAGATCCACGTGCGATCCTTTAGGCGTTTTCCCGACTGGTTGAGGCGTTCCCTGCCGGAAGATTCTTCCCAAAAAACCCGCGCCATTTTGCATAAATATAAACTGAACACGGTTTGCCGGTCGGCCATGTGCCCGAACAGCCATGAATGTTTCTCCAAGGACACGGCAACCTTCATGATCCTGGGCGGGATCTGCACGCGCCACTGCGGTTTTTGCGCGGTGCCGACGGGGCAAGGCGAAGCGCTGCGTCATGACGAGCCGGAGCGCGTCGCGTTTGCGGCCAAAGAGCTCGGCCTTCGCTATGTCGTGGTCACCTCTGTCACCCGCGACGATCTCGCGGATGAGGGGGCGGAACATTACGCACGGACCATCCAGGCCGTTAAAAGGGAGATCCCCGGTTCGCATGTGGAGGTTTTAACGCCGGATTTTCATTCGAGAGAAGAGTTGGTGCGCCGCGTCGTGGAAGCCGAACCGGAAGTGTTCGATCATAACCTCGAGACGGTGGAGCGATTGCAGCCCACGGTCCGGCCGCAGGCGGATTATCACCGCTCGCTTAGAACGCTCGAGATCGCCAAACGGCTGGCCCCCCGGCGCGTCACTAAAAGCGGTTTGATGCT
Source organism: Candidatus Omnitrophota bacterium (assembly GCA_022709525.1). Classification (GTDB taxonomy): domain Bacteria; phylum Omnitrophota; class Omnitrophia; order Omnitrophales; family Aquincolibacteriaceae; genus Aquincolibacterium. Next base: position 22,232 of record JAKLIQ010000004.1, read on the forward strand.
TGGGCTTGGGGAAACCGTTCCCGAGATCCTGGATGCCGGGCGCCATCTTCTGTCGGTGGGCGCGAGCATCCTGACGCTTGGGCAATATCTTCAGCCGAACATGCAAAGTCTTGAAGTGCAGGAGTATGTGACGCCGGAAAAATTTGAGGATCTTTCCCGGAAACTCCGGGCCATGGGTTTTGAAAAGGTGGTAGCCGGCGCCTATGTGCGCAGTTCCTACCACGCGCGCGAGACTTTTTCGGACCTCGGCGACGCTCAGACCTGCGGGAATTCCGAAACCAGTACAAGCATCTAAGAGAGGAGAAGCGGACCATGTTCGAAGTGCTGGCGAAAGGTTTAGGAAAGAATGTGGATGAAGCGACCGTGAAGACATGGTTTTTTGAGGAGGGGGATTCAGTGACGGAAGGTGACGACCTTGTTGAATTGGCGATGGAAGACGCTTCTATCACGATCACCGCGCCGGTCTCTGGCATCTTGACGGAAGTATGTATTGATGAAGACGAAACGGTCCAGCGCGACGAAGTCCTTTGTATTATCGATGATGAAGAAGGCGACTTGAGCGACGGAGAGGATGAAGAAGAAGGCGAAACCAAAGAGGAATGATGAGCCCATCATTGGTTGAAAAATGAGCGAGATCCTGCCACTTAAAAGCCCAGCCGATTTTATCGGCAAACAGGGGAATGGCGTTATCAGTTTCGGTTCCGGACAGCCAGACCTGCCTCCGCCCAAGGAAGCTTTTCAGGGGATCGATCTGACGCGCGACCTGCGCTACGGCCTCATCCAGGGTGAAGTCAAATTGCGCGAAGCGTTGGCCCGGGAATATCCCGGTTCGACCGCGGAAAATTTTGTTATCACCAACGGCGCCTCCGAAGCGCTCGATCTTATTTTCAGGTGCTGGGGCAAAGGCGAGAAGGTGCTGCTTCCCCGGCCGTATTACTATTCGTATCTGCCCATTGTTGAATTGGCGGGAATGACGCCGGTCTTTACCGACCTCGTGGACGGCCGGATCGATCTGGACGATTTTAAGAAAAAGATCAAGGATTGCCGCGCCGTTTTGATCAACTCTCCTTCCAATCCGACGGGGAGGGTCGAGGCCATCGAAACGCTCAAAGAGATCGAGAGGATCACCCAGCAACTCGGCGTTTATGTGGTTTCCGACGAGGTCTACAAGGACCTGATCTACGAGCGCGAGAATTATCACATTAACGGCGATCATGTGATCACGGTCAATTCTTTTTCCAAGACCTACTGCATGTGCGGCGTCCGGGTCGGCTATCTCTGGAGTTCGGATAAAAAGGTCGTCGAAAATGTCTGCGAGATGAAAACGCACACCTCCATGAACACGAATCTGGTGGGCCAGGACATGGCGCTTGCCGCGATGAAAGCCCCAAAAGAATATATCAAAAAACAACAGCAAGTATGGCGCGAACGCCGGGATTATATTTACAAAGGCCTGGTCGACCTGGGGTTCGATCTCTGGAAACCGGAGGGCGCTTTCTACGTGCTTCCGAAGTGCAAGAACGCGCGGCAATTTTTGTCCGTACTTTACAATGATTTCAAGGTCATTACCTACCTCGGAGAATGGTTCGGCGCGCCGGACAGGATCCGCCTGAGCTATGCCCTCGATATCAAGCAGATCGAAGAAGGCCTTGGTCGCGTCCGGCAGGCCATGAAAAAGATCGCCGTACTTTAATCCCCCTATGGCGACCCGCTTTCATAAAAAAACGAAAGCGTTGCAGCGATCAGCCGGTTCGCCGATCGGCGTTTTTGATTCGGGCCTGGGCGGTTTGACGGTGGTTCGCGAGCTCCGTCGTTTGCTGCCTTCCGAAGAGATCCTCTATTTGGGCGACCTGGCCCACCTTCCTTACGGCACTAAATCCACCGGTGAGATCCGCCGCCGTTCCGCCGAGTGCGCCCGTTTCCTTATGAAAAAAAAGATCAAAGCCCTCGTGATCGCCTGTAATTCGGCCTCAAGCGTCGCGCATAAAGACCTCGCCCGGATCCTGCCGGTGCCGGTGCTCGATGTGATCACCCCGGCCGTCGAAGAAGCTCTGGCAACGACAAGGAATCAGCGGGTGGGCGTGATCGCGACCTACGCGACGATCGAAAGCCGAAGTTACGCCAAGGCCCTTGAGGCGCGCTCTCCGGAAGCGCAATATTTTCTCAAGCCGTGCCCGCTTTTTGTGCCCCTCGCCGAAGAAGGATGGCTGGACGGTAAGATCGCGGAAGGCGCCGCCGAAAAATACCTCGCGCCGATCCGCCGGAAACAGATCGATACGCTGATCCTGGGATGCACGCATTACCCGCTTCTTAAAAGCGCGATCGCGAAAGTCATGGGGCCGAAGGTCCGCCTTGTGGACTCGGCGATCCCGACGGCGCTCCGGCTTAAAACGCTTCTTCAAAAAAAAGGCCTTCTCTCGCCGCGCCCTCGGCGCGCGCCGCTTAAGATCTTCGTGACCGATTACGTCCGCAATTTTGCCAGGATCGGCGAATCGTTCCTGGGTGAAAAACTGAAAACCGTCAAACTCGTCAAAGTCCCATGAAAAAAGCGGTCTGTCTTTTTTCCGGCGGGATGGATTCCGCCGTCTGTCTTTATTGCGCCCGCAACGAAGGTTATGACGCCGTGGCGCTTTCGTTCGATTACGGCCAGCGCCATGAAAAAGAAGTCGAAGCGGCGCACCGCCTGACCCATGATCTCGGGGTGCCGCATCATGTGATCCGCTTCAAACTTCCATGGAAGGGGAGCGCGCTGCTTGAGCGTGACGGCAAATTGCCGGAATACCGCGATCCTGAAAAAATGCCAAAAACCATCCCCGCCACTTATGTGCCCGCGCGTAACAGCATCTTTCTTTCCTTCGCGTTCTCCTGCGCGGAGGCCGAAGAAGCGGAAGCGATCTTTTTCGGAGCGAATGTTCTTGATTACAGCGGCTATCCCGACTGCCGTCCGGAATATCTGGAAGCTTTTACGGAAGCCATGCGGCGAGGTACGAAAGCCGGCGCTCAAGGGCGAGCGATCGAAATAAAAGCCCCCCTGATCTGTTTGAGCAAAAAAGAGATCGTCCTGCTCGGCCGGAAGCTCGGCGTTCCTTTCGAAAAAACATGGTCCTGCTACGCGGGCGGCGAGAGGCCTTGCGGGGTTTGCGATTCCTGCGTTCTTCGCGCCAAGGGTTTCCGCGAAGCGGGGCTGGAAGACCCTCTCCTTTCATGACGAACCCCGTTTCGGCGCGCATCACGGAGATCTTTTCTTCCTTTCAGGGAGAAGGCCCTCTGACCGGCGAGCGTCATATCTTTATCCGTTTCGAATCCTGCCATATGGCCTGCGTCTATTGCGACGAATCCGGGAAAAAGGGCCGGTCGATGTCGCTTCAGCAAGTTCTCCGAAAGATCAAAGAGCTTGAGAAAAAACACGGCCCGCACTCCTGCGTCAGTCTTACGGGCGGCGAACCGCTTCTTTATCCCGATTTTCTGCGGAAGCTCTGCCCGGCGCTTAAAAAAATGAAGCTCCGCGTCCTTCTTGAGACGAGCGGGGTCCTGTGGCGGAACCTCTCGAAGGTTTTGCCTTGCTGTGATATCATCTCCATGGACCTGAAGCTTTCGAGCGTGACCGGGCAGAACGGTTTTCTTAAGGAGCACGAAGCGTTCCTCAAGATCGCCAAACGCAAGGGGCTCTATATCAAGATCGTCGTTTCAAACGATCTGGACCGCCGGGAGTATGACGCGCATGTCCGGATGGTCGCGAAGGAAACCCCGTGGGCGCCGGTGTTTTTGCAAGCGGCGGCGCGGGGCCGTAGGGTTTGTCCGGACAAACGGCTTTGGCGTCTTATGGAGGATCTGCGCCGGCGCGGCGCCGGGCGCCTTCCCGGGTTGCGGATCGGGATCCAGCTTCATAAATTACTCAATATCACTTAGTATATTCATTCAAACTTGAGAGGGAGATAGCGTGAGGATCGATAAAAGAAAAAATAACGAACTTAGGTCTGTTACGGTCCGCACGAAATACCTCAAGCACGCACACGGATCCTGCCTGATCGAAATGGGTGATACGAAGGTCGTGTGTTCGGCGACCGTCGAAGAGAAGGTCCCGTTTTTCTGCAAAGAAGAAAAAAAAGGATGGATCACGGCCGAGTACGGCATGCTGCCGGCCTCCTGCAGCGAACGCATTGTCCGCGAGGCCGCCAAAGGCAAGCTTTCGGGCCGTACGCAGGAGATCCAGCGGCTGATCGGGCGGAGTATCCGTTCCGTCGTCGACCTCAAAAAGCTCGGGGAACGCACGATCTGGCTTGACGCGGATGTGATCCAGGGAGACGGCGGGACCCGCACAGCGTCCATTACCGGTTGTTACATTGCACTGAAGCATGCGATCAAAAAATTGATCGAGGACGGCCTTCTCGCCAAAGATCCCGTTCGCGATTCCGTCGCGGCCGTGAGCGTCGGCGTGGTGCGGGGAAAACCGATGCTCGACCTTTGCTATGAGGAAGATTCCAAAGCCGAAGTGGATATGAACATCGTCATGACGGGTTCCGGAAAACTTGTCGAGGTCCAGGGAACGGCGGAAGGGAAGCCGTTTTCCGAAGCCGCCTTAAAACAGTTGATCCAACTCGGTAAAAAGGGCATCCGCGAACTTACGGGGATCCAGAAAAAACATGTCTGAACCGATAAGACTTTTACTTGCGACGACCAACTTGAAAAAGCTCGGCGAATTGCAGGACCTTCTCAAAGGCCTGCCGTTCCGGTGTTTCAGTCTTCAGGATGTTCCGGAGGCGGTGGATGTCGAGGAGACCGGAGCGACCTTTGAAGAGAACGCGAAACTGAAAGCCACCGGTTACGCTTTCCAGACGGGCATGTTGACCCTGGGGGAGGATTCCGGGATCTGCTGCGATGCGCTGAACGGCGCCCCCGGCATATTATCCGCGCGTTTCGCGGGGCCGGAAAAGAACGATGAAGCGAACAATCAAAAGCTCCTTGATCTTATGAAGGATGTTCCGGCCGAAAAGCGCACAGCCCATTATGAATCTGCGATCGCGATCGCGGAACCGGACCGGCTGATCGGCGTGGTCAAAGGGCAGGTTTTCGGGCTGATCGCCAAAAAGCCCGCCGGAACGGGCGGTTTTGGATATGACCCCCTATTTTTCTTTCCCGAATTCAATAAAACGTTCGCGCAGGTGACGCCGGAAATGAAACACAGCGTTTCCCACCGCGGCCGCGCCTGGGCCCAGGCCCTTGCGTTGCTGAAGGAATACCTTCGGGACAGATGATATTTTGGCTCTAGAGAGCGGTTTTTTTGCCGATACTATTTGGCAGCAGCAGTTCGGTTTGAAAGATTATGAATATATACTTTAGGAGCGGGCTATGACGATCCCCGGAGCAAAAAAGAAGATCCTTGTGATCGAGGATGAACCGGATATCCAGATCCTCGTCACGCATCGCTTGAGCGCGATGGGTTATGAGACGCTTGTCGCCTCGGACGGCCAGGCCGGGCTGACCATGGCGCGCAAAGAAGTGCCCGACCTGATCCTCTTAGACCTCATGCTTCCCAAGATCGACGGCTTCAAGGTTTGCCGCATGCTCAAATTCGACAAAACCTGCGAGAATATCCCGATCATTGTTTTTTCTTCTCGCTGCTCCGAAGCGGACCGGAAGCTGGTCGAGCAAGTGGGAGCAAATGCATTTTTAGCGAAACCCTTCGAGTGGGAAACCTTCACGGCGCTTATCAAGAAATTCGTCTTATCGTAAAAGAATCCTTTGTGACCGCGCGGGAGACTTTATGATCCAGCAGGAAAAGATCCTGGAACGGGTTTTAAAACAGGGTCTTCTCGACGCCGAACAGATCGAAAAAGCCAAAAAAGAGGCCGCCCGCGTCGGCCAACCCACGGAAGTGATCCTGATCCGCAGCGGCCTGGTGGGGGAAGAGGAGCTGGCGGATATCAAGGCCGGCATCCTGGGCCTTCCGTATGTCGATCTCAATAATTACCGCCTGGACCGCGAACTCATCAAGCTGATCCCCGAAAAGATCTCCAAAAAATTCAGCGTGATCCCGCTTTTCGCCACCGGCAACGCCCTCTCGGTCGGCATGGTCGATCCCCAGAACATCATGGCGATCGATCAGATCCGCAAGCTTACCAAATTCGACGTGATCGACCCCGTCCAGGTCTCCTTTGCGGGTTTCCAAACCGCTTTTAACGCTTGCTATCACTCGCACGGCTCGGTGGATGAGATCGTCAAATCCATCGAAAAAGAAAAATCGCCGCACATGCAGGAAGACCTGCTCGGCGAGATCACCGAGCAGACGCCTGTCAGCAAGCTGGTCGACAATCTTTTGTTGCAGGCGGTCCAGTCCCGCGCTTCCGATATCCATATCGAACCGGAGGAAACGATCGTTTCGGTCCGCCTTCGCGTGGACGGGCTCTTGCATCACATCACGACATTCCCGCTTACGATCCAGAGCGCCGTCGTCTCCCGCGTGAAGATCCTGGCCGGCATGGACATCACCGAGAACCGGAAGCCCCAGGACGGCAAGATCCGCACGGAGCTCGAGGGCAAGGACCTGGATATCCGCGTTTCGACCTTCCCGACACTTTTCGGAGAAAATGTGGTCCTGCGTCTTCTGGATAAGCGCGCGATGCTTCCGAACCTGCCGGAACTCGGATTTTCCAAAGAAACCCTCGAACTTTTCACCAAGCTGATCACGCGCCCGCACGGGATCATCCTTGTTACCGGCCCGACCGGGAGCGGCAAAACGACCACGCTCTACGCCTCGCTTTCTAAGATCAATAGCGAGGAAAAAAACATCGTCACGATCGAAGACCCGGTCGAATTTGTCCTGCCCCGCATCCGCCAGACCCAGGTCAACCCCAAAGCCGGCATTACTTTCGCTAACGGACTACGCGGTTTTCTGCGTCAGGACCCCGATATCATGATGGTGGGCGAGATCCGCGACAGGGAAACCGTCGAGATGGCCATCCAATCCGCCTTAACGGGTCATCTGGTTTTTTCAACCCTGCATACGAACGATGCCCCTTCCGCGCTCACGCGCCTGATCGATATGGGCGCCGAACCCTTTTTGATCTCAAGCTCCGTGATCGGTATCCTGGCTCAGCGTTTGGTGCGGCTAAACTGCATGAAATGCCGCGAACCCTACACGCCGCCGGCGGAAGTGCTGCGGAGCGTCGGGCTTCCCGAAGGCACCCAGGTCATGCACGGCAAGGGGTGCCCCAAGTGCAATCAGAGCGGTTTTTCCGGACGCACCGGCATTTTTGAACTTATGGCGCTGACCGATGAGATCAAGACCCTCGTGGATACGCGCCATTCCGCCGTCGACATCAAAAAGAAAGCGGTCGAGCAGGGGATGAAGACTTTGCGCCAGGACGGCCTTGAGAAGGTCCAAAAAGGCCTGACGACGCTTGAAGAAGTCCTCAGGGTCACCGAGATCGAATAATGGAAGTCCGCTACCGCTACAAAGCCCGCGACAAGTTCGGACGGTCCGCCGACGGACAGATGGCCGCTGAATCCGAGAATGAGGTCGCCGCGAAACTGAAAGAAAAGGGCCTTACCCCGTTCCTTATCGAACCCATCGAAGAAAACGTCACCGTTAGTTTTTTTGAAAAATTCCGCCGCTTCAAGCAAAGCGATGTGAACGCTTTCACCCGGGAATTTTACACGCTGACCAAGGCCGGCCTCACGGTCCTCGCCTCGTTGGAGGTGATCGGCGAACAGGACCGCAATCCTATCTTGAAAAAGATCGTCAACGGGCTGATTCAGAGTATCCGGGGCGGCGCGGGCATCGCCGACAGCTTGGCGCGCTATCCCAAGATCTTCAGCCCGCTTTATGTCAATATGTTCCGCGCGGGGGAGGTCTCCGGACGGCTTGAGCAGATCCTGGAGCGTCTGATCTATCTCGGAGAAGCGGAAGAAAAGCTCCAGATGCGCGTGAAAGCGGCTCTCCGTTATCCGGCCATCGTGCTGATCGCGCTCGCGCTCGCGTTCCTTTTTATCACGAATTTCGTGATCCCGCGCTTTGCTGTCCTGTTCACGAAGGCCAGTGTCGAACTGCCCCTGCCGACCCGCATCCTGCTCGGGATCAATTATGTGAGTTCTCATTACTGGTGGCTTATCGCGTTATTGGCCGTTGGAGTCGGGGTATTCATCTATAAGTTCGCTAAAACGCCTTTCGGAAAGCGCTGGAAAGATAAGTTAATGCTCAAGCTGCCGGTCTTCGGGCCGTTAATCATCAAAGCCGAAATGTCCCGTTTCGCGCGGGTGATCGCGCTTCTTGTTCAAAGCGGCATTCCGGTGCTCCGCGCCCTTGAGATCTCGGTCGGAAGCGCGCAGAACGAGATCGTCGCCGAGGCGATCGATAAGATCCGCGTGAGCGTGACCGAGGGGAGCGGGATGACCCAGCCGATGAAAGAGGCGGGGATCTTCCCGGTTTCGGTGATCCGGATGGTCAGGGTCGGCGAAGAGACCGGAAAAATTGATGAGTTGCTTTTAAAGGTCTCGGAGTATTATGATATGCAGGTCGAGTATACGGTCAGCAACCTCACGGTGCTGATCGAGCCCATGCTGATCGTGGGGATGGGCGCGATGGTGCTTTTATTGGCCCTCGGGATGTTCCTCCCGATGTGGAGCATGATCAAGGTCTTTCAGCATACAACATAAATCAAGCAGTAAGAGGAGGAGTTTCATGTTCAAACAACGACAAAAAGGTTTTACCCTTATTGAACTGATCATGGTCATCGTGATCCTGGGCCTTTTGGCGGCCGTGGCGATCCCGCAATATTATGATCTTCAGGCGCAGGCGGAAGAAGCCGCGGAGCAGGGCGTGGTTGGCGGTGTCCGTTCGGGGATCTACACATGGCACGCTAATTCCATCGCCACCGGCGGCGCGGAGTGGCCTACCGCAGCGCAGTTATGCACCAATGGCACGGCGGTTTGCACAGGATGCTTTGATGGTGTTCTCGAACAAGGCGGTCTCAACGACGCAAACTGGACCAAGGCAAGCGCCACAACCTGGACCGGACCGACGGGAACCACATACACCTACGTTCCAGCCACAGGCGAATTTTCATAAGGTTTTCCGCTCCGATCTTTTTTCAAAAAAAGCTGGCGCTCTTTCGAGCGCCAGCTTTTTAGTATGAAAGGGTGACGCTTTGAAGAATAAAGGCTCGGCCCTCATGACGGTGCTCCTGATCGTCGTTCTTGTCCCCATCATTATTTTCGGCGTTACTCATTTTGTTACCTCTTCTCTCGTTCGCTATTCCACGCAGAACCGCAACGCCAAGGCCGAGTATCTTGCCCAGGCCGGTATCCACCGCGCGATCTATAACCTCGAGGCCGGCGTCACGCCCTATACCAATGTTGGTAATTTTGGCGGATCAGATACGATCACAGTGACCGATGTTCCTTACACGCCAAGCTGCGCCGGGATCTACCAGATGACCTCCCAGGGAACTTCGGTATCATCAAGCTATCCGACGCAAGTTTCCAGGACGGTTTTTGCTCAATACAATATGAACACGAATACCGTGAACCGGTATTTGCAGGGTTCCGGCACCGGCGTGCCTGCGCCTTCCTGTTGCGATACGATCTGGTGGCCTTTTAGTGAAGGGGCAGGTAACACAACGGGAACTGCGCCTTATCAAGGAACTTTGACGCCGGCCTCTCCCAATCCGCAGTGGGTGGCTGGAGTTATCGGAAACGCTTTGCGTTTCAACCAGAATAATCCAACAAATTATGTACTTGTTACCGACCCGCTTCCTGCCCCGAGCTTACTTGATCTAACAACGGCTGGGACCGTGATGGCATGGATCCGTCCCGCAAGCATACCCAATCAGGCGCAGCAGACCGTTGTTCATAAAGGCGGGAACACCGTGGCGACAAATGCTTACGCTCTCTTTCTTTTTCGACAAAGCAATAATAACGGCAGGGTTCGGTTCTGGATCTATAACGCGGCAGGGACCCAATATGTCGCGAGCGGCGGTACAAATATGACTCTTAACACTTGGTATCATATAGCCGGGGTTTGGGATTCGACAGGTCTTCGCGTTTATCGTAATGGAATACCCGACGGAACTACTGCGACCGCTAATCGAGTAGCAAGAACGAACAATAATAATTTATATATCGGCGCGAGCGGAACTTTGGCGGCAGCGCAGGAGTTCAACGGGAGAGTCGATGAAGTTTATGTGTACAATTGCCGGAAAACCGATGCTGAGGTTAAGGCCTATTACAATGCCACCTGCGCCGGTAGCGGCGCGACCCCCTGTCCGCAACCTTAAGCTAGGGAATAAAAATGCTGACGAAAATCGAACGCGGCGTGACATTGGTCGAGTTGATCATGGCGATGGTGATTCTGTCGGTGGTCGCGATCGCGACAGCGGCCATGATCGGCGCCCAGATCGAAGGCGCGGCAAAATCCGCCGATGTCGTGGCAGCAGGGAATCTTGCCCGGCGGGAAATGGAGCGGCTACACAATATTGCATACGCTTCCGTTGCTAATGGCAACACAACTTCCGGGCCTTTTTCGATCACCTGGACGGCTGTGCAGAGCACAAGCGGCTCCGCTGCTCGCAAGGATATCACGATGACTGTCACGCGAAGCGGGACTACTCTTTTGACTGTCTACGGCACGATCACCAACAACATCACTTACGCGACAGCATGAGAAACGCCAAGGGGTTTACCCTGATCGAGCTCATCATGGTGATCGTGATAGCGGCAGTGCTGGGCACGGCCGGTTATCATCTCATGACGTTTATGACCCGCCACACGTTTTATCTTCCTAACCAGCTCAGGACCGATCTTGCCGTCGCCGAAGCGCTCGAAGTCATGGTCGAAGGAGATTCCTCAGGCAGCGCGACAGCCGCCAAGGGGCTGCGTTTTGCGAGCGCGGTCACCGCCGCTACCGCCAGCTCCGTGACCGTGACCAACCAGGACGGCCAGACCGCCACTTATACTTTTTCGGGCGGCGGTCTTACGCGGACGATCGGCGCGAGCACGGTCAATTTGCCCTACTTCATGCCAGCCGATGTGGATTTTACGGGTTCTTTTTCGTACTTTAACTCGACCGACGCTTTGTTGTCCTTCCCCATAGCGGATCCGACTCTGATAAGGCGCATCCAGATTAGTCTGAGCGCCACGCAGGGCACCTCGGGTGATTTTGACCGGTGGGAAGGATCCAGCGGGCAAAGCACCTCGGTGAAGCTTTACGGCGTCTGACAGTTGCCGGAAAACAAGTATTTTTCAGCGATTTTCCTCTTCAAAATGGCATCGGCGATGCCGATAAATTAAGAGACCCGGAAGCGGGCATTTTAAACGCGGCAGACTATCAATCATGCGACAAGGATCCTGATGCCTTTTCTTTCCATCGAACTCGGGGTTGGACAGCTTTATGCGGCCCTGCTTGAAAAAACCAAGGATGGTTTGTCGCTCCGCTATGATCTTGCGTTAGCACTCCTGCCGGGCGAAGATCCCCAAGCCAAGATCCGCGCCGCCCTTAAAGATTTCATCCGGCAACACGATGTGACCGACCGGAAGGTTTTTCTCAACATTGCCGATCCCGGCATCATCACTCTCCGGAACGCGATCCTTCCCGCCATGCCAGCTTCCGAGCTTGTCGCGGCGATCGTCTGGCACGCCAAGGAGGAGGGGACGCTCAATCAGGATACCGAGCTTTTTAGTTATGAGAGCGTCAAGGAATTCGAGGATGCCGATGGCGCGAAAAAGATCGCCGTGACCTTTTCCATCGTTAATTCCGAACTTCTCGAAAATTCGGTCCAGATGTTGAATCGTCTCGGGCTTGAAGTGCTCCAGATCACAACGCCAGCGCTTAATGCCCCGAAGGTCCTTGGAAGTTTGGACGGCAGCGGGTCCCTTCAGATGCTCTTACGGCTCGGTTTTGATTCGTCGGTTTGCGCGATCTACAAAAAAGAAAAATTGCTTTTTATCCGGGATCTTTCCTTTTCCTACGCGAAAGCCCGCCTGGGCCTGAATGACCCGCTTTTTTTGGGCCCTAAGTTCCGCACGCCCGAAGCCGAAGCCGACATTGATCAAGCCATCAACTCGATCGTCCTGCCCAGCGAAGACGCGATGTCCGAGGGGGCTACGAACCGGGCCGGACAATTTTTTGTGCTGGTGCGGCCGGCGCTTGAGGTCCTGATCCGGGAGCTCCGGTATTCGCTGACCTATTTTACGACCAACTACGAGGAAGAGCGGCCCGCCGCCATGTTTTTGACCGGCTATGGAACGAAATTCCGCGGAGTTGACGCTTTTCTCGCCAAGGAATTGGGCATGCCGGTTTCCATGCTAAAGTTCCCGCCGCAGATCCATTGCGATCAGGCATCCATTCTTGAGGATCCGGTTCGATTAAGTCATTCTGTCAGTATCGCGGCCGGGGCTTTTGCAAACGGCCGCACAGTGGATTTTATGCCGTTCAAGCTCAAGCGTCAGAAATGGGAGGCGTTCCAGCGCAGCATTTTGAAAATGGTCTCGCTTGTCGCGATAGGGCTTTGCGCGATCTCATTCGCCACTTCGAGTCTGCGGCGCGCGTATTACAACGACCGCCTTCGGATCGGCGAGAAGCATCTCCAGGCGCTTGGGAAGTTCGGTCAGGCCTCGGCGAAGCCATTCCCGAAATATTATCTGACCCGGGAGCTGGAAAAGGCCACAGTTCCGCCCGACCAATTTCTGCGCCTTTTGGGCCATTTGATCCCTTCGGGATTGGCAGTGCGGCATTTCGCGATCGACTCGGATAGTCGCGCTCTTTCTTTGGAGCTTGAGACTTCCGGGCTTGATGAGGCGGAAGGCAACCCGCTCATTGAGGATCTTCTTGCCCGGCTCCGGGATAGCGGATTTTTAAAAGATCTTCATGTGAAGCCGGTTCCCGGATACGCCGTATCGGTATACCGGATCGAGGGAGTTTTTCGCGATGATTAACGTGCAAAAAGAAAAGATCACGGCCGCGCAGATCGCTATCTTTATTTGGGCTTCTTGCATCGCGGTTACGGTTTGGCTTTTTTCGCTTATCGTCATGGGGCCGGCCCATCAGCGGGTCGTGGAGGCCAAGGATAAGGTTGATATTCTCGAGAGCCGGTTGAAATGGGTGACGCGGGTCATCGAATCCAGGCAGGAACCCGCTAAGGTTTTTGAATATTTTGTGGCGGTGGACCGCGACCTCGTCCGCCGTTTTCCGAATTCCGTCGAAAAATCCCTGATCGCTCTCGCCGACTACGCCAATAAGTTCGGCGTTAGGATCGAGCGAGTCCAGGCAGATAAACCGCGGAAAGTGGTCACAGCCCGGGGCATTCCGCTTGGCGCCGATGAGAAAGTTTGTACCGGAGTTTCGGTGACTTTCAAATTCAAAAGCGAGTATGACAATCTTCTCAAATATCTCGAAACGCTCCGAAAGGTATTGCCCGCCTATACGGTGGTTCGGAACATGACCGCGGAAAATAATTTTGCCAACGCGTCCCGGATCGAGGGGCATGTCGATCTGACGCTTTATCTCCTGGAGTGATATGCAAAAGAAAGAGAAGATCCAGCTAGGCGTGATCGCGGTGGCCGGCATCGCTTTGCTTTTGATGCTCCCGCCGTTTTTTCAAAAACAAGAGGCGAGGGGAAAGAAGGGGAAGGTACCGCAAGCCCCGGCCGCGGCCGCCACTTCGGTCAAAGCGGCCAGTCCGGGCCCCGGCGAACAAGTCATAAAGCTCCCGGCCATAAAGGACGATAAATTCTATGAGCGGTTAAGCCGGGTCGCTGAAGTTTTACCGCTGGAGCGCGACCCGTTCTTTTTCGCCTATACGGGGCCCCGGAGCCCGCGCGACGGACTGGATCTGACAGGGATCTTATGGGAAGGGACGCAACCAACCGCCATTATTAACCAGTCGTTTTTGAAAGTGGGCGATACGACGGAACAATTCAGCGTTGTGAATATCCTGCAGGACAAAGTTATATTAAAAGATGCTAACGGCGAATTCGAACTCCGTTTAAAAAAGTGATCAGGATCGGGGGGAGCTCATGAAGGTTTGGGCAATCATGTTAGTTTTGTTGATGTCAGCCGGGTTTGCCGCGCCCGTTCTGGCCGCGGACGCGCCGCTCAGCAGTTTAAAATTCAAGGACACTGAGATCGCGACGGTCCTCAAAGCGATCGAAAAAAAGCCGACCAAGAGGGCAAGAATATCACGATCGTGACGACGCCCGAGGTGTTTGGCCTTGTGACCGTGGACCTTGAGAATGTCGATTGGAAAACCGCCTTTAAGGTGATCCTCAAGATGTACGACCTGGGTTATGTCCAGGACGGCAACATCATTACCGTATCCTCGCTTTCGAAGCTCCAGGAAGACCAGAAAAAAGAAGACGAAGCCCTTTTTGCCTCGGGCGGCATGAAGATCGAGGCCTTCAAGCTCAAGCATGTGGAAGCGGCGGATGTCGCGAAAATGGTCCAGCCATTCCTCTCCAAAGAGGGCAAGGTGTCCGTGCTGGATGTCGTCAATAAGCAGGGATGGGGTTTTTCAGCGAGCACAAGCGGCACCATGGATGTCGGTAACGACGGCGGGTCATCTTCTTACAACAGCGGTTCAAACCAGCAGAATAATACGCCTCAAAATACGACGCGTATGAACCGGACGAAGATCCTCGCGGTTTCCGATACGCCCGCGATCGTCCGCCAGATCGCGAAGCTGATCGAAGAGGTCGATATCGCGCCCAAGCAGATCTTGATTCGCGCGGTTCTTTTGGAGGTGAACGAGAATACGGTGTTTGACCTCGGCCTCGATTTTGGCTCTCCGAACGACAGTTTCGGCTCGACAGATTCGTTTCTTGAAAAAGTTTTTGTCGCGGGGACTCAAAGCGGTTTTCAAAGCATTACTCCTAACGCATTCATCCCTCCTGAAGGCACGGCCGCCACGATCGACCCTTACTCTGCCGGCTTGAATTTCTCCATGGCGAAGGTCAAGGGCACGAAGTTCCAGGTGGTTTTGCACGCCCTGCAGGAGGATGAACGTACCAACACGCTCTCAACGCCGACGATCCTTACGATGGACGGCCGGGAAGCCACGATCCTTGTCGGCACGCAGTTTCCGATCATTGAGACCAACTCAAGCACTTACACGGACAATACGGTCGGCGGCTCGCTTTCGTTTTATCAAAATATCGGCATCCAGCTCCGGGTGGTGCCGCAGGTGGTCGGCGATGAAGAGAATATGGTGAATCTGCTTGTGCACCCGACCGTTTCCAACCAAAATGGCACCGTTTCCATCTCAAGCGGCGGCACCACCGATGTGGTCCAGTATCCGATCATCGAGACCCGCGAAGCCGAAACCCAGATGGTGGTCAATGACGGCGATACGGTCGTACTGGGCGGCCTTTTGAGCGACGCCAAGACCAAAGAGATCATGGGAGTTCCGTTTTTAAGCAATATCCCGCTCATCGGGAAACTGTTCGACCGCGACACTAAGAACGGGGCTAAAACGGATCTTTTGATCTTTCTGACCGTTCGCATTGTTCGCCCGGCGGAAGTGCTTTCGGCAGACGTTTTGGAGCGAACCAAGATCGACCAGAAGGCCATGATCGCATGACAGCGCTTCAGGAATTCTACGGTTTCAAGACCCAGCCCTTTAACATCACGACCGACACCGAACTCTTCTTTGAAGGATCCTCTCACCGCGAGGCCTTGGCGTCGCTTCTTTACGGGATCGAAGAGCGCAAAGGATTGATCCTGATCACCGGGGAAGTGGGGACCGGCAAAACGACGCTTTGTAAGGCGCTTTTAGACCGGTTGCCGCCATCGGTCCGGACCTCTTTGATCCTCAATCCTTACTTCAGCGAGGTCCAACTTCTTCAAGCTATTGTGGAGGATTTCGGTCTTGAGCCGGAGAAGACGACGCGGCTGGATATTGTAAAAAAACTGGACGCTTTTTTGATCGACCTGAGCTTGAATCAGGGAAATGCGGTTTTGATCATTGATGAGGCGCAGAACCTCAAGGCCCGCCAGCTGGAGCAGATCCGGCTCCTTTCGAATCTCGAAACAAAACACGGAAAGCTTCTCCAGATCGTGCTGGTGGGGCAGCCGGAACTGAAGGCCAATCTTGAGCGGTACGAATTACGCCAAATCTACCAGCGGATCGTCGTCAAATACGAGCTTCGCCCGCTTGATTTCGCGGACGTGAAGGCCTATGTGGATTTCCGCATCGAACATTCGGGCGCAGCGGGGATCGTGATCATGCCGGAAGGGTACCGGATGATCCATGAGTTTTCAAAAGGGGTCCCGCGTCTTATCAATCTGCTCTGCGACCGGGCGCTTCTGCTGGGTTTTGTCAAAAAGGAGAAAGTGCTCGGGACGGATGTCCTTATTGCGGCCATGGAAGAGATGCGATGAGCATTGTCTATGACTATCTAAAACAGATCCAAGCTTCCAAAGAAACAAAAAAGCCGGTTCCGGAACCGGCGCCTCCCATTTCGTCTCCGTCCAAACGGTCCCCGAGAATTTCTTTTGCCCTTGTGGCCGCTGTCAGTATCGCCGCGATCGTTGTTGTCGGGATCATCGTCTATTTGCTCTTCGGAAGGCCCGAGAAGACCATCGTCAAAGTTTATCAGCCTGCCGCTTCGCCGCAACCTGCCAAGACCGAGCGCTCCGATCCCGGATATGTCCTCGAAGGCATCATCTATAATCCCTCCCGCCCCTTCGCCATTATTAACGGGAAAATGCTCGAGAAGGGGAGCCGGATCGGGGATTTCGAGGTCGCGCAGATCACGCCGGATTCCGTGTCCCTCAAAGACGCCCGCGATGGTACCTCCCGCACCATCCAGCTCTAACCCGCGTTTTCTGCAGAAAAGATAACGCGAAATTTCTCTGGAGTCCTGAGGCGCGCTCGCGAGGCGTAGCGGGCATGGCGCCCTTGAGGTCTTGGCTTGGCATCGACGGTGCTCGAGTCCAGCGACTCTCGCCCGTCTGCGGTCTCATCCCGTAAATTCCCCTTAAAATGCAGGGGAAACCCTGCTTTACGGGATTCCGACAGCTGCTTCGCCAGAGACTCAAGGGCGAGCGCAGCCGAGCGCGCGAGTGCGTCCCGCCTCGCTGGGGCGGGAGAAACGCTGACGAAGAATCCTGAGAAATTTTGCGAGTTTGGAGTCAATCGGCAAAAAAAACAAGAATGGTTAAATCCGTTTTTTCCGTTGAAATCCCTTGGCGAGCAGTTTATGATGTGCGCTCTTCCGGCGACTTTTCATGGGCAGTTAGTTCAGTTGGTTAGAACGCTTCCTTGACATGGAAGAGGTCAGAGGTTCGACTCCTCTACTGCCCAGATTCTCAAAAAGACCCAGGCCTTTTTATCCCTATGGAACCGAACAAAAAAGATTTTTTGACCTTTGAGCTTCCGCCGCTCTTGTGGATGGGGGTCATCTTCTGTCTTTCGTCGATCCCCGGGTGGTATTTTCCGCCGAACCAGCTCTTTCACCAGGCCGCCCATTTCCTTGAATACTCCGTTTTCGGGATCCTGCTGGCGCGCGGGCTTGCGCACCTGAAAATAAAACTGAACGCGGCCTCTCTTCTCTTTCTATCCCTCGGCCTCATCACGCTTTTCGCCGTCTTTGACGAATGGCGTCAGGGTTTTGTTCCCGGCCGCATGAGCAATCCCAAAACCGTATTCTTCGACGCGCTCTACGCGCTCGCCGGCGTTTTTATTTACGAAGAGTTCGCCTTTAAGCTTTTCAAGAAAAAAGACAAAACTCAGCCGTAAATACGAGTTATTCTAATTAAAGCAGGCATAAGGAGTTAGGAAAACTATTGCGGCTTTTGAGAAGCAAAGGTAGAATACGATCCTTCAAATATTATGTATCATGGAGGTATTGAATTAAAGGGCGAAGCGTTTCGAACGCCCATCCAAACAATGAATCAGCATGTCAGACGCTAAGAATTACGAACCGCTGTACCGCTTGCGGCATTCCGCTTCGCATGTTCTCGCCCAGGCAGTCCTCGATCTCTTTCCCGGCACAAAACTCGCGATCGGCCCCGTGATCGACGAAGGGTTTTACTATGACTTCGACTCGAAGACGGCCTTTCAGGATGACGACCTTCCGAAGATCGAAAAAAGGATGCAGGAGATCATCAAGGAGCGCCAGCCGTTCAAGCAATGGTCGGTCTCCAAGGACGAAGCGAGGAGGATCTTTAAGGAGAAACAGGAACCTTACAAGCTCGAGATCATCGACGGGATCGAAGGGGGCACTGTCAATTTCGTGCAGAACGGCCCCTTTGTGGACCTTTGCGGCGGCGGGCATGTCGAGAATACCGACGAGATCAAGGCTTTCAGGCTTCTCTCGGTGGCGGGGGCTTATTGGCGCGGGAATGAAAATAACCCCATGCTGCAGCGCATCTACGGCACCGCGTTCTTTTCGCAAAAAGAGCTGGATGCGTACTTAAAGCAACGCGAAGAGGCGCAAAAGCGCGATCACCGCAAGGTCGGCAAACAGCTCGGCCTTTTCAGTTTCCATGAAGAGGGGCCGGGGCTTCCTTTTTGGAAACCCGACGGGCTTATTTTAAAGAACCTCCTCATCGCGTTCATGCGCGAGAAGCTCGCGGCTTATGGCTACGTGGAGATCGAGACGCCCACGATCCTTCGTGACAAACTTTGGCGGATCTCGGGGCACTGGGACAATTACCGGGAGAACATGTTCTTTCTCGAACGCGAGAAGGAGGTTTATGCCTTAAAGCCCATGAATTGTCCCGGCGGGATGCTGATGTATCAGGAGGAGAAGCATTCTTACCGCGAGTTGCCGCTGAAGGTGGCGGAATTCGGCAAGGTGCACCGTTATGAACGCTCCGGCGTTCTTTCCGGCCTTTTTCGCGTGCGCGGCTTCACGCAGGATGATGCCCATATCTTCACGACGCCCGAGGCCTTGCGCGCAAGCGTTGTCGAGACCATCCGGTTCACGGATGAAGTATACAAAACGTTCGATTTTGATTATCATGTGGAGCTTTCCACGCGGCCTCCGAAGTCCATGGGGACTGACGAACAGTGGCATGTCGCGACCGAAGGGTTGCGGGGCGCGCTCGATGAGATCCAAGTGCCCTACAAGGTCAACGAAGCCGACGGCGCTTTTTACGGCCCCAAGATCGATTTTCATTTGAAGGACGCCATCGGGCGCACGCTCCAGTGCGGGACGATCCAGCTGGACATGAATTTGCCGGAGCGTTTTGACCTGAATTATACGGGCGAAGACGGCAAAGAGCACCGCGTGATCATGCTGCACCGGGCGATCTTTGGCAGTCTGGAACGCTTTATCGGGATCCTGGTGGAGCATTACGCCGGAGCGTTTCCGGTCTGGCTTTCGCCGGTCCAGATCCGCGTGGCGACCATCACTGAGCGGCATGACGTTTACGCCAAATCGCTTGTGGCGAAGCTCAAGAAAGAAGGCTTCCGCGTCGATTCGGATCTGCGGTCCGAGAAGATCGGCTATAAGATCCGTGAAGCGGAAATGATGAAAATACCCTACGTGTTCGTGGTCGGCGATAAGGAAATGGAAGCCGGCCAGGTAGCCGTCCGCATGCGGGGCCGCCAGGACCTGGGCCCGCAGGCCGTGGGCGCGATGATCGAGCGGATCAAGCGCGAAATTGCGGAAAAAAGCAGCACTTAACCATAAGGAGGATCATTGTCACTCAGTCCACAAAAAGTTCGGGCCAATGAGCGTATCCGCTCGCCGCAGATCCGGTTGATCGGGGCTGCGGGGGAACAGTTCGGCATCGTCACGCCGCAGGAAGGCCTGGCGCGCGCGCAGGAAGCGGGATTGGACTTAGTCGAAGTTGCGGCTGCAACGACCCCGCCGGTGTGCCGCATCATGGACCTCGGTAAATATCTTTACACGCTCGGCAAGAAGGAAAAAGAATCGCGGAAGAAGCAAAAGACGATCGATATCAAGGAAGTCAAGATGACGACCAAGATCGACGATCACGACTACCAGACCAAGCTCCGCAATGCGCGGCGGTTCATCGAACGCGGCGATAAGGTCAAGCTGGTAGTTTTCTTTCGCGGGCGCGAGATCGTCTATGTGGACAAAGGGCGAAAACTTGTGGACCGTTTTGTGCAGGACCTTTCGGACGTCGCGATGATCGAACGCAACGACGGCCTGGAAGGCAAAGCCATCCTCCTTTATTTGACCCGGATCGCTCCGGTAAAGAAAAAAGAGAACGCACCCGCTTCATCAACAGTTCCGGCAAGCCCCAGCGCTGGGCCGGCGAAGACAGCACCTGATTCACATTAAAAAATAATCGGAAATCAGTGCAGTCCAAGTCGCCATTCATGAAAAGAAATAAAGACTTGGACAGAATAAGGGAAAAGGAAACGTTATGCCAAAGTTAAAGACACGGAAAGCCATGAGAAAGCGTTACCGCATCACCAAAAAAGGGAAGGTCTTGGCCAACAAGACCTTGCGCCGGCATATGATGACCGATCGCAGCCCCAAAAAGAAACGGCAGCTCCGGCGCAAGATGCGGATCGAGCCGATGTATGTCAAAGCCATCAAGCTTCGCCTGCCGTACAACCAGTGAGTTTCTAACGCATTCATTAAACAAGGGAGTGTTTTATGCCAAGGTCCACGTACGCCGTAGCTTCTCGTAAACGAAAGAAAAAGATCTTCAAGCGCGCCAAAGGGTTTGTCGGCGGCCGCGGCCGCCTGCTCCGGACGGCCAAGGAGACCATCGCCCGCGCGATGGCCTTCGCGACCCGCGACCGCAAACAGCGCAAGCGCCATTTCCGCCAGCTTTGGAACGTCCGCATCAACGCGGCGTGCCGCGCCGGGGGGATCTCTTATTCGCGCTTTATCGACGCCCTCAACAAGGCGAAGATCCGCCTGAACCGGAAATCGCTCGCCGAGATCGCCGCGCGCGACGAGAAGACCTTCCAAGATCTCATTAAACTCGTCAAAAAATCTTAAGCTATGCACCCTGTACACACCCGGTGTGTACAGGGTGCCACACCCGGTGTGTACAGGGTAATCTATGAAAGACCAGATCAGCCGCATTGAGCAGGAAGCCCGCGAAGAGCTTGCCCGCGTCGATTCCGCGGAAAAGAACGAGCTATTCCGCGTCGCGTATCTCGGTAAAAAAGGGAAGTTGACCGAACTTCTGAAGCAGCTCGGCGCCCTCGTGCCGGAAGAGAAGAAGGCGGTCGGAGCGGAGCTGAACCGCGTCAAACAGTGGATCGAATCTTCGGTCGAGGAATTCCGCCGCAAATCCTCTTCCGCCGGAAATTCTTCCGAAATATTCGATGAGACGCTTCCTGGGATCCGTCCGCCGCGGGGGTCGATCCATCTTCTCCAGCAGACCATTCAGGAGATCTCCGGTATTTTTAACCGCATGGGCTTTGAGACCGTCGAAGGCCCCGAGATCGAGACCGAATTCCATAATTTTACCGCGCTCAATATCCCGCTCGATCATCCCTCGCGCGACGCGTTTGACACTTTTTATACGACGCGCGGGCAACTGCTCCGTTCCCAGACCTCGACGGTGCAGATCCGGGTCATGAAGGAGCGGAAGCCGCCGCTTAAGATCATCGCGCCCGGCCGGGTGTACCGCCCCGACACCGTGGACGCCAGCCATTCTTTCATGTTTCACCAGATCGAGGGGTTGATGGTCGATGACCGCACGACCTTCAGCGACTTGAAGGGCGTTCTGCATCTTTTCTTGCGCGAACTTTTTGGATCCAGCACCAAGATCCGTTTCCGGCCGCATTTTTTCCCCTTTACGGAGCCGAGCGTTGAGATCGATATCCAGTGGGGCAAAGGGTGGCTTGAGATCCTCGGCGCCGGGAGCGTGGACCCCAATGTGTTCCGGGAAGTGGGTTATGACGTCACCACGACTCGCGGGTTCGCGTTCGGCCTTGGCGTCGAGCGGATCGCCATGCTCCGGCATGGCATTACCGACATCCGTCATTTTTATGAGAATGATCTGCGTTTTTTGAGGCAGTTCTGATGAAGATCTCAACGAACTGGTTGAAGGATTTTGTCGAGCTTGCGCCGCCGGTTTCCCGGACGGCCGAGCGCCTGACCATGGCCGGCCTTGAAGTTAAGAAATGCGAGGTTTTGAAGACCCCTTCCGATACGGTTTTTGAGATCGAGATCACTTCGAACCGTCCTGACTGGCTTTCCCACTGGGGGGTGGCCCGCGAGATCGCGGCCGTCGAAAACCTTTCGCTTAAAAATCCCGTCGTCGATGCCGAAAAAAACCGCGTGCCGCCCAAAGGTTGGGACGTCAAGATCAAGGACGCAGAAGGATGTCCCTATTACACCGGCGTCCTGATCGAAGGTATTGTGCCCGCCAAAACACCGGATTTTATCATAAACCGTCTTCTCGCCTGCGGGATCCGTAGCATCAATTTGATCGTCGATATCACCAATTATGTCCTCTTGGAGATCGGCCAGCCGCTTCACGCCTTTGACGCCGACCTGGTCCGCGGGCAGGAGATCCAACTGCGGAAGCCCAAGGCGGGAGAAAAATTCCTGGCGATCAATGGCGCGGAGATTGCATTGCAGCAGGACGATCTCGTGGTCGCCGACAGCGAACGCGCGGTCGCGCTTGCCGGGGTCATGGGCGGGAAGGATTCTGAGATCAGCGACCGCACGCGAAACGTGTTTCTGGAGTCAGCATTCTTTAACCCTATTCGTGTTCGGAAGACTTCGCGCCGGCATCAGCTCGCCTCGGATTCTTCTTACCGTTTCGAGCGCCGCGTGGACCCGGAAGGGGTCGATCTTGGATGCCGCCGCGCGCTCTGGCTCATCGAAAAATACGCCAAACCGCGCAGCATCAGCGCGGTGATCAAGGCCGGGGAAAAACCCCAGCTTGAAATCAAAACGGTCCACCTGAAAGCCGAAGAGGTCAAAAAGACGCTCGGCGTTGAGATCAAGCCCAACCAGATCGTTTCGATCCTCGCGCGTCTCGGGCTCGATGCCAAACCTCATTCCGAGGAGATCTGGAAGGTCGCGATCCCGTCTTTTCGTCCCGATCTGACAAGGCCCGTCGATCTCATCGAGGAGATCGCCAGGATCTATGGTTATGAAAATATCCCCGAAACCCTGCCCGCGCGGGAGCCGCTTTCGGTCACGGAATCGCCGCGGCTTGCGCTGGAACGGAAAGTCCGTAATCTTTTAAGCGGCGCCGGATGGAATGAGACCGTCACTTTCAGTTTGATCGGCGATGAAGGCCTGGATGCGGAAAAGGACTTAAAAAACGCCGTTCAGATCGTCAATCCGCTGCATCACGGCCTTCACTGGATGCGCCCGACGCTTGTGACAAGCCTGCTTGATGTGATCCAGCGTAACGTCAATGCCGGAGCGGATTCCCTCCGGTTTTTTGAGATCGCCAATGTCTACGTGATGCCCGATATCCATAAACACCCGGTCGAAGAGCGGGTCTGCGCCATTGTGCTTTATGGTAAAAGATCCGCCCAAAGCTGGCTTGATGCCGCGCGCCCCGTCACTTTTTATGATCTCAAGGGTGTGGTGGAAACGGTTCTGGCCGCCGCCGGCTGTTCGGAGATCTGCACGGCCAAAGCTTCAAAAAGCTATCTCATCCCGGGAAAATCGGAAGAGCTTCGCGCCTGGCAAGATCCACTCGCTTTCTTGGGCGAGGTGGCTCCCGCCCTTTGCAAGGTTCGCGGACTTAAAGAACCGGTTTACTATGCTGAGATCTCGCTTGAGAAGATCCTGGCCCATGCGCCGGCGATCCGCGCATTTAAAGAATGGCCTAAATACCCGACCATCGAGCGTGACCTTTCGCTCGTCGTGAAAGAGACGGTCAAAGGCGGGGAACTGATGGGCGAGATCCGGGGGATGGGGCAAGGGCTTATCCGGGTTGTGGAGCTTTTTGATCTTTTTCGCGGCAAGCGCGTTCCGGCCGGATACAAAAATCTCGCATTCCGCGTGATCTATCAATCTACGGAGCGGACGCTTGTTTCAGACGAGGTCCAAAAACTTCACGAAAAGATCGCCGCGACCCTCGTCCAGAAATACCAGGCATCATTCCAGGCTTGACTTGGGACCCTGTACACACCGGGTGTGTACAGGGTTTTGTAATGTACACACCCGGTGTGTACAGGGTGAGGGCAAGTGATAAATTCTAAAGACGGCGTTCCCACAGACGAATTATTTTCCCAAGCCGAAATCGAAGAGTCTTTCCAGATCCCGCCGGATGCGCCGCTTCCGGTCCGGATGCGTCCCGCCGTCCTTGAGGATATTGTCGGTCAGGAGCATCTCCTAGGACCCGGGCGATTGCTGCGACGGACCCTTGAATCCGACCGCCTCACGTCGCTTATTCTCTACGGGCCTCCCGGTACCGGAAAGACGACGCTTGCCCTTGTGATCGCGCGGAAGACCGCCGCGCGCTATGTCTCGATCAATGCTGTTTTAAGCAACGTCGCGGAAATGCGCAAGATCCAGGAGGAAGCCCGCAAACTCCTGCGGCGATCCAAACGCAAAACCGTCCTTTTTATTGATGAGATCCACCGTTTCAACAAGGCCCAGCAGGACATCCTGATGCCCGATGTGGAATCGGGCGTCATCATCCTGATCGGGGCCACGACGCAGAATCCCTCGTTTGCCATTCGCGGCCCACTTCTTTCCCGCTCGATCGTCTGCGAGCTCAAGCCCCTGGAGGAGCGCCATCTGATCGCCGTCATGCGGCGCGCTCTCACGGACAAGGAACGCGGGCTTGGGAACCTTCAGATCAAGGTCGAGGCCGGGGCGCTAGAACACATCGCCAAACAAGCGTCCGGTGATGCCCGGCGGGCTTTGAACGCGCTTGAGGTCGGCGCGATGACGACGCCGCCGGATGAAAAAGGCGCGATCCATTTTACCGCAGGCGTTGCCGAAGAATCCTGCCAGAAAAAGATCGTTCAATACGATTGGGACGAAGATTTTCATTATGACACGATCAGCGCTTTCATTAAAAGTCTCCGCGGCTCTGACCCGGACGCCGCGATCTATTGGTTAGCCAAGATGCTTTACGCAGGGGAGGACCCTCGTTTTATCGTTCGCCGTATGGTAATCTTCGCGAGCGAAGATATCGGCAACGCCGACCCGCAGGCGCTCATCCTTGCCGCCAGCGCTTTTACTGCCGTGGAGTTCGTCGGCATGCCGGAATCGCGGATCATCCTGGGCCAGCTTGTAACGTACCTTGCTCTGGCTCCAAAAAGCAACGCGAGCTATATGGCGATCGAAGGCGCCCTTGAGGATGTCAAAACCCAGAAAACCGAGCAGGTTCCGCAGCACCTGCGAAGCACTGCCTATTCCGGCGCCAAGAAGCTGGGTCACGGCGAAGGGTATATTTATCCTCACGATCACCCCGGGGAGAAGATCGACCAATCCTACCTTGATAAACCCGCCCAGTACTACAAGCCAAATCCCGTCGGTTTTGAGAAAACGCTCCAGGAACGCCTCAAGCAGCTTCGCCCGGCCCAATAGCCCTAGCTCCTCCTGAGCTGGCCCTTTAGAGACCCCGATCTCTTCATGATAATGGACAAATGTTTAAGCCTAAGTGTGCCTTTTTGGCTCAAATTACTATATTAATTGATAGTAATTGATATATATATTTATAAAATATAGCTATATAAAATATATTAAAATATATTGAGTTTCAATATTGACAAATGATTATGCATGGGCTAGGGTTTTGTTGGGAAGTAATAGAAGTGGTTTTTGAAATAATAAAATTTCAAGCATAGGAGACAGAGAAATGACACATGACCTATACGCGATTCGAAGCGCCAAACTGAACGGAAGAGGCGGCCCTCTTGCGCTCTGCGTGATGCACCACGGCGATCTGCTTTCGGGGTATATCTCGCCCAAGATCCATCGGGGGTTCCGCCGGGCCGAACGCTTCAGAAAGAGGAAGATGCGCTATGAATAAATTTCACTACTCAACGCGGGAGATCGGAGGGGTTGCGGTCTTTGACCTCAAAGGCGCTCCGACCTTTGAATCTGTCCAGGAAGTGGCCTGGAAGATCCAGAAGAATATCCGGCGCCATCATTTCCATCAGATCATCCTGAACTTCAAGGAGGCGGGGCCGATGGACACCATCGAGCTCAGGCGGTTACTTACCGTCTGTATCCGCCCCAAGCACAGCGTGATCTATGGGGCGTCGCCGGACATGGCCCATTTTCTCGAGGAGAACTGCTTCTCCGGGAAAGTGGACATCTGCGCGGACGAGAAGGAAGTGGCCGAAAGCTTCGGTCCGTTCCTTTTCGATAAGGATCCCGACAAGAGGTATCTCGATAAGGGGGCGAAGACCACGCGAGAATCGCTCGGCTATCAGCTGGAGAGCCGGCGCAGCCATCGCATGCACGTGGCCATACCCCTGGAGCTCCGGATCACAAGTCCGCAGAACGAGATCGTGACGACGAAAGCCATCGCCACCAATATCAGCGAAGGCGGCATGTTCGTCGAATATCTCGATCTTGAGTCCGCGGGCAAGATCACACGTATGGAGCCAGTCGAGAACCTCCCCGTCGAGATTCATATTTTTAAGAGCGCGAATTTCCCTGACGAGTACCATGTAGCGGGGAGGATCCGCCGCAAAGAAATTCGCAAAGAACAGCTTGGTTTGGGCATTGAGTTCCAGGAGAACCTACAGGGTTTATAATGGAAAAGTTATATCATGTTATGAATAAAGGGGTTAGGTTGGTTTTAGCGCGTAGGATTTTTTTGTAAGGATTGCGGATAAAAGCTTGATTTTTTCGAGAGATGTGTTAAATTTCTTTAAGATTTATTATTGCTTAAAAAAGTATTAATTAATGAGTTTAACAAGGAGGGCAAACGATGCATAAGGGCCTTAGGGCGGTCTCAATAGCCACCTTGGTGTGCTTTTTGACGACGCAGTGTGCCTGGGGCGCTCCCGGGGCTTCCATCGAATTAGCTGGGGCGCGCGAGTTGCCCGGCTATCTAAGCATCGATGTTCCGGCCGAATTCGGGACCGTTGATGCGCTCTACGAAGCTCCTTCTTCCGCCAACCCTCAATTCGTCCTTCATATCCAGAACGCCCACGCGAATTATCAGGCCCAGATGAAGATCAAGCAGCTGCTGGGCTACATGAATAAAAAATACGGCTTCAAAACTATTTTCGTGGAAGGCGCCTCCGAAAAACTCGATCCGGATTATCTGCGTCTTTTCCCCGACGAAGAACGCAACCTCAAGCTTTGCGATGAGCTCGCCAAACAGGGAGAGCTTACCGGCGCGGAACTTTATCTGATGGAGGCGGACAAAGATATCGAAGCGCTCGGCATCGAACAAGCCGCGCTTTATAGATCGAATTATGAAGCGCTCAAAAAAGTATTCGGCGCTGAAGCCGATGTGAATCGATTTTTCAAAGGGTTTGACGGAAAACTCGACCGCATTGCTTCAAAAACCTTTACGCCCGAAACCCGCGAACTGATCGCGGATTGGAAGCGATTCGAGCAGGGCCGCCGGGAATTCATGCCGTTTGTCAAATCTCTCGCCCAGAAATCCAAGAAGATCCTGAACGTCGATCTTGAAAGCCTCTTTGCGCAAGTTGGCTGGCCGCAGATCACGCGCCTGTTGGTGGTCCAGCAGATGGAAAAAGAGCTGGACCGGGCCAAAGGTGTCGCCGAAAAAGAGACGCTTCTTAAAGCCCTTCGCGAGAAGGGGGCTTCCAAAGAGCTTATCGCGGCGGTCGAGAATTTCAGCGAAGGCTCCATCAGCGTCGGAAAGTCCACGCAGGAAGTTTCGCCGCGCGAGGTGCTCGAGCGGCTTGCTTCGGAAATGGGCCCCAAAGGCTTTAAATTCAGCGATTATCCCGCGTTCAGTCTTTATGCCGGTTACGTGACCCTCCGTTTCGAGCTCGATGCAAAAGTCCTCTTCGAAGAGATCGAATACCTTTTTACGCAGATACTCGATACTCTGGCGACAGAGCCTCAGCAAAAAACGCTTTTGGCTCTTTACCGGGATGGCGAGCTTTTGCGTAAATTGCTCCATCTTGAACTCAACCGGACGCAGTGGCGTGAAGTATCCACGGCTCAGGACCGGATCGCGGTTCCGTCACTTGTTGCACGCCTCAAAGCGGCGGTGCAGACCACAGACCGCAGACCACAGACTACTGACCAAAGCAAAAAAGATTCTGAGCTCCAGTCTCCAGTCTCCAGTCTCCAGTCTGTTGGCGATGTCATGCCTCCCGCATTCGCCAAAAAAATGGGTGAGATCTTTAACGCCGGAATCGAGTTCTATGGGTTTGCCCGTCAGCGCGAAAGTGTTTTCTATAAAGAGATGCAGACGGCGATGAGCGAGCGGAGGATCACGAAAGCCGTTCTTATCACCGGCGGTTTCCACACCGACGGCATGAGCGACCTTTTCCGTGAGAACGCCGTCAGTTACGGCATCGTCACCCCGCGTCTTTCCGAAAGATCCAACGAAGGCCTCTATCGCCGCATTATGTTCCAGGATGAACATGTGCCTTTTAATCTGTCTTATTTAGAAGCGGCTCCTCATTTAGCCGACCTTGCCACGATTGAAAATCAGGGCCTTGTTCCGCTAGATAGTCTCAAGCCGATTCTTAAACAATTTATCGATGTCGGAAATTTCGGAAATCTTAACGAAGCTGCTATCGCAGCGTTTAATGCCATTACTACCGGTCCAAGATATAACGGCGTCAAAGTCACGCTCGAGCTGCGAGGGGATTATGTCAAAGTGAATGTCGTGGAAAAAGCGATCGAAGGTGGCGTTGCAATTGAATTCGGGTCGATGGCCCAAATGGCAACTCCGGAAGTTGCTGTTGCAAGGCAAGTGGCGCCTACTACACGTGCTTCTTCGCTCTGGAATTCATTGATGATCGGTTTGAGCTTATTTCTCGCAGCTCTCAATGGGTATGCGCAGGATGCCGGAGAATTTGTGGAATCATTTCTTTTGAATGGCCGGCCAGCGGCTCTTTATATTGTTAATAATGATTACACCGGTGTTGAGAAAACGACGAATTTCTATAAATCCTGGGTAGCGACAACCCCAAAAACTTTAATGAAGGGCGATGCTGCCGTAGCGCTTGTTGAAGGAAATGGAATACGTTTAGGTTCAACCGGAGAGGTGGCTGTTGCAAGCGCCAAAACATCTGAGCCCGGATCTGACACGCAGAAGATGACGGCGCCCCTTGTGACCGAAACGGCGCTTTCTACGATTGAGATTGATACTACGCAAATTCCTGACTATATCGCAAATGAGATAGTTGGGAGGACCGGGAGCAACGTTGTTCAAATTTTTGACCCGAAGACAGGATCTTTTACGCCAGTCGCATTAACTCCTAAGTCTAGAGGCAAGAGAGGTCGCTCCGAGCTAAGAAAGATCATCCCCGTTGTGATCGCTGCTGCGCTTACCGCTAGCGCAGTTTTGGCTCAAGAATTAGCCAAAACTGCCACAGCAAAAGAAACGCAAAAGAAAGAATTTGTAGCCCCAGAAGTTAAAGAGCAGCCGATTCCCGTTGCTGCTGACGGAACGGTTAAGGTTCCTCAAGATCCAGAAAAAAATACGGATTATTATTTTATAGTGGGTGATACCAAATTTGTTTTGTATTTAAATGATCCCAAACAGATCATCATTCATCCGGAAAGCGCCCCGGAAGATAATATGGGCTTTCCATACGAAAGCATTCGCATTTCAAAAAAGGATGTCGTAGGTTTAAAAGTTTCAACTGATGTAAGAACCGGACATCTTTTTGGTATTGGAAATGGGACCTTTAATATCGTTGTTCCCCTTTTAACCGATGGAACGACAGGTAGGCCCAAGGAAGCTCCCGCAACACGTCGTAAATTTGGAAGCGGCTATGCCGCTGCTAGGATGACGATGTTTCAGACTTTGTTTTTGGTCGGGCTAATTAATTTCATGTCGGCAATAACAGTCAAAGCCCAAGATGCCGGAGAGTTTTTGGAGACTTTTCTTATGAATGGTAAGCCGAGAGCTGCTTTTATAGTCAATAGAGATTACACTCGCGTTGAATCAACTACGAACTACGTCTCATGGCAGGGCCAAACTCCTAATTATCCTTTGATGGCGGGGCAAGGCGGAGTTGTGCCTATCTCGGGAAATGCAATACGTTTGGCTTCAACCAGTGAGGTAGCAGCTGCAAAGTCGGCATCTCGACTTGCTACCGATTCAACTTCAAAAGCGATATTTGATCCCACTCGAGTTCCTGCCGACATCAGAGATAAATTTCTTGGAGCTGGCGCAACCGTTGTGCAAATTTTTGATGAAAACACCGGAACATTTACGCCGATATCCTTGGTTCCAGTAGCCCCTGAAGAAGCAGCTGCTCCGGAAGCTGCCACGGCAGAGCCCGGCCTTGAAACACCCGTAGAGCCGGTCGGAATGGATGCCGAAAGGATTAGCACAGCTATTGATGAGATGGCTGTAGAAGAAATGCCTAGCAATATTACTTTGTCCGCCGAAGGCGATGCTTTAAGCGTTAATGTGTCTGTCCCCACTTCGGATTTTGGAAATCCTGTGATCCGGCCGCTACTGATTTCGCCGGTGCTTGCATTTGCCGCTTATGAAGGCGCGCTTTACGTGGTAGAGAGAAACGGGGTTTTTGACAAGTTTACTTCAGAAAACGTTTTGGTCGAACCTGTCAGCGAAGAGACGCCCATTACAGATGGACGCTTTCAAATTCCTTTCGAAGAACTTCCTGAAGATCTTCAAAAGGAATGGTCCGGTTTTCGCTCCGAGGCGCGAGATGAAATTTCTCAATTAATCAAAGATTCTGAAGCTTTCTTGGATTCGGAAGAGATAGAATCTCTTTTAGAACTTTGGGTCGAAACGGGTGACATCAGCAAGGTGTTAGAGTCATTACAAAAAATGAAAGAAGATCCTGTGCCAGCCGTAACAAGTTTTGTGCCTATTTTGGCGGGGGTGGCGGGGAGTCTGGTCGCGGCCTTCATGTTGTTCCATCTTATATTTTCTGGTGCAATGCTTCATTCTGCTATATCAAGTCTAGGAACCACCGGACCAATAATGTTTGTTGGCGTGACGTCGATATTTGCAGGAGTGTGGCTGGGGGCAAAAGCCGCCGTAGAAACAATGGATAATAATACTCAGATCAGGGAACTAAGTGAAAAAATCCGGGAAACGCATCGCTTCGAAAAAGATGTCCCATTCGCGAATCTTAAACCGATATCCGGGGATACTCGTGAGATATTGAGAGATAAGCTAAACAAAATCAATGTGGTTATACGCGAACTTCTTGAAAAATATGAATCAAGGGATAATCTTCCAGAGGTTGAACGTCAATCCGTTTTGCCGGAATTGGCGCAAGCCCGAAACATTCACACTTCGATCTTGGAAGCTCTCAGCCGCTCCGAGGCGAGGGAATTGCCGGAAGAAACGCGGTCGCAGGTAACGCAAGGGTTAAAAGAACGTTCGCGAAGCACTGTCTTATATGTAACCCAAGCATGGCTAAATGCTTCACAAGGGTTAGTGGAGTTTCTTCGAAGCACTGCGCAGTATACGGTTCGGGGCCCATGGGTCGTGATGTCTGTGTTGGCTGTTCTCGGCGCCGTCTTTATAGGCCCCGCATTTTTACTGATGGCGCTTCCCGTCTTGGTAGCAAGTATGTTGGCTCCGATTGCCGATCGTCTAACGCCTCAGCGAGCGCCTGCCGTCGTTCTCGATGAAGGGAATACCGTGCCGGCAACAACCTTTGCTCAGCTGGGATCGGCGGCCCAGACTATTATGCAGCCCATTTTTGGGTCAATGGCCAGGATGCCGGAGATCGTTGCAAGCCGAGAAGCTGTATGGAACGCGGTTAGCCGGCTTTATAATACGAATGAAAGGCAATATCCCTCCATCGAGGTGGTTGTGGTCAATGAAGGCATTCCTGATTTTAAGCAACAATATGCCGCAGGCCTATTTAGTGAACTAGAAAAACGCTTAGCGGAATTAGAAAACCAATCGCCGAAAATTTACTCGATCCAATTTTTACCTGATGTCGACGGAAAAGCGTCGATCCGGGTTAACGTTTCTCCCCGCGCCGAGGCGAGATTGACCGATATGGACAAGGCCACTCTCAATATAGCGCTAGGTCGCGTTGCCACGGATAGAAACTTTAGCCGTTCTCTTCAACAAAAGGCCGGCGAATTAGCAAAAAAGCTGGATTCACCGGAGGGCATTTCAGAAGCCGAGTTAGCTGCCCAAATCGAAGGATTGCTTGCAACGATGCCGCGTGGTTTTACCTCAGATAATCAAATGCGACTACCCAACCCATGGTATGACCTGTTATCCAACGTCTTGGGCAAAATTGATCCCACAGCTACGGATCGTTTAATTCGTCCTTTTGCGATCGAACCCGGTCCGACTATGCCCGCCCTCGCCGAGGCGAGAGAGGTGCTTACAGCGGCTGATCTGCGGATGCTTTATATGAGCCGCGGCGGTGAACAGGATTATCGAGATGGAGTTGCTAAGTTTCATGATAGAGCTGATGCAGTAACGGGGCTTATTCCTCAGGGGGATACGGTTGCGGAACTTTCAAAGTTTACTGTTTACCCGGAAATGCAGTCGCTTTTCATCAACAAGATGAGATTGATTTTGGGGATGCTGCCCGGCGGCCTCGATGTTAGCGGCAGAAAGATTCTTTCGATTGGTCTCGGGGAAGGATCTTTTGAGAAAGCTATAAAAGATGAATTTCAGGCGCAGATATCAGGTTTTGAAATCTCAAAGGAGCTCGCCGCGCGCGCGCGTACAAAAGGCATCCAGGTTTCGGAAGAGCCCGCGGAGATCGGCATGCCAAAGTTGCCGGCCGCGTCGCAAGATGTTGTTTTGATCTCTGAGGCGATCGGATATTTGGATCTATCCGTAGTTTTCGCTGAAGCATATCGCGTTTTAAAACCGGGAGGGATGATCTTGATAGTACAATACCCCGTAACGTCCCAAAATGCGGGGAATATTTCGCCGACAGGGTTTATTGACTACCCCTTCGACGATACGGTGACAGAAAATGGAGCAGTGGTCCAAGGGTACAAAATGGACCTAACAAACCTTCGTTTTGAGAACCCGAGTACTATCGCTCTAACAAGCCAGGAAGTTAAGAAGAAGGAGGAAGATGAAGGAATAACTTCGGATTGGTTTAAATATTTTAAGCGTGACGTTGTGGTTAATTTTCATTCTATGCAAAAGCCCGCCCGCGCCGAGGCGAGGACAGTATCCCCGCAACTGCTGGTGGTTGCGGCAAACGAGCGGCTCAGAAACGGAAATGTACCGCTTGCCGAACAAATGCCGTGGCTTACTGAGGAAGTGGGGTTTGGGAACAGATCTCAAGACCAACAGGAAGCAATATTAACTCGGATATTGTGGCTTAGAGAAAGATCGGAGAATATCGAGAAGGTTCTTGCAAAACAGGATACGCCTCCTTCCGAAAGAGATTCTTTAACGCGTCTTTTTCAGAATTTTCAAAGCGAGCAAGTTTCCCTTGAATCCCGTCTTCCTCAGGGAGTGCTGGCCGCGCTTAATGTTGTTCGCGCCGAGGCGAGAATTCTTTCTGTAAAAGAAATTAATGAGGCAATCGAAGAGCACACGAGGAAAGTTCGCATTTTAACAATCGCTCCAAATGGGTCCAAAGTTTATACGGAGCCTTTTGAGGTTTCTTCGGCGGCAGCAGGAGCAACAGAAGGAACAAAAGACTTAATCCTATTTCGTTTAGCAAAATATGGTCGAGAGACCGGTGAAATTCGAAGTTTTCCTTCCGGAGAAATTTTGGGCATTGTGAGCGGATGGACCATGGAGACGCTGCGTGTTTATGATATTTCGCAGAAGCTTTTGTCGGAAAATCCTGAGTCGGAACTTTATATTGAAACCTACAAGCCGGTAAACGGGGGATATTTTGCAGATGTGAGATCGGGCAAGGTTAGATCGCTCGAATTTAATCCTGACAGTGGCTGGCTGACCGTTATTTGGGCCGATGGAGATAAAAGTTTTTATCATGATACAGACCAACCTATTGCCGACACCGTGAGAACGTTGCCCTCAACGCAGGTTCCGATTCGCGCCGGGGCGAGGGGGCAAGCGATTATCCTTGACGAGGGAAATGCCATTACACCAGAAAGTTTAAAAGTCATTTTAGAAACGGCTGGAAGCAACAATGTTACCTTATCTCAAGGACAGGTTTCTTATTCAGCGCCTGCAACCTCAGTAAGGGCGCAGTTAGATTTATTGAAGCCAAAAGGTCCTTTGACGCAAGCGGAGGTCATCAAGCTTTTGAATCTTGCTTCGGCTCGCGCGGACTTTGGAGTGGATCGGCCAAGTTCTTTTCCCGCTGATCTGAGCCCCGCAGTTTTCCAGAGGAGGGCGCCGGTCGTTCTTGATCCGGCCAACATCACTTCAGCAACGAGTTTAAAAATTGTATTAGAGGCAGCAGGAAATGCAGATGTGACATTATCTCAAGGAGAAGTGTCCTATTCGGCGCCAGCAACCTCAGTTCGGGAGCAATTGGATTTATTGGGAGCAAAAGGCCCTCTAACGCAGGAACAGATAATTAAATTATGGAATCTCGCATCGCCCCGCGCCGAGGCGAGGTCGATCGTGCAAGAGCGGCAGGATCTTGAAAAAGAGGTAGAAAATATTTTGTCTCAGGAGTATCCCGAGGAACTTCAAAAACTAAAGGAAAAAGCTTTGGAATTCGGCCTCGGGTCGCTCGATGAGGTTTTTGCGTATATTACGATACCAAGCTCTGGGGAAATGACGGCCAGGGGAGTGGTGGATAATCTGTTACGTCTTGTTCAGGCCAAGCCGGGTGAAGTCAATTGGAAACATTTCTTCGCTGCGGCAATAGCTGCTCTTAAAGGTAATCCAATGATGGCGGTGTCCGATACTCCCGGCGGCACTGTGATCATGCGGGCTGCGGCGTTTGATTCAGTTGAACTTGAAAGTATGGCAACACGCCTCGAGACGAACACAGAATTAGTGGAAGGATATGTCATTCCCAGCGATGGCTCCGGGATAGATCAAGATAAGATCAGAGCCGATATTAATCGCATCAAGAACACTTTTGATCATAAGGGCCGTAAGATCGGCGATCGTCTCAATGTTCAATTTGAAAAAGCTTCCAAGCTTTCCGAAAAGGCTCGAGCTCAAGCCGCAGCCATCAAGCGCGCGAATTCCATGAAAGAAAATTTTGCTGTGGCATTCCTGGTTGAAGAAGGTATCCAGACTACGGGTCAGTTCAACGGCACGGTTCTGCGCACCCAAGAAAAAGCAGCGAGGCAGAATGCGCCCGTGCGCAGTTGGCTTGCTTCCATGGTCGCGTTGAACGGCGTCGATCAGGTGAACCAATTGTTATTTAAACAATTGAATGACAGAAATGTTCTTAAACCGAAAGGCGATGGGTACGAGATCGATGAAGCTTTGCTCAGTGGCCTCGCCAAGCTCTGGTCGGATATCTTGACCCAAAAAGCCACTTCAATCGCAGCATAAGGCTTGATTTCCAAAAAGAGGGGTATGGAGCTTTCCATACCCCTCTTTTTTGTTTAAAATCTCTCTTGTTCTCTTTCCATCTTCTGCCTCTCACCCTTGTACACACCCGGTGTGTACATTGTCGATAAATATATAAAATATTTACTTTAAATAATAATCATGTAGACTGTCTCCGCCGATACCGCGGACACACCCGGTGTGGACAGGGTTTGAAAGGAGGGGAGAGCATGGGATATCGAAAGGTCGCGTTAAAGACCGGGTGTCTTCATCATGTTTTTTCGAGGAGCATTGCGGGATTTGAGATTTTCCGCTTTCGTGAAGAATATCTGAGAATGATGGAGACTCTCAAATTTTATCAAGTCGACAGGAGTGGAATCCGCTTTTCGAGAAAAAGCGCCGCTGACATTCAAAATTCATCGCATCCTAAGCCGGAGTTTCCCCATGTCCGGCTTATTGCATATTGCATCATGTCTACTCATGTTCATTTTATGCTTGAACAGGTTATGGATGACGGGATCTCGAAATTTATGCGGTTAGTTCTTAACAGCTACGCCCGATATTTTAATACGAAAAGTGGTCGAAAGGGGCCGCTCTGGGAGTCGAGATTTGAAAATCGCCTTATTGAAACGGATGAATATGCGCTTCATCTTTCTCGATATATTCATCTCAACCCAAC
Source organism: Candidatus Omnitrophota bacterium (assembly GCA_022709525.1). Lineage (GTDB taxonomy): Bacteria > Omnitrophota > Omnitrophia > Omnitrophales > Aquincolibacteriaceae > Aquincolibacterium. Next base: position 58,339 of record JAKLIQ010000004.1, read on the forward strand.
TTCTGCGGGGCTTGTGACGCGTCCCGAGGATTGGGAATTCTCATCCTATCTCGAATATCTGGGGGAAAACTCCGGCTCCCCACTTTGTGAATTCAAAAACGTCGTTTCCCTTTCGCCGGAACTCTATAGGAAATTCACGGAGGACCGAAGCGATTATCAACGCGCGCTGCAGATGCTCAAAGCCCATCTGATCGATTGAACCCTGTACACACCGGGTGTGTACAGGGTGAAAAAGGGAAGGAGAGGGGCATTGACACCCGGAGCCCGGGGAGTATAATACGCCCATGCGAGACTTACGGGTCTCGACTCACCTGCAGAGGTTCGTGGCCACCAGATCCCCACTCGGTCACGAACCTCTTTTTTTTCAGCCATGAGCCGTTTTTTGCGAATGGACTGATCCGCCACGCTTTATGGCGGATGCTCAAAATGAGCTTTTTATGCGAATGGACTGCATTGACTTTGGTTTGTAATTTAACGGTAGTCAAGACTGCCCCATCCCGCCTCTGTGACGGCGGGATGATAAGAATTGGGACTGATCCCCGCCTACCGGCAGGCAGGCGCCAAACAGCACCCTGTACACACCCGGTGTGTACAGGGTATATTAGACCGCAGGATGGGAGAGTGACCTATGGAACCCGATAAAGACATACGATTTACCGAAAAAAAGGTCGATGAAAGCTGGAAAGAACAGGCGGAAAGCGTCAAGGCGAAAGCCGCCCCGCCGCCGTCCGCGGCTGGCGCCAAACCCAAAACGGTCGAAACTTCGAAAGCGTTTTTAAATCTTGTCCAGTCTCTTGGGTATCAGGCGCTGATGCATTTGGGCGAGATCCCGGATCCCATGACGCAGCAGCGTGAGGTCAATACCGACGCCGCAAAAGAAACGATCGATCTTCTGGCCATGCTCCGCGATAAAACCCAGGGCAACCTGAGCGATGAAGAGAAGAAGATCCTCGAAACGCTCCTGGCCCAACTGCAGATCAAATTTTCCCAAAGCGTATGAGCGCCCTCGGCAAGCATAAGGGGAAGATCCTCCGGTTCGCCATCAGTTTTGCCGCGATCGGGGTTATTGTCTATGTCATGCGGGATAAGATCCATGATTCCATGGCGATCCTTCGCCACGAGGTCTTGTGGGGCTGGTTCGCTCTCGCGGCCGCGGGGTATTTCGCCGGGCTCGCGATCCTGGCCGTCCGGCTCCAGTGGGTCTTCCGTGTCCAGAATATCCACATGAGCTTTCGCGAGTCCTTCCATCTCGGCGTTGTGGGGCTTTTTTATAATCTGATGCTGCCCTCCGCGGTGGGCGGGGATGTCGCCAAGGCGTTTTACGCTTACAAGTATTCAGGCAAGAAGATCGAATCGGCAACCTCGATCCTCTTGGACCGCTTGATGGGCTTTGTCGCCCTCATCATTATGGCCGTGATCGGGCTGGTTTACTTCAGCAAAGAGGCCTCGAACGCCTATATTGATTACGCCGTCTACGGAGCGCTGGGCGTCCTCCTGTTTTGCATCGCTTTTTTCTCAAGCCGCCGCTTTGCCCGGCTTTTTAAGGGGTTCGCCCGCCTGATCCCGAGCGAGAAATGGAAGGCGCGCCTCGCGGAGATCTACCACGCGATCTACGGTTACCGGCATCATCACGGCCCCGTCCTGATGGCAGTCCTTCTTTCTTTTGCCGGCCAAGCGCTTTTCATCTCCGTCAACTACTGGCTGACCTTGAGTTTGTCGGCCGGTATCGATTACTGGAAATTTTTTATCTTGATACCCGTTATCTCCATCGTTAGTATGGCACCTTCCATCGGCGGCCTCGGCGTCCGGGAAGGTTGTATCCTGCTTCTTTTCGGGCGCTATTTGCCTCCGGAACGGGCCGGCGCGCTGATGATCCTGATGTTCATCATGACCTACGCCTTCAGCATCGGCGCCGGTATCTGGTACGCGTTCCGGGGCGGCCTTAAGCCCAAAGCCCTCAACGAAATGGAAATGATGCAATCCCCAAAGGGATAGTTTAAAATAACGGCGGAGAACATGTTTTTATGATGAAGATCCTCGTGATCCATGGCCCGAACTTGCAGCTCCTGGGGGAGCGGGAAGTTTCGGTCTACGGCAAAGTGACCCTGAAACAGATCAACGCGGCCCTGGAAAAGGAAGCGAAAACGCTCGGCGTCGCGCTTGCGATCGAGCAAAGCAACCATGAGGGCGCGATCGTTGACCGTGTCGGAAATGCGCGCGAGAGTTTTGACGCGATCCTGATCAATCCCGCCGCCTACACCCACACGAGCGTTGCCATCCGGGACGCTTTAGCCGCTTGCGGCCTTCCCGCCGTCGAAGTCCACTTAAGCCACATTTACCGCCGCGAGGATTTCCGCCAGCATTCCATGACCGCCCCGGCATGCGTTGCCCAGGTAACGGGGTTCGGCAAAGACAGTTATCTTCTGGGCCTGCGCGGCCTCGTCGCCTACGCATCTCAAATGAAACCCAAGAAAAAAACATCCGCCGTGAGGAAAAGAAAATGAACATCAAAGAGATCCGCGAACTTTTAGAATTGATGGCCGAGCACAATCTCGGAGAGATCGAGGTCGAAAAAGACGACATGAAGATCAAGCTTCGCAAGCTCGCGAACGGCCGCATCATGGTCGAGGGCGCGCCGCAGATGGCCGCGCCGGCCCCGGCGGCCATGCCGGCTTCGGCTCCAGCGGCTGCCGCGGCTCCCGCCGGACAACCCGCCGTCGAGGAGGGTGTGACGATCGTCCGCTCGCCGATGGTCGGGACCTTTTATGCCGCGCCGGCGCCGGACCAGCCGCCTTATGTGACGGTTGGGAAGGTCATCAAGGAAGGCGACGTCCTCTGCATCATCGAAGCCATGAAGCTCATGAATGAGATCAAGGCGGAGTTGGGCGGCACGGTGATCGAGGTCATGGTCCAGAACGGCCAGACCGTCGAATACGATCAGCCGATCTTCAAGATCAAAAAATCCTGATCCCGGCATTCAACCCCTAACGACTTAAACGGAAAAAATCATGTTCTCAAAAGTCCTTATTGCAAATCGAGGCGAGATCGCGGTACGCATCATTCGCGCCTGCCACGAACTGGGCATCAAGACCGTGGCGGTCTTCTCCAAGGCCGATCGCGAGTCGCTCCATGTTAAATTGTCCGATGACGCCATTTGTATCGGGGAATCCCCAAGCGCTGAAAGTTATCTGAATATCCCGGCGCTTATTTCGGCCGCCGAGATCGCGGATGTCGAAGCGATCCATCCCGGTTACGGGTTCCTGGCCGAGAATGCGCACTTTGCCGAGATCTGCGAATCCTGCCAGATCAAATTCATCGGCCCCAGGCCCGAAAGCATCCGGCTCGCGGGCGATAAATCCGTCGCGCGGCTTGAAATGAAAAAAGCCGGCGTTCCCATCATTCCAGGGAGCAAGGGCACGATCAAGGACCAGGAAGAAGCGTTGAAGCTCGCCAAAAAACTCGGCTACCCCGTGATCATCAAAGCGTCCGCCGGCGGCGGCGGGAAGGGCATCAAGATCGCCCATAATGACGGCAAGCTTATCAGCGCTTTTCTCACGGCCCAAACCGAGGCCGAAGCCGCGTTCGGGAACGGCGAGGTCTATATCGAAAAATATATCGAAGAGCCGCGCCATATCGAAGTCCAGATCATGGCCGACAGCTTCGGAAACATCGTCCATTTGGGCGAACGCGACTGTTCGGTCCAGCGCCGCCATCAAAAACTGATCGAAGAATCGCCGGCCCCGGGTGTGAGCGCCAAGCTCCGGCGCAAGATCGGCGAGGCCGCGACCCGCGCCGCCAAAGCGTTCAAATACGAGAACGCCGGCACGATCGAATTCCTTCTCGACAAGAACGATGATTTTTATTTTATGGAAATGAATACGCGCCTTCAGGTCGAACATCCCGTGACGGAAATGGTAACGGGGCTCGACCTTGTCAAAGAACAGCTTCGTGTCGCGGCGGGCGAGAAATTGAGTTTTACTCAGGAACAAGTGGAGATCACAGGGCACGCGATCGAATGCCGCATCAATGCCGAAGACCCGGATAATAATTTTATGCCGTCTCCCGGAAAGATCGAAGTGTGGCGCATGCCCGGCGGCCCCAATGTCCGGCTGGACAGCCATGTTTACACGGGATATTCCATCCCTCCTTTTTATGACTCCATGATCGCCAAGCTGATCGCTTACGGCAAAAACCGCCAGGACGCGATCACGGTCATGCTCCGGGCGCTTCGCGAGATCGAAGTAAAGCCCGTGAAAACCACGGCGCCTCTTCACACGCGCATTTTAAGCCACCCGCGTTTCCGGCAGGGCGGGGTCAACACGAATTTTATCGAATCGACCATTTTCGGGACCGGAAAAGTGGAAGAGCCGGGAGCCGGTAAAGAGAAGAAATGAAGGTCGCCTCCGCATTCGCCCAGCTTTTTGCGATCCTTGCTTTTTTGACGCTGGGCAGTTTGATGATCATCGTTTCGCTTCATCTTCTGGCGTTCGATGACGCGATCCTGAAGGTTCAGGAGATCTATCAGAGCTCTTGGCGTTCGGGCCAGGTCGGAGTCGTAGGACTGATCTTTATCGGGCTCGGCCTCGCGTTCGCCAAGATGCTCGTCAAGTCGGGCCGGCCGAATGAAGCGATCATTTTTCAAAGCGAGGTAGGGCCGATGGTGGTGTCGGCGGCGACGCTCGGGAACGCGGCCGCGAAAGCGATCAAACATTTTCCGCTCGTCAAGGGCGTGAAGGTCAAAGTCAATATCATCGGCAAGAACGTCGAGATCAAGCTCCGGCTCGCGCTTTGGGCCGGCGGCCACGTACCGACGGTCTTGTCGGAATTGCAGCAGGAAGTCCAGCAGCGCGTCAAACGTCTGCTCGGGGCCGAAAACCAGCTTACGGTGATCTGCGACGTGAAAGAGATCGACGAAGCAGGAACAGGCCTTCAGGATTTCGGAAACTTAAGAAAATAACGCAATCTTAACTTGAAGAAGGAGAATATAGAAATGAAGCGTATTGGTATGTTGACGGGTGGCGGGGATTGTCCGGGTCTTAACGCGGTATTGCGCGCGATCGTAAGAACCGCAAAACTGGAGCATTGGGCTTGCCTCGGTTTCAAACGCGGCTGGAAGGGGATGATCCAGAACGATTTTGAAGAGTTGACGCTCGCTTCGGTGTCCGGGATCCTGCCGCGCGGCGGAACGATCCTGGAAACTTCGAGGACGAATCCTTGCAAAAAAGAAGAGGACATGCAGAAAGTCCGCGAGACCATTAAAAAGAACAAGCTCGATGCGTTGATCGCGATCGGCGGCGAGGATACCCTTGGGGCCGCCAACAAGCTTTTCAAGGAGGGGCTGCCGATCATCGGGGTTCCTAAAACGATCGATAATGACCTGAACGCGACCGATTATACCTTTGGTTATGATACGGCGCTCAATATCGCCACCGAATGCATCGACCGCCTCCATACAACGGCAGAATCGCACGAGCGCGTGATGGTGGTCGAGATCATGGGACGCCACGCAGGATGGATCGCGCTTGAATCCGGGATCGCCGGAGGCGCGGATGTGATCCTCATTCCGGAAGTGGCGGTCACGGCGGATGAGATCTGCGATCACATCGTGGCTCGCCACAAACGGGGAAAACATTTCAGCATCGTGGCTGTTGCCGAGGGTTTTTCCATCAAGGGCGAAGACCTTGTGACGGCCACTAAAGAGCTTGATGCGTTCGGGCATGTATTGCTCGGCGGCGTCGGAGATCGGTTAGCGAAGCTGATCGAGAAGAAGACGGGTTATGAAACCCGCTGCACGGTGCTCGGCCATATCCAGCGCGGTGGTTCACCTACGGCGTTCGATCGCGTCCTTGGAACTCGTTTTGGCGTGAAGGCCGTCGAGCTCGTGAAGTTGAACAAATTCGGTTATATGGTCGCCCTTAAAGGGCGGGACATCGTGGAAGTGCCGCTTGCCGACGCGGTGGGGGCGTTGAAGACGGTCCCAATGGACATGTACGAACTCACCAAGATCTTTGCGGGTTAGTCGATGAAAACCACTTTTGAGACGCTCATCAAAGGGCATCAGGAAGCTTTTCAGAAGACGTTCGTTCCGGCCCAATTCGAAGTTCTTGAAAAGATGGCGAACGCCGTCATTCACGCCCTCAAGGCGGGAAACAAGATCCTTCTTTGCGGGAACGGCGGTTCGGCTTCGGATTCGCTCCATATCGCGGCGGAATTTGTCGGCCGCTTTGAAAAAAACCGCATGAGCCTTCCGGCGATCGCGCTTACGGCGGACATCGCCGCGCTGACGGCGATCGGCAATGACTTCGGGTTCGATAAGGTTTTTTCGCGCCAGATCGAAGGCCTCGGGAAAAAAGGCGACATTTTGATCGTGCTTTCGACGTCCGGCCGGTCTCCGAATATCCTTGAGGCGATCACGCAGGCAAAACAGCAGGGGATCTTGACGCTCGGATTTACGGGCAAAGACGGCGGCATCCTAAAAGACGCCGTTGATATTTGTTTTATCGCAAAGGCGCAGAAGACCACTTATATCCAGGAGGCCCACATCGCCGCTCTCCACGCCCTCTGCGAGATTGTCGAAACGATCCTGTTTGGTTAACCGTCCGGTTGGTTTCACTATGATCTCAAAGATCCTGACACAGCGTGATCTCCTGAAAACAGTCCGGCGCCTGAGGGCGCGTGGCAGGCGCATCGCTTTCACGAACGGGACTTTTGATATCCTGCATCTCGGCCATGTGACCTATCTCCAAAAGGCCAAGGCGGCGGCGGACGTGTTGATCGTTGGCGTCAATACGGACCGTTCGGTCAAAACCTACAAAGATCCAAGCCGTCCCGTCAATCCCCAGCAAGACCGGATCAAGGTTTTGACGGCGCTTTCCTGTGTCGATTATGCGATTCTTTTCGACGAACCTACGCCCCTTCGTCTCATCAAGCAGATGAAGCCGAATGTGCTTGTTAAAGGCGCGGATTGGGCGATCAAGGATATCGTCGGCGCCAAGGAAGTGATGTCTTGGGGCGGAAAAGTGAAGCGTATCCCGCTCGTCAAAGGGCGTTCTTCGACCCGGGTGATCAAATTGCTGAAGCTTGCCTAACCTCATGGGCTGGCGTGAAAAAGTTTTTGAAAATTTCCGGCTTTACGGAGTTACCGACCTAAAAAGAGAGACCCCCGATATGCTTTGGCGGATCGAACGGGCTTATCAGGGGGGAGCCGATATCGTCCAATTGCGCTCAAAAGAGCTGTCTGATGCGGCGCTTTTGCGGCTTGGGCGTAAGGTCCGGAAGCTCGCTTTGCGCTACCGGAAACTTTTTTTTATCAACGACCGGGTCGATCTTGCTCATGCGCTCGAAGCTGATGGCGTCCATCTGGGCCAGGACGATATGCCGCTTGATATGGCTCGGCGTTTAGCGGCGCGGGCGGGCCGGCGGATCCTGATCGGGAAGTCGACGCACAGCTTGAAACAGGCGATTTCGGCCGTTGCCGAAGGCGCGGATTATATCGGGATCGGCCCCGTTTTTAAAACACCGACCAAGCAGCACACAAAGCCCGTTGGGCTTAGCTTTATAAGACAAGTCGCCGCGAAGGTCCGCGTCCCTTGGGTTGCGATCGGCGGGATCGATCTCGCGAATATCCAAAGCGTGATCGAGGCCGGCGCGACAAGGATCGCTGTGGTTCGGGCGCTTTTTGCTGTCAAGGATCCCAAAATGGCAGCGAAGGAATTTAAACTTCAATTGGAAGGAAAATGAAATGTCAAAACCGCCTATATTGATCGTGATCGGCACCGTTGCCATCGATGAGCTCTCAACCCCGTTCGGCGCCCAGCAGACGGTTTTTGGAGGCTCGGCTTCTTACTTTTCCTACGCCGCAAGTTTTTTCACAAAAGTCGGCGTTGTCGCCGTGGTGGGACAAGATTTTCCTGAAGAATATCGCAAGGTTCTCGCGGAAAAGGATGTCGATTTAAGCCATCTGGTAACGCTGCCCGGCAAGACATTCCATTGGAAAGGCAAGTATGAGGCGGACATGAATTCGGCTATTACGCTCCAGACAGATCTGAACGTACTGTTGGATTTCAAGCCGGAGCTTCGCTATACCACGATGCCGGAATTTGTTTTTCTCGCGAATGTCGATCCGGCGCTCCAGTTGAAAGTCCTGGACCAGGTTCAAGGATCGAAACTTAAATTCGTCGCGTGCGATACGATGAATTTCTGGATCCAGAACAAACGGCCCCAAGTTGAGCAGGTTTTGCGCAGAGTCCATGCGGTTTTCATGAATGACGGCGAGGCCCGGCAGCTCACTGGAGAGGTCAATTTGATCAAAGCCGCCCAGGCGATCCACAATATGGGGCCAGAATACGTGATCATCAAGAAAGGGGAGCACGGAGCGCTTCTTTACAGCCATGAAGGGGTTTTTATTTATCCCGCCTATCCTTTGGATAGCGTTTATGACCCGACTGGCGCCGGAGACAGCTTTGCCGGAGGCGTCATGGGTTATCTGGCCGCAGCGCGGAACGTCAATCTCAAGACCATGAAGACCGCGATCGCCTACGGCACCATTGTGGCGTCTTTTACGGTCGAAAAATTCGGCCTGGAACGGCTGCGGGAAATAAAGCGCGAGCACTTCGATAAACGGCTGGAAGTTTTAAAGAAAATCTGTAAAATTTGAGGGAAGGCGCAGTTTGCCGGACGTTCATCCCGCCTCTGGCGGGATCAAATTCCTGCAATAACTTGCGCCTGCCTGCGGTAGGCAGGTTTCGCAATTTATGCAGTCATTTGACAAGCGGGATTAGCCCCAACTCCATCAAATCTTCAAGGAGGTTGGGACTATCCCGCTTACCAATCAAGCTTTTAGATGACAAGCGGGATTAGTACAATGGTAGTACAACAGCTTCCCAAGCTGTGGACACGGGTTCGATTCCCGTATCCCGCTGATTTCCAATAAATCAGCACGATGCCGTCACGTCCTAAGGTGGGACGTGTACGGCAATCGCGCTCTTTTTTAAAAACAGCGAGACAAAGCCCGCCCTTATCGCGGCGGGCTTGTTTTCTTTATGGCGAAAAAACGATACCGGGTTCTAAAAAAGAGAATTATTTTTTCGAGAGGGCCCATCCATCTCGTCGACTGCGATATCCATACGCCGCACGGCAAAGTGCTCTCCCGGCAGATCCTGGAGCATCCCGGTTGCGTGGTGATCATTCCCAAAACAAAAACGGGGAAGTATATTCTTGTAAGGCAATACCGGTTTCCGCTAGGGAAGCATCTCTGGGAGTTTCCGGCGGGCGGCAGGGAATCGGGCGAGTCGTTTCCGGCGGCGGCGAAGCGCGAACTAATGGAAGAAATCGGGATGTGTCCGGGGCGTCTTAAGAAACTCACGGCGTTTTACCCGACACCCGGGGTTTCCGCGGAGAAGATGCACCTTTTTTTGGCATGGGAATTGCTTCCTAAAATAGCGGAAAAGGATGAAGATGAGGAGTTTGAAATAGGCCAGTTTACGCTCGCTCAATTGGGGCGTATGATCGCTAGGGGGCAGATTGTCGATGGGAAGACCCTCGTTGGGTTTAGCTGTCTTCAGAAAACTACAAAATTGTAGGGGAAAACGACAAAATGCGCGAATTCGGGCTTTACCATCCCAGTCTAGAACATGACGCTTGCGGCGTAGGATTCGTCGTTAAGGTCGACGGAACACGCTCGCATCAGATCGTCCGCGACGGGGTCCAGATCCTTAAAAACCTTGTCCACCGCGGGGCGGTCGGCGGCGATCTGAAAACAGGGGATGGCGCCGGGATCATTCTTCAGATCCCGCATAAATTTTTCACCAGGTCTTCGAAATTCCAGTTGCCCGCCGAGGGCCAATACGGCGTCGGAATGTTGTTCCTGCCTCAGCAGGAGAATGATGCCGAGCAGGCGAGGAAAATGATCGCCGAACAAACGGCCAAGGAAGGCGGAAAAGTCCTTGGGTGGCGGGAAGTCCCGGTCCATCCGGATTGCTTGGGGGATATGGCCCGCGCCGCCATGCCGTCGATCTGGCAGGTGTTTGTCAGCTTCAAGGGGCTTCAAGGGGCCGGACTTGAGCGCCGACTTTATATTCTCCGAAAAGTTCTCGAGAATGAAGCCGTAAGGCTCGGCTGGAAACTAGAAGATTTTTACATTCCCTCGCTTTCCGCCCGGACGATCGTCTACAAAGGCATGTTTGCGGCGCCGCAGTTCGATCAGTTTTTCCCCGATCTTTTGGACCCTGAATTTGTCAGCGCCCTCGCGGTCGTCCACCAGCGTTATTCCACCAACACTTTCCCGTCATGGCCGCTCGCACATCCGTTCCATTTTATCGCGCATAACGGGGAGATCAATACGCTGCGCGGCAACATCAACAAGATGGCCGCTCGGGAGGTTCGGATCTCGTCGGAGCTTTTCGGCGACGAGATCAAAAAACTGCTTCCGATCGTCAACCCTTCTTTGAGCGACTCCGGCATTTTTGACAATGTTTTTGAACTTTTAACGATGGGCGGACGGTCCATGGAACACGCCATGATGATGATGGTTCCCGAGGCGTTCGGCGTGAAATACCACATCAGCGAAGCAAAACGCGCGTTCTTCGAATATCACTCCGCGATCATGGAGCCGTGGGACGGGCCCGCGGTCGTTGCCTTTACGGACGGAACGAAGGTCGGCGCGATCCTGGACCGCAACGGCCTCCGGCCGGCGCGTTACATTATTACCAAAAGCGGGCTGGTGATCATGGCCTCCGAAGTAGGTGTCTTGGACCTTAACCCGCCGGATGTGCTTGAAAAAGGCATGCTCTCGCCGGGGAAAATGCTTGTGGTCGATACCGCTTCGAACCGGGTGATCAAGGATAATGAGATCAAATCGGCGATCGCCCGCCACCGCCCTTACCGCCGCTGGCTTGAAGAGAACCGGATCGAGCTTCGGGGGTTGCTTCAGGTCCCCGGACCGGTAGAGATCGACCAGAAGACTCTCGCACTCCGCCAGCGTATTTTTGGCTACACGCTGGAAGACGAAAAAATGATCCTGCTTCCCATGGCCGAGAACGCGCAGGAACCTGTCGGGTCGATGGGTAACGACGCCCCGCTGGCGGTCCTTTCGAAGCGGCCGCAGCTTCTGTATGATTATTTCCGCCAGCTTTTTGCCCAGGTAACCAATCCGCCGATCGATCCTTATCGCGAGAATCTTGTCATGTCCCTTATGAGTTTTGTGGGACGGCAGGGCAATCTGCTCGATGAAACACCGGAGCACTGCCATCAGTTGAAATTATCGCATCCCGTGCTTACCAATGATGACATTGAGCGTCTTAAATCCTCCAATCTTGCCAGTTACCGCGTCGCGACCGTTCCGATGTTTTTCAGCCCGAAGGACCCTCAGGATGGTCTTGAAATAGCCATTCAAAGACTTTGCGAAAATGTTGAGCAAAAACTTGATGAAGGGAATTCGCTCGTGATCATGAGCGATCGGGAGGTTGGGCCGGACAAAGCTCCGATCCCCGCGCTTTTGGCCACGGCCGCGGTGCATCAATATCTCATCAAAAAGGGGAAGCGTTTCTTGGGAGGGCTCGCGCTGGAAACGGGCGAAGCGCGGGAGGTGCATCATTTTGCCTGCCTGATCGGATACGGGATCAATGCCATCAACCCTTATCTTGTCTTTGAAACGCTCGCGGAGCTTGAAAAACGCGGGCATTTTTCAAAAGGATTAGCGCTTGAAACGGCCATTGAGAACTATATTACCGCTATCAAAAAAGGCCTCTTGAAAGTCATGTCCAAGATGGGCATTTCTACGATCCGGAGCTATCGCGGCGCGCAGATCTTTGAGGCGGTTGGTCTTCATCCGGAATTTATCGAGCAATATTTTCCCGGGACCTCATCGCGTATCGGCGGGATCGGCCGGGAAGGCGTTGAGCGTGAGGCGCTTGCTCGGTTCACGGCTGCTTTTGAGTTTCCGCGGGCCAATACCGAGACTCTGGACCCCGGCGGCAAGTACCATTACCGGAGCGATGCGGAAAAACATTTATTCTCCCCGCAAGCGATCGTCAATCTTCAAAAGGCGGTCCGGGAAGGGGATTACGCGGTCTTCAAACGCTATTCTTCCGAAATCAACGATATCAGCAAAAATCTTTGCACGCTCCGGGGCCTGTTTCAATTCAAGAAAGGTCATCCGGTTCCGATCGAGGAAGTGGAACCGGAGGATTCCATCGTGAAACGCTTTGTTTCTTCTGCGATGTCCTTCGGCTCGATCAGTAAAGAAACGCACGAAACCATCGCGATCGCGATGAACCGCCTTGGCGCGGCGAGCAATTCCGGCGAGGGCGGCGAAGACGAATCCCGCTATGTTCCGTTGCCGAACGGGGATTCCAGCAAGAGCATGATCAAGCAGGTGGCTTCGGCCCGCTTCGGTGTGACGATCTCTTATTTGGCTAATTCGAAAGAACTTCAGATCAAGATGGCGCAGGGCGCAAAGCCCGGGGAAGGCGGACAGCTGCCGGGGCATAAGGTCGATGAAACGATCGCAAGGGTCCGTCACTCGACACCCGGCGTTATGTTGATATCGCCACCGCCCCATCACGACATTTATTCGATCGAAGATTTGGCGCAGCTTATTTTTGATCTTAAAAACGCGAATCCGGAAGCCCGTGTCTCGGTTAAATTAGTTTCCGAACTAGGCGTGGGAACCGTGGCCGCGGGTGTCGCCAAGGGAAAAGCCGATATGGTCCTGATCAGCGGCCATGACGGCGGGACCGGCGCATCGCCCATTTCGTCGATCAAATACGCTGGGTCTCCATGGGAGATCGGGCTCGCCGAAACGCAGCAGGTGCTTATTATGAACAAATTACGCGACCGCATTCGTGTTCAAGTGGACGGCCAGATCAAGACCGGACGGGATGTGGTCATCGGCGCCATGCTGGGCGCGGAGGAATTCGGGTTTGGCACCGCGTCGGTCGTGACGCTGGGCTGCATCATGATGAGAAAATGCCATCTCAACACGTGCCCCGTGGGGGTTGCGACGCAAAATCCCGAATTAAGAAAGCGTTTTGCCGGCAAACCCGAACATTTGATGAATTTCATGAAATTCGTAGCCCGCGAGGTCCGCGAGATCATGGCGGAGCTCGGATTCAGGAAATTTGACGATATGATCGGCCGCGTCGACAGGATTGAAACGCTCGAGGCCGTCGAACACTATAAAGCCCAGGGGCTTGATTTCTCAAAAGTCCTGACGCCCCCCGAAGTTCCTTCCGGCGAAGCCGTTCGCTGCGTCACGCAACAAACGCATGATCTTTCATTTTCCCTTGATCCCGACTTGGTAAAAAAAGCTAAAGCGGCAATCGAATTCAAACAGCCCACTGTTCTCGAGCAGAAAATAAAGAACTGCAACCGAACGGTTGGAGCGACCCTAAGCTACGAGATCGCCAAACGCTACGGCCTTAAGGGGCTTCCGGAGGATACGATCCGCGTTAAGTTCGAGGGTTCCGCCGGGCAAAGCTTCGGCGCATTCCTCGCGCATGGGGTCATCTTCGAGCTTGAAGGGGACGCGAACGATTATTTCGGAAAAGGACTTTCCGGCGGACGGCTTATTGTTTACCCGCCGCGGTCGGCGACTTTCCGACCCCAGGATAACGTCATTACCGGAAACGTCAATCTTTTTGGCGCAACAGGCGGTGAGGCTTACATTCATGGCCGCGCTGGTATGCGATTCTGTGTCCGCAATAGCGGCGCTCTGGCGGTAGTCGAGGGTGTGGGCGATCACGGCTGCGAATACATGACGGGCGGACGCGTGATCATCCTGGGGCAGACCGGCGTGAATTTTGCGGCCGGTATGAGCGGCGGGATCGCTTACGTGCTCGATGAGAATCAGCTTTTTGATACCCGGTGCAATCTTGAAATGGTCGACCTGGAACCTGTGGTCGAAAAAGAGGACAGGGAATTTCTCAAAACGACGATCGAACGGCACGTGAAGCTCACGGGAAGCCAGCATGCCAAATCGATCCTGGCGAGTTGGGATGAAATGCTGCCACGATTCGTCAAGGTTATGCCGACGGATTACAAGAAAGCCATGGCGCGCATCAAGGAGCGCCAGATCAAGGGTTCGGAGTCGGCGGAAATGACGGAGGAGGTCTTCCTCTAATGGGAAAATCTGATGGTTTTTTAGAATATAATCGAACCCTAGCCCCGAAACGGCCCATTCCGGAGCGGTTGAAGGACTATCGAGAGATCTCGAAGCCGCTTCTAAGCGAAGAGATCAACAGGCAAGGCGCCCGTTGCATGGATTGCGGGATTCCGTTCTGTCATGCGCTCGGTTGCCCCATCTACAATCTGATCCCGGAGTGGAATGACGCTGTCTATCGCGGACAGTGGAAGGACGCTTATGAGCGTTTGGCGCTTACGAATAATCTTCCTGAAGTGACCGGCCGTGTTTGCCCTGCGCCCTGCGAAGCGGCGTGCACTTTGGCGATCAATGTCGCGCCGGTAACGATCGAGCAGATCGAGCTGGCGATCATCGAAAAAGCGTTTGCCGAAGGCTGGGTTGTTCCGAAACCGCCGGCGAAAGAAACCGGTAAAAAAGTCGCGGTCATCGGTTCCGGACCAGCCGGTTTGAGCGCCGCCCAGCAGCTTCGCCGTGCAGGGCATCAGGTAACGCTTTATGAAAAATCTCCAAAGATCGGCGGCTTATTGCGTTACGGGATCCCTGATTTCAAATTGGAGAAATGGGTTTTGGATCGCCGGATCGACCAAATGAAGGCCGAGGGAGTTCAATTCGAGGCGGGCATCCATGTGGGTGAAACGATCACAGCCGAAGAGCTCCGGAAAAAGTTTGACGCGATACTCTTGACGATGGGCGCAGGAGAACCCCGCGATCTTAAAGTGCCCGGCCGCGAGCTGCAGGGCGTACATTTTGCGATGGAGTATTTGACCCAATCCAACCGGTTTGTTTCCAACGAGCTAAAACCGGAGCAGATGATCCACGCAAAAGGCAAAACGGTTCTTGTGATCGGTGGGGGCGATACGGGTTCCGACTGCGTCGGTACTGCGAACCGGCAAGACGCGAAAAAAGTCTATCAATTCGAGATCCTGCCGAAACCAAAGGATTGGAAAGAGACCTGGAATCCTGTTTGGCCGAGTTGGCCGCAGATCCTGCGCACATCGACTTCTCATGAGGAGGGATGCGAGCGGGACTGGGCCATCACAACCAAAATGTTCTCCGGAAAAGACGGAAAAGTCCATCAAGTCCATTGTGCGCGGGTCCAATGGGAACAGGATAAAGCGACGGGACAATATAAGATGAAAGAACTGCCGGGCTCCGAATTCACGCTCCAAGCCGATCTCGTGCTGCTCGCTATGGGATTCGTCCACGTGGAGCACGGGAGGCTTGTCAAAGAGCTCGGTGTGCAGTTGGATTCGCGGGGGAACATCGCGGTCGATGCAGGTTTTGCGACAAGCGTGAAAAATGTTTTTGCGGCCGGTGATACAGTGCGCGGGGCGTCGTTGGTTGTCTGGGCGATCCGGCAGGGCCGCGAGGCCGCCGCCGCTGTCGATTCCTGCCTTAAGTCTTAACTTCGATTTTTTTATTCTTCTGGTATAATTCACGCCTCAATTCTTGCGATACGCTGGAGTAGCTCAGTCGGTAGAGCAGCTGTTTCGTAAACAGCAGGTCGTCGGTTCAAATCCGACCTCCAGCTTTTTATTCTTTACCGGGCGCGCCGCAGGGGAGTCGGCAGGATCTTCAGGACTTCCCGGTATTTTGTCACGGTGCGCCGCGCGATCTGGATCCCCTCGTCTTTTAGCGCATTCACGATCGCCTGGTCGCTCAAAGGTTTCTTAGGATCCTCCGCTTCCACCAATCTCCGGATCCTTTCCATAATGCTTTTCTGCGATTCCCCTTCACCGTCCCGGGTTTCAAGCTTTTGCGAGAAAAAGCTCTTGTAGGAAAGCGTGCCTTGAGGGGTCTTCAGATATTTTCCATGGATCGCCCGGCTGATGGTGGATTCATGAAGATTCAATCGCTCGGCGATATCCTTAAGGCGTAGCGGGCGCAAATAGGCGAATCCGCGCGTGAAGAAAAGCGGTTGGGCGCGAACGATTTCTTCGGTGATCGCGCGGAGCGTAGAGCCCCGGAGTTCGATCGCCTTCATAAAATCCATCCCGCTCGCAAGGCGGGTTTTGAGGAAGTCTTTGGTTTTGCCGTCGAGATTTTTCTCCCGGAGCATCCGGCGGTATTCGTTATTGATGCGAAGCTCCGGCACAAAGTCGTTGTGCATTTCGATCTCGAGGCCGTCCTTGGTCCCTTCTTTGATCGAAACGGTCGCGTCAGGAGTTACGGCGATCGGTTCTTCCGAGTAAAAGCTGCGGCCGGGTTTCGGCTCAAGACGCCCGATAAGTTCGACCGCTTTTTTGATCTCCTGCTCGCTTGCGCAAAAGATCTTGGCGAGCATTTTCCAGTCGCGTTTCCCAAGCAAGTCGAAATGGTCCCGGATGATGCCTTTAGCGAGCGTCGCTTCTGTGCCTTTTCGTTCCAGCTGGATCAGAAGCGTTTCCCGGAGGTTCCGCGCGCCGATTCCGGGAGGATCGAGTTTTTGGATCTTAAGGAGGACCTCTTCGACGGCGGTTGTATCCGTTTTGACCGCCGCGGCGATCTCTTCAGTCGTTGCTTTAAGATAGCCATCCGGATCGATATTGCCGATGATCTCGGCCCCGATGCGTTTTTCGGCGGCGTTCAGATCGAGAAAACGCAGCTGGAATTCCAGATAATCAAAAAGACTTTCCGGTTTTGTGATCAGCGTTTCTTGGAAGTCCTTGACCTTTCTGGCGTCCTCGGCTCTGCGCCGCGAGAGGTCGGAAGGGGCCGATGAAAAAGAAAGAGGCTCTTTGGCTGCCCAATCGTCAGGAAGGGTCTCTTCAGGATCCTCTTCCTCAGAATTCGTTCTCGGCGGTTCGGAGGCGTCGGGGACCTCAGAGTCTTTCGACCGGGAAACCTCCTCGAGCATAGGGTTTTCCTCTAAGGCGGCTTCGACCGCTTTCCGCAGCTCGAGCACGGGAAGATGAAGCAGGCGCAGATATTCCCGCATCTGGGGCGATAGAACGGTCTTCTGAGATTGGGTCTGATCAAACCTTGGCTCCATGCGGAGAACATATCACGGTGGGAAATCGTTGTAAAGCTAGGAGATTTGAGGACTTAGGGGGAAGAAAGCATTTGACACCCTTTGCTATTTTTTTATAATGGTTGACGGTTTTAGCAAGTTGCGCCACGGGATTGGTTCCGGAATCAAGGTCTTTCTCGTGGCTTTTTTGTATGAGGGGGACCCTCTTTGCCTCAGAAGGAGAAAGCTGATTTAATGACGCAAGCGCCCGCGCTCCTGGTCACAAAAGGCCTCAGAAAGAAAAGCATGCCGGCCGGTCTTTGGACGAAATGTCCAAGCTGCCAGACGGTCATGTTCAACAAAACCCTCAAAGAAAATCTCCTTGTTTGCGCGAAATGTTCGTATCACTTCATCATGGGCGCCCTCGAGCGCATCCACCATCTGGCTGATGAGGGTTCCTTTGTCGAGATCGACGCGAACCTTCGTTCCGAAGACCCGCTCAAATTCTCCGCCGTCAAGGCCTATACCGAAAAGATCAAGCAGGATCAGAAAAAAACCGGGCTTAAAGAAGCTTGCGTGACGGGGACCGCAAAGATCCTCGGTCATGATTGCGCCTTAGGGGTTACGGATTCGCGTTTCATTATGGGCTCGATGGGTTCGGTGGTGGGCGAGAAGATCACGCGTCTTATAGAGCTGGCCTTGGAAAAGAAACTTACCCTGATCATTATTTCCGGTTCCGGAGGCGGCGCGCGCATGTACGAAGGGGCTCTCAGTTTGATGCAGATGGCCAAGACTTCGGTTGCGCTCGCCCGTTATCAAAAAGAAAAACTCTCCTTTATTTCGGTCCTGACCAATCCGACGATGGGCGGCGTGATGGCGAGCTTTGCTTCGCTCGGGGATGTCATCATCGCGGAGCCGCGCGCGCTTCTTGGGTTTGCGGGTCCTCGCGTCATCGAACAAACGATCCGCCAGAAACTTCCGCCGGATTTTCAGACCTCGGAGTTCCTGTTGGACCATGGCCTTGTCGATATGGTGGTCGATCGCCAGCATCTAAAACAAAAACTCGGACTTTTACTCGAATATTTGCGCTAATCCATCGGGGGCACCGTGGCGAACGTTACTTTAAAAAGCGTCTCAAAGATCTACAAGGACGGCGTGAAGGCCGTCAATAATGTCAGTCTCGAGATCCCGAACCGTGAGTTTGTCGTGCTTGTGGGGCCTTCCGGCTGCGGCAAATCCACCACCCTTCGCATGGTAGCCGGCCTCGAAGACATTACCGAAGGGGAGATCTTCATCGAGAACGTCCTCGTCAACCATGTTCCCGCGAAAAACCGCGACATCGCGATGGTGTTCCAGAATTACGCGCTTTACCCGCACATGACGGTTTATGAGAACCTGGCGTTCGGCCTCAAGCTTCGCCGTTACCCGTTCAAAGAGATCGAACGGCGCGTGCACGAGGCTGCCGAGATCCTGGGATTGACACTTGAGATCCTGAAGCGCCGGCCCAAAGAACTTTCCGGCGGGGAACGTCAGCGCGTTGCGGTCGGCCGCGCGATCGTCCGCAAGCCCAAAGTCTTTCTTTTTGACGAACCGTTGAGCAATCTTGATGCCAAACTCCGCGTCCAGATGCGCATGGAGCTCCAAAAGCTGCACAATCGGCTGCAATCGACCATGATCTATGTCACGCATGATCAGGTGGAAGCTTTGACGCTCGGAGACCGGATCGTGGTCATGCATCACGGGATCGTCCAGCAGGTCGCCGACCCCGTCAATCTCTATGAACGCCCGCACAATAAATTCGTCGCGGGTTTTATCGGATCGCCTCCGATGAACTTTCTTAAGGGCACGATCCAGGCCGAGGATGGCGATTATTATTTCCAGGACCGAAGCATCAAGTTGCGCATCCTCCCGCATTTTTATTCCCGCATCGCCCAGTATAAAGGCCAAACGCTGACGATGGGGATCCGGCCGGAGGATATTTATGACAAAATTTTCGCTCAGGACGCAAGGCCGGAATTTACGATCACCGCAACGGTCGATGTGGTCGAGCCGATGGGTTCGGAGATCTATCTTTATCTCACCAGCGGCAGCAATAATTTTGTCGTACGTGTTTCCAACCAGGACACGGCCGCCATGAACCAGGACTTGCAGGTGGTGTTCGACATGAGCAAGGCTCATTTCTTCGATCCTCAAACAGGCGTTGCGATCTCATAGTGACGAGAGTCTAGCAAATGGGCTCACAAACCCGACGTCAGATCGCTTTTGCGCTCGGCCTGGGAACGGCCCTTCTCCTCGCGTATCTTCTTGTTTATACCCTTGTCCAGCTCAAGAACACCGAAGTTCCTGAGATCTATCTCCAGCGTATCGCTCTCATTTTGACCGCCCTTGCCTTGCCGCTTTTTACGACCTGGTGGCGCTTTAAATGGCTTGGCGTCAATCTCATCGCTTCGCTTTTCCTTGTCCCGCTGGTCCTTTTTGTCGTCTCGATCACAAAGATCCCTGTATTTCTCTGGGTGTTCCTGGCTTACGGTTTCATCATGTTCATGCTTTATCGCACGGAACAATATTTTGAGACACAGATCGCGATGATCGGGATCGAGCAGGAAAAATACGAAGATGAAACAAATAACTTAGGGATCGCGTTCAAGGCGAAGGGCGAAGGGATCAGCACTTTTTTTGAAAAATATTCCACCTACTACAACCTGCGCAAGCTGGCTGAAGAGTTGACGGTCAGTCTTTCCTGGGCTGAACTCGCGCAAAAAGCCGTGGACCGGGCCATGGACTTTATCCCCCGCGGGGATTTCGCGAAGGTGACCTTGGCGCACGGCGAGGAGCGGAAACTCCCGGTCGTCGCTAAACGAAGGCTTCGCCCGGTCGGCAGTTGGAGCGGCAAGCAAGGGGACTTGTTCGATTTTTGGTGTATCAAGAACCGTAAGCGCTTGATCGTCATGGACGCTCAGGAGGATTTTCGGTTCGCCTTAAGCGATGCGGAAAAGAAAGATAATGTCCGGAGCCTGATCATCGCCCCGCTTTTTCATGAGGGACGCGTCGCCGGCACCATCGCCATTCACGCGACCCGGCCGAGCGTTTTCAGCCATGACGATCTGCGGCTTCTTGATGCGATCGCCACGCTCGCTTCTTCCGCGATCTCAAACGCCATTCTCTATGAAAAAACCGAGGAGCTGGCGATCAAGGACTCGCTGACCGGCCTTTTTGTCCGCCGGTATTTTTTCGAGCGTCTGAAAGAAGAGCACCGGCGGGCCCTTTTGCACCAGAAAAATCTTTCCTTTTTAATGTGCGACCTCGATCATTTCAAAGAATGTAACGACCGTTTTGGCCATCAGGGCGGCGATCTTATGCTGATCCAGTTCGCGGAGATACTTCGCCAATGCCTCAAAGGGTCGCTTTTGGCCCGTTACGGCGGGGAAGAGTTTGCGATCCTTTTACCCGAATCGACGAAAGCGGAGGCCGCAAAGATCGCCGAACAGATCCGAAAAGCGGTCGAGAAATCGCCGTTCAATATTCGCCGTGAGCAGGTCCAGATGACGGTCTCGATCGGCGTCGCAAGTCTTCCGGACGACACCCTAGATCTTGAAAATCTCGTTCGCAAAGCCGATGAAGCGTTGTACCGCGCCAAGAAAGGGGGGAGGAATCGCGTATGCGTCGCCACCTCCTGACCCTTTCCGTCCTCGCCATCGCGATGTGCTTTGTCGTGTGGCAGTCCCGGCAAACCCTTCTTGTATATTATCTCTTGTCGACTTTGTGGGTCCTGCCGCTTTATTACTTTTTTAAGGAGCGTGCTTATGGTTTTTTGGTGTTTGCGGCGGCGGCGGTTCTTCTTCTCCATGGATGGTTTTTTCGCATCAGCCCCCACCCGCGCATGTTCGGATTGTGGTTGGTCCAGGCTCTTCTTTTCTCGGGGCTTTGTTATTACCGTTGGGAATTAAAGCGTCTTCAGGACCGGGCGCAAGAGGCAAAAGAAAATATCCGGAAAAGCCTGGAATCGTTCCAGGCAAAATACCAGACAAGACTGAGCAGCTTGAGGCACCTCGAGGTGCAGGTCGCAAGCCTGATGAATCTTTTTGAGATCGCCCGCGATTTCAGTGAATGTATGGATTTCAATACCCTGGCCGAGTTTTTGCTGAAAAAACTAAGGACCGAACTTGCCTTCGAAAAAATGCAGATCTTTCTTTTGAACCAGGGTTCCGCAGAAAAGAAAGCGGGACTCCCCAAGATCTATTCGATGCTCTCGGAAGGGGTCCGCGAAGAAGAGCGCGCCCTTACGGAATCCGAGCGGCAGGATTTTAACGCCCTGGAGCAGGCAAAAGGGATGGTCCGCCGGGAGGAAGTTTGGTATTTTCCGATCTTTGAAGGCAAAGAAATGAGCTCCGTTTTTGCGATCCACGGCATCAAGGAGGAGGATCTGGCCCGCGTCGAGGTCTTAAGCGCCTACCTCGTTCTTTTGATCAAGAAGATCAAGCTCTATGAAACCGTCCGCGAACTGGCCATTGTCGATGAATTGACCCAGGTTTTTCTCCGTCACCACTTTTTCGAGCGTTTGGAGGAGGAGCTTCGCCGGAGCATGCGATTTAAGCTGCCGCTGACGGTATTAATGTTAGACATCGATCATTTCAAAAGATATAATGACGACTTCGGACACTTGGTCGGGGACGCGACGCTCAAGGAAGTGGCCGATCTCCTGAAACGGAATCTCCGCCGTGTTGATCTTGTGGGACGGTACGGCGGCGAAGAGTTCGTTGTCGCCATGCCGGAGACCCGCGTGGCGAATGCGGTGGAGGTGGCCGAACGTATCCGTTCCAACATCGCCCGGTATGATTTTCAGCTCTACAATGTCAAAACCCGGGTGACCGTCAGCCAGGGATTGATCGTCTTTGACGGGGAAGCCGCCGCGCAACTTGAGAATGTCAATGTAAAAAACCTTGCGGTCGAACTGATCCAGAAGGCGGACCAGGCGATGTATCGCGCCAAAGAAGAAGGCCGCAATCGGGTTTGTCTTTATAAGGAAGCCAAGAAATCGTGAAGCGAATTTCTGAATTTAAAATTTCCGCAGGCCGCCTTTTTTTCCTTTCAGCGCTCTCCTTTTTTCTGGTTTTCTTCGTTGCCCTTTCTCCGGTCATGAGCGAAGAAGCCGCGGAAGAGAGCTCTTCCGAAAAACCCGCGCCTCGTGATCTTCCGCTGAAAAATATTTTTAATTCTTCCGACGCCAAAGTCGAAGCCGTGGCGGACACCCTCGAGTATCAGAAAGATACCGGAAAATTGATCGCTCGCGGCAACGCTGTGATCACCTATCAAGGGACGCGTATTCTGGCTGATTACGCCGAAGTCGAAACGGACGCCAAAAAAGCCTACGCGAAGGGCCATGTGATGATCTTTAAAGGCGATGAGCCCCAGATCCAGGGCGAGGAGATCTACTATGATTTTGGCAATCACACAGGGACTTTCCCGAACGCCCGCGTCATGAGCCCGCCTTGGTACGCGCGCGGGGCGGACGTCCAACAAACTCGCGAAGGGGTTTATAAGGTTCAGAAGGGCGCGGTGACGACCTGTAATTTTGAAAAACCGCACTATGAGGTCCGCTGCAAAAAAGCGACGCTCTATGTCGACGAGAAGATCCTCATGCGGAATGTGACGATCTATGTGCTGGGAAAGCCCGTTTTCTGGCTGCCTTTTATGGACGTTCCGCTTAACTGGCCCAATATTCCTATTCAGGCCACGGCCGGATATTCCAAGCAGTACGGGCCTTATGTCGGCCTCATGAAGGGGATCACGATCAACAAATATCTCTGGGGGCGGGCCCAAGTCGATTGGCGGCAAAAGCGCGGATTCGGAGCCGGCTGGGATCAATATTACAATTTCGGCAAATACGCTCATGGCAGCGTGAAACTTTATTTGACGCAGGATAAGAAAGCGCCGACGCCGGGATATGTTAACGCTGACGGCGAACTTGATCCTTATGCGGAACGGCGGGATAAAAAACGCGGCAGGATCACGTGGCGGCACCGCACGGATGTTAATGATTACACGCACGTTTTGCTTCGTTACAGCCGCCTCGCGGATGAATATTTCCTGCAGGATTTTTTTGAAGAAGAGTATCGCGCTGAGATGCAGCCGCGCTCTTTTGTGACGGCGACCCATAATTCCCAGCGCTACGGGGCTATGATCCATTTGGAAAAGAAAATGAACGGATTCGAGGCGCTTGTCGAACGCATGCCGGAAGTGCGCCTCGATTGGAAAAATCAGCCGTTTTTTACCGACAAGATCTTTAACGAAAGCCGCATTCAATTCGACAATCTCGCAAAAACTTACACACGAAGCTCGACGAAACAGGAGGCGATCCGGACCGACGCCTACACGAATTGGTACATGCCGCTTCGCTGGAACGATGTCAACATCATGCCGTTCGGCGGTTACCGGGGCACCTTTTACAGCCAACAGGCCAATTCGAATTCCGCGACTTTTCGCAATATCGGGGAATACGGGATCGACCTAAGGACTCATTTTTACAGGACTTTCGATGTTTCGTTCGATAAGATCGGTATTGAAGTCAACCAGCTCCGCCATGTCGCGGTTCCGATCGTTCGGGTTGAAGGCGCCGTATCCTCCGTCGATATGGACCGCTTGACGCGGTTCGACACGATTGACGCGATCGACAGTTCTTCCCGCGTCGTGATGGGATTTGAGAACCGGCTTCAGACCAAGCGGGTCGTTGCCGGAAAAACACAGCGCGTCGACATCGTAAGCCTTAACACGTATCTTTTTTATGAAATGCAACCGATCGACCCGACGATCGGCAATAATCAATTCACTTTATTCCGCAATGAGTTGACGCTTCGTCCGTACGAGTGGCTTCAGTATCAGGCAAAAGTTACTTACAGTTTTGCGACGACCTATTTTAAATCCATCACACAGGACCTGTTGATACGGAAGGGGCCGTGGAAGTTTCTTTTTGGGTACCGCTTTACTCACCGGCAATATGACTGGTATACCGAGCAGACCATCCCCACGAGCCAGCAATTCGTTTTTGATACACGCTACGTCTTAAATCACCTTTGGGAGGTCGGCGGTTTTATCCGCTGGGATACGAAGCAGCAAAAAGTGAACGAATGGGAAATTTCCGCAGCGCGCGATCTTCACGATTTCATTCTTGAGTTTGGCTACAACGTTCGTGATTCGTTGATCGACAGCAATAACATCGGAGCTTTCGTTAATTTCCGCATGAAGGCGTTCCCGTCCTATGTGCTTCGCTCAGGTCAGCGCGCCAGTTTTTCTGAGCCGCGGATCGGCGAAACGGTAGCAGGTGCCAATGAGGGGGCCGGTATGTTTGGAACCCCCACTATGACGGGCGCGCAACGGCTCATTTCCGAGCAGTGATGTTGATCTCCTTCTAGGCGTTTCAAATATTCCCGAAAGGATATTGCGATGAAGATCGGTATTATCGGCTCCGGCTACGTTGGCCTTGTGACCGGCACATGCCTGGCCCATCTCGGACACAAGGTCACCTGCATTGACCAGGACCGACGCAAGATCCAGACCCTCAAAAAGGGTAAAATACCCTTTTACGAGCCGGGACTTTTTGAAATGGTCCGGGAAAATGTCGCCGCAAAAAGACTTTCATTCTCGACCGAGATCTCAAGTGTCGTCAATCGTTGTGAAGTTCTTTTTATCTGCGTTCACACGCCTCCCAAACCTGACGGGGAAGCGGACCTTAGTTTTGTGGAAAAGGTCGCCCGCCAGATCGCGATCCACCTCCGCAAATATTGTTTGATCGTTGAAAAAAGCACGGTGCCTGTCGAAACAGGGGAATGGGTGCGCCGCACTATCAAGCGGAACGTCAAAAAAGGCGTTCACTTTGACGTGGCGTCCAATCCGGAGTTTTTAAGGGAAGGTTCGGCGATCCACGATTTTCTTCAGCCGGATCGCATCGTGATCGGCGTCTCAAGCGAACGGGCGGAAAAAATATTCCGCTCTCTTTACAGCCCGCTCAAGGCCCCGATGATCGTGACCGACATCAAAAGCGCCGAACTGATCAAGCATGCCGCGAATTCTTTTCTGGCCACCAAGATCTCCTTCGCGAACGCTGTGTCCCGGGTCTGCGATGCCGTCGGAGCCGATATTGAAAAAGTTGCGCTGGGGATGGGGCTTGATCCCCGCATCGGCAAACAGTTCCTGAAAGCCGGGATCGGTTTCGGCGGATCTTGTTTTCCGAAGGATGTCGGGGCTTTTCTGCATATCTCGGAAAAACTAGGTGCGCGCTTCGAACTTCTCGCCGATGTATTGCGTATCAATGAAACCCAGGCCCGTTATTTTTTCGAAAAGATCAAGAATTCCATGAAAAACTTGCGGGGAAAAACGGTCGGTGTCCTGGGCCTTGCCTTTAAGCCGGACACGGACGATATGCGCTCCGCCCCGTCCATTCCCATCATCCAGATGCTCCAGAAAGAAGGGGTCAGGGTCAAAGCTTACGATCCCCAAGCCGTCTCAAAAGCGGCCGAGATCCTTCAAAATGTGGATTATACCGCCACGCCTTACGAAGCGGTTCACGGCGCCCATGCCGTTGCGGTATTGACCGAATGGAGCGAGTTTCTGAATTTAGATTGGGGCCGCATCAAAAAGCTCATGCCGGGACACTTTTTCTTTGACGGGCGTAACATGTTCCAGCCGGCGGAAATGAAGAAAAACGGTTTCCGCTATTTCAGCGTCGGCCGGCCTTCAGCTTAAAGGAGGTTTATTCCATGAAAGGCATTATTCTCGCGGGCGGTCTCGGAAGCCGGCTTTTTCCTCTTACCAAGGTTACCAACAAGCACCTTCTCCCGGTCTATGACAAGCCCATGATTTATTATCCCATCGAGACGTTGGTGCGCGCCGGCGTCCGGGATATCCTGATCGTGACAGGGGGGTATTCTTCCGGGGATTTTCTAAAGCTCCTCGGGAACGGCAAGCAATTCGGCCTCAAGCATATCAACTATACTTATCAGGAAGGGGAAGGCGGCATCGCTCAAGCGCTGGGCCTTGCCGAGCATTTTGCGGGTAATGAAAAAATAGTGGTGATCCTAGGCGATAACATCATCCAGGACGACATCACGCCTTACGTCCGCCGTTTTTCCGCGCAGTCTGAGGGCGCGAGACTGCTTCTCAAAAAAGCTCCGGATCCTGAACGCTTCGGAGTGGCGGTGTTCCAGAATAAAAAGATCGCGGACATCGTCGAAAAGCCCAAAAAGCCCAAGAGCCCTTACGTGGTTACCGGCATCTACATGTATGACGCCTCGGTTTTTGATTTCATCAAGACCCTCAAGCCTTCCCGCCGCGGCGAACTGGAGATCACGGATGTCAATAACTGGTACCTGAAGCGCGGCCTCCTGGAGTATGACTTCCTAAAAGGTTTCTGGACCGATGCCGGAACTTTTGAATCGCTGCATCACGCCAATGCTCTCGTGGCGCAACAACATCAGGGCCGCTAGCGTCATGAAGCGCTTGCTTGTTACGGGGGGTTGCGGGTTCATCGGCTCGAATTTCGTCCGCTATTTTCTCAAATCCCGCCCGGATTGGGGCGTCCTCAATCTCGACAAGCTCAGCTATTCGGGCAACCTTGCCAATCTGAGCGATCTGAAAAGTTCATCCCGCTATGAATTCGTCAGGGGCGATATCGCTGATAAAAAACTGGTCTTAAAACTCATGAAAAAAGTTTCGGCTGTGGCCCACTTTGCGGCCGAAACTCATGTGGACCGTTCCATTGAAGCGGCGGATGATTTTCTTAAGACCAATATCCTCGGAACCGCAGCGTTGCTTGAAGTGTCGCTGGCCTGCGGCATCAAGCGTTTTGTGCATATGTCGACCGATGAGGTGTACGGTTCTATCGCCAAAGGGCATGTGGATGAAACTGCCCCGCTTCTTCCCAATAGCCCTTATTCGGCCTCCAAAGCCGGCGCCGACCTTCTTGTGCGCTCTTTTCAGGAGACCTACGGCCATCCTGCGATGATCATGCGGTGCACGAATAATTTCGGGCCCTATCAATTCCCCGAAAAAGTCATTCCGCTTTTTGTCACGAACCTTCTTGAGGGCAAAACGGTGCCGCTTTACGGTAATGGGAAAAATCGCCGCGACTGGATCTATGTGGAAGATGCCTGCCGCGGGCTTCTGCTTGTTCTTGAAAAAGGCAAAGCGGGGGAGATCTACAATATGGGCGCCCATCATGAAATGAACAACCTTGAGCTTACGGGCTCGATCCTCCGGGCGCTCAAAAAAGACAGAAAAATGATCCGTTACGTTCCGGACCGTTTGGGGCATGACCTTCGCTACGCGGTCAATTTCAACAAACTGAAACGCTTGGGGTTCCGTCCTGCCTGGAGCTTCTCCGAAGGGCTCGCGGCAACCGTGAAGTGGTACAAGGAAAATCCGGATTGGTGGAAACCCCTGAAGCGGGATCAATATACGGTAAAAAGCTAATGACGCAGACCCCCCTCAAGATCCTCATTACCGGCGCCGGCGGCATGCTCGGCACAGATCTCTCCAATGCCCTTGGCCGCGAATTCGACGTGGTAGGGCTTGAGCGCCGTCCCGTGACGCATCTGGCCACCCCTTATGACATTTGTGATCTGACTCAGGCCCGGAAAACACGCGAGGCCATTCTCAGTCACAAGCCCGATCTGATCATCCATGCCGCCGCGATGACGGATGTGGATTATTGCGAAGAACACCATGACGAGGCCTTGGAGAATAACGTCGGCGCGACCGAAAGCGTCGTGAGCGCCGCGGGGGAGATCGACGCCCCGGTCATTTTTTTTAGTACCGATTATGTGTTCGACGGGAAGAAAAAAGGGGAATATGACGAGAGTGATGTGCCCGATCCGATCAGTTTTTACGGAAAAACAAAACGAATGGGGGAGGAGATCATTTTGCGCGACGCGAAACGCGCCGTGATCTTCCGCATCACCTGGCTTTTTGGGATATGGGGCCGGTGTTTTCCGAAGTCGATCCTCCGGCAAGCCGCTGAGGTCAAGACGATGAATGTTGTTCATGATCAGGCGGGACGCCCAACCTGGTCGTGGGACCTTGCGCTCGCGATCCAAGAGCTCTTGAATAAAAAACGGGAAAAGATCCTGGCTCCGGGGCGCGAGATCTTTCATCTTGGGAATTCGGGCAGCGTTCATTGGGCCGATTATGCCCGTTTCGTGCTGAAGGAGGCCGGGCTTTCCACAGTCAAGATCAAGGAAATCTCCAGCGCCGATCTTAACCGCCCAGCTCCCCGGCCCGCGAATTCAGTGCTTTCCTTGAAAAAAGCCGAAAAAGTCCTTGGCTTAAAATTGCGTCCCTGGAAAGACGCGGTCACAGAATTCCTTCCGAAACTACGAGAGGCATTAGCGGCTCAGGAGGCGAAGGCGAAAGCTCAGGACGCCGAAAAGGAGAATACCGCATCATGAAAAAAACATGCGTGATCACAGGCGGCGGCGGTTTTTTAGGGTCGCACCTCTGCGACCGTTTTTTGCAACGCGGTTGTCGCGTGATCGCGATCGATAATTTTCTGACCGGAAACGAAAAGAATATTTCCCATTTAAGGAATGATCCCGATTTCAAACTGATCCGCCACGACGTGAGCCGTCCGCTCCGTGTTCCCGGAAGGATCGATCACGTTCTTCATTTTGCGTCGCCGGCGAGCCCCCTGGATTATCTCCAGTTCCCCATACAAACGTTAAAAGTGGGCGCTCTCGGGACGCACAATGCCCTCGGGCTCGCTAAAGAGAAAAAAGCGGTATTCCTTCTCGCTTCGACGTCCGAGGTTTACGGCGATCCGCTCGTTCACCCGCAAACGGAATCCTATTGGGGAAACGTCAATCCCGTGGGCCCCCGGGGTGTTTACGACGAAGCGAAGCGTTATGCCGAAGCCCTGACCATGGCCTATCATCGCAGCCACAAAATGAATACCAAGATCATCCGCATTTTTAATACTTACGGACCGCGCATGCGCCTTCGCGACGGTCGCGCGATCCCTGCTTTTCTTTCACAAGCGTTAACCGAAAAACCTCTTACTGTGTTCGGCAGCGGAAAACAAACGCGAAGTCTTTGTTATATCAGCGACATGATCAATGGGATCGAAAAACTTTTATCTTCCAGGATGAACGACCCTGTCAACATCGGGAACCCGAGCGAAATTTCCATGATGGAGCTTGCGAGAAAGATCATTCAGATCACGGGAAGTTCCAGCAAGATCGTGCGGAAACCTCTTCCGGTCGATGACCCTAAGGTCCGCAGGCCCGACATCTCCAAAGCAAAAAAATATCTTTCCTGGACCCCGAAAGTTCCGTTAGATCATGGCCTGCGGCATACGATCGAATATTTCAGGGCCGCACTAAGGAGATCCTAATGGCGATTTATCTTTCAGTGGTGATCCCGGCTTACAACGAAGCGGAACGCTTGCCTCAGACCCTTGATTCGATCCTTGGTTTTCTTAAACAGCAGTCCTACGATTCGGAGATCGTTGTTTCCGATGACGGCAGTTCGGATCAAACCGTTCAAGTCGCGGAAGAAAAACTCCGGGATTTTCCGCACCAAATTCTCAAAACGCCTCGAAACCGTGGTAAAGGACACGCCGTGCGGCAGGGCATGCTGGCAGCGAAAGGGGAATACGTCCTTTTTACCGACGCCGACCTTTCGACCCCGATCAGTGAGGTTTTAAGGTTTATCGCTCATCTTCTCAAAGACCAGGATGTGGTGATCGGTTCGCGAGCCCTTCCGGAATCTCAAGTGGAGATCCATCAGAATTTCCTTCGAGAAACTATGGGAAAGATCTTCAACCGGATCGCGCGGCTCTGGGCTTTTCAAGGCGTTCATGATTCCCAATGCGGATTTAAATGCTTTCGCAAAGGCGTCGCCCATGATCTCTTTAGCGCGCAAAAACTGGATGGCTTCAGTTTTGATGTTGAGATCATCTATCTTGCTCAAAAGCGCGGTTATCGCATCCTGGAGCTTCCGGTCGTGTGGCGAAATTCTCCCAAAAGCCGCGTTCAAGTCCTTCGCGATCCTTTTCTGATGTTCCGGGATGTCCTAAGGATCCGCAAACTCCATTCATGAATAAGGCGTCTTCGCCCCATAGGACTTCACTTGCGATCGCCGGGATCCTGGTCTTAGCGGCCTTTTTAAGATTATGGGGTGTCGGCTTCGGATTGCCGGACCTTTTCCATGCCGACGAACCTGTGGTCGTCAACCATGCTCTTGCTTTCGGGACCGGCGACCTTAACCCACACTTTTTTAATATCCCGCCGCTGGTGAGCTATTTGCTTTTTATTTGTTACGGATGCTATTTTCTGATCGGATCCTTGGCCGGCCTCTTCCATTCATTGCGCGATTTTGAGTATCTTTTTTATTTTGACCCCTCCTCTTTTTATTTGATCGCCCGGCTGATCTTCGGCGTCCTGTTTGGCGCCGCTTCCGTCTACGCGTTTTACCGTCTTGCGCGCCGCCTGGGCGATTCCTCGCTCGGTTTGTGGGCAAGTTTTTTTCTGGCTGTCAACTTCCTTCACGCCAGAGATTCCCACTATGTCTATGCGGATATTCCGCTCCTTTTCGCTCTTATTTGCGCCTTCTATCCCATTCTGCGGATATCAGATGAACCCTCCTTTAAAAAATGGCATGTTTTAGCCGGTTTTTGGATCGGGCTCGCCACGGCAACAAAATACAATGGTGTTTTTCTGGTGATCCCGTATATCTGGATATGCGTCCGGAGCATTTCCTGGAAGAAATGGCCTGCTCTCTGGAGCTTTGCGTTTCTAACAGCTATTCTTACATTCATCGCGCTCAATCCATTTTCGGTCCTGGATCACGGTTTTTTCTTGAAAGAAATCTTTGAGCAATCGGCGTCGAATCGCGGGGGATTACCTTGGCATCATCACTTCACTTACTCTCTCGCTGGCGGGATGGGTTGGCCGATGCTTGTGCTGGCGCTCTGGGGGACCTTGATCGCCCTGTTCCGGGGCGACCGAAAGATCCAAGCAATCGCCATCTTCGCTCTGGCTTATTACGCCGTCCTTTTTTTCTTTGCCCAGCCCTATGACCGCTACGTCCTTCCGCTCATTCCTTTCGCGCTTTTGCTTGCGGCAAAGGTTTTACTTCAATGGAAGGCGCGTTCCAGTCTTATATTTTGGGTCCTCATCCCGTTTTTAGTCTTGCCGTCCCTGATCAAGATCATTCATTGGGACAGGATCATGTCGAGACCCGACGTCAGGACCTTGGCTAAAGAATGGGTGGAGGCGAACATCCCCGCGGGAAGCCGCCTGGCCCTTGATGGCACGTTTTACATGCCTCGCCTAGCTTTTAGTCCGACGCAACTTGAAGAAAAGAAAGCAAAAGCCGGAGGCGGCCATCATGGGGAGGTGAAATCCCGCCGCATCGATGCCTTGTTGTCGCGCCCCCGCCATCCTTCCTATGAACTTTATTTTTTAAACCGCGACCTCGGCGCCAAAGACGCTTTTCTTTTTTCAGAGCCGCGCATTCCATTCGATGTGAGCGCGCTCAAAGAAAATAATATCGAGTATGTATTTCTTATCGATGGTCTTCATCAGGATGACGATCCGTTCTATCAGACCCTTCAGGACCAAGCCGAGTTGGTCATGATATTTTCGCCCTATCTTGATCAAACGGACATGATCATCCGCGATTCCCAGGCCATGACGGGCGGGCCGTTCCTTTGGAGCGATATATTGCCGCGTAAACGAAACGGCTACCCGATCAGCGTTTATCGCCTCCGTTCGTAACGTTCTAGTGCTGGCTTTTCGCCGAAATTTCCGTAAAATGACACTCCACACCCAATAAAGAGATCTTTCCGTGGAAAATGAAAAAACGCTAGTGATGGGGAACGTTGCGATGTCGGAAGCTGCCGTCCGGGCAGGATGCCGCTTCTACGCGGGCTATCCCATTACCCCCCAGAACGAAGTGAGCGAATATCTTGCAAAACGGCTTCCGGAGGTGGGTGGAGTTTTTGTCCAGGCGGAATCGGAATTAGCCGCCATCAATATGGTTTTTGGCGCGGCTTCGACCGGGGAACGCGCGATGACCTCTTCTTCAAGCCCCGGGATCAGTCTTATGCAAGAAGCCATTTCGTATCTCGCCGCGGCCCAGATCCCGTGTCTTATTGCGAATATCATGCGTGGCGGTCCCGGCCTCGGTAATATCCAGGGCTCTCAAGCGGACTATTTTCAGGCGACGCGCGGCGGCGGTCACGGGGATTATCGACTGATCGTTCTGGCGCCATGGTCGGTGCAGGAGATGTATGATCTTACGATCCGCGGATTCGAGCTCGGGGATCAATATCGCAACCCCGTCATGCTCCTGGCGGACGGGATCCTGGGCCAGATGGCCGAATCGATCGAACTGAAAAAGCCTGGAAAACAAAAACCCGTTCCAAAGAATTGGGCTCTCACGGGCTGCGCGGGCCGGAAACCCAACGTGGTCCGGACGCTTTACCTCCAGGAAAAGGATGCCTTGGAACAAAAGAACGCGGAGCTTCAGGCGAAATATGAACTGATCACCCGGGAGCTGCAGCTTTCCGAGGCGCGTTTTGAAAAAGACGCAGAGATCGCCGTTATCGCTTATGGGACCTCGGCCAGGATCGCTCATTGGGCCGTCAAACGGGCCAGGGAATCTGGCATTAAAGTCGGGCTCTTCCGTCCCATCACCCTTTGGCCGTTCCCCGCGACGGCCCTCCGGGAGATCGCGGCCCATTGCCGGAAACTCCTAGTGGTCGAAATGAGCCAGGGGCAAATGATCGAAGACGTCCGTCTTTCGAGGATCCCCGCGACAGGGGTCGACCCCAAGATCGAATTTTTAGGCCGCGGCGGTGGATGGTACCCCAAGCCCAAGGAACTTTTGGCCAAGATCATGGAGATCGCAAAATAATGAATGCTGACGCGAAAACCATCAGATCCGGACGGATGCACTATTGCCCGGTTTGCGGGCATACGATCGCACAGCGCATGATCGGCGATGTGATCGATGAGCTGGGGATCCGCGAACGAACGATCGGTACGGCGCCGGTCGGATGCGCCGTGTTGCTCTATGATTATTTTAATTGCGACATCATCGAATGTCCCCACGGAAGGATCCCCGCGGTCGCGACGGGCATCAAGCGGATGCGGCCCGAAAATATCGTCTTCGCGTATGGGGGCGACGGAGATCTTCTTTCGATCGGGCTCGCGGAGACCATCCACTGCGCCAATCGGGGAGAGAATATCACCATGATCTTTATCAATAATGCGGTCTATGGGATGACCGGCGGACAAATGGCGCCGACTACCTTGATCGGCCAAAAAACCATTACAACCCCCGAGGGAAGGATGTCGACCCTGACCGGCGCGCCTTTGAGGATCTGCGAAATGTTCGACACGCTGGCCAGCCCCGTTTTTATCGAACGCGTGGCGGTCCATGATGCGCCGCATATGCACCGCGCCAAGCAGGCGATCCGAAAGGCTTTTCAGAATCAGATCGAAGGAAAAGGATTTTCTTTTGTCGAGATCCTTTCGATGTGTCCGACCCACTGGAAAATGGCGGGGAAGGATGCCTGTCAGTTCGTGGGGAATGAAATGGCGGGCTATTTTTCGATCAAAAAATTCAGGGATGTGGACGCATGATAGAAGAAAAGATCTTTGTCGCGGGCTTCGGAGGCCAAGGGGTCGTTGTGGCCGGGAACGTTCTTGCCCATGCGGCTTTGGAAGAAGGCCGTTATATTCTCGGGATGGTCTCCTACGGTGTGGAAGTGCGCGGGGGAGCGTCTCACAGTTTCGTGATCATATCGGATCAGGAGATCGACTGCCCCATTATTGATGAGGCGACGCTCGGGTTCGCGCTCAGCCAGGCCGCTTATGAAAAATTCAAGACAAAAACTCGTCCCGACGGGATCTTTTTTATCGATTCTTCACAAGTAAGTAATATTGACCCCGCGCAAACGACCGGCCGCATCATCGAGATCCCCGCGACGCAGATCGCCCGCGAGGTCGGAAATGAAAAAGTAACGAATATGATCATGCTTGGCGCCGCCATCCAGAAAACAGGGATCGTGAAAATGGCGAGCGCGGTGAAAATCCTCGGAAAAGTATTTAAAGGGCTCCGGAAAGACCTGATCTATGTGAATGAAAAAGCTCTTCAGGTCGGCGCGGATTTTATGCGCCAAAAAAGATAGGCACTATAACTCGTTCAATTTAAAAGAGTTATGGCTTTTCAGCTCTGTATTTCTTAGAGCAACGATACCGCCAGAATTTCAAACCTTCCCAAAGCGCGGATCCCATGATCTTCATATTCACGGAAGATTTTCCCGCCTGGCGGCCCCGGTGGTTCGAAGGGATCTCCTTGATGCGGAACCCGAGATCGTGGGCCTTGATGATGATCTCGGGTAAAACAAAAAGCGATTTTGAAGTAAGGTCGATCCGGTCTAAAACTTTCCGGCTCCAGGCCTGCGACCAGTTGTAGTCGTTGATACGGATCTTAAAAAGATAGTTCAATAAAAAGATATAGATCACGGAAAGAAAGAACCGGAAAAGCTGGTAAGCATTCCGCTGCCAGCGCACCCCCAATACAATATCCGCTTCGTCGCGTTGGAAGATCTCGACAAAATTGGGGATTTCGGAGGAATCGAATTCTTCATCGGCGCCGATGTACATCAGATATTTTCCGTGCGATGCGGCAATCCCGTCCTTGAGGGAGTGGGTATAACCTTGATTTTTTTCATGAACAATCAACTGGGTATTCGGATATTTAGAAATTTCAGTCTGTAGGACCTCCCGAGTTCTGTCTTTACTGCCGTCTTCAATGAGGATGACTTCCCAATTCCATTCCGGGTGAGCGGTTAGAATGGTGAAGAGATTGGCGAGCATCCGCGCAATATTTTCCTGCTCGTTATAGACCGGCGTGATAAAGCTGATAAATGGCTGGTTGATCATGCGGATTAAATTAATGTTTTTTGCTAGGGATGTCAATGTTATACTGTGCCTGTTTTTGTCATTGAAAGTAAGGTTTTATAAACGGAATAGGGGAACGAAGTGCTTATGAGACCAGAGGTTAGCGTTATTCTTCCGGCCTATAACGAAGAGGCTGCGATCGGACCCGTAATTGATGCGGTGCAGACTGCCATGAAAGGCTCCCGGTGGTCTTACGAGATTCTTGTCATCGATGACTGCTCTACAGATCGGACCGCCGAAATCGCCGAAACAAAAAAAGTAAAAGTCATTCGTCGACCGATCAAAGGAGGATCGGGCGCATCCCGCCGAACCGGCATACTGTCCGCCGAAGGAGAGATTATTGTTATGCTTGACGCGGACGGCTCCTATGAAGCATCGGACATCCCCAAGCTTTTGGAGTATTTTCCGATGTATGATCAGGTCAACGGTGCCCGAACCAGCGAGCAAGGAACTTTGAAGATCTTAAGAGCTCCGGCTAAATGGCTTATCCGAAGCCTGGCATGCTATTTAACAAACACTCATATCCCGGATCTTAATACCGGTCTCAAGGCCTTCAAGAAAGATATTATGAAAAAATACCTCTGGGTTCTGCCTAACGGGTTTTCCTGCGTCACGACCATGACGCTGGCTTTTCTGACGAACGGTTACGCTGTCAAATACGTCCCGACGACTTATCACAAGCGCATCGGAAAATCTAAATTCCATCCCGTCAAAGACACGCTCGCGTATATTAAAACAGTGATCCGTATGGTGATGTATTTTAAGCCCTTGCGGGTTTTCATGCCTGCCGCTGGTTTTATTTTTGCTCTTGGGATCGTAAAATCCATCTGGAGTTTTAGCGCTACCAATACGCTTCAAGAATCGGATATCATTATTTTTATGGCCGCGATCATGCTCACATTCCTCGGATTGATAAGCGATCTGATCGCGACTTATCAAAACCGTTCCTAGAAATTTCTCGGGAGCAACTTCCCATGGCGGAACAAAATCTAAAAGACCTTTATTTTTTGGAAGGGATCCAGTACGTTCCAAAGCTTCTTGAGCTAGCTGACAGGAACCGCCTCAACTCTACCTATGGTTGCTTTGATCGGGGCTTCTGGCATTATCGAACAATCGATTTTCCAAGTGGCATGTACCAGGAATCTGTATTGCCGTTAGCGCTAGCTTTCACATTAAAACATCCCTCTAATCCTTACTATCAAAATCAGCGGATTCGAGAGATTGTTCTTGCGGGCATTGATTACGCGCAACGCTCTGCCTACTCCGATGGATCGTGCGATGATTATTTCCCCTTTGAGCGCGCGGCTGGCGCCACAGCCTTTTCGCTTTATGCCTGCACGGAAGCCCTTCTGGTCCTTGGTGAAAAAGGAACGGAGCGTCACGAATTCCTGAAATTGCGGGCTAACTATCTCACCGAAGAGGGAATGCGAGAATCCGGCGTTTTATCGAACCACAAAGCCTTGATCGTTCTCGGGCTTTATAATACCTTTCTATTGACCCAAGATGCGTCCTTTCGGGATAAAGCTGCGGCATGTTTGAAAAAACTTTTAGATCTGCAAACGGACGAAGGCTGGTTCCCTGAATATGAAGGATGTGACCCGGGGTATTTGACATTTACAATCGATTTCTTGGCGAAGTATTATCAAAAATCCTCAGATCCTTCCGTTGTAGAACCGCTTCGTAAAGCGATCGGTTTTGCTTCCTATTTAATGCATCCTGACGGCAGTTTCGGCGGGGAATATGGGAGCCGTAACACTTTTCATTTTGTGCCGCACGGCTTTGAAATCATGGCGGCATTAGAGCCCCGGGCCATCTCCCTGACCAATGCGTTCTTGAGATCGCTTCGTCAAAAAACGCGATCATATTTGGAAGATGATCGCATTTTTATTCATTACACCTATAATTATCTGCAAAGTTACAAAGATTTTTTTGAGCGAAAAGAATCACAGAACGAAAATACCCCCTCTGTTTTTCAAAAATTTTTTGAAAAAGCAGGATTTCTTGTCGTTTCTACGCCGCAGGATTACGCGGTCATCGGGATCCGAAAGGGCGGTACCGCCAAGATATTCAAAAAGACCGTTCTAAAATACAGCGACTCCGGGCTTCTTGGAACCACGGTGTGTGGAAAACGTTTTACTTCACAGGTCATCTCAAACTGGAATTATACGATCGAAAAGGATCTTCTTGTGATCGAAGGGAATAGCTGCGTCTATAAGCCTCTATTATTTCATCCTCTGTCATTTCTTTGCTTTCGCGCTTTCGTTCTTTTTGTCGCTCGCTTTTTTTCTCCGAATTTCATCCGGAAATTTTTACAGACAAAAGCTATCACAAAAAAAGAGAGAAAGCTCCCGGTCCGCGTCCGCAAAGAAATACCTCTCAAAACGCTGGACCGCATCCGCTACCAGATCTCTCTCGAAGATCCCGCTTTAAAGATCAAAGATCTTTGGATCAGTTCGGATGCGACATTCATCTATGTCGCCACAAGCCAACCCTTTCAAGGCGCTAATCTTCTGCCATGGATCGATCTGAATGCCGTTTTGCCCGAACTAAACGCAAAACGATCGATCTCATACGAATATCGGATCGCATGAAACGCCTTCTTCCGCTGACTTTTTCCGTCCTGATCCTGATCATCATCTTTTCGCGGATCAATCTTGCGGATTTCGGAAACTACATCGCTTCGTTAGATATCCCGTTATTCGCTGCAGCCCTGCTTTGTTTCATCCCGCAGGTCCTCATTTCGGCCTGGCGCTGGAAATTCCTTATCAGAAAAAAAGCATCGTTGGGCCTCTTTGAATCCGTCAAGCTGGTGCTCGCGTCTTCTTCGCTAAATGTTTTTCTGCCGTCAAAAATAGGGGATCTTTCAAAAGCCTATTTTCTTAAAAAACAAGGAAAAATAGAATTAAAGCGGGGAACCAACGTGGTGCTTTTCGAACGTTATATTGATACAGCCTCGCTTTGCAGCATGGCGGTTTTAGGCATCCTGACCGAAGGGAGCTTTAGCCGTCATTTTTTAATTCTTCTCGGGATCTCATGCGGCGTTATCGCTCTATTTCCGGTCCTCTACTTTTTGAAATTCGAAAAAGAACCGAAATTTTCGTTTGGCGGAAAACATCCGTGGATGGAAAAACTGCGCCATTTCTTAAAAGACGCTCAGGAATATCTTCTCGAACTTAAGAAAGATCAAAAAACGCTTTGGCTCGCTATCGCTGCATCCGTTTTTCTGTGGTCGCTTCATCTTTTTCAATTTTATCTCGTTTTCCTGGCGATCCATGCCCCGGTTGCCTGGTATCACGTTTTTTGTTTTGTCCCAGTCTCTATTTTAATAGGCATGATCCCCATAACGCTTGCGGGGATCGGCTCGCGGGACGCGGCGCTCATTCTTTTATTTGCCCCCTATGCGCCTGCCTCCCAAATGATTTTTATCGGTATTTTCGCTTCCTTGCGATATTTCATACCCGGGATCTGCGGCATTCCGTTCCTCCATCAATACATGATCGAAGAACATGCGGAATAAAACGACCTCCGGCTTTTTTACTGGGGAATCCCTGCCTTTATGTCTTTTAGGGCTCGCGATATTCCTTTTTTTCATTGAAGTTTTTTTTCTCAAGGTCGGATTTTTTAGCGGGGATCACCGGGCGCAGCATTATCCTTGGGCCGCATTTTATGCGGCTCACATCAAGAACTTTCAGCTCCCGTGGTGGACGACGCTCTTCCATTGCGGCTTT
Organism: Candidatus Omnitrophota bacterium; assembly: GCA_022709525.1. Classification (GTDB taxonomy): domain Bacteria; phylum Omnitrophota; class Omnitrophia; order Omnitrophales; family Aquincolibacteriaceae; genus Aquincolibacterium. The sequence goes on from JAKLIQ010000004.1 coordinate 97,096, forward strand.
CCGCTCCTCGCCGAAGGGCAAGTAGGAGCGCTTTATCCGCTTAACATTGTTTTCTATTTTTTCCTGCCGTTCCCTTTAGCCTATACTTACAATATCTTGGCGCATTTTTTTATTTCCGCTTTTTTTATTTATATCTTGTTGCGTTCCTTAGGCCTTTCACGAAGCGCTGCCTTGTTCGGCGGATTGATCTATTTGTTCGGTACGGCTCAAGGCGGCTATTATTACAACATCATTTCACTCAAAGTTCTGACCTGGTTTCCGTTCGCGCTGTATTTGGTCCGTAAGATCATCGAAGACGATCGCTACGATCTTTTCTCATGGCTCGCCCTTGTCTTTGCCTTTCAGATATTCGCCGGTTATCTGCAATACGCTGTTTATTCGATCGCATTCACGGCATTCTTTTTTTTCTGGTTTGCCTTCTCTAAATCTAGAGAAACTCATCGGCCGGACCGTTTCTGGAAACAATTCGCCGCTTTCGCCGCGGCCCTTTTTTGCGCGATCCTCGTCGCATTGCCGCAATTGGGGAGCGCTCTTGAATTGTCTTTTTTTTCAAACCGCTATGGTTTCCCCGATGAATTCGCATACCTTGGCTCGCTTAACCCTGCGGCCGTAATGACGCTTTTTTTTCCGCAATGGGACGGCTTCCTTGGCGCTGAGATTTATGTTGGGGCTATCGGCCTTTTCTTCTTTTTGGTTTCCCTGTTTTTGCCAAAAAACAAACCAGAGCGCTTTTTTTTCTGGATGTTATTGGTAGCGCTGCTATGCGCGCTCGGAAAATTCAACCCTCTTTTTGTCCTGTTTGTAAAGCTCACGCACTTCACAAGCTTTAGAATACCGACGAAATTCATGTATTTTGCGGCTTTCGCGAGTTCGGTGCTGTGCGCTTACGGCTTTCAAAAATGGCAGGGTTTGGGACCGACCGCGCCTTCTTTTAAAAAACCATATCGGGCCTTTCTGGTCGTATCCGGTCTAGGCATTCTAACGCTCCTCTCCGGCAGCGCGCTTCTTAAGCTTTTTGAAAATCCGATCAAGGATGCCGCGAGACAATTCATGAGCGTGAATTTTTCCCACTCGGTGGTCCACACCTTGCCGATGGAAGTTTATTTCGAGCGCTTGAACCTCTTCTATGAAAACATCCTAAACGCCATAGCACTTTCCAACCCGTGGAACCTTGCTTTTCTCTTATTTATGGCCGGAAGTATTATAGCGGTCGCGTATCTTCAAAGCATCGGATGGCGTGCGACGCGCCTCATAAAAATAGCGCTCTTTCTTTTTTTATTCACAAATCTATATGTTTACAGCTGGACCACCATCAAGGGCAATTACGAAACAGAACGTTTTATAAAAAAACCGTCGAAGCTGATCGATGATTTAAAAGATCAAAAAGGAACTTTCCGCGTTCACCGCCTTATCACTGCAGTCCACAAAACGGAAGGATTCCCCATGCCACCGCATACCAACATGCTGGACCGGCTCTCCATCGTTGGCGGCTATAGCCCTCTGGTTCGGGCAGATTATTACGATCTTCTTGAAGGTATTGGCGACATCGACGATTCGAACCGCCTTAAGACCGCCACTCAAGAATCCATTGCCAACGAAAAAGCTCTTTTAAATTTTCTAAATGTGCGCTATCTCATCACCGATGAAATCCTGCATGATCCTTCTTTTGAAAAAATCGCGGAAGAAGGGGATTACTACCTATACCAAAATGCGGACGTCATGCCGCGGGCTTTTTGGGTCGCGAATTCATTCCAAATGAATACCCAAAAAGATTTTACGGGTCTCGTCCACACGGGGAAATTCGAACCTCAGAGATACGCTTACCTAGCTTCCGCCGATAGCGCTCAAACAACAAATAACTCTCTGCCATGGCTTCCCGCAACTATCCTTGAAGATCAAGATTCCCGCGCGGTCTTTTTAATCAACGTGCCGGCGCCGGGTTTTTTGGTCACGAGCGATCTTTCTTATCCGGGGTGGCATGCTTACGTGAACGGCGTTGAAAAACCAGTGCTCCAAGTAAACGGCGTCTTCCGAGGCTTGCAACTCGATGATCCCGGAAATACGACGATCGAGTTTCGATACCAGCCTATTTGGCGAACAATCGCCGGATTTTCTGCCGCTTTCGGATTAATCTTGTTCTTAATGCCGCTTGCCCGCGGACAGAAAGGATCCCGTCAACGCTCTTTACCTACCGAAAAAACTAGCGACTTCATCCGAACGCTAAAACCCTATCTCGTCACTCGAGAGACTTGTCCGTCCTGTCAGTGTTCCACAAAAGGACTTCGAACATATCGACTTGAGCATTTTAATCTCTACCGTTGCTTGTGCGGTTTGCGATTTATCGATCCCTCTTTGAACGCCGAAGGTCAAATGATGATCTATCAATCCTCCGAGGCACTAAAAAAGATCAATCCAGCCCTTGAACATTACTACGAATATGAAACATTAAAAAAGGGAGGTCGGACCCGTAACGATTACGAGAAATCCCTTGGAGCGCTAAGAAAAGCGGGCGCTCACGGACAAATGCTCGAAGTGGGGTGCGGCACCGGTTCTTTTCTGCGATTTGCGCATGAACGCGGGTGGCAAGTGCTCGGTATTGATTCGAGCAAGCCAAATATCGAATTGCTAGCACGGCAAAATATTCCGGCGATCTGTGAAGATTTTTTGAACTTGAAATCGGAAAAAAAATTTGGCGTTATCGTTCTTTGGGATGTCCTTGAGCATTTTCAAGACCCTTCGACGTTCATTAAAAAAAGCTTTGAGCTTCTCGAATCAGAGGGCTTGATCCTGATCGCCGCGCCGCTCTATCCTAATCTCTTGAGCTCGCTGGCTGAGCTCGTATACCGGGTGAGTTTTGGAAAAATACGGGGACCTATGGAGAAAATGTACATGGTAGAACATGCCTTGTATTTCAGCGAGAAATCACTTGCTGACATTTTAATGCGGCATGGTTTTACGAAAAAGATCTCTTGGCGAACGGAAACAGATTTAAGACGTTATGCTTTTGGACCAATGACCCGCTTTCTTTTAGCCTGTTTTTTCATCTTGGCGCGACTTCTAAAACAGCAAAATCGAACTATTTTCATCGGACAAAAAAAAGTTTTTTGACCATGATCCCTTTTTCCATTCTTCTCTTCGCATTTTTGCTAAAAATCCCGTTCCTCGCCAAACCCTTGGTCGGTTACTTTGGGAGCTACCAGACCATCAACGCGATGATGGCCCAAATGATGCTGCATGGTCCTTGGCAAAACCTCACCGCGCCACGCACCTTTATCCTATTCGATGGACATCCGGGGCTTCATTTAATTTACTATCCCATCGGTTCTTTAGCTGCGGCGGTTTTGAATTCGTTTTTTAGCGGGTCCCTTGTTTTTTGGGGACGCTTCCAAGCAGCCTTATTCGCATTACTGGCAGGAGTCTTCTTTTTCAAAAGTACTGAAAAGATACTCAATCGCCGGATCGCCCTTATTTCGCTCTTCATCTTCTCGCTTTCACCTACGGTTATGACCATGGGGACTAGCTTCCAGAATGAGGCGCCGGCTCTTTTTTTTCTGAGTTTCGCTTTTTGGCTATTTTTATCAGAAAAGATTTATGCCGGGTTCCTGGCCGGGCTTTTATTTGCTTTTGCCGTCGCGGCCCGTCTTCATTTCTTATCTGTTGCGCCGGTTTTTTTATTTGTCTGGGGTTCGGAAAAAAGAAAGGGGCGCCAGCTTCTAGTTTTTATATTAGGGTTATTGATCCCGATTTTCTTGCTCTACGGATATTACTATTTGCTTGAAAAAAATTTTCCAACGCAGGTGATGACCAGCCTTTTCAGCCAATCCCATGAAGGCCGCCTTTTACCGGATTTCTTGGGGTTTACAAAAGATTTCTACTCACGATTACTGATGATTATGATCGGTCCTTGGCTGACCCCGGTCATTCTGCCTCTATTGCTATTGCAGAACCCTGCCCGATGGAAAAAGGAACGGATTTTTGGGATTTGGCTTGTTTTCTCTCTTTCCGTGATCGTTCTTCTGCCTAAAAAAGTTGCTGATCATCCTTTTTATCTGATCCATTGCGTCCCCGCAGCAGCGGTCTTAGCTGCATCCGCCTATGAGACATTTAAAGGCTTGATACGGAAAAGCATCCGTGTTTTGTTTTGGAGCGCTTTTCTTTTTTGCGCTTTACGCTATTATGTGCCGACCGCGTTATCGGGAGGAATGGACAAAAAGAAAATCCCAGCGATAGGGAAGCAGGTCCAGGCTTTAACGCAACCTCAAGACAAGATCATTGCTTCCCATGGTTCGTCGCCCGATCTTTTATATTACGCGAACAGATGGGGCTGGCCCTTTAGTTTGACGATGAGGGAAAGCTATGTCCTGACGAGCCCGCAGCCGCGCCATCAACGATTGGTCGGGAAAGGATACGGCGATCCAGTTCTCTGGCTTGAAAAATTACGCTCTGAGGGAGCCGCTTATTTAGTGCTTACAGAACCCGATGTCTTTCGCGCGCAAAAAGATTTTTTTGATCATGTTATGAAGAATTATCCACTTGTACAAAAAAGCGATAGATCGTTCTTGCTTTTTGATCTGAGAGAAAAACGCACATGAAAACTTTGATCGTAATGCCCACCTATAATGAACGCGACAATATCGAGCGCCTTGTGGGCCGCCTGATGAACGTCGATTCCGGCATCGATGTTCTCATAGTTGACGACAATTCGCCTGACGGAACAGGGGATCTTGCAGAAAGACTCGCGCAAAAGAATCCGAGAATTCATGTGCTTCGACGGCCCGGCAAACAAGGTCTTGGGCCCGCGTATATCGCCGGCTTCCAATGGGGATTGTCGCGCGATTACGACGCTTTCATGGAAATGGATGCGGATCTATCGCATCGCCCTCGCTATATTCCGCGTTTTTTACAGGAAATCAAAGATGCGGATATCGTCGTAGGGTCTCGGTGGATCAAAGGGGGAGGTATCGCGAATTGGCCTCTATCCCGTGTTTTTCTTAGCCGTATGGCGAGCCTCTATGCAAAGCTTATTCTTGGCGTATCGATCGCCGACATGACCGCCGGCTACATCTGTTATCGCCGTAAAGTTTTGGAAGAGCTCGGACTTGATCGTATTCATTCTGACGGTTATTGCTTTCAAATCGAAATGAAATATCGCGCCCTTTGCCGCGGCTTCAAGATCGTCGAGATCCCCATCATTTTCACCGATCGTAAGGCGGGGAATTCTAAAATCTCACGTCATATCGTTCTTGAAGCCCTGATTATCACCTGGATACTACGATTCAGAAAAAAGCTATTTGAACGACCATGAGAAAAGAATTTCCAAAAAATCATCGTTTTCGCCGCGATTTTTGGACCATTCTTTGGTTTTTATGGCTCCTGATCGTCGCGAGTTTTTATTTCTTCGATCTTTTTATCTCAAAACTCAAATAGATCCCTATGGACCAATTTGCCGCGTTTGTTCATGTTGTATGGATTGTCGCTCTCGGAAATTTCTGGGGCCAACGGATCCTTGTTTGGGCAAAGTATAAGTTTGATTCCGAACTCGAACGAACTGCTTTTGGTTTTGCGGCCGGATTCGGCTCTTTTGGCCTTCTCTTGGCGATCCTCGGCTCCTTGGGTTTCTTTTCCGCTTCGGCTTGTTATTTATTTTTCATCTCTCTGACCGTTCTTCTTTTTTTTGGCTGGAAAGACCTACCCCCCTGGAACCCAAGGTTGATTTTTGAAGCATTACAAAAAAGCCCGCTTCTTTGGGCGCTAAGCGCTGTGCTGGCTCTAGCCATCATTCAATCCATGACCCCTTCAACTGCTCATGACGCGCTTGCTTACCAGCTTGAAATACCAAAACGCTTTGCACTGGCTCATCGTATTTGCTATGTGCCATACGGCGTCAATTCCGTATTCCCGCTACTCATGAACATGTTCTATGTTCTTTCATTGCTTTGGGACGGAACCCGCATGGCAAATCTGTTCCATTGCGTGACCGGCCTTGGCATCGTTATCGGATTACTTGCGATCGAGAGAAGATTCATTCCAAAGTCTTGGCTCGGAATAAGCGCTTTGATTTTCGCGTTGACCCCCGGTATTTTTGGTCAAATGTCACTGGCCTACACCGATGTCGCTTTGAGTTTTTTTATTTTCTTTGTTTTTTATTCGATTTTAAAATGGCAGGAAACCGCGGATCTGAAATGGTTCGTTCTGGCTGGCATCTACTTGGGCTTTGCCTTCGGAGTAAAATACCTTGCGGCGCTCGCCGCAATTTCGGTTACGGCGTATTTGATTGTCCTTGCGTCTTTAAGGAAAATAAAACTAGGGCCAGCGCTTGCGGGGCTTTTTTTGATGGCTTCCATTTCCTTCTTGATCGGATTCGCTTGGTATTTTCGTTCTTTTCTCTACGAAGGAAGCTTTCTTTACTTTGGAGAAAAAGGCTACATCGCCAAAAATCTGGGATATCTCAATTCATTTGCGCTTCCTTGGTCGATGACAATGCATCCACAATACTTTGGAGGCTCGTGGACGCGGCTTGGCATCATATTCCTAGCTTTTTTGCCCGGTTTGTTTCTGATTCGAAAGAAACCGGCGGCCGCTAACACTTTTCTTTTTTGGGGGATCATTTATTTTTGCTTGTGGACCCTTCTACCGAGACAGAATCTTCGCTTCCTTTTTCCGGTCTGCGCGCTGTGGTCGTTACCCATCGGCCATCTGATCGCATCCGGTTTTCCTGAGAAATGGCTCACGAAATGGTCCCGAATTTTTATTTTTGCCATTCTTATAATCGAGGCGGGTGCAGCTTTTTATCACGGAAGGAACAGCTACCGGGTCGCCCTGGGATTAGAGACTGAGGAGGATTATTTAAAACGAACGGAGCGAACTTATGCGGTTGCTCAATTTGTGAACACGAATCTCCCTGAAAATGCAAAGATTCTAAATGCTTACGAGGTCCGGATGTTCCATTTTCGGCCGGAAGTGATACGTGAGCCGGAATTTCGCCAAAAAACACACTACGACACTCGCTTCGCAACTTCCGAAGAAACCGTCGATTTTTTAAAACGTGCCGGCATCACCCATGTTTTGATCGCCCCGAGCGATGCTGCGGAGAAGCAAATCTTTCCGCCAAGAAATATCCGCCAACTTGTTTCCGATGCTCAAGTCGGGAAGAGCCGCTTTAAGGAGCTCTATCGAGAACCTTCCCAAAAAGATTCCGAATCAGGATATACGGTCCTGAGCCTTATATAATCCTTGAGCTTTGCTCCTTTTTTGTTTTTGTTTGATTTCAAGGATTCTCCAGAGTACGCTATTCGCTCAAATGTCTTATTTTGAATCATTAAGAGGATTTTGCATGGTCACGGAATTAATGGGAACAAAAGCTGAGACTCTGGAGCGAATCGCTTCGCTTTTGACGAGATCGATCGTACAACCTGTCTGCAAATTTACCGTGAGTGAATGGCGTTCGGATGAGAGCGGGTGCCTCGCTCGCATTCAAAGCCATTTTGCCCATCAGCCTGGTCCTTTTATCGTCCGTTCTTCTGCGATCGAAGAGGATCTGGCCAACCTTTCGAACGCCGGAAAATTCACTTCGATCGCAGGGGTCGAGCTAAAAGATCGGTCCAAACTTCGACATGCTATTCAATCAGTAATCGCCTCCTACGGAGAGCTTTCTTCGGGACAAAACCAGTTCTTCCTCCAACCCATGGTCAAAGATGTTGCTATAAGCGGCGTTGTTTTCACCCGCGATCTTGACACGCTGTCACCGTACTACATTATCAATTACGACGACGCTTCCCATCGCACTGACAGCGTGACATCAGGCAGATCGAATAAACTTAAAACTTTTGTAAAGTTCCGGAATTTCAAGACAAAGAATAGAAAATTCGAAAAACTTATGGAGGCAATCGCGGAAGTTGAAACGGTCTGCAAAAGCGACTGTCTTGACATCGAATTCGCCATTGAAAAGACAGGGCAGATCCATCTTTTGCAGGTTCGGCCTATCGTAACTCGAGGCCGGACACTTCCTAAAGTATTCATGGTTGGTCATTATCTGCACAAGATCTTCATGAAAATCGACCATATTAATGCGCCTCACCCCTATCTTCACGGCTGGCGCACCTTTTTAGGCGTTATGCCGGATTGGAATCCGGCCGAGATGATCGGTGTAAAACCGCGGCCTTTAGCGCTTTCTCTCTATAAGGAGTTGATCACCGATAAGACGTGGTCCTACCAACGTGATGACTACGGTTATCGAAATGTCCGTTCTTACCCGCTTCTGGTGACGCTGATCGGTCATCCTTATATCGATGTGCGGGTCAGTTTCAATTCATTCATACCCAAAGGGATCGATGAAGAATTGGCGTCGCGCTTGGCAAATTATTTCTTGACAAAGCTGCAGGATTCTCCGGCCAGCCATGACAAAGTGGAATTTGATGTTGTTTTTTCCTGCTTCTTTCTCAATCTTGAAGACAAGCTTCAAGGGCTCAAAAAAAATGGTTTTACGGAAAGCGACCTCAAAAAAATCAAGGACGCGCTGATTGAATTAACCAACAACATTCTGACCCATCATAATGGGATTTTTGCCAACGATCTCAATAAGATCACCGAATTAGAGGAAAGGCAGCAAAAAGTCCTGACGTCTTCATTGAACCCGATTGAAAAAATTTACTGGCTTTTGGAAGATTGCCGCCGTTACGGTACGCTTCCATTCGCCGGGTTGGCGCGGGCAGGATTTGTCGCCGTTCAATTCCTCCGTTCCATGGTTGAAACGAAAGTGATTTCCCGCGAAGATTTTGATGACTTCATGGCGTCGCTTGATACGATCGCAAAGCAAATGGCGCGGGATCGCAGCGCGCTTTCAAAAGAAAAATTTCTCGCCCGCTATGGGCACCTCCGTCCCGGAACTTATGATATCCTCTCCTTAAACTACCGCGAAGGTTATGACCTCTACTTTTCAAATCAGCCTCTTCCCCAGGATCCTCCTGCTAAGAAAGATTTCCGCTTCAAAGATTCTCAACTCCGAACCCTTGATCTTCTTCTTAAAAAAGAGGGGATTCAAGTAAGCGCTGAGGATCTCATTACTTTCTTAAGGCAAGCCATCGAGGGAAGAGAATACTCGAAATTCGTTTTTACTAAAAGCGTGAGCGAAATCTTAGGGCTTGTAAAAGAATTGGCGGCCTTTTACGAACTCACCCCCGAAGACGCTTCTTTCATTGATATCAAAACCATCTTGCATTTGTATGCAACGCTCGACCATCGCGATCTCTCCTGCATCTTGGCCGAAGAAATCGAGCGCAACCGCAGTTTCTATGAAATCACCAAATTGATCAAATTGCCGGCATTTATCGTTGAACCTGATAATGCTTTTGAATTCGAACTTGAAGAGGGAAAACCCAACTACATTACCTTGGGGCGCGCTCGTGGAGAGACGATACTGGAAGAAAATATTTTGACGAGCAATCTCGACGGCAAAGTCGTTCTTATCCCAAGCGCTGACCCGGGATATGACTGGATATTCACGCGCCCGCTGGCCGGACTTATTACGATGTACGGAGGCGCTAATTCCCATATGGCCATCCGCGCGGCTGAACTGCGCATCCCGTCCGTCATCGGTGCCGGTGAAAAAAATTATTCCGAATGGTCCCGCGCCAAATACCTTGAGATTGATTGCGCTAATCAACAAGTAACGGTGCTCCGATGAAAAAAATCCTCTTAAGCCAACGTTTAATTCAAAATCCAAGTTATCCTGAGATTCGGGAAGCGCTCGACATCCAATGGGGCGCATTTCTTTCTAAATGCGGTCTGCTTCCGATCGCATTATCATTCAAAGCCCCGCTTGACGAATATTTCCGTTTGATCAAGCCGGATGGGGTCCTTTTAACGGGAGGGAACGATCTTGCTTCGCTCAATCCCACGGATCCATTATGCAAGATGCGCGATGAGTTCGAAAGTCGGTTGATCGAGATTGCCGTAAAATCCAAGATCCCTCTGCTGGGAGTTTGCCGTGGGGCGCAAATGGTCGCTCATTTCTTTGGATCAACCTTTAAAAAGCGGGATGGCCATGTCGGCATCAACCATCGGGTGCGTTTCCAAGGACGCGGGATCTTCGAAGCAAACTATTCCCAAAAGACTTTGGTCAATTCGTACCACGGTTTTTGCATTCAAAGCACCGGCAAAGAACTTCTGACTGAAGGGATTGTGGAGACCGATCAGACCGTGGAAGCCTTTTCTCATAAATCACTTCCGATCTTTGGTATGATGTGGCATCCAGAACGCGTCGACCCGTTTTTAGTTTCCGATATTTCTTTTTTTAAAAAAATCTTTAAAGCTTAAGGGGTTCCATGCGAGCAATCATATTGGCGGCGGGGGAAGGACAACGCCTTCGCCCCTTAACACTTGATCGGCCTAAATGCCTTGTGGAATATCAAGGAAAACCGATCATTGATTACCAGATCGACACCATGCGCTCCTGCGGCATCAAAGATATCGTTTTGATCAAAGGCTATAAACAGGAAACCCTCCAGCGCCCTAAAGTCCGCTATGTGATCAATCCCGAATATGCAACGACCAATATGGTGGCGACTTTATTTTGCGCCGAATCTTATTTTGACGATGATCTTTTGATCAGCTATGGCGATATTCTTTATGGCCGGTCGATCCTGGAACCGGTGCTTGCTTCCAATGAGGATTTTGCCGTAGCGGTATCAATGAATTGGAAAGAGCTTTGGCTCAAACGCATGGATGACCCTCTGAAGGATGCCGAGACCATGAAACTCGATGACCGCGGATTCATCCGGGAGTTGGGCAAAAAACCAAAATCCTACGATGAGATCCAAGGTCAATACATGGGGCTTTTTAAGATCAAGAAAAAAATGCTTCCAAAGGTCAGAGCTGCTTATCATGATGCAGACAAAAATGCGGTTTATGACGGTAAAAATTATCGGAATATGTTCATGACGAGTTTTATTCAGCTGATGATCGATAAAGGTTTTCCGGTCAAAGCCGTCCAAGTCACGGGGGAGTGGCTTGAGATCGATCATCTGGAAGATCTTAAAGTTTCCTGCAAATTCGACTGAATGCCAATCTTTTTAATGCCATTTTATTTGATAATTTTTGTATACTATCGGCCTGAAAACCTATGAAAACTAACGCAAAAACCCAAGTGGTTGCGATCGATGGACCGTCTTACGTGGGGAAGAGCACCATCTCCAGAGAGTTGGCCGACCGGATGGGGTTCCTTTATGTCAACACCGGACACATGTATCGTGCGATCGGCCGCATCGCGATCGAAAACAAGATCGACCCCAAAGATGAGACTGCTATTGTCAAAATCGCAAAAACGACCGATTTTAAATTTTTCAGCGGCAAAGGTTTCTGCGGCACTGTTGTCAACGGCAAAGACTGGACGCGGGAGCTGGACCATCAAGATATCGTCTTTTTCGCCTCGCGGATCTCGGTCATCCGGGAATTAAGGGATATCCTCACAGCTAAACAGCGGGAGTTCTCGCAAGAACATCCAATCGTTATGGAGGGGCGCGACATCGGTACCATTGTGTTCCCTGATGCCATGTGGAAGTTTTACATCACCGCTTCCGTTGAGATCCGGGCCTGGCGCATGTTCAAGATAATGACGGAGGAAGAAAAGAAGAAATGCCCTGACTATCACGTCTTGATCCCCAAGATCGAAAAACTGGATGAGATCGACCGTAATCGTGAAATCGCCCCCTTGAAACTTGCTGCCGACGCCGTAATCTATGACAATTCAGACAGCCCGACGGAAGTCCAGGATGCGATCATCCTGCAATATTACATGAATCACAGAGATGAGATCTGTCGAAACTCAGCTCTTCTGAAAAACAAGTAAATCGGAAGGGTAAGGCCTTGGAGACTATCGCGGAATTAAGAAAGATCTGCCAAACAACCGCAAAAAAGGACGTTTCAAATGTTTACATGCGGTATGTTTCCCGTTTTTTTTCCATCTATCTGACGCGGCTTATCCTTCCTTATCCGGTCACTCCCAATCAGGTCAGTTTCGCCATGATCGTTACCGGAGTGATTGCGACATTCTTTTTCTTAAACCCCTCAAACCTGATCTTTTTGACCGGCGCACTGCTTCTGCAGCTTTGGTACATCATCGATTGCATGGACGGGGAAGTGGCGCGATACCGACAATACCAGCAAAAAAAGATCGTTGTTACCGATAAACGGCAATCCGGCATGTCGGGAAAATATTATGACGTGATCAATCACTATATTATCAACCTGCTTGTTCCTGCCATGATCGGCGTCGGTCTGTTCGAACAAACTGCTAATAAATTCTACATCGTCCTTGGGATTTTCGGCGCCCTTGGGCAGGTACTCACGCTTGCCATGCATGACGGCGGACATCGAATCACGATCGATAAGCTTATGAAATTCCGCTCGGTTCGAATTTCGGGCGAAATGAGCGGAGATCCTGAAAATCCCATCGATAACTCGAAAGAGAAACGTAGCCTGGCGCATTGGGCATTCATGATCGTCCATTACACCACAACATATCCGACCGTCATGAACCTCGTTTTGATCGCGGCAATCTTTGAAATCTTACTGCCGGGCTGGAATTGGCGGATCTCGCTTTTATGGTACCTAACCGCCGCATCCCTCCTTGTCTCGGCGACGATCATCACACGAACGATTGGCCAGAATATCTTGGACCGGGAATTTCAAAAGAATTTTCAAGAGATCGAATCTGATGACCCTTCAGGGCCCTCCGGGTCCTGAAGGATGGCTATTTTGCCCTTTCCCTTAAAACCCTCACGCTTGCACTGGATGCCATGTTGCTTTATAATCCATCCGGTCCGCGTCTGGCACTTGCCTTGGAAGGTGTTCATTTGATTGCGGTTACAGCGTTTTCCTTCCGAATGGTTATTTTCAGATACCAATATGATTCATTAACGGAGAAAGCGATTATTTATGATTAATGCGATGGTGACAGGCGGCGCCGGTTTTATTGGAAGCCACTTGACCGAATTATTGATCCGCGAGGGGTGTCGCGTAACGGTCCTTGATAATTTTTCGACCGGACGGCGGCAAAATCTGCGATCTCTAGAAAAAACAAAGAACCTGACCATTCACAAGGCGGATATAAGCCGGTTTGACGCTATTAAGACCCTTTTTAAGGGAGTCGATTATGTGTTCCATCTTGCGGCCTTAGCGGATATTGTGCCCTCGATCGAAAGGCCGTTAGATTATTACAAGTCTAACGTCAGCGGTACGGTTTCCGTGCTTGAAGCAAGCCGGCGGGCCGGCGTGAAGCGGTTCCTTTATGCCGCATCTTCTTCATGTTACGGTATTGCGCGGGAATATCCGACCAAAGAGACCGCTGAGATCCGTCCCGAATATCCTTACGCTCTGACAAAAAATCTCGGTGAACAATGCGCGATGCATTGGAGCAAAGTCTACGGTCTTCCAACCGTATCGCTTCGTCTCTTTAATGTCTATGGGCCAAGAGCGCGCACTTCTGGAACTTATGGCGCTGTCTTCGGCGTTTTTTTAGCTCAAATGCTTCACAAGAAACCTTTTACGGTAGTCGGGGATGGAACTCAAACAAGGGATTTTGTTTTTGTAACCGATGTCGCAAAAGCGTTTTGGAAAGCCGCCAATGCCGATATTTCGGGCGAGATCTTCAATATTGGCTCCGGATCTCCGGTCAGTGTTAATCGGATCACCGAAATCCTTGGAGGTGATGTCGTTTTTGTTCCCAAGCGGCCAGGAGAACCGGATGTGACGCATGCAGATATCACAAAGGCGAGAAAGGTTCTCGGATGGGAGCCGGTCATAAAGATCGAGGAAGGAATCCAGACGTTGAAAAAAAATATTAATGATTTTAAAAATGCGCCGGTTTGGACTCCGGACTCAATAAAAGAGGCTACAAAAACGTGGTTCGCTTATTTGAAAGGCTAACATGAGCTCCAAAACCAAGGAAGCAAAGCGTCTTAAGGTCGACCATTTCGCTGAAAAAATCAAATCGCTCAACACCCTCGAAAAAACCATCGCAAAAATCAAAAAGAGCGGTAAAAAGGTCGTCCACTGTCATGGTGTTTTTGACCTGATGCACCCGGGACATATCCATCACTTTTACGCTGCACGTAAAAAAGGGGATTACCTTGTTGTCACTTTGACCAAAGATGAATATGTCGGAAAAGGGCCTGGACGTCCCGTTTTCAATCAAAGATTAAGAGCGGAATCGGTCGCTGCGGTCGAGTGCGTCGATTATGTTGCCATCAATGAATGGCCTACGGCCGTGGAAACCATTCGAAAGCTGAAGCCGAACTTTTACGTTAAAGGTATCGAATACGCGGCGCCGGATGAGGATATCACGGGCAATATCCGTCCGGAGCGGGAAGCGGTTGAAAGTATCGGCGGAAAGCTTGTATTCACAGATGAAGTGCGCTTCAGTTCGAGTAATATCCTTAACACTTATTTCAGCGTCTTTTCCGAAGAAACGCGCCTTTTTCTTCAGCAATTCCATAAACGCTACAGCGAAGAAGACGTCATAAAACACTTAAAGGACCTTGAGGGCTTGAAGATCCTTGTTATTGGCGATACGATCATCGATGAATACCATTACTGCAAAGCGCTCGGAAAATCTCCGAAAGAAACCATGGTCACTACCAAATATCTCAACTCCGAATCTTTTGCCGGCGGCGTTCTGGCTTGCGCGAACCATGCGGCTTCATTCTGCGGAAATGTGGATTTGGTTACCTGCCTTGGCCGCGAGAACTCCCATGAAGAATTCATTCGAAAACATTTAAAACCCAATATCAAGCCCCATTTTTTCTACCGCGAAAATGCTCCAACGATCGTCAAGCGGCGTTTTGTCGAACCGGTCTTTCTTTCCAAAATGTTCCAGGTCAGCTTTCTGGAAGATTCCTCGCTTCCCCCTCAAACAGACGAGGCTCTGCGCGCCCATCTTCTTAAGATCCTTCCGAAGTATGACGCTGTGTTGGTGGCGGATTATGGCCACGGCTTTCTTAGCCCGGCAACGATCGCGCTTTTAGGTAAAAAAGCGAAGTTTCTTGCGGTCAATACTCAAACCAACAGCGCGAATCTTGGCTTTAACCTTGTCACAAAATATCGTCATGTCGATTATATTTGCATCGATGAACCCGAGATCCGGCTTGCGATGCATGACAAGAGCGGACCTTTAGAGCCGCTTATCGAGCGAGTCAGCAAGCTGTTGAAAACAAAAATGGTCATGATCACAAGAGGCCACCTCGGCTCAATCGCTCACAGAAACGGTGAGGCATTCGCCGCAACGCCTATTTTTTCAAGCGAGATCGTCGACCGCGTAGGGGCGGGAGACGCTTTCTTCGCCGTAACTGCCCCGTGCGCGGCTAAAGGATACCCTTCGGATCTGATCGGTTTTATCGGCAATGCAGTGGGAGCTATGGCGGTCCGGATCGTTTGTAACCGTTCCTTCATCGAATCGGTACCATTGTGCCGTTTTATTTCAACCTTGCTCAAATGAAAGCGACCATGAATATCCGAGACTATTTCTCAAATTTGAAACTTTGCTTAGATGCGGTAGAAGTGCGCGACGAGAAGCAAAATCTGCTCGCCCCGGACCCCGGCTTTCAACGCGCGATCGAATGGATCGCGGCCGCAGGAAAAAAACATGCTAAAGTGATCTTTGTCGGTAACGGCGGCAGCGCGGCGATCGCGAGCCATCAGGCGGTGGACCTCTGGAAAAACGGAGGCATTCGTGCGATCGCCTTTAATGATGCGTCGTTGCTCACCTGCGTCGGCAACGATTACAGTTATCCGGAAATTTTTGAAAAACCGGTCGCTATGTTCGCGGACGCAGACGACGTCCTAATCGCGATAAGTTCTTCCGGCCGATCGTCCAACATCCTTAAGGCCGCGCAAAAAGCCAAAGAACTTGGCTGCCGCGTTATCACGATGTCGGGATTCAAATCTGACAACCCGCTGCGCCAAGCGGGCCACGTGAATTTTTATATACCATCCGATAGTTACGGATTCGTCGAAATCGCACATCTCACCCTTTGCCACTATCTGACGGATCATTTCGTTTCGGCCGCGCAAAAATTCCGGAAAAGCGGGGATTAACCTTCTTCTGAATATGGATAAATACCGGATCGATAGCCATAAGTTGCTCTATCACGTTGACAGGACCAGTGACTGGCTTGCCGGAAAGAATATTTATCCTATTTATGCCGAAATTTCTCCCTGCGGGGCATGTAATCACCGGTGCATTTATTGCGGCCTTGATTTCATGAAGTATCAATCGCGCCGGCTTGAGACGGCGCTTCTAAAAGAAAGATTGACTGAACTCGGCCGGCTCGGCCTCAAAAGCATCATGTATGCAGGAGAAGGCGAGCCTTTCCTTCACAAGGATATGGCCGAGATCATTGAACACACAAAAAAATCCGGCATTGATGTGGGAGTTACTTCGAACGCCGTGCTCTTTGATGAAAAAACGGCGGAACGGACGCTTTCGTGCATGGCTTGGATCAAAGTGAGCATTAACGGCGCCACGCCGGAGACTTACGCGAAAATCCACCAAACTAAACCCGAAGACCTTGACCGGGTCTTTAAGAATATGGCTTTTGCGGCTCAAACTAAAAAGAAAAACAATTATGCATGCACTTTGGGAATGCAGCTTCTCCTGCTTCCCGAAAATCACCATGAAGCTAAGCTGCTCGCCCAAAAAGCCAAAGAAATCGGAATGGACTATCTTGTGATCAAGCCCTACTCCCAGCACCCTTCGAGCTTGACCAAAATCTATCAGAACATCCGCTACAGCGACTACGATTATCTTGAGAACGAGCTTAAGGATCTGAACGATAAAAATTTCAACGTGATCTTTCGAGCCCGATCGATGAAAAAATGGGACGAGGCCGCCCGTAATTACAAGCGTTGTCTGGCGCTGCCATTCTGGACTTATATTGACGCCGGCGGGGATGTGTGGGGGTGCAGCATTTATCTTGGGAATAAAGATTTTCTTTACGGAAATATTTATAAGAATACTTTCAAGGAGATCTGGGAAAGCGACGCGAGGAAAAAATCCCTCGAAAAAGTCGCGACTTGCCTTAATGTTGAAAACTGCCGGGTCAACTGCCGGATGGACGAGATCAACCGCTATCTCTGGGAATTAAAAAATCCTCCGGCTCACGCGAATTTCATCTGATGAAAAACCAGCTTCTTGCAAAAGCCAACGCGATTCGCGACGAGATCCTCAGGGTCTCAATCAAAAATAAAGCCGGCCACATCGCCCCCTCGCTTTCATCGGTGGATATCCTGACCGCGCTCTACTACAAGATCTTATCCTACAACCCCAAAAAACCTTTATGGGAAGACCGGGATCGAGTGGTTTTTTCAAAAGCGCACGGTTGTTACGCGCTTTACGCGATCCTTGCCGATCTTAACGTGATTCCCCGGAAAGAATGGGAAGGCTTTTATACATCGGAAAGTTCGCTTTTGGGCTGCATGGAGCACCGTCCGGAATATGGCCTTGAGGCAGGATGCGGATCGCTCGGGCATGGGTTGCCGATCGCGGTCGGCATTGCTTACGGCGCTAAGCTCCAAGAAAAAAAATATACGACATATTGCGTGATGGGGGACGGTGAATTCCAGGAAGGTTCGGCCTGGGAAGCGATCCTTTTTGCGATTAAGCATCAAGTTTCGAATCTTACGATCCTGGTGGACCACAATCGACTTCAAGCTATGGATTTTGTAAAAAACGTTCTTGATTCCGAGGAAAAAGAACTGATCAAGCGGTTGAAAGGATTCGGGCTTAATCCGATGCTTTGCCCCGGCCATGATCCTAAGGAGATCGCCGACTGCATCCATGCCGCGCAAAAATCAAATGCTTCGGTACCGGCGATCGTCGTCGCAGAAACGATCAAAGGATTTGGCCTAAAATGCATGGAAAACGTTCCGAAGTTCCATTTCAGAATCCCGAGCGATGAAGAATTAGCTAAAGGGAAAAGCTATGGATGAAGCCGTTAACTACCGCAAAGATATTCTAGATCTGTTGATCCCTTATTTCCGGAAAGATAAACGGTATTATCTGCTTCTCTGTGATATGGGATTTGGAGCTGTGGATAAAATACGCGCGGAGTTCCCGGACCGGGTAATCAATTGCGGCATCATGGAGCAGGGAACGGTCGGCATTGCGGCCGGTATGAGCCTAAGCGGTCTGATCCCGGTTGTTTATTCGATCGTCAATTTCTTGGTCTATCGCGCTATCGAGCAGGTTCGCAATGACGTTATCCTGCAGGGCCTGAACGTTAAATTCGTCTCGACCGGCGTGAACGATTATTTTAAATTTCTCGGCCCGTCCCATTGTTGCGGCCAAGACGACATCCGTCTTATGGAATTGATCCACATGAAAGTCTACGACCCCTACCAAACAAAAGCCCCTTTTCCTGAATTGGTCAATGATTGGATCCGAGATGCAAAGGCGGGATATCTTCGGGTTTAAACGGGTTCAGGCCGTTGTTCGCTGTAATTTGTAGACAAAAATACTTGTGCTCGGAAGTTTACGCGAAACAGCGGGGATTTTGCTAAGCATTTTAAAAAACCGGAAAAGAAGAGGCTTTGAATCGAAAAGATCGTATTGCTTCCATAGAGACGCCTCAATCCCGGCGTCCTTGAGGGCGACCAACCTCTCTGGCTGAAGCGTCCGCGAATAAAGAAAAACAGCCGGCTCCTCCGCTAATCGGTCCTTAACGATCTCGATCCAATCGGACGGCAGATCATACCAATCAACGATCACGGCGCGACGCTCCAATTCCGTATGGCGTTCATAAAGACTTGTATCCGTCGGCGCTTCGCCGTAAACCAAAGGAAAAATATCTTTCTCCGCCCGCACAAGGGCATCCTGCATCCCGCCATAATGACCAAGAAGCTTCGAATAAGTGAAAAAATTTAATAAACACGTCGCGACCACAAGCAGAATTAATGCGCTGAGGAAGACTCTCGACCTCTTTAGAGATGAGAAGAAAGCCTTTTGCAGCTCATCAAGCGCCAAAAAAAATACGATCAGCGACGGCAAATACGCAAAATTAAGAAAACGGCTGTCAGTTAACGGCATGCTGGAACAAAATCCGCAGAGGATCGCGACGAACCAGACAAGAAACAGATTGAAATGATGACGCCGGATCTCAAAATCCGGCGGGCCGGTCGGTGAAGGTTTTCGGAGGTTGAAGAGAAAAAAAGCGACAAAAAGACCGAGCCAGAAAAGAACGCCTAAAAAAAGACCGTAATTTTCGGTAAATGAAAGCGGATTTCTGCTTCGCCGAAAGATCGATTTAAAGGAAAATTCTCCGTCCGGCACAAAAAAGGTTCGTTGCAAACCATTTTGCCATTTCAACGAAAACATTTTTTTGTCTTTAGGAGCTTCCACTTTGCTGGCTGCGAGATTGTCTTCCGGATTGATCTTCCTCGCAATCTCATTAAAAAAAGTTTTGGAAGGAACAACAAGAAAAAAGCTTACCGCCACAACAAAAACCGCGATCGCGGTCTTCAAAAAGCCGATCCTTCGGTAAATCGAACGGCATTGCCAAATAAGGAATCCAAGACAAACGACCGGAAGAATCTTCTCGGAGGACTTTAATTTGATCGCAAGCCATACCGAAATAAGCCATAAAAACGCGAGGAAAGAGAATGCGATCACGGACTTGGAACGCTGCAAGGTCAAACGGCCGAATAAAAGGATCGCCGTGAGCGACAGAATGGAGATGTAGAATTGAAAATCGGCCGAAAAATCCGAAATAAGCATGAAGACATTGCTCGGAAAGGTCAGGTAGAGCGCTACGGCAAGCCAGCCCCAGAGCTTGCGTTTTGTCCAATGTGCGATGATGCCGAATAAAAGAGCGGATAAAAGACCGCAGCCGACCGCTGTCACCACGTGGAGAGGCGGCAAGGTGTAGCCCAAGCTATCAAATTCGAATTTCAAAAACAAGAATTGCAGAGGGCGCAGATAGACCATGAGATCGGTCCGCGAAGTCGGCGGATAAAACCAGGATGGCGTGCTCGGATTCAGTGTAAGCTTGACAAGCTCCCCATAGCTAACCGCGCCGGTACCGCGAACAACCAGCGGATAGTCCGCATTGAAATCGTAAGGAAGACCGACATAACAGGTAAAAAAGAAAGCGAAGGCGACCAGCGCGACCAAACATAGATGAACCGTCAAAGTATCTTTTCTTTCCATAGAATGACGGGGATTGTATCACAGAGAATGCGAAAAAAGAATCTTTGGCTTGGCTTTTTCCGGCATCTTTGTTATAGTCGGTCCCGAACTTGCTTTTGCAGCAACGCGTGTTTTAAAATAAAAATGAGGCCATATTTTGGAAAGAACGATCACTGTCATTATCCCTTCGTTGAACGAAGAAGGGAATATTGAGAATACATTTACCGAAGTTTTGGAAGCGATCGACGACCGGTTTTCTGATCACGAAATCCTTCTCTTTGATGACGGCTCTACCGACCGGACCGGCGCCATTATCGATGAATTGGCCGCCCGCCACAAGAACGTCAAAGCCATCCATAACGGGAAAAATATGGGGTTCGGCTATAACTTCAAAAAGGGCGTCTCGATGGCCCGAATGAATTATGTGTCCATTATTCCGGGAGACAATGAGATTCTAGGCAGTTCCATCAAAGCCATGTTCTCTCTCGTTGGATCGGCGGACATTGTGATCCCTTTTACCATGAATATGGAAGTCCGGCCTTTTTCCCGGTGCCTGCTATCCCACCTTTTTACTTTGATTCTGAATAGCATCTTCCGCTGCATGCTTCATTACTACAATGGTCCCATCATTCACCGGCGCGACGTGATCACGAAAGTTCCGATACAAACCAACGGTTTTGCTTTTCAGGCCATGGCGCTCGTAAAACTCATCCGAAGCGGTCATTCGTTTGTGGAGGTCGGCATGTATTTGCGGCCGCGGCGATCCAGCCGATCAACGGCTCTTAAGTTTAAAAATGTGGTCAGCGTCTTCGGAGCCATCGCGAGACTTTTCTGGGAAGTTTGCATTACCAACCGCAACCAATACAGTGTCAGCGTTCAACGCGTAATGCCGCAAAAAAATTAACCTGCCCCATGGCCGAAACCTGCCCTTTCTGCCTCCAACCTGATACTAAGATCTATTTGACCGCAAAAGAGGGGATCCTGCGAAAATGCAGACGTTGCCATTGCGTCTTTAATCCGCAGCGAGCAAACGAGTTTGACGCGGATTCTGAGGAATTAAATACCGGTTACAATGCTCTGATCGAAAAGATGGCCGGCCTTGACGCGCAGATCGGGAAAAAGATCGCCAACTTCATGGCAGCTCATCTTGAAATGTCAGGAAATTTCCTGGAGATCGGTTGCGGCACTTGCTTTTTAAGTAAGGTTTTTCGCGAAAACTACCCCCGGATCCGTTATACCGGCATTGAAAGCTCCTCAAAGTTCTTTGACGCGCTCAGCCACGAACTTAAAAAACAGGTTTTTTTTGACAAAGACCTTTCCGCTGCCCTTGATCGTATCCCCGATCATTCCCAGAACGCGATCATCCTAAACCATGTCCTTGAGCATTTGCCGGATCCCCGCGCGACCATGCTGGAATTGAAGAAAAAACTTTCAGAGAACGGAGGGATTTATCTCGAAGTACCCAATGAGCAATGGAAAAAAGCCCAGATTATGGTCCGGAATATCCTGAAACCCAATGCGCCGGCATGGTTCGCTGGACACATTAATTTCTTCACGAAGGAAAATCTGGGTCATTTTCTGGATCATTGCGGTTTTCGCGTTGCGGCTTTAAAAAGGGAATCTATCGCCGATAACCAGGCTACTTTCATCAAGATGTTGGGAGGAGAGGAAGTTTATCGCGACAATCGTCTTGCGCAATTTGCTTATCATCTTTTGCGCTTAACAGCATTTGAAAAATTGATCCGCTATGGAATTGTTCTGCGCTGCATCTGCAAGAAAAATTAATCCCGCACCGCTTCGTTAGGAACGGCTCCGCTTCATCAGGGCCCGCAAGATCATCGCAAAAGCTTTCGAGGGAAGACATCGAGCGGCGAAAACTTTCCAGGGATGGGAGAATTTCGTAAAAAAGGTACAACGATTTTTTGAAAGATGAGCGAGCGTTTTTCTGGCAATATCCCCGGGAGTTTCTCCCGGGAAAAGATGGACGCCGTGCGGCTCGGCAGAAACTTTTTCAAAGTTGGTCTTCGTATATCCCGGGCATAACGCCACGATCTTGACCCCTTTTTCCTGATTTTCAGCCCAAATGGCATTCGTAAAGATCCGGACAAAGCTTTTTGCGGCCGAATAAAGAGCGGCAAAAGGATAGGGAAGAAAACCGGCGATCGACGCGACATTGATGATCGCGCCATACCGGCGGGTTTGCATCGGCGGCAAAAAAAGACGGCACATATGAGCGATCACGGCTGAATCGACCTGGATCAGATTCTGGATCTGTTCATGGCTCATCGCGCCAAAATCGCCGAAATAACCGAACCCGGCCGCATTCACAAGCACATCGATTTGCTTCTCGCCAACCGCTTGGCGGATCTTTTGAACAGCATCATTCCGGGAAAGGTCGAGCGAAAGGACCGCCACTTCGATCCCGAAGGTATGCGACCAACTTGCAGCGATCTCCCCGAGCCTTTCCGCTTCAAGCGCCACGAGAAAAAGATTCATGCCTCGGGCGGCCAGCTGTTCGGCGAAAGCACGGCCGATGCCGGAGGTAGCTCCCGTCACCAGCGCCCAACGGCCTCTTTGAAGAATGGTCAGCTGTTCCATCAGAGGCTCAGCTCCTTTTCCTTCCTCGATAAAATCCAGGGATCAATTGTTGAGCGAGCCAAATCCCGCGGAAAAGGATTCTCGCCCGGAAAGGGAATATCATGGAAACGCGGTTTGAAACTGCAAATTTGGCAATGGCTTTAACGGTTCGATCCACTGAGACCGAAAACCAATTTTTAATCTGCGTCATGATCTTCGGAAATTTATCCGAACTTGAAACGATCGGAGTCAATACAGGGCCCAGCACGACCCATTTAAATTTCAAGTTTGTTTTGCGATACATTTCGCAAAAAACTTTAAAACTCTGGGTCAGGGCTTTTTTGCTGATGTAATAACCCAAACAATAAGGGTTCGCGGCATAATTTGTCACGGAGGAAATGGCGACGATCTTTGTTTCGGGCAATTGATGTCGCAACGCAACAAGAGGGGCGACAAAATTCAAGGCACCGAACAGATTGGTGTTAAGGACTTCGCGGAACCCATCGAGAGAAAAAAACTCATCATTATCGACTTTATTAATACCGGCATTCAAAACGAATATGGACGGGACTTTTTTCCGATCTACAAGATCGGCAATAAGCTTTTTGACCGCGGCAGCATCCTGGATATCCACTTTATGGAATTCCACAGTAGGATAAAGAGCTTCGAGAGCGGCGTCTTGACGCCGGTTCACCGCGAAGACTTTGATGCCTTTCTTGACGTAAAAATCCATTAACCCGCGGCCGATGCCCGAAGTCGTACCCGTGATCAAAACAGAACTGCTATCATTTTGTGTGAACGCCATGGCCCACTTATAATGAAAAGGCCCAAAATCGTCAATGATAAACTTGACGCCCCCATTAAGAAAGGGCAGCGCTCAAAACGCGTTGACGCGGCACCGTGTTAAAAGTAAACTCTCAACGAGCCTCGATTTTTTATAAGCAAAACAATAAAAGTGGATGAAACTATGTCGGCACCGGCAAGCATTTTGGCGTTCGGTTTTAGTACTTTTTTTTGTTGTTTATGCCTGCACGTCCTCCTATGGCGCTTGCGACATCCCCATCATCATGTCGGAGCTCTATTGAGCGTGTTCTTTATCCCTGGCGCTGTTCTGATTGGGCTCATTGCCCTTGGATGTCGTCAGCTTACTCTTGCCGACCTTGCGGCAATCGCCATTCTTCATACCGCGCTCAGTTGCGCTTATATCCAAATTTATCCGGCAAGCCAGGCGGATAGCCCATCGCTAAAAATACTTGTCTTGGTCGGGAGGTCCGAAACAGGACTAACTGCCGAAGAAATCCGGTCTTTTTTTGATCCAAAAACCCTATTCTCGGACCGGATCCATGATCTTTTAAATGCCAAACTTATTTATCAAAGCGGAGAAAAGCTGGCCCTTAGCTCGAAAGGTGAAAAAATGATCGCGCCGTTTTTAATGCTTCGAAAAGCCCTGGGCCTTCCGGCGGGGAGGGGTTAAGATGACTTCCCGCTATCTTTTTCTACTGCTCTTATTAATAAGTTCGCCCTTCTGCATCTTTTTGCTTCATATCTTCCTTTCAAGGATCTTGCGGAAATTCAAACCTCATATCGCCCCGCTTCCCGTCGCGGCTTTTTCGGTCCTTTGCAGCTATCCTTTGATGGGTTATGCATTATGGATGTGTTTTCTTAAATTTTTAACAGGAAGCGATGTTTTGGGATTCGGATTATATGCATTGATCGTTTATACATGTTTTTCGTTCTGCTATTTCATACTTTTTACCATGAGTGAAACGGCCAGAAGGATCCACATCCTTCGAAAGCTCAGGGAAACCGGCCCTCTTTCCGAAGATGCTCTGGCTGCCGATTATGCCGCTGAGGATATGCTGGATGTGCGCCTAAGACGCATGGTCGAGTTAAAACAGCTGCGCCTCGTTAAAGACCGTTTTATACTTAAAAACCGGTTGCTCTGGTTAGCAGGGACTGCGCTTTCGGCCTGGGCCAAAGCGCTCGGGTTCTAACTTCGCTTCCTCTTAATCGTTCACCGTTAAACTATCTACATCCCCCCTGCGGCAATCAAAACTCAGAATACAATGACATCATATGACTATTGTTGACTATTATTGAATCCATGTTACGATATCCCATATTCTAATCACGGAAAGGGAATATCATGCAAATCAATGAATTTGAGGTCTATACCCCTAAGGAAACGCAGGCGCTGCTCAAAGTAAGTCCGAGCACGATGATGCGTATGATCAAAAACGGCCTTATAGGGGCCGCAAAGGTTGGGAAGCAATACCGCATCCTGGGTAAAGAGATATTGCGGGTGATCTCTCCAAAACTCGAGGATAAAGTCGGCAAAGCCTACAATAAGGCACGCCATTGGGTACACGAAGGCATCGATGAGAAACCGTCCCCCAAAAATAAGCACAATTCTCATGAAAACAAAAATTAAACGAATCCCATACGGCAAGCAGTGGATCGGAAAAGAAGAGCTCCGCGCTATGGCGGCGGTTTTAAAGTCTGATTTTTTGACCCAAGGCCCAAAAGTCCAAGAACTCGAAACGCGCCTGGCAAAGACCGTGAGAGCTAAATATGCGGTCGCGGTTGCGAACGGAACTGCTGCGCTTCATCTCGCAGCGATCGCGATCGGCCTCAAGCCCGGCGACGAAGTCATTACCACCCCTATCAGTTTTATTGCCACGTCAAATGCCGCTTTATATGTCGGCGCTAAACCCGTTTTTGTCGACATTGATCCCGAAACTCAATGCCTTGACCCGAAACTTATTGAAGCAAAAATCACACCGAAGACAAAAGCCGTCTTTGTCACTGATTTTGCAGGTCATCCGGCAGATCTTCGGGCGATCTATCGGATCGCTCAAAAGCATCATCTTATTGTTGTTGAAGATGCCTGCCACGCCTTGGGAGCTACTTATAACAAACATAAGGTCGGCGCCTGCACCCATTCCGATCTTGCCGTTTTTAGTTTTCATCCTGTGAAACATATCACAACAGGCGAGGGGGGAGCCATCACCACTAACAACCGGGTTCTTTATGAGCGGCTAACCGAGCTCAGAACCCACGGAGTCACACGAGATCCCCAAAAACTTCTCAACCGCGAAGCCGGTCCATGGTATTACGAAATGCAAAACCTGGGATTTAACTATCGAATGACCGATATTCAAGCCGCCCTAGGCATTGAACAGCTTAAAAAACTCGGACGCTTTGTTGCCCGCCGCCGCAAAATCGCTGCTAGGTACCGTAAGGCTTTCCATAGTCTTTCTTTTTTCAAAATCCCGAATGAACAATTCCAAAACACGCATGTTTATCATATCTATCCGATCCGGCTTCAGGGAAAACTGGTTTCCAAACGCAAAGAAATCTTTCAGGAGCTGCAAAAACGCGGGCTCGGCGTTCAGGTCCATTATATCCCGATACCTTCGCAGCCTTATTACGCCAAACTCGGTTACAGCATCAAGGACTGTCCTAAGGCTGAGGCTTATTACCGCTCAGCGATCACTATTCCGATTTTCCCTAAGATGACAGATAGGGAGATCGGAAGCGTGATTAAAATCGTTGCGAGTGTTGTTCGATCCTATTCCAAATAAACATGGGGAGAATCTTATGAAAAAAGCAAAAAGTTTTTTGGACGGCAAAGTGGTCCTCGTTACGGGCGGAACAGGCTCGTTCGGGAAAAAATTCATCGAGCTCGTGCTCAAGAAATATGACGTTAAAAAACTGATCGTTTTCAGCAGGGATGAGCTGAAGCAGTTTGAGATGCAGAAAACGATCCATGACCCGCGTTTGCGTTTTTTTATCGGAGATGTCCGGGATGTGGAGCGCCTCCATCGCGCATTCCACGGCGTGGATATTGTGGTGCACGCCGCAGCCCTCAAGCAGGTACCTTCCTGCGAATACAACCCGATCGAAGCCATCAAAACCAATATCATCGGCGCGCAAAACATTATCAATGCCGCGATCGACCAAAAAGTCCGAAAAGTCATTGCGCTTAGCACCGATAAAGCGGCCAACCCGATCAACCTCTACGGCGCCACAAAGCTTTGCTCCGACAAATTGTTTATTTCGGGCAATGCTTACACGGGGGACGCGCCGACCCGTTTCGCTGTTGTCCGGTACGGAAACGTGATCGGTTCACGCGGAAGCGTGATCCCTGTTTTTCTGGAACAACGGAAAAAAGGCGTATTGACTATTACCCACAAGGACATGACCCGCTTCTGGATCACGCTGGAGCAAGGCGTTTATTTTGTATTGAAATGCCTTGAAATTATGCACGGAGGCGAACTCTTTATCCCTAAAATCCCCAGCATGACCGTCACGGAGGTCGCGAAAGCCATTGCGCCGCGCTGCAAACAGAAGATCGTCGGGATCCGCCCCGGGGAAAAACTCCATGAAGTTCTCTTGCCAAAAGGGGAATCCCAAAATGCGATCGAGTTCGATGACATGTTCATCGTCGAATCCAATCTGGAATGGGCAGAAAAATGTCTTCACAAAAGCGGAAAACGCGTAAACCTTGATTATGAATATGCCAGCAACACGAACACAAAATGGCTTTCCGCCAAGGACCTGCAACGATTACTAAAAAAACAATGAAAACGGTTGCCATTATCCAAGCCAGAATGGGAAGTACCCGGTTGCCGGGCAAGATCCTGAATGATCTTGGGGGAAGACCCATGCTTTCCCATGTGGTTGAACGGACAAGCCGCGCTAAGCATCTGGACGGCGTCGTCGTAGCAACGACTCTTCTCGGTCCGGATGATGTCGTCGCAGAATACTGCAGGCGATCCAAGATCCCTTGCTTCCGCGGCGAAGAAGCGGATGTTCTGGACCGTTATTATCAAACGGCCAAATTCTTCGGCATCAAGACGATCGCCCGCATTACAGCTGACTGCCCATTCATCGAACCTGTGATCGTTGATAAAATGCTGGAGATATTTCAGAGCGATTTGTACGATTATGTGAGCAATACGATCGCTCCCCGTACATTTCCCCGGGGTCTTGATGCTGAGGTTTTCTCTTTTTCAGCGCTGGAAAAAGCGTGGAAAAACGATAAAAATCCGGCATGGCGGGAACATGTAACGCCTTTCCTTTACCACCATCCGGAATTATTCAAAGCATTTGTTTTTAAAAACGATCAAGATCTTTCCGATATGCGTTGGACCGTCGATACCGCCGAAGACTTTGAGTTCGCAAAAAAACTTTACGCCGCGATCGGTCACAATCGGTTTCTCTGGACTGACATCCTTCGGCTTCTTCAAAAAAACCCGGACTGGCCCCGGATCAATCAAAACGTCGAACAAAAGCGCGCGGTCTGATATGCATAACGCTCATCATTTACCACTTTTTTTTCGCGTGGATGCCGGCCTCCAAATGGGAACAGGGCATCTGATGCGTTGTCTGGCCCTTGCGCAGGCCTGGCATGCTCTTGGCGGTAAAACATTTTTTATAACAAAACGGATCGCTCCGGCCCTGCGTCGCCATCTTCGAACCGCCGGCGTTTCTGGAATATGCGAGATCGCTGCGGCTCGAAATGACGCAAGGAAAACTATTCGGTTTATTCAGGCAAACACGAAGGGGCGAAACCCCTGGATGGTCGTTGATGGCTATCATTTTGGAGCAAATTACTTAAAACAGCTTCGATCGGCGGGCATGCGCCTGCTTGTAATCGATGATCACGCTAAAATGCCGATTACCTATGCGGATCTTTTATTAAATCAAAATGCCTACGCCTCCAAGAAACTTTATTCGTTTAAAAAGTTAAAACGTCCGCCCCAGTTTTTATTGGGAGGAAAATATTGCCTGCTTCGGCGCGAATTCTGGAAGCGGGGAAAAAACCCGGAAAATCAAGATGCCGCCGAAAAAGTCCTGGTCACCATGGGCGGCGCGGACCCGTACGGCGCGACAATAAAGATACTCAAAATGCTCGCGGCGGCCGGGGATCACCGTTTGAAGCTTACCGTGATCGTGGGGGCGAATAATCCGCGCGTATCGCTTATCCGGCATTTTGCTCAATGCTCAAAGCTGTCGATTCGGGTTGTGAAGAATGTAAAAAATATGACCCGATGGTACCGCTGGGCGGATCTTGCGATTACCGGCGGGGGAACGACCTGTTGGGAACTTGCCTGGGCAGGAGTCCCGATGATGACGGTTACCTTAGCAGACAACCAGCTTATGATCACACGCTGCCTGCACCGCGGAGGATTTGCGATCTCTTTAGGTTGGCATGACCTTCTCGACCAAAAAAAATTCAACCGGGCTTTAAATCAATTGAGATCGGATGGCTTACGGAGACGCCGTATGAGACAGGCTTTGCAAAAAATCATCGATGGGCAAGGGGCGCTCCGCACCGCTCGGGCGATTATGACGCGTGCAAAAACAATAACGGGGGCATGATATGCGCATCCTTTATTTAGCAAATAACCGATTAGGGCTGGAAGTGCTGCGATGGCTTAAAAACCGGGGAGAGAATATTGTTGGACTCGTCCTTCACCCTCCTCAAAAACAAAAATATGCCAAAGAAATAAAACAGATCGCCAAACTTGCTTCGCGGCTTGTGCTTGACGGTTCAAAACTCCACACAAGTCGCTCCCAAAACACACTGCGGGAAATGAATGCTGATGTCGCTATTTCGGTTCTTTTTGATTACATCTTAAAACCCGATTTCCTCGCTCTTTTTCCCAAAGGCGTGCTGAATCTACATCCGGCCCTCTTGCCTTATAACCGAGGACAATACCCGAATGTGTGGAGCATTGTTGAAAACACGCCCGCCGGCACAACGCTGCATTATATCGACGCCGGCATTGACACCGGAGCGATCCTTGCTCAAAAGAAAGTTTTGATGGAACCGGTTGATACCGGAAAAACGCTTTACCAAAAATTAGAGAAGGCCTCTCTGGACCTTTTCAAAGAATCCTGGCCGCGTTTTATTAGAGGAAAATTGAAGGCTAAGACCCAAAAAAATAAAAAAGGCACCTACCACCGCACTCTCGATGTGAACAAAATCGATTTGATTGATCTCAATAAAAAATATAAAGCCGGTGATCTGATCAATATCCTTCGGGCACGCACTTTTGAGCCATATCCCGGGGCTTATTTCATCAGCAAAGGAAAGCGTGTTTATTTAAGTCTCGCGTTAAATTATGATCCAAAGGGGCGCCGATCCTGACATGGCCAATCTTTTTATGGGCACTTTTGAAACGGTTCTTTCCGAAGTGATCAATTTTATTCCCATCGACTGCATTCTGGCGGAGGACAAACCCGCTAGCGCTAAAGTCGTCGCGTTGGGGAAAAAACTTGGCCTTGAGGTGCGGATGTTCCGAACTTATGACGAATTAGTTGCTCAAACCGGCGATTTTAAAAAAATCGGAATTTGTTTTATTGCAGGCTTCGGTACAATCCTTCGAAATGATTTTATCCAGAAATGCGATGCCGTCGTAAACATGCATCTTGGAGATGTCGCGGATTGCCGCGGACGGCATCCTCTGCCAACCGCCATCTTAAGAAAGGATCGTATGATGACGGCGACGATCCATCTGATCGACTCTGAAAAGATCGATGCGGGCCCGATCCTCGGAAAAACAAGTCTCCCGATCGATTATGACAAGAACTATACAGCCAATGAAATAGAACTTCTTAAAGCCGCTGTCCAATTAACGCGTGAAGTTCTGAACCAATACAAACGTACGGGCTCTTTCCGGGGACAACCCTGGAAAGCGCCCGACGGAAGTTACCAACCAAAAGTCCCGTCTGAAACGCTTGAACGTGTATTTAGAGCGAGGACGCTCAAGGAGCTTTGATATGAAGGTCGTGATCAGCCAGCCGCGCTACCTTCCGGCTCTCAATTACTTACAACGGCTTTGTTTTGCGGACTTGTTCGTATTTCTTGATACGGTACAGCGTCAATCGCGGGGATGGGAGAACAGGAACCAAATCCTGAACGGCGACCAAGCTAAGTGGCTTACCGTGCCCATTCGTTCTTCTTCACGTGAATTGATCAAACATTCGATCATCGATCATCCTGACTGGATCAAAGAGCATAAGCTTTCACTTGTCAAAGCTTACGAAAAGCATCCGTTCTTTGAAAAAAAATCGATCGATGCTTTTTACAAAGACGCCGAGATCGTTTTTCAAAATTCAGAAGGAAGATTCGGCGCCGTGATAACTCATTTATTAAAAAACGCGTGCGCTCTTTTTGGCTTTTCTCCAAAAATTATTTTGGCGAGCGAATTACCGCACACCTTTGACCTAAGTCACGGACCGGCAAAATTGGCCGACATTTGCAAAGAGATAAAGGCGACCGCCTATATTTCAGGGCCTAACGGCCGCGCGTACGGGGTTCGCGAGGCGTTTGAGGGAAGCCCCATCAAAGTTTATTTTCATGATTTCAAACACCCCCAGTACCGCCAACAAGGGCGGTCGGGATTTACGCCCTATCTTGCTTTTTTCGATGCTCTCTTCAATGTCGGTTTTGAAAAAACAAAGGAGTGGATCCATGATAAACCTGTCCTCTCGGAAACATAAGATCCTCGTAGTGGCCGCACACCCGGATGACGAAATCCTGGGTTGCGGCGGAACAATAGCGCGCTTGTCAAAGGAAGGGCATGAAGTGCATATTCTCATTTTAGGGGAGGGCGCAACCTCTCGCGACCAATCCCGGAATATCGCAAAACGAAGTGCCGCGCTTAAAAAACTCCGGCTTTCCGCGGAAAAAGCCGCAAAGGTCTTGGGGGCGTGTCGTGTTCATTTCCATGACTTTCCGGATAATCGTTTTGACAGTGTCGCCTTGCTTGATATTGTAAAAGCGGTCGAGCAGGTCAAAGAAAAAATTCGTCCTTCGATAATTCTGACGCATTTTGCACATGATCTTAATATCGATCATCAAAAGACCTTTAAAGCGGTATTGACGGCCACGCGGCCGATGAAAAACGAAACCGTGAGAGCCGTTTATTCCTTCGAAATTCTTTCCTCTACCGAATGGCAGTACGCACACCCTTTTCCGGCGGATACTTTCATGGATATTTCGGACTTCTTCGCCCGCAAACTTAGAGCATTAAAGGAATATGCGCAGGAAATGAGAGGGCCGGACCATCCGCGCTCATCCCGAGGAGTAACGCTTAATGCGGAACTTTGGGGGCTTAAGACGGGGACTCAATACGCGGAAGCATTACAACTAGTGAGGCAGATCATTTAAATATGAAAAAAACTTTAAAGATCGGACACAAGATCGTCGGAGAAGGGCGGCCGGTATTTTGTATTGCCGAACTCTCGGCGAACCATCTGCAGAATTACGGACTCGCGGTTAAAATGGTCCGCGCCGCAAAAAGGGCGGGAGCAGACGCCGTAAAGGTGCAAACCCTCACGCCGGACACCATGACCCTGGATTGCCATAACCAACACTTCCGGATTAAGGGAAACACGCCGTGGGATGGCCAAACCTATTACCAGCTTTACAGTCAGACCTGCATGCCGTGGGCCTGGCATCAAAAACTCGCGCGACTGGCGAAATCGCTCGGGCTCGTTTTTTTCTCTACGCCCTATGACACAAGCTCTTCCGATTTTCTTGCAAAACTCAAAATGCCAGCCTACAAGATCGCGTCGTTCGAATTAACCGACATCCCTTTCATCCGGCATGTCGCAAAAAAGAAAAAGCCGATGTTGATGTCCACCGGGATCGCTACGCTCGCGGAGATCGATGACGCCATCCGCGCTTGCCGATCTGCCGGAAACTCAAAACTGATCCTTTTAAAATGCACCTCGATGTATCCTACCCCGTTGACCGAATTGAACCTGCGCCATATTCAAGAACTCCGTAAGCATTACGGCGCTTTGGTCGGTCTTTCCGACCACACGCTGGACTCGTCGGTCTCTGTAGCCGCGGTAGCGCTCGGGATCTGTGTGATCGAAAAACACTTCACATTGGATCGGAAGCTGGGGGGGCCGGACGCCGCCTTTTCTATGGAGCCGCATGAATTCAAAGAAATGGTCCGCTTGATCCGGAAAACGGAAGCCATGCTGGGAGAGAAACGTTTCCGCTTGAGCGCCTCGGTGAAAAAGAACCGTCAATTTTGCCGTTCGCTTTTTGCAGTCCAGGATATCAAGCGCCATGAACGCTTTTCTCCGAAAAATATCCGTTCGATACGCCCAGGATCCGGGCTTCCGCCGAAATATTACGATTTCATATTGAAAAAAAAGGCAGGCAAGGACATCCGCCGGGGAACACCCCTGGCTTGGTCCATGATCTCAACCCGAACTCATTAACCCGGAGGTTACCGTGACAAAAGTCAACGAACAAAAGATCACCACCAATCCTTTTTATCACTATCAAGACTTGTGGAAATCCGAAAATTTCAAAAAATGGGAAGCGGAACAGTCGGATGAATTCAAAAAATACCGTCGATTATGGCAAGAATGCCCGCGCCTGCGGAAAGCGCCTCCGGCCCCGATCAGCATCAATCTTGAATTGACGGATGTTTGTAATGCCGGCAATAAGCCTTGCATCATGTGCCCGAAATGGTTCCTGAAACCCCATAATCAATTCATGGCCTATGAAGATGCGGTTCGCGTTCTTGATGAAGCGAGATCGCTCGGCGTCTACGCCGTAAACTTGAACGGGGCCGGAGAATCGCTCTTGCATAAGGATTTCCCGAAAATCGTTCAATATGCCCGAAAAATCGGCTTTCTGGATGTGATGGTTCACACGAATGGAACGATGCTGACCCGTGAAATGTCGGAAAAGCTGATCGACGCGGGCCTGACGCGCCTCATCGTTTCGGTGGATTCGCACATTCCGGAGATCTACCAGACCATCCGACCCAATTTTAAATTTTCGACGGTCTATCAGAACGTAAAAAATTTTATCGCCGTCCGCGACCAGAAAGGGAAGCGCGAGCCTATTTTGCGTTTGACCATGGTCGTTATGAAACACAATGTCGATACTATCAAAGACACGATCAAGTTCTGGTCCTTCGCCGATTACATCACGATCAATGATTGTATGTACTTTGACGATTTTAAGGTCTTTGATTTCGATAAGCAGAAAATCAACAGCGAGGCGAAACAAAAAGGCCTTATCTACGCCTGCGCGCCGCTTTATCAGCAGCTAACGGTAACGATCGACTTCAAGATCATCTCTTGCAGCACCATTTACGCAAAAAACTACAAGATCCTTGGCCATTACGGCAAACAATCACTCAAAGAGGCCTGGGAGGGAAGAGAGCTTGCCGAAATGCGCAAAGCTCACGAAAGCGGGCGCTGCACCGACATCCCATGCTGCGAAAAATGCGATCTTCCCCAGATTGAACTTTTGAAAAAGATTCGTGAACAAGATGGAGTAATGCTGCGCTAGATCGCAGCAATGCCGGCTCTTATCGAGAAAAATATAATGAGCACAAAAAAGGTCGCCATCCTGGAAACAAAAGCGCAAGCGGACTTTTTCTGCGCCCAACGGCAAGCCCAGGAGTTTTCACGTGTTGCGATTTTCTTTCCTAAGCGGTTCATTCGCGCCGCCTCCGCCTGGCCGCTCGCTTACGAAGATGGCTATACGGACAACCGACATCTTTACCGTCAACAAATGGTGCTCTGCCGCTACGTCCAAGATCTATGCCGCGATCTCGTCGGAATCCATCCCGATCTGATCGTTAACGGCATTAATCTACTCAATTGTTTTTTTAGGGATCTCTTTTATTTCGTTTATGCTCTATACCGAAACGAAAAGTTCTTCCACGCTTTTCTCGAAAAAGAGCGCTTTGAGCGAGCTGTGATCCTTAAAGAAAAATTCCAGACCGCGGAAAATAATCCCTTGAATCAACACTTTGAGGAATTCTGCCATCGAGAAAGGATCCCGACAGATATCCTCGAACTACCGCTTAAGAAAAAAAATCCAGACAAAAACGCCGATTCGGATTTATTGAAAAAAATCTTAAATTTTCTCACGCGATTGCGTTACAGGACCGGCCCGCAAACCCTTCTGGCTATGAAAGATTCTTTGTTTTTTCTCTTGGCAGATACGATGCGAGGTCAGGCACTTGCGGCTTTCCCTTCTAAGGTCAATTACCGACGTTTTTTTGAATATTTTTCGCGCGACATTCAAATCCATCATCTCATTAAAACTGCCATCCCTGAACAAAAACCACTGCTACCTTTCGAGCTCCCCGAACCAAGGATTGATAATGTGGTCATACCGCTTCGCTCAGAGCTTTTTCGCCGTTTCATTTCTGAAAAAGCAGCCTTGGTTCGAAGTATTTTACCGTCACTTTCCGATTTTTTAATCCGGAGCAAACCGGAAAAAATCATTCTTGATGAAGATATGACCGTGATCGCTCGCACTTTAGCGTTGCTGGCGCGAAAAAACCGAATTCCCACTACCGTCGTCCAACATGGTTCTTTGATCCGAGAAGATGCAGCGCCCGGCTTCTTTCCCCTCGAAGCCGACAAATTGGTCGTTATGGATAAGATGATTCATCGTGAACTATGCGACATTATTCCTTCAGAACGGATGGAGATTAATGACTATGGTTATTTCAATAATTTGACCACCTACGCCGGCCCAGCCCGCTCAACTGCACTGCTAAAACAACATGGCCTCGAATCCCAAAAATATATCCTTGTTATCAATCCGAACAATAAATGGACCGGCATGCGCGGCATTCCGATCCGTCATATGACGCCGGCGGTCTATGAACGCTTCCTGGAAGGACTTTTGTCCCTTGTTCAGCGATTCCCGAAAATGATTTTTGCTCTCAAATTAAGGCCCGGCGATCTCGCGCCTGAAAAATATGCTTACTTGGACGCGGATTTTCAAAAACTCCCTAATTTCCATCTCGTCGCGGGAAATCAAGAAGCGGCATGGGGACTTTTAGCCACCGCTTCTTGCGTGATCTCACCCGTATGGTCAACCGCCGTGGTTGAAGCGATAAAATTGAACCGGCCCGTTTTTTTCTGGGATCTGCAGGAAGCTTACGAAAAACTCGATAGCCTGTTGCTTGATCCTAACTTTCATCGCGTCAAAACAAAAGAGGAGCTTGAATCCGCCCTCTTAAAACTGTCGGCTAATGAGATCTTTCGATGACATCACGCGGTACGGTTAAAACACGCGTTTTTAAAGATACGGCGATCTATTCTGTCGCCAATTACATCGCGCAGGGGATCGGCGTTATCAACAGCATTATTCTCCGACAGTTCATGGGCCCACAAGCCATGGGGGTTTGGAGCGTGCTTCAGGTGATCTTGGGTTATTGCGGCTATGCTAGCATGGGAACAACGCGAGCGATGGCGCGAGATTATCCGTTGCTCCGTGGACGCGGAGATTTTGAAAAAGCTGAAAAAATGAAGAATCTTACGCTGACCTTCAGCATGGTTATGTCGATCATTCCGGCGCTGCTCCTCGCAGGCTACGCGATTTTTAAAAGCGGGTCCCTTGAGCGATCCTTTTTGATCGGTATCCTTTTTCTGGTCTTTTTCCTTTTTATTCAACGCTTCTACGATTTTGTACTGACCCTATTGCGGACCGAAAAGAAATTTAACCTTCTTAGCGGCATTGTGGTCATTAATGCCGTCGTCGGTCTTATCGTAACTCTGACTTTCGTAAAATTCTGGAACATCTACGGACTTCTAGCCGGCACTTTTGTTACGACTATGCTGTTGATCTTTGTGATTTTCCGCTATGACGCCTACGATTTTAAGTTTTTCTGGCATCTTCCAAGCATTTGGAGCGAATTGAAGCTAGGGGTCCCTCTCGTTGGATCGGCTTTTCTTCTGACCATTCTATCGGGGATCGATAAACTTATTATCGCTAAAAAGCTCGGATTTTATGACGCCGGTCTCTATTCCATCGCAATGATGTGCAGTAATTATATCTTCACCCTTCCGATGATGTTCTCTCATGTCGTGTACCCGAACCTCATGGAATCCTTCGGCAAGACCGGTGATTCACGTCAGGTGCTGGGATATCTAACCAAACCCATCCTTGTTTTTTCGGTGATGGTCCCATTCTTCTGCGGGCTAGCGATCTTCCTCATGCCAATCATCACTCAATTGTTCCTGCCGAAATTTATTCCGGGGCTACCTGCGATGGCTATCTACCTGATCGGCATTTATTTCATGCTGATGGGACAATTCGCCAACAATTACTTGGTAGCACTGGATAAATATTTGATCA
This sequence comes from Candidatus Omnitrophota bacterium, assembly GCA_022709525.1. GTDB lineage: Bacteria > Omnitrophota > Omnitrophia > Omnitrophales > Aquincolibacteriaceae > Aquincolibacterium. The sequence goes on from JAKLIQ010000004.1 coordinate 133,998, forward strand.
CTATTCCCATCTTAGGAGTAGCGATCGCCATAAATTACTTTTTAGGCCTTTTTTTGATCCATTTAGGGTGGGGGATCTCCGGCGTCGCTCTTTCCACGGTTTTCGCTTACGCAGCCTACGGCATCATGACTTTCATCGCCGCTCTTCTCAAAGCCATGACCCCGAGAGAAAGCGTCATTACCATTTTGGAGAATTTAGCCCTTTTCATTTTGTATTTTACCGGCATCCTGTTCTTGGACCGGTATCTGAAATTGGACAATCTCTATATGACGGCGGGATTGAAATGCTTCGGCCTGGTCTTATACGCGCTGCCTTTTTGCAGGATCCTTGAAAAGAAAACGGGGGTCATCTCCACGCTCCTTTTGACAAAAAAAATCCATTTTGAAAAAAACCCGGAACTCGACGATCAGGGAGCATGAATCGTTGGGGATTTCTTTGTTTTAATTGAGTATTTCGAGAGCATTTGCTAGATTACCTGGCATTCTGCTTAAACGGTCTATTTTTCAAACACCTAGGAAGGCGATTCGACCATGAAAACGCGGCTTTTACGGTATTTAAGATGTCCTCATTGCCAAAGCGCCGAACTCGGGTCTCACGCTTTCAAAACCCATGATTCCGAGATCGAAAGCGGACTGATCATTTGTCAGACATGCCGCGTATGGTACCCGATCACGGAAACCATCCCGATCGTTTCAACCAATCCCTTGCTTGTGGAAGAGATTAAAAAAGAAATGCGAGCCGTTTGGGGCCATGAATTCGATTTCAAGAATCTCGTTACTTCAAGAAACGCCGCATCAGACCAAACTTTCGCTTTAACGCAACGGGAACAAATCGAACACTATAACGAAGAGGCCGTGCGTTATGATGCCGAAATCGCCGATACGGTTTTTTGGCGATCGGTGGTCGATCAAACCATTTGCCAATGGGCCCGATCCGAAAAAGTCCGCGAGGGAATCATTCTCGAGATCGGATGCGGCACGGGCGCTTCGACCGTAAAACTTGCCAAAATGGGCTGCCGCCTGATCGCTTTGGATATCTGCCTCACAGCCGCTAAACGCGCGCTTGCGAAGGTTCGCGATCAGGGTCTTGGTGAAAATGTCGACCTGCTTGTCACTGAGGCGGAATCCCTGCCGTTCCGCCATGATATTTTTACAGCCAGCGTTTTTACGGGCGTGCTTCATCATGTCGCCAGTCCAAGCCAGGTACTCAAAGAAATGTCGCGGGTCTTAAAAAGCGGCGGATGGGTCTACGGGCATGAAAATAACGCGTCCGCCTTTCGCTTTCTTTTCGATTTGATGATGAAAATGAAACAGCTCTGGCATGAAGAGGCGGGAACCCATCCGCTTCTCGAATCTAAAAAAACAAAAGAGTGGGGACGCCAAGCGGGCCTGGATATTCAAACCGACAGCATCGTTTTCCTGCCGCCTCATTTCTTTAATCTGCTTTCGCAGCGAACAGCCCAAAAGCTTTTGCGTATGACCAATAAATTTTTCGGATGGATCCCATGGCTTAAAGATCAGGGAGGGCTTTTAATCATTTCGGGAATCAAGACGGGTCCGGCGTAAAATCATGATTATTTGGAACGCGTTTTATAAATATTTCCTTGAGCGAGGAAACACCCCTAAATATATCGCCCTCGGGATACTCATCGGACTTTTTCTTTTTAAACGATGGGGGATATCGGAATGGTGCCGGACTCATTTTTCAAAAATCTCCCAGAAAAAATGGCTTTTGCTCATCCTGGTCATCGGATTCTTGCTGCGTTTAGCATGGATCTTCTGGTCCCCGTATAGTCCTCCGGCGGCAGGGACCGAGGACTACGTCATGATCCGGCATGCTCAAGACCTTGTTGCGGGTAACGGCTATGTCACAACCGAAGGCGCTCCAAGCGCAGACCGTCCGATCGGATACGCCATTCTACTCGCCGGGATCTTTAAAGCGTTCGGAGAGAATCTTGATTGGGTGGCTCTTATGAACGCCTTTTTAAGCCTCGTCACGATCTGGCTTGTCTACCGGCTGGGTCTTTTGTTAAAAAATGAGCTCGTCGGGTTGCTGGCTGCGTTTTTTGTTGCGATCTATCCGACATCCATTTTCGCCTCACGGATCGTTCTGGAAGAGCATGTTTTTATCCCGATGTGGCTTGGGGGGATTTATCTTCTGATCCGAGATTATCAAAATCCGTCCTGGAAAAAACTAATTGGCGCGGGACTTCTTTTTGGGATCGGTGCCCATATGCGGACTTTCTCCTTCGCTATGGGACTAGTGGTTTTCCTGATGTGGTTGTTCGCTAAAAAGAAACCTGGGCAGGCGATCCTGCGGGCGCTGATAATCCAGGCGATCATTTTGATCTTCGCGGTGCCCTGGGCGATTCGCAATCAACAAAAACTCGGCGAGCCGGTCCTTTACACAACTTGGATCGGAGCCGCGCTCTATTTCTCCAATAACGATACGAGCGATGTCCGCTATCCCATCAATCCTACGCGTGAACAAGGCGGGGATCTGGCCTTTTCAAAAGCACAAACAGAGATTGAAAGGAATCGCGCTGGAAAAAATGCCGCTTTTGAATGGATAAAAACACATCCTGTCACTTTCTTGCAAAAAGCTATTGGCCGTCTCATTTATATGCTTGGTCTTACGCGGGAAGGCTGGACCGTGACCGATAACTTCAACACCATTAAAGCCGGCCGAACACGCCCCTCCGACAAGGCGATCAAAAAACTCAATAAGGCGGACAATGATTATTATGGGACCATTTTTCTTCTCGCGGTCTTTGGAACGATCATTTTTCTCCTTCCAGGAGAAATGCGCTCGCATCAGGCCGGGATCGGTTATCTGTTTCTAACATTAGCCTATTATTTTTCGATCATTGCCCTCACAATGGGACACCGAAAATATCGCTTTGCGATAGAACCGTTTTTCTGCCTGTTGGCGGCTTATGGCATTTCCTTTTTCTTTACACCTCCTAAACGCATCGAGTCGTGATCTTTTATGGAACAAAACCGAAAATTGAAAATCTCACTTTTTATCCCGGTCTATAACGCGTTCGCTTATATCCCGCACGCCCTTAACGAATCCTACCGGGCGCTTTCTGAATGCTGCGAAGCCTTCGAAATCGTGGTTGTCGATGATAATTCGAACGATCAAACTGCCTCTTTCCTGCAAAACATTGAGCAGGCGCAATACCCGCAGGATAAAAGAATACGCGTCGTTAAAAACACAACAGGCCCTTCGCGACGCGAAAACCTGGCAACTGCTTTTGCTTCAGCGCGTTTTGACATCATCGGGTATATTGATGTGGATCTCTCCTGCGGCATGACTTATCTCGTCGACGCGTTGCGGCGCCTGGACCGGAAAAACGCTGACATCGTCATCGGAAGCCGTTACATCAAAGGAGCCAAGGTTACCCGCGAACCCTTTCGGAGGATCATGAGCTTTTTTTACAATCTGGCCATTCAAATACTTTTCGGATCGCGTATCCTAGACCATCAATGCGGGCTTAAGGTTTTTCGAAGAGAAGCCATCGAGCCCATCTTCAAAGAGATGGGGTACGACCACCAATACCGTCGCGGCTGGTTCTGGGATGCGGAATTCCTGATCCGCGCCCAGGCGCGCAAGCTCAAGATCATTGAAATGCCGGTCGAATGGCATTTTGCAAGAACAAGCACTTTCCGCTTTTTCCGCGAATGGAAATGCATCGGAACGATGCTTCATTTAAAAGTAGCGTTAACGCCCTGGCTAAGAAAACTTTTTGGAAAATAAAAAAAACGATGGATCAAAACTTTAAAGCTCTATTTGTTTTTGGAACGCGCCCTGAAGCTTTGAAAATGGCTCCTGTGATCGAAGAATTTCGGCGGCATAAAAAATGCAGAGTCTGGACCTGCCTGACAGGGCAGCACCGCGAAATGGTCGATCAGGTTTTAAGAATCTTCGGGATTAAAACGGATTTTGATCTTAATCTGATGGAACGGGGGCAAACGCTTGAAAATCTGACCGCTCGCGTCTTCAGCCGAATGGATCGTGTCCTTCGCCGAACATCTCCCGATTTACTTTTCGTGCAGGGCGACACCACGACGGCTTTCACGGTCGCGCTTAAAGCGTTTTACAGCCGGATCCCCGTCGCTCACATTGAGGCGGGTCTCCGCACTTTTAACAAATATCAGCCTTTCCCTGAAGAGATCAACCGGGTGCTTATTTCGCATCTAGCCGATTATCACTTTCCGCCGACTAAACAGGCTGCCTTAAATCTTCGCCGCGAAGGCGTGCCGCAAGATCGGATCTTTGTGACCGGAAATACCGTTGTCGATGCTCTTCAGTCCATCCGAAACAAATTATCTCGATCATTGCTGCCGGTCCTAAAGCGCATTCATCCCTCCCGCAGGATCGTTCTTGTAACCGCACATCGGAGAGAAAGCTTCGGAACCCCTCTTCGCTCGATCTTCAAAGCCCTCCGCACCATTGCAGCGCGATATCCGGATGTCGAGATCGTCTATCCCGTGCATCTTAATCCGAATGTCCAGAAAGCGGCTTATCATGAACTGACGGGGATACCCAGGATCCATCTTTTACACCCGCTTTCATATCTGGAATTCCTGACACTGATGAAATATTCTCATCTCATTTTAACCGATTCAGGCGGCGTTCAGGAAGAAGCGCCCTCGTTTCATAAACCGGTCCTTGTCATGAGAGAAGTTTCTGAGCGCAATGAAGGCGTCGAGCTGGGCGTGGCCAAGCTTGTCGGAACCTCTAAAGAAAAAATCATCAATGAAGCCGCCAAACTTTTATCTGGGAACAAAGCTTATCGCGAAATGATCCGCAAAAGAAATCCTTATGGTGATGGAAAAGCCTCTCAACGGATCTTTCAGATCACTCGGAAGATCCTCGGAAGACGCAAATGAAGGTCGCCTTTTACGTCTATCCCACGGCTTTCCAAAATCCCGGCGGGGGAGAAGTTCAGCTCTTAAAAACAAAAGAATATCTGGAAAAAGCCGGGATCTCCGTTCGTTTGTTCGACGCTTGGCAGGATAAGCTCGAGCATTTTGATATTTTCCATGTCTTTGGCTCTGTGAAAGATTGTCTTCCGATGATGGAACTGGCCCGTCGCCGCGGCGTCAAGATCGTCCTTTCCACGATCTGCTGGTACAGTTGGAAATCAGCGTGGGGAACTTACGAGGATCCCTGGAATCGAGCTAAATCGCTGGCCCGCCAGGCCGCTAAAGAATTTTTTCCTTTCTGGCCCTCACAAAGAAAAACAATGATCCGGATTTCCGATCTTCTGCTTCCAAATTCTGAAAGTGAGGCGCGGCAAATCCAAAGATATTTCGGCGTCGCTAAAAGTAAGATCCAGATCGTCCCGAACGGCGTTGACCGTCTTTTTGCGGACGCGCGGCCGGAACTTTTCCGTTCAAAATATCCGTTTAAGGATTTTGTTTTATGCGTGGGGAGGATCGAGCCGCGCAAGAACCAACTGAATATGATCCGGGCGCTAAGCCAAACGGATATCCCACTTGTGATCATCGGGGATCCCGTCCGGCATTATCCGGAATATGACCGCGCATGCCGTCGGACAGCCGGCAAGAACGTCCATTTTTTAGGTGGCTTTCCGCATGATTCGGAAATGCTCCGGTCGGCATTCTCTGCCTGCAATACATTTCTATTGGCAAGCTGGCTTGAAACACCCGGTCTGGCCGCTTTAGAGGCGGGACTGGCAGGCGCTAAAGTTGTAATCACACGAGAAGGCGCTACGCGCGAATATTTCGGGAAGTATGCCCAATATGTCGCTCCCGACAATCTCCGCGATATCCGGGAAACAGTCATGAAAACTTTAAAAATGCCGGCCGACAAACGCTTCAAAGACCATATACTGAAGAATTATTTGTGGGATCGGGTTGCCGAAAAAACCCTGCAAGCTTACCGATCGTTATCGAAAAACGCATAACACGCGGATAAGACCCCTGACATGACCAATAAACCGCAAACTTACGAACTGAAATTCCACATAATCAATATGCTGCTGGTGACAGCGGCAACGTTGACGCTGTTTATTCTTTTCACCAATCTTCTACCGCTGGTCCAGGCAGGGTGGATTAAGAGCCTCGGCAAAAAAACACGCTATGTCAACCTGATGGCTGCCGCGGTTTCGATCTTCACAGCACTTATGATCCTCGTTCGCTGGAAAACGCCAACGCTTTTTGACCGGACATGGCCCGTTTTGGTTTGGAAAAAACTCTGCCGTCTGCACCCAGCCCTAACCGCAAGCATCTTTTTTCTGCTTTATACAGCCGTCATGACCTGGACAGGTTTCGAACGTCAAGAAGCGCTTGAAACACGCGCTTTCGATCTTGGAATTTTTGTTCAAGCGGTTTGGAATACTCTGCATGGTGACTTTCTTTTCTCTTCCATAAAAGAAAACATTAATCTGCTCGGAGATCATGTAAGCCCGATCCTGGCCCTTCTAACACCTGCCTATGCCTTGTGGCCCGATCCGAAAGCGCTTATCCTCATCCAAGCGATCGCAGCGGCAAGCTGCATGTTCCCTCTGGCCTATTTGGCGCAGGAAAGACTCAAAGACCGGTTTTGGGCCGTTATTTTTGTTTTAATGTATTTTTTTTATCAACCGACCCGAGCCGCGCTCCATGAGGATTTTCACCCTGAAGTCCTGATCGAGACTTTCCTGATCCTTGCTTTCATTTTCCTGGAACACAGAAAAAAACTGCCCTTTCTTCTTAGCTTGCTTGTTGCAGTTTCCGCCAAAGAAAATATTCTCGGCATCGCGTTCATGCTCGGATTTTATGCGCTGGTCTGGAAACGGATGCCGGCTTTAGGTATTTCCGTTATGGTCGCTTCGGTCGGCTTGTTCCTTTTTGAAACCCGATGGCTTATTCCGTTCTTAACCCATGAAAAATACTTTTATGGCGGCAATTACGCCGTCATCATGACAAATCCCATTTCCGGGATCTTTCAAAAACTCCTGGGTCCCGAACAACTTTCTTATATCTTTAAATGCTTTCTGCCGTTTCTTTTTCTTCCTTTTTTCCACCTCCCGACGCTCATCTTGACATTTCCCGTTCTTTTTCAAAATCTCCTTTCGCAAAACACAATGATGCGATCCTTCAATCACCATTATCTGACCGGAATGACACCTTTTCTTTTTATTTCCACAATTTATGCAGTCAATTCACTTTCCTTGAAATTCCAGTGGGTCCAAAAAAATATCCGCTGGCTTGGGCTTGCCTTGCTGTTCGCCGGCATTATTCGTTCCGGACCTTCGGAATATTACTATTTTTCGCAATCCCGTTCTCACCGAAATGCACATACCGAAATGGTCAAAAATAAATTACGGCAGATCCCCGGCGACCAAACGGTCTTGACGCATAATAATCTCATCCCGCAGCTGATCAACCGGAAGTCCATATATCAATTCAGCTATAATTCCGATCCTACGAAGATGCGGCAAGCCGATCATTATCAAGCTGATTACGTCATATTCGAAAAAACTTTTTGGGAGCCCAACACGCTATCGATCGAAGAGACCCTTCGCGATTTTCAAGCGGCGGGATTTGCGGTTGAATTCAGTGAAGATGGTTTCTATATCTTGAAACGGGGGACGTCATGAACATGAGCGGCTCCTCAAGATTCAAAGGAAGAACCGCGTTCACTGCGATCGTTGTTTTCTGCCTCGTTCTCGTCTGGGCTGCCTTTTTATTGCAAGGACTTCCCGCAAGCGACCTCGATGATTGGTACCGGGTCCTTTCAGCGCGTGAAACGCCATGGCATGTCTATGCGACCTCTTTTTTAAGACCTTGGTCTCTTTCTCAAGGCTGGGACGGACAAACCGAAGTTTTGGACGGAATCCACACAAAAAGGCTCTTGCCGCTGATCCTGCTTAAATTCTCCCAGGAATGTTTCGGACTGAATCCATTCGCAATGTATTTTTTCACCAAAGCCGTCTTTTTTGCAGGAACTGTCACGGTCTTTTTTATTCTTCTCTCACAAATCACTCCCTGGCTATTCGCTGTTTTGGGAACCATCGTCTTTGCCTTAATCCCGGTCCATTACACTCATATCCTTTGGCTGGCAGATGCCGTCACTCCCTGTTACTTCTTTCTTTTTCTGGGGATCTGGGCGTTCTCAAAAATCCAAAAAAATATCAGCAATGGGGGGCGGGGAAAGGAATTCGGAGCGCTCCTGGCGCTGGTCTTTTTGATCGGTTGGACCGGTATAAAAACTAAAGAGCCGATGCTTGTTTTGCCGATCGTGGTCTTTCTGCACACGCTCTTCAATTTCCGGTCTTGCGGCAAGTCGCCTTTAAAAGTTTTATTTTTGAATCTTGCAATGGCGTTCGTCGCCTTTCAAGTCGTTCCCATCACGAATCTGGGACATGGATCCGTACCGAGCATCAATTTTAATCTCAAAACACTGGGAAGGATGCTGTTTCTTAATTACGGCTCCGGATATGATGATGAAATAAGGACGGCTTTTTTTTCCTGGAATCATGTCTTTCCGGTTTCGATAGCAAGGGCTCTTGGATTCTTCGCCTTATGGAGCGCAATCATCTCGATTATGGTGCTTGTACTCCGGAAAAAGAACGGGCAAAACGGGGAAACTGTATCTTTTTGGAAGGATCCGCTAGTGCCTATCTGCGGCCTTTGGTTTCTCGCCGAAATCCCGTTTCTTGCCATGTTCCAACCGGACCCGAGGTATTTTAGCGGCACCATGGCTCCGATCATCATTCTTGTCACGCGTTTAGCCTATTGCGCTATCGCCAATAGCGGTCCGAGGCTTAAAAAAATCCTGTTGCTGCTCTGGATCGTTTCAGCGGGATTCAACATCGCAGAAAACGTTCAAAGCTGTATTTCTGTAAGGATCATGCTCGGACGGAAATTGAACTATTTCCTTGAAACTTCCCGGGTCATCTTGCGGGATCTAAGAAAGCAGGAAACGGCTGGCGATCTTGAGGTCGGACAATTTTATGCGTCGCCTCGTCAGACCGGAAAAAATGAAGAAGCGATTGAAAAATATGTCTTCTACGCTGAACTCGGATTTGAAGGATGGAATCAAGTGCCGCTTGGACAAGACAGTTTAGAAAACTTTTCGCGCCAAGCGCCTGCGGGTTATCTTTATTACATTACCAACAAGAACCTTGATCTTTCGGCTTATTCGAGGATCCGGCAAATAGGAACCGTTGATGGGATCAATCAAAAAAGCCTATTCGAAAAATTAATTTACAGCAAAAAGAAGAAGCGGCCGGCTGTTATGAAAGTTTATAAATATGAATAGTTTGATGACTTACAAACCAAGCCAGGCTCAACAAAAAACCATCGTCTCGGTCGCGGCGGCTCTTCTTTTGATGATTCTTTTCGCGCAATGCGTGATCAGCGCCTGGAAGCTTGGCCCCACGGTTGACGAACCCTATTATAACGGCAGCGGCTATCCTATGGTCCGTTACAATAATTACAAATTCCTGGGAGAACAGCCGCCTCTTTTAATCCAACTTGCTTCTCTTCCTCTGCTCCTATTTCAACCAAAATTCCCGATCAAAGACCCGGTCCTCTTGCCGGGATCGGACGCGATAGATATTTCCAAGACAGGAGCTAAATTCCTTTATCGTATGGGAAATAATCCTCAAATGATCCTTTTTGCTGAGCGTTTGGCGATGATCTTAATCACGGTTCTTCTGGGATTTGGGATCTTCCGCTTCGGTCAAGAGATCTACGGGGACTGGGGCGCTCTCCTAGCTCTTTTTCTTTATGCGTTTACACCCGATATCATCGGGAATGGAAGTCTTTTTATGACCGATATGGGTCTTGCCGCTTTTTATTTCTTTTCGATCTATGCCTTAAAACGGTTCTTTGATCACCCCGATCTCCGGCATAGCATCTTGCTGGGCATTTGCTGCGGACTGACATTCTTATGCAAAGTCAGCGGGTTGATCCTTTTTCCGATCATAACGCTTTTATTTTTTCTTTTTTTTGTGTTCGAACCTAAATCGCGGAATATCGCTTCTTTTTCCGGATCGACCGATAAAACGCTTGGGATCCTGGCATTATTCCTGATCATTAACGCTATTGCTCAAAAACAAGCGATGGTCACCTTTGGACCGCTTTGTTTGTTGGCGTTCTATCTTTGCCTGAGAAATACACCGTTTTTCTCGAAGCCTCGATACATGCCCTACATCATGAAAGGGCTTTTGATCGGCGGGTTCATCCTGTCCCTCGTTTTTTCTGTCAGATTGAAAAGAAAATACGGCATCGAAACCACGATGGTTTTTCTGACTTGGAACATTTTTGCCGCGCTCTTTTCTTTTCTCTTGCTCCGTTTCTGGAACAAAGAAAACATTATCAATTACACCAAACTTTTTCTCGCTGTATGGCTTATAGCGGCCTTGACGATTATTTTAGACTATACGGATTTTTTCTATAAATTTTACCGATTTATCGGATTCGGGAATTATGTCAAACCCTTCGGAATTGTATTATCCCACTCCCTTGGCGGCCACCAGAGTTGCTTCGAAAGCTCTTTTATCACTTGCGATTGGAAGTATTTCTTTGGCGTCATAGCCGTGCGCACGCCGATTTTGGTGCTGGGCCTTTCTGTGTTCGGTTTTTTTCTTTTTCTCCGCTCAAAGATTCACTGGCTCCTTAAGTGCCTTGTGATCCTCCCAATCGCCTTCTTTCTTAGCGCGGCCATTTTAAATAAAATCAACATCGGGATCCGCCATATCCTGCCGGTCTTTCCGTTTCTGTTCATTTTGTCAGGTTTTTCAGGAGCAGTGCTGGCCAAAATGCGCATGACCGCTCTTAAGATGTTTTCTGTGACCGGCCTTTTCGTCCTTCTTTTTCTCTTGGGAGCACGAACCCTTCATAATGCGCCGGATCATCTCGCTTCTTTCAATGAGATCGTCGGCGGAGTCGAAAGAGGAGCCCAGCTTATGCCTGTCGATTGGGGACAAGATAATAAAGCGCTTGCCGAATTTGTTGCTGTGCAACGCCTGCCTTCGATTAAGATCGCCAGCGAAGCTTCAAATCCCGACATTTATGATTACTACAATATCCCTTGGCAATGGATGACGGAGAGTGATTTTGAAAATCCGGTTCCCGGTTTTTACGCTCTTGCCATAGGCTCCCGCGTCAATCAAAGGAAAAACCCGAGATCGTGGTTTCGAGAGCGCCGGCCAAACTTTCGCATCGGAAAAACATTTTATATTTACGAAGTACCGGCTACGAATAAAACATGACGCTACCGCAAACAGCCAGAGTCATCATCCTTAATTACAATGGGGAAGCGATATTGCCGCAATGCCTTCCGAGCATCGCTGAAGCCGCGCGGTCCGCAAAAACTCCGACCCGGATCACTATTCTGGACAATCTTAGCACCGACCAAAGCGAGCTATACGTCAGAAAAAACTTCCCGGATATGGAATTCGTAAAAGCGCCGCAAAATCTTGTGCTTTGTTCTTATAATGACTACCTTAAAAAAATCAAAGAACCCGTTACAATCCTCCTCAATAACGATATCCGGGTCGATAAGGATTTCATCGATCCTCTCGTCCGAAAATTCCAAGAGGATCCGCAAACCTTCCTGGCCGCTCCGAGAGTCATGAGTTTTGACGGAAAATCGATCGAAGCGGTTGATTCCCGCTGGAAATTAAAATACGGTATGCTCTGGTCCTCAGCACGCTATCCGGGCTATGAGTCTCATGCCATGGTCCCGGGCCGGACATCTGCCTCCGGATTCGGCGCCTTCTCGAGGGAAAAATTCCTGGAACTTGGCGGGTATGACCTGCGCTATCTCCCGGGAACTCTGGAAGACCTGGATCTTTGCTATCGCGCCGCTCAAAAAGGATACACGCTTTACTACGAACCGCGAAGCATTGTTTTCCATATGGGGCAAGCGAGCTTCAAAAAGGCCTTTTCCGATCTTCGCAGGGAAACGCTCGCATATCGAAATACATTCCTTTTTTTATGGAAAAACTTTCACGGCTTCAGTTTTTGGATCCCTCATCTTTTCTTTTTGCCGCCTCGGATGCTTTGGATGCTTTTAAAAGGACGCTTCGGATTCATCGCCGGCTTCTTTGAGGCATTGATGCGTTCGGTGCAAAAAAAATGAAACTGTCCGCTATCGTCCTCACCTACAACGAAAAGCGTAATATTGAAGACTGTTTAAACGGCATTTCCTGGGCTGATGAAATATTGGTGATTGACTCGGGAAGCGAGGATGGAACGACCGGACTTGCGGCCCAAAAAGGGGCGAAGGTCATCTCTCATTCGCTTACGGATTTTGCCGCCCAACGGAATTTTGCGATGTCGCAAGCGGCGGGGGATTGGGTCCTTTTCATTGACGCCGATGAGCGGGTCACGCCGGAACTTGCGAACGAGATCAAAAATTTGATCGCCAAACCCTTACCGCTTTACGTTTATGCGATCCCGCGACAAACTTTTTTCTTCGGACGCCTCCTTCGCTTTTCGGACGCCCGCCACGATACCCCGGTTCGGCTTCTGCCGCGAGATCACGCGCGGTGGGCTCAGCCAGTCCACGAAAAAGTCGAGACCTCCTTACCGCAGCGTCAGCTCGCCAGCCCGCTCCTTCATTACAGCACCCGCGATATGAATCATTACCGTGCTAAAATCGTTTCGTACATACCGTTTGAACTCGAGGTTATGAGATCCAAAGGGCTTAAGGCGCGTTTCTCCGATATTCTTTGGAAACCCTCGGCCAAATTCCTTTTTCTCTACTTTTGGAAGCTTGGAATTTTAGATGGTGTCGCGGGTTTCCAATATGCTATTCTTTCCGCTTATTACTATACATTTCGAAAGTACTGGCTGTATTGGAAAGGGAGAAAAAAATAGCTTCTTCTAGAACCATGATCAACATTCATAAACTCGATCTTCGGACTTGCGCCGCGATCAGCATGCTCGCGCTGTGGGCTTCGCTTACCTTTTCCATAGCTCTTATGGAGATTTCTTTTGTTTGCGCTTTGGTATTTTGGCTGGCCTGGCGCATCCGTTCTCGAGAGGGAACGGGATTAAAAGATTTGACTGGTTTTGACTGGCAATTATGGGGCCCTCTCGTATTGTTTCTTCTTGCGGTATTTATCTCCTTTGTCGTTTCTGAATATCCCAAACAAAGTTTTCGGGGTATTTTCAAGATCGCAAAACCGGCGCTTGCCTTCTTTATCGCGATGGACCTTTTTCGGGAAAATAGATCATTCGAGCGGTTCCGAAGCGTTTTCCTCTGGACGTTCCTTATTGTCGCGATCGACTGCTCCATCCAATACGCGTTCGGAAAAGATATTCTCCGAGGATTCGCAGCCGAGGATTCGAGCGCCGGGATCCGCCTCGTCGGTCCTTTTGGAAATTTCGCAAAAATGGCAACCTATTTAGTGCTCGTGATCCCTGTTTTTAGCTTGTTATTTTGCCGTGATTTCATTCAAAAAGAACGGCGAAAAAAATCATTCTACTTTTTACTGCTCGCGTTGGCGGGTTTTACGCTCCTTTATTTAACCCGTTGCCGCGGGCCTGTCCTGGCCCTCGCAGTAAGCTTTCTGCTCCTTTTCTCCTATAAACGTTGGTTTAAGGCTATCGGCGTCATGTTCATCCTGCTCCTTGCTTTGCTAGCCGTCACACCGCGAGAGATGATCATCCATCTGGATGCGGAAAAGAAGGAACAGTCGATCATAGAACGCTTTGAGCTCTGGAAACGAGCGCTTCATGTGATCGAGATCAAGCCGTGGACGGGAACAGGAATCAACACCTACAACGTCGCGCACGAAAAATACGACAAAACCAAGAATTGGCGCGTACGGGGTTACTACGCTCATAACGGCTATCTCCAGCTGACGGCGGAGATCGGCATCCCGGGAATTCTTTTTCTTCTTTTTTTCTTTTTGATGCTTTTTAGAAAATCGCTTAAAGCGGCTCAAAACCTGAAGGGGTTGCCGCAAGAATATGACCTATTAGGACTTTTGACAGCCCTTCTGGCTTTTTTAATCTACGCGGCCTTTGACAACAACCTTCAAAGCCCGCCGTCCCTCATGATGTTCTGGTATCTGGCCGGAATAACCTTGGCGTTGACCCGCCCAAACACCGCCCCTAAAATCAACACTTGAAAATATGAAACGCTACCTTTTTAAAGACTCCTGGAAGCGGTGGCTGGCGGGCTGCTTTGACGCGGTCGGCAGCGTCCTTTTCTTTCCGTTCAGGCGGCTGCGTCACCCGCTCGATCTGGCAACTGTTAGAAAGATCCTTGTGATCCGATTGGATCATATCGGGGATGTCGTCATGTCCCGGCCGGCGATCCGCGCACTGCATAAGAAATTTCCCCATGCCGAGATCGATTTTCTTGTCACGGAAGATATCGCTCCGCTTTTTGAAAGTTCCAGAGAGCTCCATAAAGTGATCACCGCCAAACATGGGTGGTTTTTAAGAAAATCCTCTTTCATCGAAAAATTTTCTGAATTCTGGAGGCTTGTCGGTCTTTTAAAATCGGGGTCCTACGACGTCGGCATTGATCTGCGGGGAGATATCCGCAACATCCTGCTCATGTTTTTGGCCGGTACACGCTACACGATCGGGTACGGCATTACGGGAGGGGGATTCCTTTTGAATGAAAATGTGTCGTACGACCGGAACCTGCATCAGATTTGGTTAAACCTCGGTCTTTTAAGTTCGTTTTTTGTCGCGCAGGACAACAAACTCCTGCCATTTGAATATTCCGCCGAAAGAGCCCAGCAATTCTGGAAAAAGATCCAGACCCTTCCGCCCACGACCTTGTTGCCGCGCGTCATGGTCCATATGGGCTCAGGGTACCCGTCCAAGCGCTGGCCCCTGGAAAATTTCAAGGCCCTCATCCAAAAGATCGACCAAGAGGCGCTTGCTCAAATTGTTCTGATCGGGACTGAGGCCGAAAAGGACGCCTCTCCGGACCTGAAGATCCGCTCCGAGCGGTTGATCGATCTGCGCGGCAAAACCGATCTTTCGGACCTGCCCGTTCTGCTGGACGTATGCGATATGTTCATCGGCAACGACTCCGGACCCGCTCATATTGCGGCGGCTCAAGGAGCTGAGGTTATTCTGCTAGCAAGCGGGACAAATGACATTCGTATCTGGCATCCCTGGACTGAACGCCTGCATATTCTGCAGCATGCTGTTCCGTGTTCTCCGTGCGAAGCCGAGATCTGTCCGGTGGAAGGACATCCTTGCGTGGAAGAGATCACGGTCGATCAAGCTTTTGATGCTTTTTCCTCGGTTCTCAGTCGCCTTCAAAAAAAATCCTGAGCTATCATGGTCCTTTTCAATGAAAGAAGCGGGAAATCATGACCTCCCAAGTCACCATTCATGAAAAAAAAATAAAGACTTGGGAGGTGCCACGTCACCGGGTCGGTCTCGATGTGAGAATGCTGCAGCATTCGGGGATCGGGACCTATCTCCGCGGATTGCTTGCCGGTTTTGAAACGCTATCGCTTAAAAAAGAACTTGCCCTCTTCGGCCCGGATGAAAAAGGCCGCGCCTTTTTCTCCGCTCCGATCTATTCTGTCCGGGAGCAGCTCCAGTATCCCGCGCGGGTCAGGCAATGTCTTTTATGGCACGCGCCGCATTACAATGTGCCGCTTTGGAAGGGGAAAACCAAACTTGTCGTCACGATCCATGACATCATTCACTGGATCTTCCGCGAACAGTTCCTGACGCCGCTTCAAACCGCCTACGCCGGATTCATGTTGAGGCGAGCAATCGTATCCGCCGATCATATTATCGCCGTCTCCCATCATACAAAAAACGACCTCATCGAACATTTTCGCGCCCCGGAAGAAAAGATCACCGTGATCCACGAAGGAGTCGGCGAAAACCATAAGGAACTTCCTCCAAGCGAATTAAAATCCGCCTTTGAAAAAATCCGGACCAAATACGGCCTTCCAGAGGATTTCTTTCTCTATGTCGGCCTTATGAAACCACATAAAAATGTCCTGATGCTGATGAAGATCTTCCGCAAACTCAAAGAAGAGGGGAAAGTTCGAAGCTCGCTCGTCCTGATCGGCAGAAAAGATAAAAAATATCCCCGCGGATACGAAGAATTGTCCGCCTTGAGCTCAACAAAAGATATCATTCATCTGTCAACGATCGATCCGGACGAATTGAAGGTCTTCTATAACCAAGCGCTTGCGCTGATCCACCCGTCGCTTTATGAAGGATTCGGCCTGACGCTCCTTGAGGCCATGCGATCGGGAACGCCGGTGCTTACGACCCATGCCTCTTCTATCCCGGAAGTGGTCGGAGATGCCGCTCTGCGCGTTAATGCTACCGATGAAGCCGCCATGCGGGATGCCATCATCCGGCTGGACCAGGATGGGTCATTGCGAGCATCGCTTCGGGAAAAAGGCCTTGCGCGGGCTGAAACATTCAGCTGGAACGAGACAGCCGCCAAAACGGCTGTCGTCTATGAAAAGGTGCTGGCCGAAACATGAAAGTCGCTTTAGTCCATGACTGGCTCATTCATATGCGGGGAGGGGAAAAGGTCTTAGACGCTCTCGCCGAACTTTATCCGGACGCGACCCTTTACACGCTTTTTGTCGACCGCCGCAAGATCAGCCCGAACCTCGCCCGATTAAAGATCAAAACTTCCTTTCTTCAATATCTTCCAGGCATCCGGACTTACTACCGATGGCTTTTACCCATTCTTCCGCTCGCGATCCGTTCGCTTAAGATCGAGGATGCGGACCTCGTGATCTCAAGCTCCCATTGCGTCGCGAAAGGCATTGGCGTCCCGAAAAACGCCTATCACATCTGCTACTGCCATACACCGATGCGTTATCTCTGGGGATTTCAGGATGTTTATTTCAGCCGTTATCTTATGCCGGTCCGCGTTCTCATTAACTTCTTTCTTCGCCCCCTTAAGGCATGGGATCTTGAGTCCAACAAGTCCGTGGATCTCTTTATCGCGAATTCCGAATACATCAAAAACCGCATCAAAACGGTCTATCAGCGCGACGCCCTGGTCGTTCATCCACCGCTTGAAACGGCTTTTTTCAAACCCTCCGGGCCCGATGAAAATTTTTATCTTGCAGTTTCACATTTTGTTCCGTATAAAAGACTCGAGCTTGTGATCGAAGCTTTTAATAAGCTGGCGCGCAAACTCGTCGTGATCGGCTCCGGCCCCTTGGCGACCCAATATCAGAAACTCCGCACAAGCGATCTGATCTCCTTCTGGGGAAGTGTCAGCGACGAAGAGCTTCGTAAGGCCTACGGCGGCGCCAAAGCGCTGGTCTTTCCGACAGAAGAAGATTTCGGGATCGTCCCGCTTGAGGCGCAAGCCTGCGGAACGCCGGTCATCGCGTTCCGGAGAGGCGGGGCGCTTGAAACGGTGCAAAGCGGCGTTTTTTTTGACGAGCAAACACCGGAGGCCGTCCGCGAAGCGGTGTTGCGATTCGAAAGCCAGCATTTCGAGAGGGACGAGGTCTCAAAAAAAGTTCAAAGATTCGGCCGGGACCGGTTTCTTGAAAACATGAAAAACATAGTTGCGAATAATTACTTAAAACAAACGAAAAAAACATGAGATCGACGCATTCGAGACATCTTGTCAAAGCCGCCATCCTCGTCGATTCGGCGATGATCGTCCTGAGCTTTGTGATCGCTTACTTTTTCCGCTTTATGTTCGGTCTGCCCACAAACCTCGGTATCCCTCCGATCTCCGATTATTGGCATGCGCTGTGGGGTATCATCCCGGTCTACCTTTGGCTTTTCCACGAAGCGGGCCTCTACCAGCCCTCCCGCCATATGCGCCGCATCGAGGAGATCTTTCTTGTCATTAAAGTCGTTACCTACGCGATCGTCCTCCTGATGGCGGCCACATTTTTCTACCGCGAATTCTCGTATTCACGTCTCTATCTTGTCTTTATGTGGCTTTTTTCGTGCATCTTCATCAGCGTGGGCCGCTACGCTTTGATTCAATGGGGTTATTGGCGGCGGCTGAGGAAAAAAGATATGACCGAAGTCCTTCTGATCGGGCTGAACCGCAATACGCGCGACCTCATCCAGTGGATGAAAAATAATCCGCACTACGGCCAAAAACCCGTCGGCATTCTGGTCAAGAGCGTCGAAGATATCGGAAAGCATGTGGAGGATGTTCCCATCCTGGGCCTTCACGAACACTGGGAAACTTTCATTGAAAAACTTCAGCCCGATCAGGTCGTACTGCTGGATGAACAATTTTCCCGCGAAAAGATCACGGACCTTGTAGCGGCCTGCGAGGACGCTTTTATCGATTTTAAGATGGGCGCCGATATTTACGGCCTCATCGCCAGCAACGTCGGCGTGGAATATGTCAGCCATATCCCGCTCCTGGGTTTCCGTTCGCTTCCTTTGGACGATCCCTGGAACCGTTTCCTGAAAAGGATCTTTGACTTTTGCGTGGCGGGCATCATGACGCTTGCGTTCCTTCCGATCGGAATGGTCATCGCGATTTTGATCAAGCTGGGGGACGGAGGACCTGTATTCTATTTCCAGGAACGCATGGGCCGCGACGGAAAGGTTTTCCGTCTCATCAAGTTCCGCACAATGAGGATCAACGCCGAGCAAGAAACCGGCCCCGTCTGGGCGAAACCGGAAGATGAGAGACGCACGCCGACCGGAGAGATCCTTCGCCGCTGGAATCTTGACGAATTTCCGCAACTTTTGAATGTGCTTGCCGGAAACATGAGTCTTGTGGGCCCGCGTCCCGAACGACCGCATTTCGTGGATAAATTCCGGGAACATGTGCCGCGTTACATGGCCCGCCATAAAGTTAAATCCGGAGTGACCGGCTGGGCCCAAGTCCATGGGCTTCGGGGAGATACTTCGATCGAGGAGCGCATCAAATATGACCTTTATTACATGGAACATTGGTCGTTACTCTTGGATATTGAAATCCTGGTCATGACGCTATTTGCATTCAAAAACGCTTATTGAGAAAGGGTGTATGGAAAAAGCCGCTATTTCTGTTGTCGTGATCGCAAAGAATGAAGAAAAGCGACTCGCCGAGTGTCTTCAAAGCGCTTCTTTCGCGGCTGAGATCGTTGTCCTCGACGATATGTCGACCGACCGCACTGTGGAGATCGCCAAACAATTCGGCGCGAAAGTCTTTCAGCGCGCTATGGACATCGAAGGACGGCACCGCAATTACGCCTATAGTCTCGCCACTCAACCGTGGGTCTTTTCACTCGATGCCGATGAACGCATCACGCCCGAACTCGCCGAAGAGCTCGCCAAAGTCGCGTCGAACCCGAACGATCCGCATACCTGCTATTCCATGCCGGTGAAGACTTTTATCGGAACCGACTGGATCAAGGGCGGCGGCTACTATCCGGCGCCCAAAACGCGGTTTTTTAAACGGGGGCAATTCAAGTACGAGGAAGCCCGCGTCCATCCCAAAATGTTCTACGAAGGGACTTGCGGCTCTCTGAAAGGGGATATCCTCCACTATTCCAGCCCAAGCTGGGAGAACTGGATCTCGAAGTTCAATCGTGAAACAGGCCTCGAAGCGGAAAAATGGGTCAAAGACGGACGGAAAATGGGGCCCTGGCGCGTGCTCCGGAAGGCAGCGAGCCGCTTTCTAAAGTATTATTTCCAAAAAGATGGCATCCGGAACGGCTACACCGGATTCCTCATGTCCTTTTTCCATTCCGCGTATCAGATCATCGCTTACGCGAAATACCGCGAACTCAAGCGTGCTCTGGAAACCAACACCAAGTAGGAAGCCATGATGAAAGTTCCGTATTTCGATCTCGCACGTTCCCATCAAAAATTCTTCGATCAGGCGCAGAGCGCGTTCGACCGGATCTTGAAAAGCGGCGCCTACATCCTGGGGCCCGCCCTTAAAGACCTCGAAGCCGAATTCGCGGCTTACATCGGAACAAAATACGCCTTGGGAGTCGGTTCTGGCACGGATGCGTTAACCTTTTCGCTTAAGGCCTTAGACATTAAAAAAGGAGACGAGGTTATTGTCCCATCCTTTACTTTTACTTCGACGGCGCTTGCCGTGATCCACGCCGGTGCGATCCCGGTGTTTGCGGACGTGGACGAAGAGACTTTCAATCTGGACCCCCGGTCCGTCACGCAGGCCTTGAGCCGGAAAACCCGCGCTATGATACCGGTACATCTGTTCGGGCAATGCGCCAATATGACGGCCCTCATGACGATCGCGAAACAAAAGAAACTCAAGGTCGTGGAAGATGCCTGCCAGGCTCACGGCGCCCTGTGGAACAAGACTATGGCGGGCGCCTTTGGCCATGCCGGCTGTTTCAGCTTTTATCCCACAAAAAATCTCGGCGGCGTCGGCGACGGCGGCATGGTCACCACCTCGGATGAAAAGATCATGAGACGCGTCATTCAGTACCGAAATCTCGGGAAAGGGATCGACGATCCTTTTGTGCATGATGAGATCGGATGGACCAGCCGGCTCGACAGCATTCAGGCCGCATTTTTAAGCATCAAGCTGAAATTCCTGGATGAGCTCAACCGGGAACGCCGCGCCGTCGCCGAAATGTATCACAAAAAACTCGCGCGCACGCCGCTTTGTTTACCGCACGAAGCCCGCGACGCTTATCACGTTTATCATCTTTATGTTGTCCGGGTCCCGGACGGAAAGCGGGATGCCCTCAAAGAGCATCTGGCCAAGGAAGGGATCCCCACCATGGTCCACTACGCAACGCCGGTCCATGCCCAACCGATCATCAAAAAAAACAAGCTCCGTAAAATTAAACTTCCTGTCACGGAAAAGCTCCGCGGGGAGGTCCTCACGCTCCCGCTTTTTCCGGGAATGACCGAACCGGAGATCGACGCCGTGGCCGCCTCCGTCAAACGATTCTTCGGGGATTAATATGCAAAAACCGCTCCGCAAAGTCGTCTTCGTCGACCGCGACGGCGTCATCAATGTCGACCTCTGGAAGTACGTGGAATCCTGGGATGAATTTCGTTTTGAAAAGGGAGCGCTTGAAGGCCTCAAAATGTTAAGCGAGGCCGGATTCGATATCTACATCATCTCCAACCAGGCCGGCGTCGGAGACGGCATCTTTACCGAGGCGGCCATGTGGCAGGTCCATGAAAAAATGGTCGAAGCCATGAAAAAATACGGGATCCTGATCCGGGGAGCCCGATACTGCACTCACGGTAAAAAAGAAAACTGCGACTGCCGGAAACCGAAAACCAAACTTCTTGAAAAGGCAGTGACAGGCGTCAATTTCGATAAAAAAAAGACTTTCTTCATCGGCGACAAATCAAGCGATCTTGAGGCGGGAAAGAATTTCGGCGTTCATACGATTCTTGTGCGCACGGGTTACGGCCCCAAAACAGAGAAAAAACTGACGGAAGCGCTCCGGCCCGAGCATATCGCCCACAACCTTGTCGAAGCCGCCTCCATCGTCATCCAAAACTCTTGATAAATCATGAAGATCGATATCCTTCACGCTACGGCCGGGGAAGGCCACCGGAAGATCGCTCTCGCGATCCAGGAAGGTTTCACCCGGCTTGGCCCCTCCACGCTTCAGCTCCGCACGCTTGACAGCCTGAAATATACGGACGATTTATTCCAAAAAACCTACACGCCCTTTTATTACTGGGCGGTGCGCCACGCCCCGAACCTCTGGGGCTGGTCCTATGACATTCTTGATCATGCCTGTGTTTACAAAACCCTTCGTCCGTTACGTTCCTTGACGAATTCCGCGCATACAAAACTTCTGCTTGAAGACGCCGTCAAAAATCAACCTGATGTCATTATTGCGACCCACTTCATGCCGCCCGAGATCCTTGGCCGCGCTAAATTGAAGGGCCTTATCCGCTCGAAAATTGTCACGGTCATTACGGATTTTTTCCCCCATACTTTTTGGGTCAACCCGGGAACCGACCATTACTGGGTCATGGCCGAAGAAACCAAGCAAGAGCTTGTCAGGCGGGGCGTCCCTGAATCGATCATTACAGCGGGCGGCATTCCGGTCGCCGCGGCATTTAAACCTACAGGAAGAAAAATTGAGATCTTAAAAAAATACGGCCTCGAAGAAAACCGATTTACACTGCTTCTTACAAGCGGCAGCTTCGGACTGGGACCCCAGGAAGCGATCCTCGAAGAGCTGAAGGCGTTCAAGGATAAGGTCCAGTGCTTCGTCGTCTGCGCCAACAACAAAGAGCTCAAAGCGATCCTGGATGCCAAGACCTATCCTTATCCCGTGAAGATCTTCGGTTTTATCGATTTTATGCCGGACCTCATGGAGGCAAGCGATCTTATGGTGGCAAAATCCGGTGGGTCGACAACCTCGGAAGCCCTCGCTAAAGGCGTCGCCATGGCCGTCATGGAACCCATTCCGGGCCAGGAGACCCGCAATGCCAAACTGCTCAAATTACGCGACGCCGCGTTTTTTCTCAAAAAACCCGAAGAGATCCGCGGGATCGTTCAAACCATTCTCGAAGATCCGGCGACGCTTTCAAAAAAACGGGCGGCGATCGCCCAGCTTGCCAGGCCCAATGCCGCCGATGATCTTGTAAAAATGGTTTTAACGGACGGGTGACGCCGGTGAAAAAAGACGACTCTCTTTCATTTTTAAAGGCCCTCAAGGAAGACGGTGTGGAACATATCTATATGCCTGGAAAAGAAAAAAATGTTATCCGTTCTCAAGCTGATTCCAAGCCGGTAAAAGATGACATCCTCCGACTTCGTGATAAAGTTTTAAAATGCAGACTTTGCGCCGAGCTTGCCCGGACGCGTCAAAAAGTTGTTTTTGGAGCCGGAAATATCCATGCGAAACTCGTTTTTGTCGGAGAAGCTCCGGGCGCGGATGAAGACCAGCAGGGATTGCCGTTCGTGGGACGCGCCGGTCAGCTTTTGACCAAGATCATTGAAGCGATGGGTTTGTCGCGCGAGCAGGTTTTTATCTGCAATGTCCTGAAATGCCGGCCGCCCAACAACCGTCCGCCGGCGCCTGACGAAGTTGTCAACTGCAGACCCTATCTTAAGCGGCAGATCGAACTTATCCGGCCCAAAGTGATCGTGGCTTTGGGAAATCACGCGGCCAAAGCCCTGCTTCAAACGGAGCGGGGAATTTCGGAGATGCGCGGCACCTTTCAGGAATATGAGGGAATCCCTGTCATGTGCACCTATCATCCGGCTTATCTCTTGCGCAGCCCCGGAGAGAAACGCAAAGTCTGGGAAGACATGAAAAAGGTCATTCAACTCCTTGAAAGGTCCGAGGAGTGAGCGAAAAAGAGCTCCCCAAGCAGCTTTGCGCCGCGGTCGCAGTGCCGCTTCCGATCCCGACAGTTTTTACCTACCTTATTCCCGAAGAACTTCGCTCCAAAGCCGTTCCGGGCGTCCGCGCAACCGTTCCGTTCCGCAACACCGAAATCACCGGCTACATCGTCACCGTAGAACCCTTTTCAAGCTCCGAGGTTGAAATGGGTTCCCGGCCCGTCAAAATAAAACCTCTCCTTACCATTCTTGATGATCAACCCGTCCTGTCTTCGAAAATGCTCGAACTTACAAAATGGGTGGGGGAATATTACGGCTCAAGCTGGGGAGAGGCGATCGAGAATGCGCTTCCGCGATGGGTGAAATACGGAAAAAAAACCGAGAAATACATCGAAAAGGCCAAGGAAAAGAGCATCGTTCCTTCAGTCAATCCTGCGGAATACGATCTTACCGCCGAACAGAAGAAGGCGTTTGAAGTGATTAAAAAAGCACTGGATGGCGGAAGGCGGATGGCGGAAGACCCCGAGCAAGGCCCTCCATCCGCGCCCGTGTTGATCTATGGCGTCACCGGAAGCGGAAAAAGCGAGCTCTACATCCGCACGATCTGCGAGGTCCTCCGGCGCAAACGTGCGGCGATCTGCCTTGTGCCCGAAATCGCTCTTACCGAACAACTGAAACGATTCTTTGCCGGGCATTTTGGGGATCAGCTCGAGATCCTCCATAGTAAAATGACGGACAGCGAACGGTTCCTCACCTGGAAACGAATCGAAATGGGAATGTGCCGCGTCGTGCTTGGGCCGCGTTCCGCGGTTTTTGCGCCGGTCCAGGACCTTGGCCTCATCATCATGGATGAGGAACACGAAGGGTCTTATAAACAGGAAACCGCGCCGCGTTATCATGCGCGCGAGGTCGCCGCTTGGCGTGCGCGGCAGGAACGCGCGCTTTTTTTAATGGGAACCGCCACGCCGTCCTTGGAAAGCATGGCGCTCGCCGAGCAGGGGAAGATCGGCCGCATTGATCTCACGCAGCGGATCGATCTTAAAGCTATGCCCAAGGTCGAAGTGATCGATCTTAAACGTTATGAAGGCGATAAGCGGCCGAGCCTCCTTTTTTCTCCGCCCCTTTTGCGCGAGATCGAAACCAACCTTAAGAACCGGGAAGGAACGATGCTGCTCCTGAATCGCCGCGGATTTTCGACTTCGATCCGTTGCTCCCAATGCGGCGAGGCCGAGAAATGCAAGCTCTGCCAGGTCGCGCTCACGTTCCACCAAGAAAAAAATCTCCTGCTTTGCCATTACTGCAACTATCAGAGAAAGATCCCTCAGACCTGCAGCGAATGCGGCGCGCCGGTGCTCCGCTTCATGGGTTTTGGGACCGAAAAGATCGAAAGCGAGGTAGCGCGCCTTTTCCCGCATGCCCGCCTCGCCCGCATGGATGCCGACACAACGCAAAAAAAGGAATCCCACGAACTGATCCTTGAACGCTTTCGTGAACAGAAGATCGATATCCTGATCGGGACCCAGATGATCGCTAAAGGTTTTGATTTTCCCCACGTCACGCTCGTGGGCGTTGTCCTGGCGGATATCGGCCTCCGGCTCCCTGACTTTCGTTCCGCCGAGCGCACCTTCCAACTCTTGACCCAGTTCGCCGGCAGGGCGGGCCGCGGGACCAAGCCCGGCCGCGTCATGATCCAGACCTGGATGCCGGAACATCCGAGTATCCGATTCGCTAAAGATCACGATTTCCTCAGCTTTTACCATCACGAAAAAAAATGCCGCGAAGAATTCCATTATCCGCCTTTCCGGTCACTTGCAAATATCATCATCCGTTCCGGGGATGAAAAAAAGGCTTACATATTCGCGCGCGAACTCCGGGATACCCTGAAGAAAGAATTCCAGGACATACCGGGGATCGAGTTCGTGGGCCCTGCGCCGTTGCCTTTTTACAAGCTGCGAGGTCATTTCCGGTGGCATGTGATGCTCAAGATCCCCAAAGAACTCGAGATCGGGCCGCGGCTCTACGCCCGCCTTTTGGGCCTTAAAAAGCCTTCCGGCGTTGCGTTTCAACTCGATGTGGACCCGTTAAGCATCCTGTAAATTTGTCGCGCTCCTATGTTATAATTCGGCTATGCCAAAACTTAAGATACGTACCTACCCGGACCCTATCCTCAAGAAAAAAGCGGCACCGGTGACCGATTTCGGACCGGCCGCGCAAAAACTTTTCGATGATATGGTCGAGACCATGCATGTTTCCGACGGGGTCGGCCTTGCCGCGCCGCAGATCGGGATCTCCCAGCAGATCTTCATCGCGTGCCCCACCATGAAATTCGGAGAAGAGTTCGTCATGATCAATCCCGTGATCGAAGAAAAATCCGGCGCGGCCGCGGGCCTGGAAGGGTGTTTGAGCGTGCCGGGCATCTCCGCCGAGATCATCCGCTATACAAAACTCACGCTGAGTTTCCAGGACCGCCACGGGAAAAAACACAATGGCTCTTTTGAAGGGTTTTTCGCACGCGTTATTCAGCATGAGATCGACCATCTGAACGGCCTGCTTCTGATCGATCATTTCTCCGGAAAGAAACGCGAAGAACTTTTGGCTCAATACGCAAAAGTGAAAAACCCTCCTAAATTATGAAAATCGTCTTTTTCGGGTCCGACGCTTTCTCCATTAAGGCGCTTGAGGCCTGCCTGCATTCCGGAATGGAGGTCGTGCTCGTTGTGACGGTCCCTCCGAAAAAAAAGGGGCGGGGATTGAAGTTGGAGCCGAGTGAAATCTTTGGCTACTGTCAGGCCAAAAAGATCCCCGTCGTAGAATATACAACGCTTCGCGACGCCAAGGTCGCCCAGGAACTTCTGGCGTTGCGGCCGGACATCTTTGTGGTCGCTTCCTACGGAAAGATCATCCCGAACATCCTGCTGGAGATCCCGAAATACCGGCTCAACGTTCATCCGTCGCTCTTGCCGAAGTATCGCGGCGCGGCGCCCATCCACTGGCCCATTTTGAACGGGGACACGGAAACCGGCGTCAGCATCATCGATATCGCGGAAAAACTCGATGCCGGCGATATTTATTACCAGGAAAAGATCGCGATCGGACCCAAGGCTGATGCCGCGCAACTTGCTTCCGAATTAGCGCGCCTGTCCTACGGGATCCTCAAAAAGGTCCTGGACGAGGTCAAAAAGGGCCGGCTCTCCGGCGTCCCGCAGAATGAGAACGAAGCAACGCTTGCGCCTCAACTTTCCAAAGAGGACGGAAAGCTTTCGCTCGCCGAAATGAGCGCCGAAGAGATCGACCGCAAGGTCCGCGGGCTCCAGCCCTGGCCGGGGGCTTATTGCCTCATCGGGGACGAACGCCTCGCAATACTTAAAGCCGAGCTGGGGGATCCCGCCTCCGATGCGAAATCGGGAACGGTCCTCACGGTCGCAAAAAGCGGCGGGATTGACGTTGCGACCGGGCGCGGCGTTCTCAAGATCCTCCTCGTCAAGCCGGAGGGAAAGAAAGCTATGAGCGCCGCCGATTTTATCCGCGGCAAGCATCTGGCTCCCGGCGCAGCGCTTTTGAGTTGAACCTCCCTAGAATTCCTTGACACTCGGAACCGCACGCTTATAATTGACCAAAATTTGAAATGTTTCCCCCCGTATCCTTCAATACTCACAGCGGATAAATATCCCAGGAGGCAATACAATGGCGTTAAAAGTCGGCATTAATGGTTTTGGGCGTATCGGACGTTTGGTCTTTCAGGCGATTTGCGATCAGGGCCTGCTCGGTAAAGAGATCGATGTGGTGGCCGTCGTGGATATCACCACCGATGCGGATTATTTTGCGTATCAGATCAAGTATGATTCCGTGCACGGCCGTTTTAAGCATGCCGTTTCGACGGAAAAAAGCTCTCCGACGCTTGAAAGCGCCGACACGCTTATCGTCAACGGCTGCAAAACTAAATGCGTCATGGCGACCAAAACCCCGGACCAGTTGCCGTGGAAGGCTCTCGGCGTGGACTACGTGATCGAATCCACCGGCCTTTTCACCGATTCCGAGAAAGCAAAGCTTCACCTCACCGCAGGCGCCAAGAAGGTCATCATCAGCGCTCCCGGTAAAGGGGAAGTGAAAACGCTCGTCATCGGCGTGAACGAAAATGAGTACGACAGCGCGAAACATAACGTCGTTTCCAACGCTTCCTGCACCACGAACTGCCTTGCGCCGCTCGTGCATGTCCTCCTCAAAGAAGGCATCGGGATCGAGACCGGTCTCATGACCACGATCCATTCTTACACCGCAACGCAGAAAACCGTGGACGGCCCGTCGAAGAAAGACTGGCGCGGCGGCCGTGCGGCAGCGATCAACATCATCCCATCCACCACCGGCGCTGCCAAAGCGGTCGGCGAAGTACTTCCGGCCACCAAGGGAAAACTTACCGGCATGGCGTTCCGGGTCTCAACGCCGGATGTTTCGGTGGTCGACCTCACGTTCCGTTCCGTAAAGGACACCTCGATCGAAGAGATCGACTCTCTTCTCAAGAAGGCCTCCCAGTCATATCTGAAAGGCATCCTCGGCGTGACCCAAGAAGAACTCGTCTCGACGGATTTTATCCACGACGAACGCTCTTCGATCTACGATTCTCTGGCAACGCTTCAGAATAACTTGAAAGGCGAAAAGCGTTTCTTCAAGCTCGTTTCCTGGTACGACAACGAATGGGGTTATTCGAACCGCGTGGTCGACCTCGTTCGCTATATGGCCAAAAAAGACAGCGTGAAATAACTGCTTACAAAAAGGAACGTCCGATGAAGAAAAAAACGGTTAGGGATATCGACGTTCAGGGAAAGCGCATTCTCATGCGCGTCGACTTTAACGTGCCGATGAAAGACGGCGTCGTACAGGATGACACCCGCATCAAAGCCGCGCTTCCCACGATCAAGTATGTCCTTGAACATGGCGCCAAAAGCCTGGTCCTCATGTCCCACCTCGGCGATCCGAAAAAAGACACGCAGAAAGCCAGGGAAAAAGCCGAAAAGGACGGCAAGCCGTTCGATGAAAAAAAATACGTTGAAGGAAAACACAAAATGGCGCCTGTGGCCGCATGCCTCGCCAAACTTTTAGGCAAGGAAGTGAAGCTCGCGCCGGCCTGCATGGGGCCCGAGACCGAGGCGATGGTGAAGGCCATCCCGCAGGGCGGCATCCTGATGCTTGAGAACACCCGTTTTCACAAAGAAGAGACCTCTAAAGACGCGGCCGAACGCGAGAAAATGGCCAAAGCGCTCGCGCAATATGGCGATGTTTTTGTCAACGACGCCTTCGGATCCGCGCACCGGGCCCATGCTTCAACCGAGACGGTCGCAAAATATCTGCCCGCCGTCGCGGGATTCCTGATGGAAAAAGAATTGGATTATTTACAAGACAAGGTCGTCGACAATCCCGCGAGGCCCTTTGTAGCCCTCATTGGCGGCGCCAAAGTTTCCTCCAAGATCGCGGTCCTGGAAAGTCTCCTCACCAAAGTCGACCGTTTGATCGTCGGCGGCGGCATGGCTTACACTTTTCTGAAAGCGAAAGGGCTTTCGGTCGGCTCCTCGCTCGTGGAAGACGACATGATCGAGACGGCGCGCCAGATCCTTCAAAAGGCCTATGAAACGCATATCTATATCTATCTCCCGATCGATCACATCGTGACCACGGAATTTTCCCCCGATGCGACACCCAAGCACGTCGCGCGCGGTAATATTGACGCCAACGAAATGGGTATGGACATCGGGCCCCTAACCATCGAAAAATTCAAAGGCGCGCTCAAAGGAGCGAAAACTGTTTTTTGGAACGGCCCGGTCGGGGTTTTTGAATTCCCGAAATTCGCGACCGGCACCATGGCGATCGCAAAAGCCATCGCGGAACTACCGGACTGCGTGACCGTGATCGGAGGCGGGGATTCGGTCTCCGCGGTCAATAAATCCGGAGTCGCTTCGAAGATCTCCCATATTTCCACGGGCGGCGGCGCTTCGCTTGAGCTTGTGGAAGGCAAAGTGCTGCCCGGCGTGGCCGCACTTCTAGATAAATAGCTTGAAAACAGAACGGACCCCGTGATGAAAAAAAGACCTTTAATTGCCGGAAACTGGAAAATGTACAAGACGGCCGCGGAAGCCGTCACGCTTGTCCAGACCATGAAAGCAGCCGCCCATCTTGTCTCCAATGTTGCGATCGTCATTTGTCCGCCTTTTACGGCCCTGAGCGAAGTCTCGAAGGTCCTTAAAGACACGGCCATCGAGCTCGGCGCGCAAAACATGTACTCGGCTCCGGAAGGGGCCTTTACAGGCGAGATCTCGCCTGTCATGCTCAAAGAAAGCGGGTGCCGCTACGTGATCTTGGGGCATTCCGAACGCCGTCAATATTTCAAGGAAGATGACATCCTGATCCACGAAAAAGTAAAGACCGCGCTCAAATACAGCATTATTCCGATCGTCTGCGTCGGAGAAACGCTTGCGGAACGGGAGGCAAAAAAACATTTCGACGTGGTCAAAACACAGTTCGACGACTCGCTCGGCCGACTTGAAAAAGACGACATCGCAAAGGTCGTCATTGCCTACGAACCCGTTTGGGCCATCGGTACCGGGAAGACCGCGACGCCGGACCAGGCCGAACAAATGCATTCTTATATCCGCCGGTTGCTCAACGAGAAATACGGGCAAGAGACCGGAAGCCGCATTTCGATCCTTTACGGCGGAAGCGTCAAGCCGGATAACACCAAGGCCTTGATGGAAAAGCCGAACATTGACGGCGCTTTGGTCGGCGGCGCGTCTCTTAAAGCGGAATCTTTCGCCCAGATCATCCAGGAAGCCCAGCAAACCTACGAATCGGGGAATCACTCATGAATATTCTTGTCATCTGCATTCACGTTATTGTCTGCCTTGTCCTGATCATTGTGATCCTTCTCCAGGCGGGACGGGGACAAGGCCTCACCGGCTCAAGTTTTGGCGGCAATGTCCAGTCGCTTTTCGGCACAAAGGCGTCATCGTTTTTAACCAAAGCCACAAGTATTTGCGCGATCCTTTTTCTTTTTACCTGCATCGGGTTGAACGTCCTGGAAGTTCAGAAGAGCCGTTCGCTTTTCAAGGCTCCCGGCACCCAAGCGCCGCTCGATGTGGAACAGATCAAGAAGGCGCTCGAAAAGGTCAAGAAAGTCGAAAAGGACGCCTCCCAAACGGCGAACAAACCCGCTGAGACCGCGGAAGCGGCAACGAACCAAGCTGCCGAAACCGCTAAGTCGTAACGTCCGTCCGGTCCACCTTGGAGATCTAACGGGGTGAAAACCTCCGAGACCCAAAACGGAGAGTTGCGCTACATTCGGGGCGTCGGCCCCAAACGCTCCCTTATTTTCCAAAAGATCGGCATCCATTCGGTGCGCGACCTGCTTTATCTTTTTCCCCGCCGCTATGAAGACCGATCGCGATTCGCCTCTCTGAAGGACCCGCCCCTCGGCGAGCCCGTCACATGCAAAGGCGAGATCATGGATGTCAAATTCAAGCCCATCCGGGGCATGCCGCTTGTAGAGGTGCTTGTAGGTGACGCGGAAGGAACTTTGAAGGCGGTCTGGTTCAATCAACCTTATCTTAAAAAACTTTTCCAGCCGGGCCAGCAGATCATTCTGTACGGGAAAATCGAGTTTTATCAAAAATACCTTCAAATGCCGAATCCGGAATTTGAACTTGTGGAAGACCTTGAAGCGGCCTCCATCCACACCGGGCGCATCACGCCCATTTACCCGTTAACGGAGGGGCTTTTCCAACGATCTCTCAGAACCACGCTAAAAGAGGCGGTTGACCACCACCTTGATCACGCCATCCATGACCATCTTTCCCCGGAACTGCGGGAACGCATGGATCTTTTGCCGTTGGACCGCGCGCTCCGCGAAATGCATTTCCCGGCCTCTTTTGAAGAACTCCAAAAGGCGAGACGCCGGATCGTTTTTGACGAATTCTTTTCCTTTGCGCTGCGGCTTTTTCTGAAAGTTAAAGCGATCAAAACGCAATACCGTTCGCCGGCCTTCCTGATCGACGGAAAATTAGCCGGCGAGTTTGAGAAATCCCTACCGTTCGCGCTCACGGAAAGCCAAACAAAAGCGATCCAAGACCTCTTCCAAGACCTAAGCCGGGAGATCCCCATGAACCGGCTCCTCCAAGGGGACGTGGGCTCCGGCAAAACCGTCGTGGCTGCGTTCGCATTCCTTGCCGCGCAACGCGCGGGATTTCAATCCGCATTCCTTATTCCAACCGAGATCCTCGCCGAACAGCATTACCGGACGCTTTTAAGGTTCCTGGAACCGCTTGGGATCCGTCCGGAACTTCTTACCAAAAGCACGGAACCCGAAAAACGCGCCCGCCTTATCGCGGAGCTCAAACAGGGGAAAGTTCCCGTTGTGATCGGCACGCACGCACTTTTACAGGAAGACGTCCATTTCAAAGGTCTGGGCCTTCTTGTGGTGGATGAACAGCACAAATTCGGCGTTCACCAGCGTAATCAGCTTTTGCGAAAAACGCCGCGGCCGCATCACCTCGTCATGACCGCTACGCCGATCCCGCGAACGCTCGCGCTTACGACTTACGCCGATCTTGATATTTCCGTTATGAAAGAAATGCCCAAAGGGCGCCGGCCGATCAAGACTTACTGGATCACTCGCAAAAAACAACCTGAAGTTCTTACCCACATGGCTTCTCGGATCCAAAAAGGGGAACAGGCTTACATCGTATTTCCCCTGATTGAAGAAACCGAAAAAGCCGACCTGCTGGCCGCCAAGAAAGAATTTGAACGGTTGCGGAAAACGGTGTTCCAGAAATTCCGCCTTGGCTTAGTCCATGGAAAAATCGAGCGACCCGAGCGGGAAGCGATCATGCGCGCCTTTTCACGACGCGAACTCGATATCCTGGTCGCCACGTCGGTCATTGAGGTGGGGGTCGATCAACCGAATGCTACGATGATGATCATCGAGAACGCGGAGCGTTTTGGCTTAGCCCAGCTTCATCAGTTGCGAGGACGTATCGGCCGCGGTTCGGTTGAATCCGCATGCTTCCTTTTCGGCGAACCAACGACCGAGGAGGGGAAAATGCGCCTGCGGCTTCTCACCAAGATCACGGACGGCTTCAAGATCGCCGAGGAAGACCTCAAACTCCGCGGCCAGGGTGACCTGTGGGGCATCCGCCAATCGGGGGAACCCCTTTTCCGGATAGCCCATCCGGCGCTTGACGAGCCGATCCTTCTTGAAGCGCGAAAGGAAGCTCAAAAATTGATCGACGAGATTCCCGGCGGCACTCTCGAAAAAACCCCATTCTGGGTTCAAAAATATCTCGAACAAATGCCTAAAACCGATTAAACTACGTCCCCATGCGCATCATCAGCGGCAAATTCAAATCCCGGAAGATCGATTTCCCCAAGAACCGTCTGACCCGTCCCATGACGGACCGGACCAAGGAAACGCTTTTTAATATCGTGGGGTCATTTGTCTTCGGAAAGCACGTCCTAGACCTCTATGCGGGATCGGGAAGTCTGGGGCTGGAGGCATTGAGCCGGGGAGCGATCAGCGCCACGTTTGTGGACCAGGCGTCGTGGGCGCAGAAGATCATCGAAAAGAACTTGAAGAGCCTCGGGCTGGAATCGCAAGCGACCATGGTCGGCATGGATATGCTTGCAGCGATCCGAAAACTTGAGAAAAAAAAGGTGGGATTTTCCCTTATTTTCGTGGACCCCCCGTTCATGAAGGGGCTTGTCAAAAAGACATTGCTGCGGCTGGACGGCTCTGATATAGTCCTGCCCTTTGCCCAGGTCGTCGTCGGACATATGTGGCGGGAAGAGCTGCCGGACGCCGAACTAAAGCATCTTAAGTTGGTCCGCACGAAACGCATCGGGCAAGCATGCCTTTCTTTCTATTTCCGATTGGAATCAACCGATGAAAAAACGAAAAGCTATATATCCGGGGAGCTTTGATCCGGTCACGTTCGGTCATTTAGACCTGATCGAACGGGCGCTCAATCTTTTTGACGAGCTGATCGTGATCGTCGCCTCCAACCCGTCTAAAAAAACCTTATTTACCGCCGCAGAACGCTCGAATTTCCTCAAGGTAGCTCTTAAAAACGAACCACGCGTGAAGGTCAGGACTTGGCAGGGCCTCACGGTCGATCTCGCCGAAAAAGAAGGGGCCTCGACGCTGATCCGGGGGATCCGGGCGACTTCTGACTTTGATTATGAATTTCAGATGGCGCTCACGAACCGGAAGCTTGCCCCAAAGATCGACACTCTATTTCTCATGCCTTCCGAAGCGTACTTCTATCTTTCTTCGCGCCTTATCAAAGAGATCGCACAGCTGGGCGGGGACGTGACGCGTTACGTGCCGGCTTCTGTCGCCAAAATGATCAAGAAGAAATTCTCGCAGGGCGGGGTGCGCGCCTGATGAAATTCATCCTTTCGGAATTCTCGGAAGGGGTCCGGGTCCCCGTTGAAGGTTTCTACGATCCTAAAGCCATCGAGATCGAATTTCCGGACATGATCTATACGGCCTCCATCGAATTGCGCGGTACGGCCGAAAAAAGCGCCGGCACTTTCCGTTTCCAAGGAGTGCTCAAAACCGCCGTGAAGCGCACCTGCGGCAAGTGCCTGAAAGAGAAAAGCGAGCCCTTATCGTGCAATTTTGACTGGATCTTTGATGTTCTCGATAAAGAATCTATCGAGCCGCTTGAGAATGTTCGAGAGCTTTTGATCCTCGAGCATCCGCTCGTCTACCGGTGCAGGCCGGAATGCCGAGGTCTTTGTCCGCATTGCGGCACCGATCTCAATGATGGCTCTTGCAATTGTAAGGAAAATGGCTATCATGCTTCCCCAGTCATCATAAAAAAAGTGAAATCCAAGAAGGAGCGCAATCATGGCAAATCCTAAACGAAGACATTCGAACACCCGCTCGCGGCTGCGCCGGGCCCACGACCATTTGGCCGTGAAATCCAGCTCACAATGCGCTCAGTGCGGGGCGTTCGTCCTGCCGCACCGGGTCTGTACCGCCTGCGGTTACTATAAAGGCAAGCTGGTCAAGACCATCAAGGTCAAAACCAAGGAGAAGGCCTGATCCCATGATCCGTATTGCGCTCGACGGAATGGGCGGGGATTACGCCCCGCAAGTTGTAGTCGAAGGAGCGGTCATGGCCGCCAACGATTTTGAGCATCTCGAGATCGTCCTGGTCGGTCAAACGGCCGCTTTAAAAAGGGAACTCAACAAACACAAGGTCCTGGGCGGCAAGATCATTCTCCACGAAGCCAACGATGTGATCGGGATGGGGGAATCGCCCGTCGCCGCGCTCCGCAAGAAAAAAGACTCCTCGATCGGCGTTTGTATCGACTTGGTAAAAAAGAAAGAAGCGGCAGCGGCTGTTTCTGCCGGAAACACGGGCGCCATGGTGGCTGCTGCGACGCTTAATCTCGGCATGCTGCCGGGCATCAAACGTCCGGGCATCGCCATCGCGACCCCGACGCTGCACGGGATGTCGGTCACGGTGGACGTCGGCGCGAATCTTAATCCTTCCGCTTATGAACTCTTCCAATACGCCATCATGGCGGATGTCTTCGCCAAAAGTATCCTCAAGAAAAAACGCCCTTCGATCGGGCTCCTGAATATCGGCGAAGAAGAATCTAAAGGCACGGAAGTCCTTAAAGAAACCTACAAACTTCTCCGCGAATCGACGCTTAATTTTATCGGGAACATCGAAGGCCGCGATTTCTTCTCGGGCAAGGCCGACTGCATCATCTGCGACGGATTTGTCGGGAACGTGGTCCTCAAAATGGTGGAAAGCGTCCTTGAAACCTCGGTGGCGCTGATCGGCCGGGAACTCCGCAAGAATTGGATCACATCGATCGCGGCATGGCTTCTCAAGCCAACGCTGTCAGCCATCCGCCGCGAAACCAACTATGAAGAAGCTGGCGGCGCGCCGCTTTTGGGCGTTGACGGCAATATCATCATCAGTCACGGCATTTCCTCAGCCCTCGCCATCCGCAACGCGATCCGCGTCGCAGGCGAGCTCGTCACAACGCGCGTCAACGCGCAGATCATCGAAGCGATCACTCCGTACCTGAACCACGCCGTTCCGCCTGCCGCTCCGGCCGAACGCAAACCCGGCAATGTCTGATTGATCCCAAAGGAATCATGACCGCACCTTATCGTGCCGCCATCACGGGGCTCGGGGCCTACGTGCCCGAAAAGATTTTGACAAATGCTGATCTCGAAAAAATGGTGGAAACCACAGATGAGTGGATCCGCACACGCACCGGTATCCGTGAACGCCACATCGCCGCGGCGGACCAGGCCACAAGCGATCTCGCGCTCCCGGCCTCACAAGAGGCATTGAAAAACGCCGGCCTTACCCCCAAAGACCTTGATCTGATCATTGTCGCAACCACCTCGCCGGACATGTTTTTCCCTTCGGCAGCCTGTTTTCTCCAAGCAAAGCTCGGCGCATCTTGCGGCGCCTTTGACATGGCGGCCGCTTGCTCCGGTTTTGCCTACGCACTTTCGGTGGCAGAAAGCTTCGTTAAATCAGGCCTTCATAAACATATCTTAGTTGTCGGCGCCGAGACCATTTCCAGATTTATCAACTGGACCGACCGCGGAACATGCGTCCTCTTCGGCGATGGCGCCGGCGCGGCCGTTGTTTCCCGCTCCAAGGACGGACATGGCATCCTGGCTTCCTATCTGGGGGCTGACGGCCGCGAGAGCGAGATCCTCCAGATCCCGGCGGGCGGATCCCGGATCCCTCCGAGCGCGGAAAGTATCGCGAATAACCTGCACTATATTCGCATGCAAGGGCCGGAACTTTTCAAGATCGCGGTCAAAACCATGGAGCAAGCCGTTCACAAGGTGTTGGAATACGAGCATCTTAAAATAAAAGACATTAGTTGTCTCATCCCGCATCAGGCCAATGACCGCATCCTGCGCGCCGTCGCCGACCGTCTGAAGATCCCGCATGAAAAAGTTTTTATCAATGTGGACCGATACGGCAATATGTCCAGCGCCTCCACCGTCATCGCTCTTTATGAGGCCGTGAAGACCGGGGTTGTTAAAAAAGGGGATTACGTGGTCCTCGTCGCCTTTGGCGGCGGGCTAACCTGGGGCGCAAGCCTCATCAAGTGGTAAATCTTCCATGAAAAAACCTATCGGCTTTTTATTTCCCGGGCAAGGCGCGCAATTCGTCGGTATGGGAAAAGATCTGATTGAACAAAGCCCCGCCGCGCGCGCGGTCTATGAAAAAGCTGATGCGACGCTTGGTTATTCGATCAGCAAGATCTGTTTCGAAGGGCCCGAAACCGAATTAACACGGACGCTTTACGCGCAAACCGGCATTCTCGTCACAAGTCTTGCGGCACTCGCTGCTCTGCGCGAGAAGATCCCGGAGCTTGAACCGTCGCTTGTAGCGGGATTGAGTCTTGGAGAATTTACGGCCCTGACGGCTTCCGGCGCCATTTCGTTTGAAGATGCCCTGAAGCTCGTACAAATTCGTGCCGAGGCGATGGAAAGCGCTGCGAAGAATAATCCCGGAACCATGGCTTCTGTCATGGGCCTTGATGTCGAACAATGCAGAATTGTCGCCCAGGAAGCCGGATGCGAAGTCGCGAATCTTAACACGCCGGATCAAACGGTCCTTTCGGGAACGCTCGCCGCGATCGAAAAAGCATGCAAGATCGCGGAGGCGAAGGGCGCGAAACGCGCGATGCCACTAAAGGTGGGCGGGGCCTTTCATTCGTCGCTCATGAGTGACGCGAAAGCGCGCCTTGAAGCGGCGCTCGCAAAAACCTCGGTTCAAAAACCTCGGTGTTCTTTTATTCCTAACGTCACGGCCCAAACGGTATCTGATCCGGAAATGATCCGCTCGCTTTTAGCCAAACAACTGACAAGCTCGGTCCAATGGGTCCGAACCATGGCGGTGGCGAAAGAATCGGGGATCGCCACCTATCTTGAGATCGGCCCCGGAAAAGTCCTGAAGGGACTCGCCCGGAAATGTCAGCCCGAACTTGAAGTTTTGTGTTTTGGCGGCATGGCTGATTTCAAAACCCTTGAGCCGCTCGCATTGCCGGCAAAATCTTAACAAAAGAAGGAGATCATTTATGATGCTTAAAGATAAAGTCGCGCTTGTCACGGGAGCAGGCCGGGGGATCGGCCAGGCGATCGCGCTTGCGTTCGCAAAAGAAGGCGCTATTTTGGTTCTTTCGGACCTTAAAACCGAGTTTTTGACCGAAACCGAGGCACTCGCTAAACAAGCGGGATCCCCGAAATGTCTTTTGACGCAAGCCAATGTGGCAAATGGGGATGAAGTGGACCAAGTCGTCAAAATTGCCCTTGACACCTTTGAACGCATCGATATACTCGTCAACGTCGCGGGCATCACGAAGGACGGATTGCTCGCCACCATGTCCGAACAGGACTGGGATGATGTTCTTTCGATCAATTTGAAGAGCGCGTTCCTCTTTACCAAGGCATGCGCCAGGCCCATGATGAAGCAAAGAAGCGGGGCCGTTATTAATATCGCTTCGATCATCGGGATCGCCGGGAACGCCGGGCAGGCGAATTACGCGGCTTCCAAAGGCGGCATGATCGCCTTGACAAAAAGCACCGCGAAAGAGTTGGCCAAGCGCAACATCCGGGCTAACGCGATCGCGCCGGGGTTCATCAAGACCAAAATGACCGACAAGCTTCCGCCGGATCTGGTGGAAAAAATGAAAGAGCAGATCGGCCTGAAGCGTCTTGGCGAGCCTCAAGATGTAGCGAATGTTGCCGTATTTTTGGCATCGGAAGCGTCGGCATACGTCACCGGACAGACGATCGTTGTAGATGGTGGCCTCGTACTCTGACGCAGACATCAAGCAGTAAAGCTTTAAATCATTAAAGGAGGAATCGATGGGCGTTCAAGAAAAGATCACAGAAATTATTGTCGAACAGCTTGGCGTAAAACCCGAAGAGGTCGTTCCGGAAGCGTCTTTCGTGGATGATCTCGGCGCGGATTCTTTGGATACGGTCGAATTGGTCATGGCCTTCGAAGAAGAGTTCGGAGCGGAAATCCCTGACGAAGATGCCGAAAAGCTCCAGACCGTAGGGGACGCC
Organism: Candidatus Omnitrophota bacterium; assembly: GCA_022709525.1. GTDB lineage: Bacteria > Omnitrophota > Omnitrophia > Omnitrophales > Aquincolibacteriaceae > Aquincolibacterium. The sequence continues at coordinate 172,309 of JAKLIQ010000004.1, forward strand.
ATCAAGTACGTCGAAGAAAAAACAGGACAGAAGTAGTCGCCTGTTGTTTCAACTCCTACAGATCCTTTCACCTACGGAAAAATTTTCACCATGCGTCGTGTAGTTATTACCGGTGTTGGCATGATCACGCCTCTGGCCAATACCGCCGCAGAGACCTGGCAAGGCTTCCTGAAAGGCAAGAGCGGGACGGGTCCGTTGACCCAGCTCGATCCGGCTCCCTTCAATTCCAAGGTCGCCGCCGAGGTCAAGGGCTTCGATCCCGCCAAGTATATGACCCTCAAAGACATCAAAAAAACGGATGTCTTTGTCCAGTTCGGCGTTGCCAGCGCCAAAATGGCCATGGAAGACGCAAAGCTGGATATCGCCAAAGAGGATGTCCGCCGCATCGGTATCCTCGTGGGATCCGGGATCGGCGGCCTTCGCGTCATTGAGGAACAGCACCGCCAGATGATGGAAAAAGGGCCAAGCCGTATTTCGCCGTTCCTCATCCCGATGTTGATCGTCAATATGGCGCCGGGCCAGATCTCCATTGCGCTCGGACTGAAAGGTCCCAGCAACTGTGTGGCCACGGCTTGCGCCACAGGATCTAATGCGATCGGCGATGCTTTTAAGCTCATCCAGCGCGGTGAAGCCGATGTCATGTTCGCCGGCGGCACGGAATCCTGCATCACAAATCTTGGATTCGGCGGCTTTGACGCCATGAAAGCGCTCAGCACGCACAACGCACACCCTGAAACCGCGTCACGCCCGTTTGACAAGACCCGCAGCGGATTTGTTATGGGGGAAGGCTGCGCGATCCTGATTATGGAAGAATTGGAGCGTGCCAAAAAACGGGGCGCCACGATCTACGCGGAGATGGCAGGTTATGGGATGACCTCTGATGCGAGCCATATTACCGCGCCCGATCCGAGCGGGGAAGGCGCCGCGCGCTGCATGGTCCTCGCGATGAAAGACGCCAACCTCCGTCCCGAAGATGTCGATTACATCAATGCTCACGGAACTTCGACGCCACTGAACGATAAGGTTGAAACGCTGGCGATCAAAAAAGCTCTCGGCGAGAACGTTGCTAGAAAGATCAAGATCAGTTCGACTAAGTCTATGACCGGTCATCTTCTTGGAGCTGCCGGAGCCGTGGAAGGCGCCGCCTGCGTCCTAGCGATCCGGGACCAGATCATACCGCCGACCATCAATTACAAGCATCCGGACCCGGATTGCGACCTGAATTACGTTCCAAACGAAGCTCTATCCTGCCGCGTTCGCGTTGCTCTTTCCAACTCGCTCGGCTTTGGGGGACATAATGCCTGTATCGCGTTCAAAGCGTACCAGGACTAATTCCCCTTTTTTCCCTCTTCAGACACTACCCCTATCTGCCGAAATATTAGATGTGAGCGTCAACCCTAAAAGGGATGATTTCTGTTCTAAAAACACCCGATCATGCGCCTTAAAAAACTCGAGTTATTAGGTTTTAAGTCCTTCGCCGACAAAACCGAGGTTGCTTTTGACCAAGGGGTCACTTGCATCGTCGGTCCTAACGGTTGTGGTAAGAGCAATGTCTCGGACTCTATCCGTTGGGTTTTGGGAGAACGCAGCGCAAAACTTTTGCGCGGTTCTACCATGGAAGACGTCATCTTTAACGGCACAGAGGTTCGCAAACCCCTTGCCTTTGCCGAAGTTTCCCTGACGATCGACAACGCCGACCGTGGGATGCCGATCGAATATAACGAAGTGACGATCACGCGCCGTCTCTATCGCACCGGCGAAAGCGAGTACCTTCTTAACAAGACCGTTTGCCGGCTCAAAGACATCCAGGACCTGATCCTCGACACCGGCATCGGCTCTTCCTCCTATTCCATGATCGAGCAGGGAAGGATCGACTACATCCTCAAGGCCGATCCCGAAGAGCGCCGATTTTTGATCGAAGAAGCCGCAGGGATCGCCAAATATAAAGCCAAAAAGGATGAATCCATCCGCAAGCTGGAACGCACGGAGGAAAATCTCAAGCGCCTCAACGATATCGTCTTCGAGGTCCAAAAGAACATTCAGTACGCCGAACGGCAGGCAAAGCGCGCCGAGCGCTACAAGCTGGAACTGGAACGGCTGAAGACCCTGGAAATCAAGCGCGCTTTTTATGAACGGCAAAAGATCGAACAGAAAAAACAGGATCTTACGCAAAGCTTTCAGGGCAAAAAAGACGGGCTGGAAGCCCTGGAAGGGAAGATCCGGTCCCAACACGATCTGATCGCGGAGCAGGAATCTTCCGTTCGCGCGACCGGCCAGCGCTGCCATGTGAAAGAGGGCGAACGCTACCAGACTCTTGCGCAGATCGAAACGAACGACCAAAAACTTCAATTCATCCGTGACAAGCGCGTCGAACTCGCGCAACAGCGCGGGCAACTGCTTCAGGAGCAGGATCAGCTGCGTCAATCCCTTGAAGCGGCGACGGCCAAAAAAACCGAGCTTGCCGGCCTTCTGGAAACCCGGAAAGACGAGCGTTCTCAGCTTGAGACATCGCTTGCGGAAGCGAACCGGGAACTTGAACGCCATGAAACTCTGGTTCAAAACGCCAAAAACGTCCTTGAAGCCGCACGCCAGGAATTTTTTAATGCGGTCCAGGCCACCACCCATACCCGGAACGAATTCCACCGTCTTAAAGCGCACGGCGAAAATCTTGCGTCTCAATCCCGCCGAGCGAATGCCGGCGCCTCCCGCGTCGATGAACAGATCGCGGCATGGAATGAAAAACTCGCCGCATGCCTTAGATCCCTGGAAGACATTAACTCCCGTCTTCAGGAAACCTTGAGCGGCCATCAGGGATTGCGATCCACGACACACGCGTTCGAACACGAGCTGGCGGAGTTGCGGCAACAGGCCCATGATATGCGCCTTTCGCTCCGGGAAAAGGAGTCCCGCCTTCTTACCATCACGGAAATGGAAGGGGGCTCTTCGGCCGCATTCCAGGAATTCTTAGCTGATCTATCGCGCCAGTCCCCGGGATTGGTCCGCGACCTTCAACAAACCATCAAGGTTCGCGAGGGCTACGAATGGGCCGTGGATGTCGCCTTGGGGCAATTTGCCAGATCCCTCGTCGTTGAAAATGCGGCTAATGCGCGTTCTTTGCTTGAAAAATTGACTTCTAAGAAATCCGTCGTTTCAGGGATCCTGCTTAAAAAACAAACCTCTGTGGATCCGGAAACGGTTCGCCGCTACGCTTCGTTCGGATTCCGTCCGATCTCCGAATACGCGCAGATCGAACTGGGGTACGAAGGGATCTTTACGAATATCTTTATTCGTGAGACATTTCCGATCGATTCGCTCGATGCCATTCTTCAGCTTCCGGGCGGGATCCATCTTGTGACCCGCGACGGGCTTTTCCTCGACGCCCATGGGCGGCTCTTTTTCTGGAGCGATCAGAACCGTTCCCAGTTCTTTTTTTCAAAAAAATCTGAGCTGGAAAAGATCCGCCAAGAGATCGATTCTTTGACCGCGCAAGCGCAGGAAAAGGAATCGAAGATCGGCTTTCTGCAAACCGAGCTTTCCGCCCTGCGCACCCAAGGAGCGGAAGCTGACGAGCAAAAGACTGAAACGCTTCTGACGAAGGAATCGTTGGAGAACGAAAAGAAAAACATCGAAGACCGCCTGGAGGCTTTCCGTAAAGAAACCCAGCTGGTCGCCGAGGAGATCGCCAATCTCGGCCGCGAATCTGAACAAAACCGATTTTCCTTTGACGAGGTTCGAAACGTTTTGACGCAAAAAGAACAAGCGGAATCCAAGCTTGCCGAGATCCAGCGCCAAAAAGAAAAAGAGCTAGAAAACGCTCTGATGGTCCGGGAAGAAGCGATGAACGCGGTGCGTGAGCGCCAAGGACAAGCCGAACAATTCGAGCAGGGGATCCGGCATATTGAAGAATCCTTAAGACTCGTAGGGGAGCACACGCAGAAAGATCAGGAAAGGCAGGCCTTTCTCGCGCAGGGCCATGAACGCATCGCGGCTAAGGAGCAGGAGCTGGATCGCGACGAGGTTGTCTGCACGCGCCTTGCCGAAGAACATCAGCAAAAACTTCGGACCCTTGATGTTGAGCTTGAAATGCTGCGAAAGAGTCAGGAGGAACAGGAAGGGCTTTTGGCGAGCCGCCGGCAGGACCTGGATGAGATGCTTCGCGTTCAAAAATCGCTCCAAGATGAGGAGCACCAGATCTCGCTCCAGCAAATGGATCTTGACTATCAACTTAAGAACGTGGGGGAACGTCTTCTCCAACGCTATCGCCTGAACCTCGCGGATCTCAATCCTCAGGATTATGTCTTTACGGAAGAAGAACTGGCCTCGGCGGAAGAGGTGATCGCAGGGCTTCAGAACAAGGTCGATTCGCTCGGCACCGTCAACCTCCTCGCGATCGAAGAATACCAGGAATTAAAACAGCGCTATGATTTCCTGCTTGCCCAGCAAAAAGACCTCGATGACGCGCGCGGCTCGCTCATGGAAGCGATCCGCAAGATCAATCAAACGACCAAACAGCTCTTCGAAGACACCTTCAAGCAGGTCCAGGAAACCTTCAAGCAATATTACCAGATCCTTTTCTGCGGCGGTGAGGCCCGGCTCTTTTTGATCGATGAAGCGCATCCGCTTGAATCCGGGATCGACATCGTCGTCCGGCCTCCGGGGAAGAAATTGCAGAATATGTCGCTCCTTTCCGGCGGCGAAAAAGCTTTGACGGCGGTCGCGCTCCTTTTCGCGCTTTTTAAGATCAAACCGTCGCCCTTCTGCCTTCTTGACGAGATCGACGCGCCGCTTGATGAGGCCAATATTGACCGTTTCCTGACCGTCCTGCGCTCTTTTATCGAGCAGTCGCAATTTATCATCATCACGCATAATCGAAAGACGATCGCCATGGGGGATTCTCTCTACGGAGTCACCATGGAAGAACCCGGCGTTTCCAAGATCGTTTCCGTCAAAGTCCGCTCCGGCGAAGAATCCCTGCCGGGCGGTAATGCTACGGTGCGCACCCACGAAGAAGCAGTCGCGGTCGACGAAACGCCCGAAAAAACTACGGATACCGTCAGCGCTTGAGCATCCCGAATTATCTGACCCTTTTCCGGATCCTTCTCACCCCTGTTTTTTTCATCACCCTTATCTCATACACGCCGGAAAAGGAGGGATTCCGCCTTATTGCCCTGGCGATCTTTGTGATCGCCTCGCTGACCGATGCCCTGGACGGCCTCCTGGCGCGCTTCCTCAAGCAGAGGACGACTTTGGGTCAAATGCTCGACCCTCTGGCGGATAAAATCCTCCTCGTGAGCGCTTACATCGGTTTGCTTTGCGTTCCGTCCCTGCCGTACCGGCCGCCGCTCTGGGTCACCATCACGATCATTTTCCGCGATATGATCCTGCTTTTTGGATTTTTCACCTTACATTTCGCCGCCGTCAAGATCAAGGTTCAGCCGAATATCTGGGGCAAACTGACCACGGTCTCGCAAATGTTCCTGCTTTGTTTTGTGCTTCTGGAATGGCCTTTGGCGGTTCCGCTGGCCTATCTGACCGTCGCGTTCACGATCTTCTCAGGGGTTATCTATATCATGCGAGGATTAAAATTCATCCAATGAGTGATGTCTTGATCGCCGTTTTTTTTGTCCTGGCCGCCTATTTCCTGGGCTCTGTCCCGTTCGGCCTTCTCGCCGGCTTCGCCGCAAAAAAAATCGATATTCGGGAGCACGGAAGCAAGAATATCGGCGCGACCAATGTTTTCCGCGTCGTAGGAAAAAAGTGGGGGATTGCCGTGCTGGCGCTGGATGCCCTTAAAGGTTATATCGCGTGCGTCCTTCCTTCCTTTTTCGGACAAACAACCGCTACACCCTTTCAACTCCTGCTGGGAGTCAGCGTGATCATGGGGCACAGTTTTCCGGTCTGGCTGAAATTCAAAGGGGGCAAGGGGGTCGCCACCTCGCTCGGCGTATTCCTTGCGGTCATCTGGATTCCGACCCTCATCACATTCGGGATCTGGATCCTTTGTTTCACTTTTACCCGGATCATCTCGATCTCATCCCTCGTCGCGGCCGCCGTTTTTCCCGCCATGGTTGCGGTATTTTACCGGGGAACTCCCGATCTTATGTTTCTCCTGCCATTAAGCATCGCCTTGGCCTGTTTTATTTTCTATACCCACCGGGCGAATATCCAGCGCCTCCGCGAGGGGACCGAAAAGAAGCTTTTTTGAACCTCCTCTTGACAATTTATTTAAATCAAATATTATATTTATAAAAGTAATATTCTAGAGGCCGCTTCCTCCTGAAATTGTCTTTACAGAAGGGGTATAGGCCGATAGAATTTTAAACCTCACGTCTTCCTTAAAGGAGAAAATTTTATGAGCGAACGCAAAAAATCAGAAAGATCCGCTTCTACCGAAAATAAAAAAACCGGGAGCACTGATAAGCAAAAAGCCCTGGAACTCGCGTTGCTTCAGATCGAAAAACAGTTCGGCAAGGGCTCCATCATGAAGCTTGGCGACCAGCACCATGAAAATGTCGCCGCGCTACCCACAGGCGCCTTGAGTCTTGATATCGCGACCGGGATCGGCGGCATCCCTCGCGGCCGCATTGTGGAGATCTACGGCCCTGAATCCAGTGGCAAAACAACCCTGACGCTCAATGTGATCGCCCGGGTCCAGTCGACCGGGGGCGTTGCGGCTTTTATCGACGCGGAACACGCGCTCGACCCGCAATACGCTCAAAAGATCGGTGTCAAAGTCGACGAGCTCCTGATCTCTCAGCCCGATTCCGGAGAGCAGGCCCTTCAGATCGCGGAGATGCTGGTCCGTTCAAACTCCGTGGACCTTATCGTTGTAGACTCGGTGGCTGCCCTTGTGCCGCGCGCCGAGATCGAAGGGGAGATGGGGCAATCCCAAATGGGCCTCCAGGCCCGCCTGATGTCCCAGGCGATGCGAAAACTTACCGCCATTATCAGCAAATCGAAGACCTGCATTATTTTCATCAACCAGCTCCGCGAAAAGATCGGGGTCATGTTCGGAAACCCCGAAACCACGCCGGGCGGCAAAGCGCTTAAATTCTACGCCTCAATGCGGCTTGATATCCGCAGGATCGCGAGTCTCAAAAAAGGAGATGCTGTGATCGGGAACCGTGTCCGCGTCAAGGTCGTCAAGAACAAGGTTGCGGCGCCGTTCCGGCAAGCCGAATTCGACATTCTCTTCGAAGAGGGGATCTCCCGGTCCTCTAATATCGTCGAACTCGGGACCCAATATCAAGTCATCGATAAGTCCGGCACCTGGCTTGCTTTCAACGACCAGAAGCTGGGGCAGGGTAAAGACGCGGCGCGGCTTTACCTGAAAGAGAATGCAAAACTTTTGGAAGAGATCGAGAAAAGAATCTTGGAAAAAGTCGCCGCCGGAGAAACCGCGCTTGTGGGCGCAGCTGCCGATTAGTCCTCGCGGATCACTCATTCTCAGAGAGGACGGTTCCCAGGATCCCGGGCCGTCCTTTTTTTATGGCTAAAACGCTAGCGGAAGAACAAACCAAGCAGGCGCTCATTACCGCTCTTCGCCTGCTTGCCGCAAGCCCCAAAAGCGACCAGGAACTCAGAAAAAAGCTCGCGGCGAAAGGTTATCCGCGCGAGATCCTCGAGCGAGCGATCAACGAACTAAAAGCTCAAGGCGTCCTGGATGACCGGGTTTACGCCAAGGACCTGATGGCGCGGCTTACGCAGGGCAAAGCAGCCGGTCGTTATAGGGTCGCTTTCGAATTAAAACGGCACGGGGTTCCGCAAAAGATCCGGGAAGAGTTGCTGGATACTTTGACGGACGAAGCCGAAACAGAACGTGCGCTTGAACAAGCCCGCCTCAAATGGGTCGGCTGGTCTAAGCTGGAGCCGCAAAAACGGAAAAAACGGCTTTATGATTTTTTGATACGGAAAGGATATGATTTCCAGATCGCGCAGGAGATCTTGCAAAAACTGGCGAAGGCCCCTGCGGATGACGGAATTTGATCTATGATAAAAACGGCCACGAACAATCTCCGGAAGGCCTTCCTGGATTTTTTCCAGTCCAAGGGCCATACGGTGGTTCCAAGCGACTCGCTGGTGCCCCAAAACGACCCCTCCTTGCTCTTTACCGGGGCCGGGATGAACCAGTTCAAGGAATACTTCCTGGGGGTCAAAAAGGACCTAAAAAGGGCTACAACTTCTCAAAAATGCCTCAGGACGGGCGATCTTGACGAGGTGGGCCGGACCCCCTACCACCACTCTTTTTTTGAAATGCTGGGTAATTTCTCCTTCGGAGATTACTTCAAAAAAGAAGCGATCGAATGGGCGTGGGAGTTCCTGACCCGGACCCTCGCGATCCCGAAAGAACGGCTCCGCATTACGGTCCATGAAAAAGACGCGGAAGCCTTTGAGATCTGGAACAAAGTGATCGGTCTGCCCGAGGATTGGATCTTCCTTTGCGGCGACAAATCGAATTTTTGGCCCGCGAACGCGCCCAAGGACGGTCCCAACGGTCCCTGCGGCCCGTGCTCCGAGATCTATTTTGATCAAAAGCCGGAGATCGCGGGAACGCCCGTTGATGACTCCGGGAAATTCGCGGAGATCTGGAATCTGGTTTTTACGCAATATGACCGCCAAGACGGCGGAAAGCTTGTCCCGCTTAAGAATAAAAATATCGACACCGGCATGGGCCTTGAACGGCTTGCATGCGTCCTCCAGGGCAAGGCTTCCAATTTTGAGATCGATATCTTTGTTCCGATCCACGAAGCAATCCTTCACGCGCTCAGCCTTGATCCTAAAAAAACCGCGCTAAAACAGGTCTATGCGATCTCCGATCATTTGCGGGCCGCCGTTTTTTCCATCGCCGACGGCGTCGTCCCGTCGAACGAAGGCCGCGGGTATGTCATCCGGAAACTGATCCGCCGCGCGATCTGGCAAGCGCATCAACTAACGGCGCAAAAAAAGCTGACGAAGCCATTTCTTTTCAAAGCTGTCCCGACCGTCGTTAAGGTCATGGGAGAAGCTTACCCGGAGCTGCGAGAAGCGGAGGAAAATATCCGGACGGTCCTTTCTCAGGAAGAAGAACGCTTTCTGCGAACGCTCGAAGACGGCCTCCGGATCCTTACGGCCCGGCTCGCGGATTACAAAAAAGACGGCCTAAAAATGGTTCCGGCCGAAACGGTTTTTGAACTCTATGATACTTACGGATTCCCGGAAGAGCTTACCCGGGGTATCGCGGAAGCGGAAGGATTCACCCTCGACCGTAAAAGATTCGAAAAACTTATGGAAAATCAACGCGCACGCTCAAAAGAGGGAAGTAAGATCTCGGCGGAGATCTTTGCGTCATCCGGGCTTGATAAGATCCCGTCGAATGTCCCGGCCACAAATTTTCTCGGTTACGAAACACTCGAATCAAAAGCCAAGGTCTTGTGGCATCAATCTGAAGCAAAAAGGACAACCGTGATCCTGGATCAAACGCCTTTTTACGCCGAAAGCGGCGGCCAGGTCGGGGATCAAGGCCGTATCGAAGGACAAGGATTCAAGCTCAGGGTCGTCGACACTAAGAAACTCGACCGCTATTTTTTACACCATGCCGAGATCTTGGAAGGCGAGGTCAAAGACGGCGTATCGGTCACCGCGACCGTTGACGCCGCATTCCGCGAAGGCGTCATGCGCAACCACACGGCGACGCATCTTTTGCATGCCGCGCTCCGTGAGACGCTCGGAAGTTCGGTGCGTCAGCTTGGATCGCTCGTCGCTTCCGACCGCCTGCGTTTCGATTTTTCGTTCGGCCGCGCAGTAACGCCTGAAGAACTCCGCGCTATTGAAAAATCCGTCAATGATCAGATATTTCAGGACCGGCCGCTAAAAAAAGAATCTAAAAGCCTCGAAGCCGCCAAAAAAGAAGGCGCGCTTGCGTTCTTCGGCGAAAAATACGGTGATCAAGTACGCATGATCAGTATCCAAGAATTCAGCAAAGAATTATGCGGCGGAACCCATTGCGACCGTACGGGCCAGATCGGCATGTTGATCATCACGGGGGAATCTTCCGTGGCGAGCGGCGTGCGCCGGATCGAGGCGGTTACGGGCGCCGGGGCTTTAAATTATGTGTGCGATCTTCAAGATCTTATTTCCGGACTCTCCAAAACTCTTAAAGTGGGTACCGCTGACATCCAGACCCGCATTGCGAAACTCATGGAAAACGCGAAAGCGCAGAAAAAAACAAGCGCTCAGACGGGCATGAGCCCTGCGGAGATCAAAACTCTCATGGAGGCTGCCGCGCAAGCCGGCTCTTGCCGGATCGCGGTAACAATGCTGGAAAACGCAGGCATTCCGGCGCTTCGGGACCTTTCGAACCGGCTTCGGGAAGAAGGTAAGAAACTTGTTTATGTGATCGCGACCTCTCAAGAGGGAAAGCTTCACGTGATCGTTGGCCTTAGTGCCGATCTGCTGAAAAGCTCCTTGGACATGAAAGCTCTTTTTGGTAGGCTATCAAATCTCCTCCGAATTACCGGCGGGGGAAAGCCGGACCTTGTTCAGGCCGGCGGGCCCGACCAAGGGCAATTCGCAGACTCAAAAGCCAAGATCGAAGAAACGGTTGCGGCTTATCTGAAAGAAAAAGGAAATTAATGCATGCAGGCTCTTAACTGGGACAAACAGACGCAGAAGAAGATCCGGCGGGACTACGCCTCGATCTTTGACCCGTTGATCTTTAAGAAGGTAAACCGCATCCTCGCGGAAGTGCGCCAATCGGGCGATTCCGCGCTCCGGCGTTACACACGCGAATTTGACGGGATCGATCTTCCGCTCAAACGTATTGCCGTCACGCAAGGGGACATCAACCGCGCCTTTGAGAAGATCCAGGTCCAGTTCGTCCCGCTCCTGAAACAGATCACGGAAAACGTCCGTGAATATTATGAAAAAGAACTGAAACAATCCTTTGAGATCAATGGCGCCAACGGCGTTCACCTCGGTAAACGCTACGAGCCCATTGAGCGTGTCGGGATCTATATCCCGGCGGGAACAGCACCTCTCGTCTCGACGGTTTACATGACGGTGATCCCGGCCAAAGTAGCGGGGGTCAAACAGATCGCGATCGCAACGCCGCCCCGTCGCGACACAGGCGACATCGATCCTCACATCCTGGCGGTCGCCAATCTTTTGGGCGTCAACGAGATCTATCGCGTCGGCGGCGTCCAAGCCATCGGCGGGCTCGCTTTCGGCACCAAAACCATTCCAAAGGTTGATAAGATCGTCGGCCCGGGGAATGCCTATGTGACCGAAGCGAAACGCCAAGTCTATGGTTTTGTGGATATCGACATGGTCGCTGGCCCAAGCGAGGTCGCTATCTTGGCCGACGCGACCGCGAACCCGGACTTTGTTACCTGCGATCTATTGGCCCAGACCGAGCATCACGGCGGGATGAGCTATCTTGTCACGAATTCCAAAAAACTGGTCGAGGGCATGCGTAAACGCGTGGATTCCGGCATCATTATCCAGGTAAAGTCCCTCGCGGAGGGCTGCGAGGTCATTAATGAGATCGCGCCTGAACACCTCGAGATCATGACGGAAGAACCGGAAAAGATCGCGAAATCCATTCGCCACGCCGGCGCCATCTTCCTCGGGTCTTACGCGCCTGCCGTGGTCGGGGATTATATTGCCGGACCGAGCCACGTGCTGCCAACAGGCGGAACGGCCCGATATTTTTCGCCGCTTAGCGCTTCGACTTTCATCAAAAGCTCTCAGATCATCCGTTACACGCCTGAAGCGCTTCAGGCCGCGCGCGAACATGTTCAAAAATTGACGGATATGGAAGGGCTCTTCCTGCACCGGATCTCGCTGGAAGCGCGCCTTGTTAAAAAAAGCACGGAAACCGAAAAGGAGTCTAAATCATGAAGGCCAGAAAGGCTGCGGTCAAACGCAAGACTTCGGAGACCAATATCCAGATCGAACTTGTCGTGGATGGAAGGGGTTCGTCAAAGATCGACACCCAGATCCCGTTCCTCGATCATATGCTGACGCTTTTGGCAAAACACGGTCTTTTTGACTTGAAACTCAAAGCTCGCGGCGATCTTGAGGTGGATATCCACCACACAAACGAAGATATCGGGATCGCGCTCGGCCAAGCATTTACAAAAGCCTTAAAGGACAAAAAAGGGATACGCCGTTACGGTTCCTTCGCTGTCCCGATGGATGAAGCGCTTGTCCGCATCACTTTGGATATTTCGGGAAGACCGTCGCTTTTTGTGACAAAAGCCAAAGAAGTCCGCCTTTCGCGGCAACCCCAGTACACATTCGATGACGCCGTGGATTTCCTGCGATCGTTCTGCCAGCACGCGGGCCTCAACATGCATATCGGCGTGCTTGCAGGCGAGGACACGCATCATATCATCGAAGCCATGTTCAAAGGCATCGCCAAGACGCTGGATATGGCGACCTGTCTGGACCCTCGTGTCCGTGGCATCCCGTCGACTAAAGGAAAGCTTTAGAAACTCGAAATTTGAGATCTCATCATGATCGCGATCATTGATTACGGTATGGGGAACCTCCGTAGCGTCTCCAAGGCCCTTGAATATCTCGGAGCCTCCTGCAAACTCTGCACAAAGGGCAAAGACCTCGCCAAAGCTTCCAAGATCATCCTGCCGGGCGTCGGCGCCTTCGGCGATGCGATGAAGGAGTTGAAAACCCGCGGCTTCATCGAGCCCATACACGAGGCGATTGCCCGCGGAAAGAAACTTATGGGGGTATGCCTCGGCCTTCAGCTTTTTTTTCAAAGAAGTGAAGAAAATCCCGGGGTTAAGGGTCTTGGCGTTTTTGAGGGAACGGTGCGAAAATTCAGGTCCGCAAACGTCAAAATCCCTCACATGGGCTGGAATGACCTTAAGATCCTGAAGAAACATCCGATGCTTGAAGGGATCGCGAGCGGGGACTATTTTTATTTTGTTCATTCGTATTGGGGTCGACCAAAGCAACAAAAGCTGGCGCTTGCGAGCTGTCATTATGGCCGTGAGGACTTTGCCGCCGTGATCGGCAACTCATGCGTTTTCGCAACCCAGTTCCATCCGGAAAAAAGCCAGGAAAAAGGCCTCCGGATCCTGAAAAATTTCATGCGGTGGTGACATGAATCTTTATCCCGCAATCGATATCTTTCAAGGCAAGGTCGTGCGCCTCACGCAGGGTGACTATAATTCCTGCGTCGTTTATTCCAAGGACCCCGCGGCGGTGGCCAAAGCCTGGGAAGAAGAAGGCGCTAAATGGATCCATGTGGTGGATCTGGAAGGGGCTAAGGCCGGAACTCTCATCAATGCAGCTTCGCTATCGGCTATCTGCGGCGGCGTTAAAGCTAAGATCCAGTTTGGCGGCGGTTTGCGGCATATAAAAGATATCGAGCAGGTTCTGGCGCTCGGTGTTTCCCGCGTCGTGCTCGGCACAAAGGCGCTGGATCAAGCCTTCTTAGAAGGAGCCATTCTTAAATTTAAAGATAAGATCGCTGTGGGATTGGACGTACGCCGCGATCAGGTCAAAACAGCCGGCTGGATGCGCGACGGAAACGCCACGCTTCAGGATGCCTTAAAACTTTTCACCCAGCTGGGCGTTTCCACTTTGATCTACACCGATATTGAAAAAGACGGTGTTTTGCGGGGACCGAATTGGAAAACGCTTTCGACCGTCCTTGCCGGCACTCAAGCCCGCGTGATTCTGTCGGGCGGGATTAGCGAGCTTTCGGATATCGAAAAGTGCCGCCAGATCCGGACTCCTAATTTCGAGGGCGTCATCATCGGCAAAGCTCTTTACGACAAACGTTTCAAACTTTCGGAGGCTGTGCGCCTCGCGGAATAAATAAGAAAGAAGAGGGAAAACAACCTTATGGATACTTTGAAGAACTTCTGGGATATGGTCCTGACGCAGCGGGCCTGGTCATGGGCCGTGATCGGGATCGTCTATCTTCTTGTTTTTCTCTTTATCCGGGGTTTCTTCTTCCGCCAGCTCACCAAACGGGCCCGCGCGCTCAACTCGAAGTGGTATCATGAGATCAAAAAGGTCTACGTGCGAAAATGTTTCCCGGGATGGGTTCTTTTTCTGGTTTCTTTTCTTTTCCTCATCTTTTTCTGGCAAACCGGGAACTTCCAACAACCTTCGCTTTATGAGGTCGCAATGGTCTTTTTGATCATTTTAACGATCCTTTTGGCGATCATGTCGCATCTGATCGCTTTTGGCGCCTCCGCCGTTTATGTTCTGAAGCAGCTTGAAAATAACCAAATGACCCTTTAAAACCTATGTTCGCGCGCCGTATTATCCCATGCCTTGACATTGACCGCGGAAGGGTCGTCAAAGGCGTTAAGTTCGTTTCCCTGCGGGACGCAGGAGATCCCGTCTCCTGCGCTATGGCCTATGATCAGCAAAACGCCGATGAACTTGTCTTCCTTGATATCACCGCCTCGCATGAAAAACGCCGCACCATGATCGAAGTGGCCGAAAAAGTAGCCGCCACGATCTTTATCCCGTTTACCGTCGGAGGCGGCATTAACAAGACCCAGGATATCCGCGAGCTTCTGTCTACGGGATGCGATAAGGTCTCGATCAACACGAGCGCCATCAAAAACCCAAAATTCATCCTGGAAGCCAGCAGACGTTTCGGCAGCCAGTGTATCGTCGTAGCGATCGACGCAAAACGTGAAGGCAAAGAACGCTGGGGCGTCTACACGCACGGCGGACGAAACCCGGCGGGTCTTGACGCTGTCAAATGGGCGCAAAAGGCCGCAAAACTCGGAGCGGGGGAGATCCTGCTCACCAGTATGGATTGCGACGGCACTAAAGACGGCTATGACCTTGAGCTTACGCGCCGCGTGTCCGAATCCGTCTCCATCCCCGTGATCGCCTCCGGGGGCGCGGGGAATTTGAATCACCTCTATGACGCATTCAGCGCCGGAAAAGCTGACGCCTGCCTTGCCGCTTCGATCTTCCATTTCGGAGAATACACCATCCCGGAGACCAAATCCTTCCTCCGCGCCAAGGGCATCCCTGTCCGCCTCTGATCCATGATGTTTCGAAAAATTCTCGTTTTTCTCTTTTTGACTACGGTCGCTTTATTTCTGCTGTTGAGACCGCCGGCGATCCGGTTGAATGTTGAAAAACTCTCTTCCGAACATATCGAGGAAGTAAAAAAACTCATCGTCAAACTTGAGCCCTTTATTAATGAAAAAGACGCGCGAGGAGAGTTACCGGCCTTGACCATAAAAGAACTGGAATCGCCGTTGAATGCCGAGGAAAAACGGCTTTTGAGAGCTTTTCAATATCTTAAAGGATCCAAGATCGGCGTCCGGATCCCGTTCCGGGGCTTCTCGCAAGGAGAGAAAAATCTTATAGCGCTCCAGGGTCAGAAAATCCGTTCTAAAGGGGAAACCAAAGAGCTTCCGCCGCAGTTTTTGAGCCCCCATGTTTACAAAGCCTACCAGGACATGATGGCGGTGATGGAAAAAGAGATCGGTAAACGTCTTTTTGTAGAGTCCGGATACCGGTCAAGCGCTTACCAGCTCTACCTTTTTATTTTCTACTTGAGCAATCATGATTATTCCATTCGCGAAACCGCAAAGTGGGTCGCTTTACCCGGATATAGCGAACACGGCGATCCGGAACATCTGGCGCTCGATTTCATTAACGCAGACGGCATCAACGGGGAGGAGAACGCCGCGGAATTTGAGGTTTTGCCGGAATTTCAATGGCTTCTTAAGAACGCGGCCCGTTTCGGATTCGCTCTCTCTTATCCCAAAATCGCCAACTCCGGGATCACCTACGAACCTTGGCATTGGCGTTATGATGGCATCGCAACCTCATAGCTTTATCCTTCACGTCAAAAGCATATCCTGCTAATTTCTGGATTTTGCAGAGAAAAGTTCGCAGGAATTTCCCGCCGCTCCTTCCTCGCCGTTCGTCCCGCCGCCGGCGAGGCGGGACTCACTCGCACCCTTGCCCTCGCTCGATAAGACA
>JAKLIQ010000040.1 GCA_022709525.1 Candidatus Omnitrophota bacterium
AGCCGACCCAGTATATTCAGTTGCGGCTGGATCGGGAGCTATTAGGCGCGATAGACGCCGCGCTGCATCGGCGCAAAGTTAAAATCCCGCGCCATACCTGGATACTGGAGGCGCTCCACGAGAAGCTGGAACGGGAGGACGCCAAATTGACATCAAGTTGACATTAAAAAGACTTCTTCGTCACGTCGCTTTGACGTGGCTTTGACGTTTTTCTGAAAGGGGCGGCAAATTCGGCGTTTATGGCGCAGGGCGGAGTAGGGGACGAGAGGGAGGCCAGCGGTTTTGCGCTTGAGGTTGACGGAGCGCCAGATCGATTTAATTTGGTGGTAAACCTGACGGTAAGGCTCGAAACGGATCGCCCAGAATCTTGCTGCGAGCGTATGTAGTTTTAGACGGAGCGCGAGTTCGAGAAACTCCTTTTGCAGTTTGGTAAAACTGCGATGATCCAAGCGGACTAAAACCCTGTCATTTTGCCAGCAAATCGAATAACCGAAGACGCGGATCGGAGCGGTTCGCACATCCCGCAGTGCGGTTTTTTCTTCCGCAAAGATCGGATGGTTTCCCTCAGTAGCGAGGAGGAG
Source organism: Candidatus Omnitrophota bacterium (assembly GCA_022709525.1). Lineage (GTDB taxonomy): Bacteria > Omnitrophota > Omnitrophia > Omnitrophales > Aquincolibacteriaceae > Aquincolibacterium. The sequence continues at coordinate 582 of JAKLIQ010000040.1, forward strand.
AAAGGTATTCCGATAACGGATGTATTGAACGCTGGCAATTCCCTCTTTTTTTCGGCGGCATCGCTGGAACTTGGAAATTGCTATTTGGTATTGAGCCAATAATTTTTGATCGACCTCAAGCGGGTTTTTATCGTTTGGAATGTGGCCGATGACGTAGAACCAGTAACCGCGTTGCACGTAGCACACGGCAGTTTGCTGGATAAATCCGCTGATGGAATGGGTAAGGTATCGGTAGTTCATCCCTGAAATTCTTTTTAATTCAATAGCTCCCTTTTTTGCTGCGGATCGTTGCGGAGGCCGCAACCACAACAGACTAAGTTCTCTGCTGTAGTTGCGCCCGCCGTTATTCCCCGCCCGTTCTGGTTTTTTAGACCAAAAAGAGGGATTGTTTGAGGCACAATCCCGAAGCCGAAATCCTTTACAAGAACTCCCGCTGGGAAACCGTTGTTGGAACCTTCCATAGGGTCCGTGACCCATCAAAACCGCAGGCAAAACCTCACCAGCGGTAATAGAAGACCTTTAGTCATCCGATTTGTTGCCTCATAACCGAAGCGGCCAAGCTGAAGTT
>JAKLIQ010000041.1 GCA_022709525.1 Candidatus Omnitrophota bacterium
TCGGCTCCGCTCGCGGATGTCTTTTAACTCCGGAAGAAGATCCGCATCCGCGGATCCTCCTCCGGGCATCCAAGACGAACGAAGACGGTCGCGTGACGCGCCTCTGTAAGAACTGAATGATTTTGTGACTTTGATAGCCTCGCGGTACATACGCCGTTTGAGGCCCGCGCGGGGAGAGAAAAAAGAAATAAGACCGTCCAGACGCTCGGATAATTTCTCCGTAAGCGGCATCTTCATGACGGCCTCCCGAATGAAACGTATGTGGTCGTCCCGCCAGAACCGGCGATCTCGCGCCTGAGCTGATCGCGTAACTTGTAGAGATCCTGAAGCGGAATGTACTGCAGATTGCGGCCGCCAATCGAATACGACTGCACCGCGCCCCCGCTAATGCGGGCATTGATTGCGGTCTCGACGTTTTCGAGCATTTCCTGTTTTGTAGGTGCGGCCATGCGTCCTCCTCTTGAACCCAATAAAAAAGCCCGTTCCGGCTGGTGCACCAGAACGAGCTTTTTATTGCTATTGGGCGCGAAAACGGTGATCAGCCGCCTCGCAAAAATGTTCTATTTCAATAATATGTACTTTTCATATTTTGGCAATGGGGTCGTTACTACGGAGTAGTAAAAAGTCATTTTTCATCATCCACCTCAACAGACTTGAAATTATGCCCGCATTTATAACAGCTGTGATACCGGATCGGCGGGTGCGTTGAATAACATCGCGTATTCTTACTTTTGCATTTCGGGCATCGAATGGGAATAAAACGAACGCCATAATCTGATGAATCATTCGGCGGCCTCCCGAACGGCTTCTCCCGGGGCTGGGAGCTCCCGCCATTATTCAGCCAATTTGATTTTCTTTCTATCCATCGCCCCATTAAATCCATGACCCTTTCGTTTTGCGAAGCCACCCGCCGCGGCCGGATTCATCCGTAACCGGCTGATGAACCCGCGGCGAGTCTTCCTTGCGCATATTGAGGGCCCGGATGATATCCGCGGCCGCCAGCGCGTAAACTTCCGCGTCCAAGTAGTGATTGGCCGCGGCCTCTTTCTTTTTCTGCCAGACTTCCTTGGCCTTGCCGGTTGTTCGGTTGCGGATGAGAACTTTATGCTCGGAAGTAAACTGCATCAGATAATCAT
>JAKLIQ010000042.1 GCA_022709525.1 Candidatus Omnitrophota bacterium
TTCGCCAGGAACTCTTTCAGGCTTTGGTTGCTTTCCACAACCCCGGAAAAACCCTGCAGTTCGCTGTAATACTTCTCAAACTGCTTCTCTTCCTGGGCAATCTCGAAAAATGCCCTTGCATAACGCTTTGCGATATTGCTGCTACCGATCAATGTTTGCTCACCACCTTATCCAAATAGTCTTTGACCATGACATCGTGATCTGCCGCCTTGATGTTTCTCTTTAAAAGCTCTTCGGCCATCTCCACGGAAAGCTTCACCGCCTCGGCGCGCAGCATGTTGCCCGCTTTTTTCATTTCCTGCTCGACGCGGGCCTGCGTATCTTCCTTCATTTTCTCCGCGGCTTTTTTGGCGTCTTCGATGATCCGTTCCTTTTCGATCAGGCCCTGCGATTTGATCATGTCCGAGATGCCCGCGATCTCCTCCGTGGCCTTCTCCAGCTTTGCGGTATATTCTTTGTATTTCTGCTCCGCTTCTTCCTTGGCGGCCTGAGCCTGTTCGAGGGCAAGCTTGATTTCATCCCGCCGCCCGGAGAAGAACTCCTTGATCTTTTTGGCCATCAGCCAGTAAAGAAGTCCTGCGAGAATGACAAAGTTCATCATCCGCCACGCAAAATCTTTCCATTCGGCTGCATGATTCTCCCCGCCGCCGGACGCCGCGAAAACATCCGCAGCCAGGATCAGCGCAATTGCAAGGGATGCCGCGAAAGAGCCCGAAAACGCCTGCCGTCGCCAATGTTCTGAAAAACGATTTTTCATTGGATGCTCCTCCCCAGCACTTTTTCCGCGATATCAAGGGATATTTTCCGGGATTGGCTGTGAAGGATGGCCCTTGCCTCCTCGACTTCTTTCCGGATCCTCGCATGGAACTGCTCCATCATCCCGGGAATCTCGCCCCGCACGGCGTCGATGATCCCCTTGGCCGAATCGGCGCCTTCCTTGACGATGGCATTTTTCTGCTCCAGGGCGTCCGCCTTTGCAAGGCGCACCTTTTCCTCATACTCCGCCATCTTCTGCTCAACGGTCTGATTCATTCTCTTAATTTCCGATTCAGACTCATCCATCTGCTGTTTGCGCTTGTCAATGATTTTCAGGATGGGCTTGTAGAGCAGTACATTCAAAATGAGCATTAACAC
>JAKLIQ010000043.1 GCA_022709525.1 Candidatus Omnitrophota bacterium
CTTCTCGAAATCGGCAAGGTCAGTGACCCCTTCGTACGGTCCGCGATTCATCATATAGGGGGGTGTAACGGGAGTGAATCCCCGGTCAGTCAGGAGATCAAGGGCGAATTTTTGGAGCGCGAGATCAAGGAGGACAAGGTTTCCTTTCAGGAAGTAGAATCCCGCTCCGGCAATCTTTGTGCCGCGCTCAAAATCAGCAAGTCCTTTTTCAGCCGCTACCTGGCCGTGATTCTTTATCTCGAAATTGAAAGTCCGGATCTGACCAACCCGCTTGATCTCCACATTCCCGGATTCGTCTTTCCCGGTCGGAACGCTCTCGTGCAGGATATTGGGCAGGCGCATGAGGTAGTTTCGGATCGCAAGCGCAATCTCCTCCTGTTCGGCTTCACAGGCCTTAATCTTCTGGGGAAGCGCAGCACCCTCGGCGATCAGTGCCGTCGCGTTCCCGCCGGATTTTTTTAATGCGTTGATCTCTTTCCCAATCTCGTTTCGCCGTTTCCGGAGTGTGTCGGTTGCGACCTTGAGTTCCCGTGACCGCGCATCTTTTGCAAGAAGTTCATCGACCCAGGCGATCTTTTCCGGATCGTTTCGTTTTGCGAGGTCATCTTTTATTATCTCCGGGTGTGCCCGAACGAACCGTATATCAAGCATGCCCTGCACCTTTTGTCTGCGCCATTCCTTTCACCAGTGTTTGGTGCGTTACGCACTTCAGTATTTGCACATGGTGTAAAAATGAAGTCGAAGAACAATGGTTTTTGTGATGAATACGACATTTTTCAGAGCCGATGAAAGACTGCCGGACGTTGCAGGTTGTCCTGCTCGCAAGGGGTGATTGATCACATCTTAGGGAATCCTTTTTGAAAAAGTACCATCCTGATCTCTTCAAGAATAACCGGATCATCGATCGTTGCCGGTATTGTATACGAAGTCCCGTCCGCTATCTTCTTGATAGTTCCCCGCAGAATCTTGCCCGATCGGGTTTTGGGGAGACGACTTACAACAAGGACTTCCTTGAAGGATGCAATGGGTCCGATCCGCTCCCGCACCATTTTCACGAGCTCATGCTCCAGATCCAAGGGATCCCGCTTCCTTCCTGCCTTAAGTACGACAAAGCCCACCGG
>JAKLIQ010000044.1 GCA_022709525.1 Candidatus Omnitrophota bacterium
CATGGACCCCCAAGCGGAACAATTGGAACAAATCGCATAAAAAACACCTCTTAAAAACATCTTATTTGAAAAATTCACCGCCCCACAAACGGTCGAGGAAATTCATCCATGGCAGGATTTCGATACCGTTCGAAAGTACGCGAGGCTCTTCTTCTAGAGAAACGACAATGCGCTTTCGCACCGGGCCGTCTTCGTTCAATGCTATCAAAGTCCGGATATCACCTTCATGCACTCGTTTGGAACCTTTGATCTCAATAGCAAGCTCTTTTTCCCCAAGGATAAAATCAACTTCCTGCCCCGTGCTTGTACGCCAAAAAGCGATATCAAGCTCCGGGTCACAATACGCCTGATAAGCCTTGAGCTCCATAAGAATATAATGCTCAAACGCTTTACCAAATTCCGCGCTGCCCATAAGCGGCTTCCGCCGGGCAAGGTAATTGGCGATGCCAACATCAAAAAAATAGAACTTTTCGGTCAAGATCATCCGCCGATTTTTCGATTTTCGCCAAGGCTGGATGCGGAAGCCGAGATAGGTATCTTCGAGGATTTCGAAATAGGACCTCACGGTTTTTTGTGACACGCCAGCCTCACGGGCCAGATTGGTATAATTCAAAAGCTCGCTTGACGTGATCGCGGCAACGCGCAGGAATTCTGAAAAAGAAGGAATGTCCCGGACCGCCGCTTCCGCCGCGATTTCTTCTTTAAGATAATCGGCAACATAAGCACGCAGGTCTTCAAGCGGCGCTGGTGACAAAAAATGCGGCGGAAGAAGGCCTGAGACCATGGCCTTTTCCAGGTTGAAAGCCCCAACCTCTTTCACGGAAAGCGGCGTCATCGTTTTTCGCCACGCGCGCCCGCCAAGAAGGTTCGCGTGGCTTCGTCTCAATTTCCTGGCGCTTGAACCGGTCAGGAGGAATGATACTTTACGGTTTTCCATCAACCAGTGAACTTCATCGAGAAGGGCCGGCAATTTTTGCACTTCGTCAATAACGACAAGGCCGTGGCGACCCTGACAACGCTCACGGAGCAAGGATGGCCGGGCAGCGTAATCGGCAAAGACGTCCGTTTTGAGGAGATCGATGATGAAAGTGTT
>JAKLIQ010000045.1 GCA_022709525.1 Candidatus Omnitrophota bacterium
ATGCGGCCGCCAAGGTTTACGCCTATTATATTGTGCGTAATTACCGGGATGCCTATGGCATTTTTGCCGCCAACGGTATTCTTTTCAACCATGAATCGCCCCGCCGGGGAGAAACGTTCGTGACGCGTAAAATTACCCGGGCGGCGACCCGGATCAAGCTTGGTCTTCAGGATAAACTTTACCTGGGCAACCTGAACGCCAGCCGCGACTGGGGTTTTGCCGGAGACTATGTCGAAGCCATGTGGCTTATGCTTCAGCAGGAAAAGCCGGATGATTTTGTAATTGCGACAGGTGAAACCTATTCCGTAAGGGAATTTGCCTCCCGCGTTTTCAGCAAGCTCGACCTGGATTACGAGCAATACGTCGCCATTGACCCCCGCTATTTCCGTCCGACGGAAGTGGATGCCCTGCTGGGTGATGCGGCGAAAGCCCGAGAAACGCTGGGCTGGTCGCCAAAGGTGAGTTTTGATCAACTCGTCGACATGATGATTGCCGCGGATCTGGAACTGGCGGAGAAGGAGAAAACCCTGGTCGATGCGGGATTTCGCTGTACCGGGAATTCCCGCTTGGGCTGATTTTGAATGATAAACAGCCATTGTGAGAAGGAACCGGATATGACATCGCTCCATGGTATCGTATCGGGCTGATAAAAAAGCGCCCCTTCCGGCATAAAAGGAAGAGGCGCTTTTTAATTTTTCGTCGACAAATACGAATGGTTATAGGCTGACCAATTTTTCCGTATTTTTCTTGTACTCGGCGATGACCCGTTTGGTGTAGCGTGTAAGGGGTGTCCGGTCCGCCGCGAGGAGCCGTTTTGCCTTGTGGTGACCGACGCTGTAGGCAAAAAGCGCCTTGGGAATGTCGTCGAATATCTCGATAACCTTGGAGAGGTAGTGGGTGCCCAGGCGGATGTTTTTACGGATATCGTAGAGATCCTTTGACCCGCGATACG
>JAKLIQ010000046.1 GCA_022709525.1 Candidatus Omnitrophota bacterium
TATTTTTATCCCAAGATTGGCCGTTTCCTTCCAAGGTTCCACGGAGACGACGGAACGCCTCGTTTTGTTCCTCGGCCCCTCTAACGGCGGAAGTAAAAAAGGCTCCGATGGCCGCCGCCGAAGCGAATGGAAGAAGGGATTTAACAAGACTTCCCGCCTCACCACTTAAACCGGAAAAAGAACTTTTTGTTTTCCCGGCCTTGGCTCCAATATCGTCAAGGCCCTTCCCGACAACCTCAAGGGCTCCGGTTTCGGCATTGACGGCAATGGTAAGTTGGATTTTATCATCCGCCATGGAGTTGAACCTCTATGGGGTCTTTTTCCAAAAGTTCACGCAGGAGCGGAACTTTTTTCTTTTGTGGAATATTTCTGTCCGACCGAATGGCTTGCCAAGCGGAAAAATAAACGTATCGCTTCAAGGCTTCTTGATTGCCCGCCTTGGCCTGGGCTCTAATAGCTTCGAGGGATGCCCCTCCAAACCGCAGAGAAGTAATCTCTTTGAGTCCAATCATTCAAAACCTCAGTAGGACGCTTCTTGATTGATAACATCAATTTGAATGTCCTTCGAGTCGGATACGGAATAGAAGCCTTCGAAAGAAGCCTTGGCCGCCAGAAGTCCAATATCTTCCCCGTACGGGAACGCCTTGTATCGAGCGTCATAAATATTTATATCGACGGAATGTTTAAAGGTCCCGCTAATGGTATCGCCCGCAATCAGCATCCGCAAAGCGACGGAAGTATTATTCAGGAATTTATTTCGCTCGGTTATGCTCGTGAAATAAATCAAGAAACTGCCGGAGATTTTCAGCGGGTCCGGGGCCACGATATCGGTAATGTCCTCGGACAAAGCAAGCGTTTGATAAGGCTTCGCCCCGTTATCGATGCTCAGTTCCCATTCCTTAACATCCGTATTCGAAGTACCGGCAATCTTGAAATCG
>JAKLIQ010000047.1 GCA_022709525.1 Candidatus Omnitrophota bacterium
TAATTCTTCGCGGAACGACTTCATAATATAAAACCTCCGGTTTGAATATGTAATTAACTTTACAAGCTTATCGCCTTATGCTAGAAGGCAAAAAAATATGCAAGATCAACTTTTTTGTCAGGAGAGTACCCTATGTCCGGCCATTCCAAATGGAGCACCATCAAAAGAAAAAAAGGGGCGATTGACGCCAAACGCGGCAAGATCTTTACCAAAATCATCAAGGAAATCACGCTGGCGGCGCGTTTGGGCGGCGGTGACATAGAAGGCAATGCCCGCTTGAGGCAGGCGGTCATGGCGGCCAAGGAAGAAAATATGCCCAAGGACAATATCGAAAGGGCGATCAAGAAAGGCACGGGCGGCGGTGACGGCGCAAACGCGTATGAAGAATTTACCTACGAAGGCTACGGACCGGGCGGCGCGGCGGTCATCGTGGAAATCATGACGGACAATAAAAACCGGACGGTGGCGGAGATCCGGCATATCTTTTCCAAGCACGGAGGAAATCTGGGCGAGAACGGCTGCGTGGCCTGGATGTTTGCCAAGAAAGGCAGCATCGTCATCGACAGAAAAGCGATCGGCGAAGACGATCTGATGGAGCTGGCCCTCGACGCGGGAGCGGAAGACGTCAAAACGGAAGATTCGGAATATGAAGTGATCACGGAGCCGTCAGCCTTTGAGGCAGTGAAGAAAGCCCTCGACGCGAAGGGCATCAAGCATCTGGAGGCGCGCATCAGCATGATTCCCTCCAACACCGTCAAGCTGGAAGCGGGCAAGGCGGAGTCCATGCTGAAGCTGATGGAAAAGCTCGAGGACAACGACGACGTCCAGAACGTCTATTCCAATTTCGACATTGACGAAGACGTCATGGAGAAGTTGAGTTAGTCCGCCCAAACGGCCGGAAGCGAAAGAGGGTAATTTGCGA
>JAKLIQ010000048.1 GCA_022709525.1 Candidatus Omnitrophota bacterium
GAACCGTGGAGGATGCGGCGATACGCTTCCTAAGCTAGTTTCCAAGAGTTCGCGCGGATCGCGGCGGCGGGATTTCCCCGCCGCGTTTTTGTCTTTTCGTTTATGCTTGAAAGATCGACTTCACATTGAAAGGGGGAATTGAGAAATGCCAGAAAAGAAGCGGGTTGCCGGGACCGTTGACCGGGTCGAGGGGGACATTGCCGTTATCGTCTTCAAGGATCCGGACAGCGGCGACAACCGGGAAGTTTATTTGGACAAAAAGAAACTCAAGAGAATTGATCTGAAAGAGGGGGACCCGGTCACCGTCGAGATGTCCCAGATGGTCATGACCGAGAAGGCCCAATCCGTGAGCCTTGTCTTCTCCGGCCTGAAGTGCAAAGAGATGGCGAAACGGTTCTATACCTATCTCGTTGACGGCGGGCTCGAGGATCTGTTGATACAGGAGCTTTCCGGAAAGGGGCTCACCCTGGAAGTCAGCGGGTGCGACAACAAAACCCTGACCGTCAATTTCCAGTGCTCGAAGGAAGCGCCGGCAAAGAAGGCCGTTGCCAAGAAAGCACCAAAGAAAACCGTGAAGAAGGCGCCGAAAAAGCCGGCGAAAAAGACCCCCACCAGGCGCGGCAAAAAAGCGTGAAATGGCCTGGGGGGACACGTATTTCCGGAGCGGTGGCGAATTCCCGCCGGGTCGGAAATACGTGCTCTGGTAGGCCGTTTCCCGGGTTTTAGGGCGGCCTGGCGGAAACATAGAAAAGAGGTGAAGACATGCCAAAAAGAGAAGGCGATACCCAAGCGAAGATTTTAGAGCGGCTCATGTATCTTGACCCGCCGATCAAGAAATTCCCGGTCACTCCGGAAGATCCGGCCATGGCGGTTTGTTTCCTGGA
>JAKLIQ010000049.1 GCA_022709525.1 Candidatus Omnitrophota bacterium
CCAGGGAATGTATGGCCGCCATCACGCCCGAACAGGTCTTTGCCGCACTAGAGCGCGTCATCCGGCGGCAGAGTAACGAGCGATGAGTGGATGGTGAATGGTGAATGGCTGTAGGGCGCGGTCCCCCAACGCGCCGAAATGACAAAAAGAGAGCTTTGAACAACGGCCATTTTTGACAACTTCGTAAAAAGTCATTTTCGCACCCTTTTCGTCTTACCGACGAAGGCCGGTATCCAGTAATTACAATTAGTTATGGACCCCGGCTTTCGCCGGGGTGACGGTTTGAATTACTTTTTACGGGTTCATCATTTTTGTCATTTCGACCGAAGGGAGAAATCCATGTCCCGAATGCCATGAGGGACCTTTAGATTTCTCAGTCGCTTCGCTCCTTCGAAATGACATCATGCGTCGCTCACGCTCCTCGAAATGACATTTTTCAAAGGTATCAATGTATCGCGGGCCTTTAGATCCACGATTAGCGGACATAAATGTCCGCACTACGTTTAAAATGATTCCCGCCCAATGATCGGGTCGAGTCGCGGGGATTTCGCCCCGTGACCCTCCCACACCACCGGACATGCGGTTTTCCGCATCCGGCGGTTAGGCACATCGATTTTACTCGAAAGCCTCTGATGGCATCAGAAAGCCATATCGACGCAAGATTGCGTTTGAAAGGGCTTTCTGAAGGCTTGGCGATTTGGCTATCCGCCAGGCCCCTTTCTTCCATCAGTCGCTCGTACATCGCTTTCTTTCCGGCTTCCGTGTCGCCTTCCACTTGCCTTCCTGCGCTGTCGTGCTTGACGGGCTTCACCCTTGGGCTTCTCTGCGCCCGAAGGGTGGTGACC
>JAKLIQ010000005.1 GCA_022709525.1 Candidatus Omnitrophota bacterium
ACGGATCCCCATCTTTCCCCTGCACTTCGAAAAGTGCAGGACGTATTCGGTATTAGCCCGTCTTTCGACAGGTTATCCCAATCCCTAGGGCAGGTAACCCACGTGTTACTCACCCTTTCGCCACTAAGCTTCCGAAAAAGCTAGAAGCTCCGTTCGACTTGCATGCCTAATCCACGCCGCCAGCGTTCGTTCTGAGCCAGGATCAAACTCTCCGAAAAGAGTATTTGATCCTAATCCTGCCCGAAGGCAGGAAGTTGCAAAACTTACGATCCGGCTCCGCACACAAAAATGAGAAAGAACGACCCTTCGAGACAAAAGAAATCCCCTTGAAGAGAATGCGTCAAGAAAGGAACTACGAAAATTTAAAAGAAGTAAAAAACCGAAAGACTCGATTACCCCGTTCCCTTTGAGGTGGCGAGCATTATACGAACGGCTGCAACCCTGTCAAGCTTTAATAAAAAAATTTCTTATTTTTTTCCGCGGGGGAAGTGTACCTGCTCGCCCGCGATTTGGCAAGCTCCGGGGGACTCATGAAAAGAATAGAAAAGACGGATCTCTTGCTTCTTATAACCCATTTAGAATAAACGGGTTAGAGCTAAAGTCCGATAAGACTCCAAAGGCGCGCGCGCCGGTAAGCGCTGCTGATCTTGACATCGAGACGGGTTGTTTCCTGGATCAGTTTGGAATGAAGATCGCTGAATCCTTGATCCGTTTTGACCATTTTTTCGTATTCAATGCCGCCAAGCGCGACATACTCCCTCACTTTTTCGATTTCCTTGGCGTCGTACCAGGAGCCATGTTCGCCGCAGACATCAACCACCACGCCGGAATAGGAACCCCAGATCTTCCGGTTCATCAGTTGTTTGCAAACGGGGCAGGGCACGTAACGGATCGGCTCGCGCCTTCCAAGCGGCACATAGAGTTTCCTAAGCCGGGCAAGCTCATCCATGCTGAAAACTTCGGGCTTGATCTTCAGGGCCTTTTTTTCTTTGAGATGATCCACCCAAACGCCGTGGCAGGCCTCGCAGTAATCCATTTCGAGGCCGTCTTCGGTTCTGACCGTTAGAGGCTTGAGACATTTGGGACATTCCATGGTGTGCCCGTTTTTTGCGGCGGCGGACGACAAGTCGGTCATCGTTTTTTCTTCCCGTCGATCATTCTACGGTAACAGATTTGGCAAGATTGCGTGGCTGGTCCACGTCGCGGCCATTCAGGACCGCAATGTGATAGGCGAAAAACTGGAGTGGAACCACGGTCAGGATCGGCGAAAGGATCTCGAGGGTTTTTGGGATCGGAAAAAAATCATCGGCCATCTTTTCAAGTTCTTTCCGCCCCTTGGTTCCGATCGCGATCACGATGCCGTCGCGGGCGCGGATCTCCTGGATATTGGAGATCATTTTATCGTAGGTCGTCGAATCCGGGGCGATGCAGATCACCGGCTGCTCGTGATCGATTAGGGCGATCGGCCCGTGCTTCATCTCTCCCGCCGCGTAACCGTGGGCGTGGGCGTAAGAGATCTCTTTAAGCTTCAAGGCGCCTTCAAGCGCCGTCGGGTAATTGCACCCTCTGCCTAAATAAAGGAAGTTGCGGCGCGTGTAATGTTTTTGAGCGCATTCTTCGAATTTTTTATTTTCCTTCAGCATCTTGGCGCACTGATCGGGTATTTTTTTGAATTCGCGGAGCAAGCCCTTAAGCTCCGAAAGAGAGATGGTTTTTCGAAGCCGCGCGATATGGAACGCCAAAAGAATAAGCGTGCTAAGCTGGGCGATATAAGCTTTGGTCGAGGCAACGCCGATCTCGGGGCCGGCGTGCGTGTAGATGACGGCATCGGCTTCGCGCGCCACCGTACTCCCGACCACATTGACTACGGCGAGCGTGATCGCTCCCTTGGATCTGGCTTCCCGCAACGCCGCCAGCGTATCCGCCGTTTCGCCCGATTGCGTGATGAGCACAACCAGGTCCTCATGATCCAAAATGGGGTCCCCATAGCGGAACTCGCTTGAAACTTGGGTCCGGCAAGGGAGGCGCGTGTATTGCTCGATCGCGATGCTTCCAAGCAGGCCGGCGTGGTAAGCCGTGCCGCAACTGATCATCGAAACGCGTTTGATCTTCCGAAGGGATTGTTGGAATTTTTTATCGAGGGTATCAAAGAAAATGCTTTTCCCCTTTTGGATCTTTTTTGAAAGGATCTTTTTGAGCACTTCGGGCTGCTCGTGCATCTCCTTGAGCATGAAATGCGGGAACCCTTGTTTCTGGGCCTGGGACGCGTCCCAATGAACGGTGGAAACGTGGCGCCGGACCCAGGATTTGCTCTTGAGGGAATAGACGGAAACTTCTTTGGCGGTGATCACGGCGAGGTCCTCGTCTTCAAGGTAAATGACCTGGCGCGTGTAAGGCAGCAGGGCTGTCACATCGCTTGCGACAAAATTCTCCCCCTGCCCCAATCCGATCACAAGCGGATTGGATCTCTTGTAGGCGATAAGCGTTTCGGGGTCCTCTTTGGAGAAAAGAACGAAGGCGAAAAATCCGTGCAGTTCCCCGACAGCGCGTTTCACGGCATCAAAAAGTTTCCGGCTTTTCCGGTAATAATGACCGATCAGGTTCGCGCCAACCTCGGTGTCCGTTTGGGAAAGAAACCGGACTCTTTTTTTCTGGAGCGAATGCTTAAGCTCGGCGTAATTCTCGATAATGCCGTTGTGGACCAAGGCGATCTTGCCGGAGGCGTCGATGTGGGGATGGGCGTTGGCGCGGGAGGGTTCTCCGTGGGTCGCCCAGCGGGTATGCCCGATCCCGATATGGGCTTCGATGGAAAAATCCCCGATCTTCTCTTTAAGGACGCTCAGCTTCCCTTTTTCCTTAATGAGGGAAATGCCGCCCTTTTGATAGTCGATGCACGCGACCCCGGCTGAATCATAGCCCCGGTATTCCAGCTTTTCGAGGCCTTTGACCAGGACCGGCACCGTATTCCGGTAGCCCACATAACCGATAATACCGCACATAACAAAAATCCTCCGGATTTTTGAGGGACTCGTCACTGGGGACTAGGAACTCGTTTTGGCTCCTCGTATGACCGAGTCCCGCACTTAACGTGCTGCACTGGCTTCCGATAAAGAATTAATGAGAGCCAGGCGAGGTACGAGTCCCGACTTGGTGCGGTATTATACCGCACCAAGTAAGTTTTGACAGATGATTTCCTTTTCAATAGTATAAACGGCGAGGGAAATTTTCATGGCCCAAAACCGCCGCAAGCATTTTTTCATCAACAAGCCGCTCCAAACGCGTTTCATGCTCGCCGTCGTGATCCCGCTTTTTTTGATCAACCTTGCCGCCATCGCGGGCCTTTATTTCGGGATCTGGAGCAAGGTCCTCGAAACCTTTTCCGACGAGCAGACCCTCAACGACTTGATCACAGCCTCCCGCATGGTGGAGTACGAACAGGCCCGCCACCCGGGCGCGGCCCAGGATTTTTCGTCGCTTTCTTTCTTTAAACAGACCGAAAAGCTCGGTCAGCGCCAGCGCGAGGTCTTTAAAGGCATCCTCGATGAAACGAACCGGTCCCTGCTTTGGAAGTTTGGGCTATTGCTCGTGCTCATCAGCTGGGGCACTATTTTTATCTCCCATAAAATCGCGGGGCCTTTTTTGAGGTTCAGCCGCGCTTTTCATGAAGTGGAAAAAGGCAATTACCGGACCCGGATCTTTTTAAGGAAGCTTGATGAGGGACACCCTGTCGCGCAGGAATTCAATGACGCGATGGAAAAAACCGATCATTTGCTTTCCGATCTGAAGACCCTCAGCCGGGAAAAAGACGCTCCTCAGGCCGTCGCCAAGATGCAGGAAAAACTCTCCGCCGTCCAGACCAGCGCTGATGCTTAAACGTCTTGCCCGTATTTTTCTTCCGGTTTTTGTTTCCGCCATTCTTTTCTCTCCTTCTCTCCGGGCGTTCGAGCCGTCCGCCCAGGACCGGGAGCTCCTCGAGAGGATCGAAAAAGACACGCTTCAATACTTCGTCCGTCTTTCCAATAAAGAAACGGGGTTTACCAAGGATTCTTCCCGTCCGGGCGCTCCCTCCTCTGTGGCCGCGACCGGGTTTGCCCTCGCGGCTTACGCGATCGGTGAATCGCGCGGATGGCTCACTCCCGATTACGCCCGTTCGCGCATCCTGACCACGCTCCGCATGCTCCGCAACAAAACTGCGCACCGTGAGGGCTTTTTTTATCACTTTTTAGACAACCGGACCGGAAAACGCGTTTGGGGTTCTGAGGCTTCCTCGATTGATACCGCGCTTGTGGTAGCCGGCGCGCTTCTGGCCGCCCAATATTACCCCGGCACGGAGATCGAGAAACTCGCGCATGAGATCTATGAACGGGTCAATTGGAAATGGATGATGAATGGCTCTGATTTTATTTGTATGGGGTGGACACCGGAAGGAAAATTCCTTCCTTACTACTGGGATTCTTATAACGAACTCATGATCCTGGTGGCGCTCGCGATCGGTTCCCCCACTTTCCCGGCACCGGAAAGGACTTGGGACCGCTGGATGCGCCCCGAAGGAGACTATAACGGACACAAGGTTATTTTCGCCTCAAGCGGCTCCCTTTTTACCTATCAGTTCTCGCATGCTTATATCGATTTCAGGGCACTGAACGATCAGGGGATCAATTATTTTGAAAATTCCCGCGAGGCCACGCTCGCGAACCGCGAATATTCCATGAGTTTTGCCGACCAGTATAAAAGCTATTCGGAAAATTCGTGGGGGCTTTCCGCCTCCGTGGGACCGGGCGGTTATAAAGCTTACGGCGGAAAACCGGGAGCGGGGCTCCACGACGGTACGATCGCTCCTTACGCGGCGCTTTCTTCGATCGTTTTCACGCCGGAACTTTCAACCAAGGCGGCCCGGTTCTTCTTTGACAACTACCAGGCGAACCTCTACGGAAACTTCGGCTTCAAGGACGCTTTTAATCTGGACAAACAGTGGTGGGCCCAAGAATACCTGGGGATCGATCAGGGGATCACCCTTTTGATGCTTGAGAATTATTTGAACGGCGAGGTCGTCTGGAAAAAATTCATGGAATTGCCTGCGATCAAAAAGTGGATCGAGCTTACGGGTCTCGCCAAACGATCCACTTCCGTGACGGAGAACTAGTTCTTTTCTTTCCTTAAAAGCCTCAGCGCGAGCTGCATGGCGGCTTCTTCGATGATCTCCCGCGTGAGGTAGGTTCCGTTCTTGATCTCTTCCTTGATTTCGCGGACGCGCCCCAGATTGGGCTCCGCTTCGGTGGGGATTAAACGAAGGTATTTCCGGACATCCTCGCGGTTTTTCGCGGCGTCTGTTTTCTCGCTCGGAGCCTGGATCCTGAATTTAGGTCTTTTGGTTTCTGCCACGCTTTGCATTCGTCCTGCCTTTGGGCCACTTGCGGCCGTTTTGGGACAAAACAGTTACACGGCTTCTTTCGCTGTGGCTTTCTCTTCCTTTATCGACGCAGCGTGACAAAACTTAATGCATTTGCGATAAAACTCTTTTTTATCCTCGGTCCGGGTTTTATGTCTCCAGGGTCAAATGGCCCGCTCGGCGCATCAGATGGCCACGCAAGCGAGTGACGACCTTGGTATGGATCTGACAAACCCTGGATTCGGAAACATCCAGGATCTCCCCGATCTCGCGCAAGGTCAGGTTCTCGTAATAGTAGAGCACGATCACAAGTTTTTCTTTCTCGGGCAGCTGATCGATCGCTTCGGCCAACAGCTCCTTGACTTCGCCCTGATGGACATAGTTGAACTGGTCGGTGATCAGGGAATCCTCGATGGTCTGAAGGCGCGAAATGGGCTTATTGCCGTCGTCGTTCTGCCAAACCTCATCGAGCGACAAAAAGGTCGTGGAGTTGAGGTCGCTGTAGATCGAATTCAGGTCGTCGGTCGAGATCTTCAGCGCTTTCGCCACTTCATCATCCGTAGCCAACCGGCCGTTCTTCTCCTCGAGCTCTTTGCATTTTCGGTCGATCTCCCGGGCCCGCTTGCGAAGAAGGCGAGGCGCCCAGTCGAGTTTGCGCAGTTCATCCATGATCGAACCGCGCACGCGGGAAACGGCGTAGGTCTCGAACTTGTTGCCTTGCGAGACGTCGTATTTATTGATGGCGTCGAACAGCCCGAGGATGCCGTAGCTGACGAGGTCGTTGAATTCGACGTTGGGAGGCAATCCGATCGCCACACGCCCCGCCACATATTTCACAAGGTAAAGGTATTTCTTCACGATCTCTTCACGCAGAGCGAGGCTTTTGGTCCTTTTGAACTTTTTCCACATCTTGATCTCATCTTCGTGCATGGGGGTCTCCTTTTCGCCCCGGGCCGCTTGAGCGCCGTTTACTTCGGGCTCTCTTGCTGCTCCAGGATCTTTTTGATTTGAATGAGCGTATAATTCTTTGCTTGCAAGACCTTGATCTGCTCCAGCCGATCAAAGGTTGATTCATCATAAAGCCGGTGCCCCGAAATGGTCCGCCGGGCCTCATGGATCAGCCCCGCGACCGTATAGTTGTGAAGTGTCTGTCTTGAAAGGCCGGTATACTGCATGACCTCCCCGATCTTATAGAGTTTCTCGCGTTTCATACCGTTCCGCTCCTTTTCCCCTCCTGCCGGGAGGAGATCTCCTGAAGGATCGCCAGGGCCCGAGGATCCTCGGGCTCCAGCATCAGCACTTTTTCGGCCGTAAATTGCGCCTGGCCAAACCGTCCTTGTTTGACAAGCTCTTCCGCCTGAACGCGGTACTGTTCCAGGCGATCCGTGATCTCGTCTTGATACATCTTATGAATGAAAAGAGTGTCGGCTTTCCCCTCCTTGAGGGCTTTGGCCTTGATCCGGTCGATCATCTCCGAGGCTTCGTTGTTCTCGGCGTCATAAAGAAAAACCTTTTCGGCGGCGAAGAGGGCGAGGTCGTATTGGTTCGCGTCATAAAGGGCCCGGCTCCGCTCAAGCCAGGTCTTGATCTCGTCTTGTTTTTCGCCGGAGTTCATTTCTTCGATCGCCTGCGGCAGGAGGTTTTCTTTTTGACGTTCGATCTCTTTATCGAGGATCTCCGCCATCAGCTTCGCCGCTTCGGCATCTTGGGAATTTTCCTGGAGCACGGCTTGGACAGAACGGCGGGCGCTGTAATATTCGCGATTATTGTAAAAAGTGCGGGCTTGGGAGAGGGCAGTGTCCCGATCATTTGACGGCGCAAAAGAATCTTGGCCGGTCGCGCATCCCGCCAACAATCCTGTGATGATCATCACCATAACGCGTCTCATAGTTTATAAAATGTAAACTACATTTTATACTTTACAATCTATAACAATTTTTATTTTGGTCAATACAAAAAATAAAGATATTTTAATCAAACACAACTAATAGGGCCTTAATGTGTATAAGAATGCTATATATAGATAGAAAATGTGTAATATTTTCAGGAAATATGGAGATAAGCCGATAACTCCAGCAAAAGACTTCGTGTAAGTGAGGACGTAGGGAGGGAAAAACGATGACTCTTTATGAGAAATTGTTCGACCTTAAATATAAGCAAGGCGTTCCGACTTACGAGCTAACCCACCGATTTCCCGAGCATGCCCACCGCATCCATGAGGTCGCTTTACTGGATATTCCGGAGAACACGCTCAAAGAATTGATCCGGGAAAAAAAGACGCTGGATCGGCTGGTAAGCTTGAAAAAGCAGTTTCGAAAATGATCTAGTGCGGTGGGAAGAGATTTGGAAATTGAAATCTACTTGCTGGAAAAAACGCCCATTTTGCGGAATTTCTGGTAACGGTGTTCGGGTAATTCCTTCTTCGGTATTTTTTTAAGTTCCTCTAACGCTTTGTCGACGGCCTTGCGGAGATTCTCCGCCGTCGCATTGAAATCCCGGTGAGCTCCGCCAAGCGGCTCGGGGATCACATCGTCGATCAGGCCGAGGCCAAGCAGGTCTTGTCCCGTTAACTTCAGCGCGGCTGCGGCATCGGGCGCGCGCGTCGGCTCTTTCCAGAGGATCGCGGCACAACCTTCGGGCGAGATCACGGAATAATAAGCATTCTCCATCACAAAGATCCTATCCCCCACCCCGATCCCAAGCGCTCCGCCGCTGCCGCCCTCGCCGATCACGATACAGATGATCGGAACCTTGAGTTCGCCCATTTCTCTGAGGTTGTAGGCGATCGCTTCGGCCTGACCCCGCTCCTCCGCCCCGACGCCCGGATAAGCGCCCGGCGTGTCGATAAAACAGAGGATGGGGAGATCGTGTTTTTCGGCAAGACGCATGACCCGCATGGCTTTGCGGTAACCCTCCGGATGAGCGCTTCCGAAACTTCTCATAAGATTTTCTTTGGTATCGCGGCCTTTTTGGTGCCCGATGATGCAGACCGGCTCTTTCCCGTTCCACTTCGCGATCCCCGTCACGATAGCCCGGTCATCGCTGAAACGGCGGTCGCCGTGGATCTCAACAAAATCCGTTGTCAGGTAATTGACATAATCCAGCGTGTAGGGGCGGAGCGGGTGGCGGGCGACCTGGACGCGTTGCCAAGGGGTCAGATGGTCAAAAACATCCTGGATGGCCTTTTCGAGTTTTTTTTCGGCGCTTTTGATCTCGCCGGAAAGATCGATGCCGTCGTGGCTGATCTTGCGAAGTTCGTTGATCTTTTTTTCCATTTCGACGACCGGCCGCTCGAAAGGAAGGCAGGCGTCAAAAATATCACGGGTCCCGAGCTTGATCTTTTCTTTGACCTCGGCCGTTTCGGGAACGGATTTACCGTTGCTTTTTTTCTTTTTATTTTTCTTCTGCATAAAAATTAATCCTGGACGGTGACTTTTGCGCCGGAGGGCACGATGCCGTAAAGCTCCTCGACATCCTCGTTCAGCATACGGATACAACCTTCGGACGCCTGGGTTCCGATGCTCTTTGGCTCGATCGTCCCGTGGATCCCGTAACCCGGCTTGTCAAAACCCATCCAACGGGTCCCCAGGGCGTTCTCGGGGCTACCCGGAGGAAGGATCGCCCCCGTTTTAAACCAGGTGGGGTTCAAGAGCTTGTCCGTGATCTTGAACTCCCCGACAGGTGTGCAGTTGTTTTTGCCGGTCGCGACGGTATATTTTTTAAGGGGCAGGTCTTTGGAGTAAAGCGTCAGCGTGTTTTTTGATTTATCGATCACGATCGAAAAGGGCGCCGTATAGATCTTAAGTTTCATCTTCGGGTAAATGCTGTCGCTTTGAAGGCCGTTGATCTTCTTGATGAGATCGACGGTGGTGTGGTTCTTACGCGCGATCACATACAAGCTATCTCCCGGTTTAACGGTATAGGAAATGCTCTCCGGCGTGATCTCTTTGGAGAATAAATTCTTCCAGCGCTCCTTCATCTCGGCTGTGTTGATCGCGGGTACCGGTTCGGCTTTGGGGCGGGCTGAAGAAACGGACGGGGTTTTCTTTTCAGGAACCGAAGAGGATGCGGCGGCCTTGGAAAGCTCGGCCGTTGTCGGGGTAGTTTGAAATTCTCCCGGAGGTACTAAACCGTCCAGTTTTTTCGTATCCGCAATGGTCGCAACGGGCGCCGGCGCGGCTTCATCTAAAAGAATATCTTCTTTTTTTACCGTGTCTTCATTGGCCTTTGAAAATTCTTCGGCCGCGGGGCTTTTTTCCGGGTCCAATCTGCTCAAGGTCTTGTCGACTGCTTCTTCCCCTTTTGTTTCATCCAGGGCGGATCCAGTAGCCGGGACAAGAAAAAAACCTACGATCAAAAAAACGAGAAGGATATTTTTTTTCATGTTATCTGCGTTCCCCTTATCTGCAAAAAAGAAGCGCGATCACGATCCCCAAGGCCGCGCCGGCGATCACTTCGAAAGGTGTATGCCCGAGAAGCTCCTTGAGGCGTTTTTCGGGAACAGCTCCTTTGGCGTAAAATTCGTCGACCATCTCATTGAGGATCTTTCCCTGCCATCCCAGATGGCGGCGAACACCCGCTGCGTCGAACATCGTGATAAGGCACAGGATCAATCCGATCAGAAACGGAATGCTGTTAAAACCATAATAAAGCCCCACCGCCGCAGCAAGACTCGCCACAGTCGCCGAGTGAGCGCTCGGCATCCCGCCCGTGTCAAAAAGCCAGCGGACATCAAATTTTTTCTTGCTTGCCCCGCTTAAGATCACTTTGAGGATCTGGGCGACAAACCAGCTTAAAAAAACCGCAATAAACGCTTTTTCGCTCTGAAACGGGGGGTTTATGACTGCGATCATGGATTTTAGGACCCTTCGGAAACCAGAAAAGGATTGACGTTGTTCCTATTTATGCTTTATAATCATAAATAATATGAATTTAAGAAAAGTCTCCCCATTGGTCTTCCGCAAAGGGAGGATTATTATAGGTTCGGTATGTTTAAAAAGCAAGTTTGTTTCTTGCTGCCAAATAGAGGGATAAAACCGGCATGATACGTCTTCGAAGCGCCTTTGCCCTGGGGATCCACGCCTTCCCCGTGGATATCGAGGTGGATATTAGTAACGGTCTTCCTCAACTCATTCTTGTGGGGCTCCCCGACGCCAGCATCAAGGAGGCGCGGGAACGGGTCCGGACGGCGCTCAAAAACAGCGGTTTTCACATACCGCCCGACAAGATCACGATCAATCTCGCTCCGGCCGATATCAAAAAGGAGGGGGCAGCTTTTGATTTTCCAATCGCGCTCGGGATCCTGGCTTGCCATGGCGTCATTCCCCCCGAAAGCCTCGCCGCTCATACTTTTCTCGGGGAACTTGCGCTTGATGGAACTCTTCGCCCCTTAAAAGGCGTTATTGCGATCACAACGGGCTTAAAGGAATCTTCCTTTATCCTCCCGTTTGAAAACGCCGAAGAAGCGGCATTAGCTAGAGACATCACGATTTATCCGGTTAAAAATTTGAGGGAAACGGTGGATTTTTTACTTGGAAATCAGGTTGTCGAACCTCTGCGGAACCTTCCCTACCGAAGCAAGGTTCCTTCCCAGAACTCCCTTGATTTTTCGGAGATCCGCGGACAACAGGCCGCTAAACGCGCTTTGGAGATCGCGGTCGCCGGAGATCACAAGATCCTTTTTATCGGACCGCCGGGCAGCGGGAAAACCATGCTCGCGAAGCGCATTCCGACCGTTTTTCCTCCTATGAGTCCTGAAGAAGCCCTAGAGGTCACCAAGATACACAGTGTGGCAGGGTTGATAACCCAGGCGGGCGGTCTGGCTCTCGAAAGGCCTTTTCGCGCACCTCATTATACGGCATCGGCGGTTGCCTTAACGGGAGGCGGCACTTCCCCTCGTCCCGGAGAAATGTCTCTTTCTCACGGCGGGGTCCTTTTCCTTGATGAACTTCCGGAGTTCCGACGTGATGTGCTGGAAACGCTTCGAAGCCCGCTCGAAGATGGTTGTATTACGGTTTCACGCGCCAAAAGCCAGGTCACATTCCCTGCCAATTTCTTGCTCGTTGCGGCCATGAACCCCTGTCCTTGCGAGAGTTATCGCCAACTACTGGTATGACAACAGTAGCTTCTAGTGGGTGCTCTAAATCTTTATAAGTTACTTTTCTAACGAATCTCTTCAACGCCCCCTTACGCTGTTCTTCATCTGACTTATTCCATAACTTTCTAAGCTCGCGAGCAAAAACATATACGCTTTCAGCGTCTATTAGCTGACTTTTAGCCCTCTCCCATTTATTTTGAAAATCTTTGAGTTTTTCCTCATTCTCCGTGAACTCACCATTAATTTCCTGCATCCTTTGTTTAAAATCGCTTGCAGTTAAATTTTGCTCTTCAAATGCTTCAAATAAAAAGGTTTTCTTCTTTTTAATTTTTTCGTTTCTTTCGCTCATCTTTTGAATTTCTTCTCTTAATAATCCTTCCGAGCTTCGTATATATTGATTATGTCGTTTAACTACATCCTCAACGCCCATTAAATTTAGATTGTTATAAAAATCAATTACGGCTTCGCTTACGCAAGTTTCTACTAAGTTTTTTCTTATTGGGGTTGAAGTGCACGCGAGTAAACCTTTTTGATCTCGGGTATAACAACGATAGTAGGAATGTATTGTCCCGTCGGGCTTTCTGCTGGATTTCCCCTGCAAACTTCCTCCGCAATTTCCGCATTTTAGTTGCCCGGCCAATTTATAAACTGTGTCAAACCGTACCCGCACCTGTTTTTTTGATTGTAGAATCTCTTGTACTTTATTAAAAACCTCATTTGCCACGATACCCTGATGCTGACCATCCTTGATCAGCCAGTCTTTTTTGGGCACAACAAGCATTTTCCGGCCTTTCACCGGAGTTGTCCTCTTACCATACCAAACTTTTCCGATATAGACCGGCGTTTGAAGAATTCTTGAAAGAGAGTTACTGGTCCATGGCTGTCCTTCGCGGGTCCAAAATCTTTTTTCGTGAAGCGCATCTCTTACTTTTCTTACACTATGCGTCTGGAGATACGTATCAAACATAAACCTGACAGCGTTAGCTTCCGGCTCATAAACATAAAGCTTTTTTTCTTCCTTGCAAGTTTTCCTAGCTACGGGCCTTGCATCATCTTCATGCATTCCTTGTTTCAGTAATTTTTTCACCTCTTCATGGAATGTTGTATATCCAAAAGGAACGACTCCGCCATTCCATTTGCCTTCTTTTGTTCTTTGATACATTGCGAAACTTACTCGATTTCGAATATTATCTCTTTCTGATTCGGATATAAAATTTCCTGTTTTCAAAATGGGATTCTTATAACCACCGTTTTCGTTCCGCTTAATTCTTAGCCCATAATTAATCGCATAAAATTCGATATCAAACTCTTCAAATATCCCTATCCAATGGCTATTATCCCCTGAATCCCTGCTCAACCTTGAAGGTTCAGTAACAAGTACGGTTCCAACTTTTCCGTTTCTGATATCATTTAACAGTCTCGTCATTTCAGGACGGTCCAGGTCTCCCCCAGAGAACCCATCATCAACATATTGTTCAAATGGATTAAAACCTTGCCGCTCGCAGAAATCGCCGAGCCTTTTCTTTTGGGTGTTAATCGTTTCCCTCTCTCGCTGAATTTCTGTCGATACCCGGCAATAAACAGCCACTATTCTTTTGTCGTTCATTTATCGCAACCTCCAATGCCCACTGATAGATAAAGTCGCGCAGCGAATCGAACCCTTCATGTGACTTTTCCTTAATATCATTAGATTCTTTTTCATTAGAGTGTTCCGGCTCGAAGCTGATTAAGACTTCGACTTTTTGAAGTTTTACTCTTTTCCCTAATCTTGTTGTTTTGGTCTCTTGTCCCGTTCGAGAGATCTCGTGATCTCCCATTTTATCCACCCCCTTGGAAAGCGTTTAAGTGCGTCCCAAAGGGAAAATCTTCTGAAGCCGGGTTCTTCTCAGACCATTTTTATTTATCTTATGTGTCTATCAAATAGACACATATTATCAAAAAAATATATCCCCCTCAAGCTTTTTTCCTATACTTCAATGGGATCTTATCCGCGTTTCGTTTCTCGAGATACCGTTTTACTTCTTTTGTAGTAGTGAACCATGTCAGGCCGATCTTGAAGCCTCTCAGACGTTTTCTATCGATGGCCTTCCGCAATCCGCCCCAAGTTAAACCATATTTTTGAGCTGCCTCATGCAACTCTATTGATCCAGGAGGAATCCGCATGCCCGTCTCTCTATTTTAAGTAAAAGCATTGGTTGCATTGTACTTAGAGACGGCACTGATTGTCATCTACTTTACAACATAGGCAGCATCGCCGAACCCCTATGTGCATTCATTGGGGTTCGGACAACGCAAAGACTAGGCTTATTCCTTTGAAAGAGCGATCTGATCAATATAAACCGCACCAGATTTCGGATTTGAATTCTGGTCATCAAAAACAATTACGAATTCATTGAGTGAAGACCAATCCTGAATGTGGCGGAACTTATCAAACGGGATAGTGACTTTCTGCCACTTGTCGGTGATATTTCCCACAATATAGGCTGAAGGTTTATTACCTTTATCTTTTAGTTCGATCTTCAATCGCTTCGTGAATCCAAGCTTTGCATCCCCTTTAATGTAAAACGTCAGGGAATTATAAGGGCTCGCATCCACCCCATTCAATTTCATCCAAAAACCGTTGTACGCAGGATTGGGTGAATCCACATCATAGTCCAAGCGAATCGAATAGCCGGCCCTATCACCCAAAGCATCATCCGACTCAAATTTCATCTCAGCCTTTTGAGTACTGTCATCCGGATCCTTGTTCCATACGCCGAAATCGCCCCCGATATTATTTGGTTTGTCACCAGCATTGAAATCAGCAATGATCAATTCTTCCGCTGCGGCCATCACTTGCGATTGAAACGCAAAGGCCGCAACCATCATGCCCGTCAAAATGCCAATCATGAATTTCTGTCTCATTTTACTTACTCCTTTCTTTGAATTGCCTTTCCCATGCTTTGAATTCGAAAAAGGCCTTGCGTTTGTTTTCCTAAAAAATACTGGTAATTACCCCGCCAATTGCTCCATATTTGAATTTGGCAATTATTTTTTTCAAATCCGAATCTTCGCTGTATTGCCTCAGCGCCGTCTTAGTAACCGATTCAACAATAACTTTCGTTGTTTCTTCGGTTATGGGAGTTATCGCCTGCTGTTTATGTTGACCGCTTGCAGTTCTTTGATAAATTTTTTGCCCGACTTCATCCAAAACGGTCAACTCAAGGATCATTTCCGCTTCAATGAGATGCGCCAGAGCATCTGCCGCGAATATTCTGAGAGATTTGATTTTTAAGATGATGACGCCCTTCATCTTTTTCTTAGTCGTGATCAATTTTATGGAATCGGTTTCATTGAGTTGGACACGCACCACATCGAGTCCGACCTTTTCATTAATGTAGCGAATCAAACGATCCCCTACTAAATCAGTAAGATCGCTTTTCTTAACAATGATCGCGGCCGAGTCAATCACTCCTATCTTTTCACTAGCCCTTTCATCTATGGTATTCACCACCCCAACCGATAGCTTTTGATTCGGAGGCAACGAAATATCGGCATCTGATTTTTTTGAGAGCTTAGTCGCCGCACATCCGGAAAACGCTATAAAGCATAAAATTAAAAAAATCATTTTCCTCATCGCTCTTTCTCCTGCTTCTCTTGAGCTTGATGACCAAGACCGGCCTCACGGTTAACGTGATTTTGCAAGAATAGCTGCTTCCCGCGTTCGATCTCTCTCTCGAGCTCTTCCGGTTTAGGTAATTGAAGCTGGTATTTGGAGACGAAGATTTTGTTATTGAGGCCGCCAGTCGCGTATCTGACGGTTGTATTGTTCTTGTCGGAACAGAGAATGATGCCTATCGGGTCATTTTCCGCTTTCGGCAGAACATTCTCTTTTACCCAATTGACATAAAAGTTGGTTTGACCGGCATGAGAATGCGTGAACTTGGTAAGTTTCAGCTCAAGAACTATATAGGCCTTCAACAGAATGTTGTAGAGCAACAAATCGATTCGGTATTCATCGCCATCCACAGCAAATCTTTTTTGACGAGCCATAAATGCAAATCCCCGGCCAAGTTCCAGGAGGAAATTCTCAAGATGGCGAATCAGCGCATCTTCAAGATCTGATTCTGCGTAATCTTTTTTTAGCCCGAGAAAATCTAAAACATAGGAGTCTTTTACCTCATCTTCAGGTTTTGCAACGATTGGATTCTCGTTAGCTCTGGCAAGCACGAGATCTTTACGCTTCGATAATGCTGTTCTTTCATAAAGCAGCGCATTGATTTCCCGGTCAAGCTGCCGAACCGACCAGTGATTCTGAACAGAAAGAGCGTTATAGAAGGCCCTTTTTTCGGGTTCTTCGATTCGTATGAGAAGCCGGTAATGAGACCATGAGAGAGTAAAGTAGGCATTGATCTCTCGAAGGAGATACGGGAATTGGCCACACAGTGTGTGGCCTTTTTGGAGCGCCATCTGGATGGAAGGCTTAAACCCATCTTGGCGATAGGTGAGATAAAATTGCCGTACCGTTTTAAGCTGCGTGAAACCGAACCCATTACCATATCTTTTCGTAAGTTCTTGGGCGAGATTCTGTAAGATCTCTTCCCCGTAAGCGGCCCTTTCCTTGCCTCCCTGCTCAAATTCAACGATTCTCATCCCGATCATCCAATAAGTTGCGATCAGCGTCGTATTGATTTGTCGAACCGCGGCCTTTCTTCCTTCTTCAATCAGTGCCGAAATGCTAGCGAAAAGCTCTTGGTACTCTGCGGGCCGCTTCGTTAACTCCTTTCCTTTTTTTATAAGGACATTTTTTTCATGCATTTTTGCGATCCTCTCTTGAGATGCATTCGGGAGCCCGCTTATCGAAATGTCTTCTTGCTCCTTCATAGGACTCGATCGAACCGATATCAAACCATGCCCCGTCAAAATCCACGCCGTGAAGAGTTTCTTTCGTATTGAGCCATGCGAAGAAGTCTCCGATCTTGTCCGGATTCAAGTTCTCGATCTCGAGATATTCCAGAACTCGCAGCTGGAATTTATTTGGGATGTAATAAACACCGATACTTACCCGGGTCGATTTTGGATTTTCAGGTTTTTCCTGAAAGTCCGTGATCCGCGAGGCGTGATCGACTTCTACGACGCCGTATTGCGACGCGATGGATTTGTCTTTGACGTCATAGAGTCCCACAAAAGCGTGGTCCTTATGTCCAACGCAGTAAAGATCGATAAAATGCGTAAGCGGGTAATCGAAGTAATTGTCTCCACACAAAACAACATATCCATCTGGATAGTCCTGCCCGGCTTGAATGCCGAGCCGAAGATCCTGGACTGCCCCCAATCTTTTCTCAGGCTCGTACACGTCATTTTCTATGATCTGAAGCGGCTTTCGCGCGCAAGAAACTCTTTTCTTTGCCCACTCCATAAAATCAAGAGCAAAACGGCTATTAGTCACTAAAACGATCTTTTTAATGACTGGCGAGGCCTCCAATTTTTCGATCAAATGATCGAGAAGAGTTTTATCTCCGATTTCAAGAAGCGCCTTCGGCTTGAATTTGGTCAACGGGTAAAGACGGGTCCCGAAACCGGCCGCCAGAATAATTGCGTTCATTTGAAATGAATTCTCCTTTGAAAATTGAGTTCTTGAATTTGATAACACGATCTTTTTATTTGCCCGGTTGGTCATTGGCTTTCTCCTTGTTTTGGCTTTTTGGATCGAGAGCCTTCGGATTGATGAATCTTGCGAGTTCTTCCCGTGAAGGCTTTTGGATTGCCGGGAGCTTAGGCTGTATCACCCTACGTTTTCCGCTGATCCTTATCCATGCGCGCATCCCGTACTTCACATTGGAAGGAAACTCATCAAGCTTGATTTCGCAAGGAATGACGTGCTTTACATTGAAAACTTTTTCCACCTCTTCAGTGGTCCGGGGACCAACACTCGTCACTTCTCCGGAATAGGTCTTCCAGGGGAACGCCCGAAATCGCGCTTTCACCGCGTTTCCCTGCGCGACTTTTTCCACTTCCTTTTCAGAGATCAGGATTTCAAGGAAAAAGCTCCGCGGGTCCGCGAATTCCAGAACAAAATCACCTTCCTTTAATAGATTTCCGATCGTAATCCCGGGATCGGTAAGCAGCATCCCATCGAAAGGCGCTCTCAGCTCAAGCGATTCCACTCTCTCCTTCAAAAACTTCACTTCTCCTTCAACCGATTCGATCTCTTTCTGACGCATGGCAAGCTCTTCTGCGGCCTGCGTATAATCCAGCTCGGCCTTATCCGACTGAAGACGGCCGATAACGCCGTTCTCGAACAGAATATTCTTCCGGTCTTTGTCCTTTGCCAGGAACTCAACCTGCTTTTCGAGGCGTGTTTTATCGTGATTCAGGATTTCGAGGTTTAGTTTTCGTTCCTCGAACTTCCTTGAAAGTTCGGGGTTCTCAAAACGCACGAGCAACTCCCCTTTTTTTACTATGTCTCCTTTTTTATGAAGAAGTTCTTTCAGGATCCCGGAACTCGTAAGTCCGATCCGAGCGAACCGATCCGCCTGAACAATGCCTTCCCCCTTGATGTATCCCTTAGGCCAAAAAAGGAAAGCTATGCCTAAGACGAGAACGATCAGAAAAAGTCTCGTCTTCCATTTACTCGTCCCTTCCGTTTTCTCTTCAAAAAGGGCCGGCTCCTGCGTGTTTTGATTCTGTTCTTTCTCCGTTTTCTTGTTTGTCTCGTTGTCGCTCATTTCTTTTAGTTCCTCCTCTTAGATCCAGCTTCTTAATTTCGCGGGAATCGATTTAGCTGTGAAATAGACTGTTGGTATCGAAAAAATCAGACTGATGAGAATGGGCGTTGTCTGCCAGACGAAGTACGGCGTGAGTTTCGTGCAAAAATAAAGGCCAAGGAACCCGAATGCCGTCCCGATCCAAAGCGATCGCGTCGCGGTTGGGAAATCCACTGTGGCAAACGGGTTTTTCGCCATGGGCCGCCAATGAAGCTTCTTCAAAGGAATGCTGAGGATCGCAAGCGGGCTATAAATGAAGTTATTGAGTGTCACTAGCGTGGAAATAAGAAGTTCATAAAGGTAATGCCGGACGTCCTCCCAAGTCTTCAAAATGACGGCCTTATGCAGAAAAACAACCGCGAGACTGAAAAGCAGGATCCATTTCAGGATCTGGTTCGAGAAAAGATTCATCCAGATCGAATCGATCCGGAAATAGATAAGTTCTCCGGTCATAAGGGAATGCGACAAAAGACCAAGCAGCACCCAGAAAAAGAACACGATGTCCGCCAGATAAAGATAAATGCCGTACCCGGCGAGAAACTTGGAGGCAAGCGTCACATTGGATTCGAAAAGAAGAGGCACACCCTGAAGCGTTCCTTGCGCCCAGCGGCTCGCTCTTGCTTTGGCCTCGAGATAATTCGAAGGCGCTTCGTCATACGCTTCAACATCCGGACAAAATGCGACACGGTATCCCATCTGATCAAGCCGGACGGTGTCCCAGTTATCGTGCGAGAGCAGGCCCTTCGGAAGCCGAATCTTGGAGATCGCTTTCGTTCTGGCAAGATGATGATGCCCGAATGAGATGGTTCGTCCAAAAATCGCTTGAACCGCCACGAAATTCAGGCGCTGCGCAAACCGGGTTCCGATCCTCTCGAAACGCGAGTACCAGGTCGTCGCATGCGCGATCCTCACAAATGCCTGAAAGATCGCGATATCTTGGTTTTCGGGATGTTCCGCTTTTCTGAGCAGTTTAAGGAGCGTCCCTTTCGGAACCATCCCGTCCGCGTCACATATATATAGGTAGTCGTATTCCGGATGGGAGTGCAAAAACTCCGCGATATTCCCCTGTTTTCTTTCAACGGGGTGCGGTCTTCTCCGGTAAAACACCCGGCCGGGATGCAGCGATTCGAGTTTCGCGACAAGGTTCGCCTCATAAGGAGCGTACTCTTCCGCGGAATCCGAAAGGATCCATAAATCCACGTTGTGGAATTTATTCCCGGAAAAGGAATAATTCATCCGCTGCGACATTCCGTAGGATTCGTTGCGGATCGGGTAAACGAGCGCCACTTTCGGGAACCGTTTTACGTAGTCTTCCTTCAAGATCGGAGTTTTGAGGAAGGGATGGACCGCGCTTGTCAAAAAAAGATACGCGACATTAAAGAACAGGAACCCGAACCCAAAGATCCACGCCAAGCTCAAAAGAACCGTATCCTCCGTCATGACAATCGCGGATGACACAAGCCAAACAGCGATAAGTGTTAACACAACCACGGTTCCGAGAAAAAGCACCGTTCTTTTCTCCGGGTCCTTCAACCATCCGTGGAAATGAGATCTGTCCGGTATCATTCCTCCACCCCCTCGGAATCGGAAGGTGGAACCAGAGCTTCGCTTTCGGAGCTTTGCGGAGTTGTTTCAAAATCCGCTTTCTTTTCGAGTTTGACGAGAAGAACCCGGTATTCGGTCACCGATTGAACGTTTTTTATCTTCGCTTCTTCAAGCGCGATAAAAGAATCGATCAATTCCCCAGTTCCTTTTTCGCCGGCGATGAGTCTTGTCTTTTCATTCTTATAGATCTCCTCGCGTTCGCGGATAAGCGCTTCCGTCAGCCGGATCTTTTCCCGGACTGCCCGGGCCTCGTGGAACGCTTCCCGGATCCCTTGCTCGTGTTTTTTCACCTGAAGCTCGCCTTCCCATTTCATCTCCTCAATCTCGTGGGATTTCGCCTTGATCTTTGAGCCGAGCCGTCCGAAATCCCAAATGTTCCATTTTCCGACAAGGCCGACCATGACTCGGTTTGTATCCACGAAAACATCGCTCGCCTCGTTCCATTTCGCGGAAAGACTCAGGTGCGGGTAGCGGTCGGCAACGAGTTCTTTTTTCTCAAATTGTTTTTCGCGGATCTTGAGATCCTTGAGTTTGTAGACCGGATCGTGCTCGCGGGCTGTTGTAAGGTATGTATTTGCGCCATCACTAAGCTCAGAAAAATCCCCGAGCGGTTCAAGGTCCAGAGATTCCCCCTCCCCGATCCCGATGGTTTCTTTAAGGACACTAAGCAGGTAATCGCAAGTCTCCTTGTGCTTAACGAGCGCCTGTTTTGCTCCCTGAAAGAGCGTTTCGATCCTGAAAAACTCATAGCGCGGCAGAATCTCCCGATCAACGAGTTTCTTGATCCGCTCGTACTCGACGGTGAGTTCTTTGACCTCACCCTGAGCGATCCGGGTAAGTTCCTTTTCCGCGAGCACTTCGGCGTAAAGCACCCGAACACTGGCTTCGACGGCAACCTTGGCCTGCTCCAGTCGCAACTCTTCGCTTTCAACGATTGCTTTCTGTTTTTGCTTCTGAGCAACCGCTTTCCCGCCCTGGAAGATCGGCTGCTCGATCCCCGTGTCCACGTAATTCACGAAACTCTTTCCTCCCGTCGCGAAAGCGGACGTGATTTCGCCGGATAGTTTGGGGAAAAACTCCGCGAGGGCCCCCTTATAAAGGGACTCCTCTTTATGGAGCCGGGCAAAAGCGCGTTTTACTTCCGCGTGGTTCTTTAGCGCCCTTGCCACGGCTTCATCGAGAGTTAAAAGGGACCCAAACTGCTCCGGCGAAAGGGCATCCGGCACCGCGGCTTTTAGGGAATGCGCGGAAAACACGGCGACAGCAAAAAACGTTACGACGATGCCCCAGAACTTACTCGTTTTCATCACTCGAAATACCTCCCTTTTAGATCTGAACATGATCTTTCACCGGTCCTTGTCTACTTTTCCGAAAGACTTTTGATCAGTTTTTCCACGTTCTCCTGAAACGTCTTTGGATTTTCAGGGATCAGGATCCCGCGTCTTCCCGGCATCATCTGTGCCCCTTCCCGCGCCGTGAAATACCGGATATCGCCCCGGATCTTTCCGTCCACTTCCACCTTGGTGAAATGCAGTTCTTCACCGTCCCGTGTCTCGACCACCGCCACTTTCTTCACTTCTTTGAATCCGCCTTCGTATCTTTTCTTCATTGTTTTTTACTCCTCCTTGTTTTGATTAAATTGCTTCAAGCAGCATTACTTCAATATTGATCCCGGACTCGACCGTAATGCTCTTGTCCACTTTGACGCTTCTTAAGTCCTGCGACGCCTGGTTCGTAAGATTGTCCGCGAGATTGACACGCATCTGGTCTTCAAGGCTGTAAGCATCCTGACTTCTTCCGCCGACAAAAAGAGACGCTCCGGCAAGCAGCGTTTCCCCGATCGCTTTGAGAACCTTCGTGTCCGTGTGTTTGTCCACTTTCCCTTTAATCCCGCCCGAACCATCCTCGGAAAGGGCGATCGCCCGGATGCGAAGCTCGCGTCCATCCGGAAAGATCAAAAGATCAAACCGCACATTCACCCGGTCCACCGATTTCACGACGTTCACTTCCCCAAGAAACCGGGAGCCCTGGGGAATGACGACCTGATTTTTGACGCTGAAATCTTTTGAGACCAGCGCCGTGACCGGGGCCGCGACGTTAAACGAGAATATTCGCTCATTTAAAAGCGCCGGGATCTTGGTCCCTGAAGGAATCCCGAGTTTCGCATCCTCGGAACGGACTTTAGAAGATGTTTGCGGTTTTGGATTCTCGGGTTTGTCGATGAAGACCGCGATTTCGCTCGTGTATTTTCGTTTCCCAGAAAGGTTTTGCCGGGTTTCGCTTTGTTTCGCGCGGAAAGTCTTCCCTTTCGCGGAAGAATCAATCGCGCGCTCCATGGATTGAGTCGTAATCATGATCCGGTTCTCCTCAGGACGAGGCATGGGATTCTGGGCGCGTTTATGAGCTGGTTTAGAGAAAAGAAGGATTGAAAGCATGAAAACTCCGGCGATCACAAGCGCGATTCGGAGCGACTTTTTCTCAAGCAGGTTCTGAACAAAACCCGCCGCTTTATTCGCGCGTTTCGGCTCATCGAAAAACTCGGGTTCCGGTGGAGTTGGTAATTCGCTTGTTTTCTTTTCCGGCTTTTTCTTGAATATTTCTGGTTTCATTTGAACCACTCGAATCCTTTGATTTCGAAGTTCCGGGGTTTTGAACTCGCGCTCGCGGGCGTATCTTCCAGGAGCCGAAGCACGGGTTTGTCGTCTTTTCCCATCGCGCGATAATCAAACACAAGAACCCCGTATTCATAACTGTCGGGGTTAATGACCCCGGCGAGCTTGAGTTCCGAGGGGATCTCGATAACACCGGATTCTTTCTTGCCGAGGAACCGTTTCTCGTAGGTCTGGATCCCCACAAAGGCTTTAAGGACCCGGTAAGGAATCTTTGAATAATTGAGGACCGAGAATCGGAGATAAAGTTTGTTTCCGACCTGAGCGAGGAAAAGCAGATTAAGCTGCACCTCGGAATCCGCTTTCGACTTCTTGAGATCGAGCGTACGAATGCCGGTTGTGACTTTCTCTTTGATTTTTTCTTCGGAAATTTCCTGGGCTTTTTGGTCGAGTTTCTCTTCCTTTTTCTGATACTGTGCTTTAAGCTCCTCGACTTTCTTTTCTACTTTTTCCTCGAACGCGTTATGAACGAGCGTTTCGTCGTCTTGCGGGAGCCGGAAATCGAGTACGAAATCGGCGGTGTCAGGAGCCCCGACCGAAACATCGAACGCAAGCCGCGAGGAAGCGGTCATGATCACGAGATTCGTTTTCGCGTCCGGTTCGTCCGTAATGGGTTTTATAAGGACCTGTTTCTCGTAAACCTCGACTTTGTAAAGTTCCTGGTCCCCCACGAACACCTTGAGCGCTTTTTCGGGAAGATCGATCGTGGAGACATAACCGAGCGCGGTTTGGAGTTTAAAGGTCACCGTAGAACGCATGGTAACCTTGTAGATATTTTGCGTGCTGCGCTTGAGTTTGTTGAAATGCTGGCGATCCTTGAGCGGATCCGGTTTCTCGTCCTGAACCGCGGACTCATCGTTTGACTGGGAGCTTTTGCTTTCCGCGGCGGGAAGAGAAGAAGCATGAACAAGGACGAATACGGCAAGCGCCGCGACACTAAAGATTTGATTTGGTTTTCTCATTGATTCCCAGCTCCTTATTTAAAATGGAGGGGATGAGAAACCAGCTGCTCAGAAGGGCCCGAATGGCCCCGGGAGACCGGTAACATCTCCCCTCAAAGTATTGGGCCAAAACGGGGTGTTTTGGAATAGGTTCCCACAGGTTTTGAGAAAAAAAGTGGAAGATTTCTAGAGTTTATTGAGGAGAATTTCGCGGTAGTCTTCGACAAGGACGCCCCAGGGGATGTCCTTGCTTCTTGGAACCTTCTTTAAGAGCAGCTCGGCTTTAAAGAGGCTTGATTCCTTATAATCCCGATCGTTGTAATTGAGGATGGTCCGCACCCCGATCAGCGCGATTTTCACGTATTCCGGGGTATTCCGGTCGATCGATTCTTCTTTGAACTCGATATGCGTGTAAAGACCGGTATCGTGGAATTTCGCGAAGAACCCGGAGTCCACAAGGTCCCGCTCCGCGATTTTCTGATACCGAGCCGTCATTCGGTTCCACGCCTCAGCCGTATCGCTTGAAAGCGTGTAGGAATTCAATTCCCTAAAACGTTTCGTGAAAGTTTTCGCGAAATCAAAAACCTCGAAATCGGTCGGGGCGTTATTAAGCTCAAGATCATGGATCGCTTCCGCTTTTCCCACCTCATTTACCCGGATCACGACCGGCGGCCGCTTGGCGAGCATGAACGCGCCAAAGATCGTGAAGAAAAGAAGCGCGAGCAAAAAAAGACTGATGAGTTTCAGGAACTCGACCTGCGCTTCCAGGTCTCCGAACACCTCGTAATACCGGCGTTTCATGTTCTCGAGTTTGATATGAAAACGGGTTTTCATTTGTAACCGGCTCCTCCTCCGGCTGGAGTTTGGGGTTTTGAAGATGAAGGGGTTTTAGGAATAATGTAACGGGTCGCCACAGCTGTAAACGCGCCAAGCGCGATCGAACCAAGACCGCTTAAGTTGCCGCCCGAAACGAACTGGTTTGAAAGAAGAGGGACAAGCACAAAGAGCACGATAAAAAGGACGTTCGCGGCGAGGATCATCATGAAATTGGTTTCTTCCGTGAGATAAATCGCAGTCAGGTTCATAACGGAAACGACTTTCATGAGAATCGAAAGAATAATGTTCCACGCCGAAATGGAAACAAGACTCTTGAGCCATGTGTTAAGGCCCTGAGCGGTCCCTTTATAGATCCCGACTGAGATCACGATCGGACCGATCACGTACAAAAACGACAGAAGCAGGAACCGAAGCATCATGATCGCGCCAAGAAGCGCTCCGGCGACGGCGTAAGTGACGTAGTTCAAGACCGTGGCCGTGAGTCTCAGATCGAATTTCCAGGCGGTCTTCCAGGAGAGCGGCTGCTTCAGGAACGCTTTTATGACTTCCTGGAATTCCTCGTGCGGCATGATGGCGTTTGATACGAGGTCCGCGCCGTAAACGATCCACGTGAAGAACCGCTCGTAGAGAATGAGAAGACCAACGACGAGGATTACCCTGATGAAAAGACCGGTATAATCGGACTGGTTCTTAAGCGCCTGAAAGTTTTCGTGAAGAATCGCGACAATGAAAAGGATCGAAAGCAGAATAAACCCGATCCTCGACATCGTCTGATACGGCTGAGCGAAGAGGTCCGGGATCTGAAGAACGTTAGTAAAAAGAAACCCTTCGTTTGCGTTAAAAAGACCGGCCATAGTTACGCTCCTGTAAATGCCCGACTGATGTTCTCCGCGTAATCACCGGCATCCTCCATGAATTTGAGGCGTTCGGTTTCGACGCGTTTTTCTTCGCGCGAGACCTGCGCGATTTTCGTGGCTTCTAGCTCCAACAGTTTCGCCATCGCTTCCTGGTTCTGCTGATCCAGGACCATGAGCTGGGACATCGCCTGCGCCTGAAGACGAACCGCTCCTTTCGGGCTTGCGGTCGCGGCCTGATCCGCGATCTCGGTCGCGGCGGTGCGCGTCGCGCTTCCGGCTTCCCGGATCTGCCGGGCGAGATCGAAGGCGTCCACCACCTGCATCTCGTCAAAGGCGAGGTAGGGTTTTGCGTCCGTCTCCGGGATTTTTCCGGTAAGATCCTCCAACGCGGAACGAATGTCTTCCGGGCCGTTTGCCCCTTGAACCATTTGGATCTGCGGGGAAGTGAATCCGATATCCCTGAAAGCGTTTTGTAAGCTTGTGGTCCCCTGCCCGAGAAGGTTCCGTATGGGATCACCGATGATGGAACGCAGGATCTCATCCAGCCCCGAATGAAACCGGAATAGCTCCACAGTCTGATTCGTAAGCTGGTTGAGATGCTCGATCGCGAGCGCGATCTGCTGCCCCCATTCCGTCTGAAGGATCGAGTTTTGAAGTTGGTTCACCGCCGTATTGATCGGGTCGTTTACGATGAGCGCGTACGATCTCGGGATCGCGACGCTGATTAAAAATACCGCTAAGAACAGAATCTTAGATGATTTTTTCATAAATGCCTCCCGTGAAATAAAAGTAAAAACCCGAGTCCGAGAATCAGGGTCCCGATAAGCAACCGGAGAATCTGCCGCCGGCATATCCTTCTTATCCATCTTGTTTTTCGCTCCTCCGCCGTGTCAGACATGGTCCGCCTCGCTCGATTTCTTGACGCCGTTTGGGAACTTCCGGGAAAGAGTCTCGAGAACCTTGATATGAGAATAATCCGGATGTTCTTTCCGGAGCCGCGTCTCCTCGGCAAGATCCAAAGCGTCCGTCGTCGCCGCCCAGTACTCGAGCGCGCTTGGCTCAAGACGGGCAATAACGCTTTTATCGTCGAATTTGATGAACACTTCCGAGTACCGGCCCGGTCTTACCTCAAGTTCTCCGGCCGCTTTGATCTCGTTTTCGTTTAGCCCAAAAAGCGAGAGCTTCTCGTGGCCTTCTTTAAGACGCAGAATATATTTAACCGGAGAGTTATTGATCATGACGCTCGCGATGGATGCCTCAAGAAAGTCCGTGGGATTTTGAGAAATCGAAAGAACTGCAGCGTTCATTTTCCGGGCGGTCCGGTAAAAGGTCTCGACAAGGTCCGTTCCTTGCGTCTCTTTAAGGAGCTGCCAACATTCATCGAGCACAAGCATCTTCTTTAGATTCAGGTTTTCGAATTTACGGCGGAGCGCGAACGGAATAATGAGAAGCAGGATTTCCTGAAGCTCGGGATACTGCGAGATCTTCCGGAGATCAAAGACCGTAAAGCGCGCGTTAAAATCGAACACCCCACGCCGGTTCAGGATCTTCCCGTACTCGCCTTCCGTAAAAAGCGTGAGTTCTTTCGCGAACTGATAAGCCTTTTTCTGGTCGTCTTCATCCCCCAGCTTGAAATTGCGAAGGTATTTTTCGAGGTCCCCAAGAAGCGGGGCGTCTTGCTCCCCGAGATTCCGGTAAACCTCCAGAATCACGCGTTCCAGGATCATCTTTTCGCTGGAGGACCACTCCCGTTTCGGGGCGATCATCTGCTGAAGCAGCTCTTTCAGGAACTGAATGAAAGTCGCGTCCGCTCCTCCCTCCGGGAAAAGAACTGCTTTGGCAGGAAAAGGATTCAGAGCGAATTTTTCGGAACATTCCACTTCGAGATAAGACCCGCCCAAAACGCCGGCGAGTTTG
The DNA here is from genome assembly GCA_022709525.1 of Candidatus Omnitrophota bacterium. Classification (GTDB taxonomy): domain Bacteria; phylum Omnitrophota; class Omnitrophia; order Omnitrophales; family Aquincolibacteriaceae; genus Aquincolibacterium. Next base: position 27,059 of record JAKLIQ010000005.1, read on the forward strand.
CGGTAACTGCCGCCAAGATCGATCACGATCACTTCATGGTCCAAAGATTCGATCAAAAAATGAAGAAGTAAGTGATTCGTGAAAAAACTTTTTCCGCTCCCGGTTGTGCCGAGCATGACGCTATGTTTCGCCTGGAGTTTGGCGTCGAAAAGATCGAGACGTAACGGTTCACTGTGGTAGGTCTTTAGAAGAAGACCGATCCGCTCCGTCCCTCTCCAACTTGCCTGAAGCGGAAGAAGATGCGTCAGGACTTCGGATCGGACAATAAAGGCCAGAGGATTCTCATCGCCCTGAAGAGGAAGAAACGAAAGAAACAAACGGTCATGGTTCATGTGATCTTCGATCCCTTGCGCGTCCCCAAGATCCCGGAACGCGCGGAGCGCCTGCTTCGAAGACCGGACGCTTTCTTCCAAGGTCTCAGCGCGCACCATCACAGAGAACGAAACGTAAAAGAGTTTGTCCGAGCTTTGAGCGATCTCGGTCAAAAGTTCGTCCGTTTCCCCGGCCTGAGCGAGCGCGTCATGATCTTTCGAACGGGAGTAAAAAGTCTTTGCTCTCGCGAAGTTCCCGTACCGCCGAATCTCGGATTTTTCCTTGTCCTGGTCCGGGACCTCGAACGTGACCGTAAAAAAATAGTCCTTTCCAAGCGCATGTTCGAAATCTTTCATGGATTTTAGGGTCGTGGATTCGGGAAGCCGGAGCAGGTTTAACGTACGGTAAAAATAATGATCGAGATAGAAGTGATCGTATTCAAGGCGCGGCGGATGAACCGTTAAACGGCTGCGAAGGCTTGACGGATCGGATTCGCTCGCTTCAAGGTTCGATTCCCCAAAAGGAACGAACTCTTCGGAATAAGATGGGTTCAGGAACTCATATAAATACTGGAGTAGTTCCGAATCGGAAAGCGCGCGAATCTCGAACCCGAGAGCGCGGAAACTTTCCTCGATCTCACTCGAGAGCGCGTGAAGCGTTTCTCTTGAAGCGCTATATTCAAGTTCGGATAAGCGGTGCGCTTTTTTCCCGAACGCAACGGACAGGTCCGGAAGAAAGGACGAGCGTGGTTTCTTGCCGTCCGGGTGAATCACCACAAACAAAAAAACTTCCCTTTTAAGAAGCGGGCGTTTCCGGTACGCGTCGAGTTTCGCGTCAAGAAACGTTTTCCCAAGCGGGATCTCGCTTTGGATCGAGGACGCGTATTCCTTAAGCGAACCCTCATCCCCGCTCTCGGAATGGACCACGAAATGAAGCGTCGCGCCTTCGGGGAGCGCGTTTAGGAACTTGCGCATCTTTCTCTCGAAATCCTCGATCTCGGCTTCGCTCCCCAGGAGTAGATCTTTCCCTCCGAACCGGAAACCACGGGCCATGGATCCGCTCACCCCGAGCAGTATGCCGTCCTCGAGATCATAAAGATCGATCTCCCGTAAAAAGGAAGGGCGGGTTTCTCTTTGGATAAGATCGCGGGTCTTGAGAAGAAGGTTCGTTTTCATTTGGGAAGCTCCTCTTTTCGTTCCCGTCTCGAGAAATATTTCCGGGGACGGAGTAGGAACCGCATCACCGATCCCGCCCAATGCGGAGCCTTCCCCTTTTTATAGAACCGCAACACCAGATACGCGCCGGACACGAGCGCGAGATTAAGGAGCAGGTTCGTGGAAAAGACGAACACCACGAGATAAATCACGAGCAGGATCAAAAGATCCAGGAACTCGAGCCCGAAAATCTTGTTTTTGCTCTGGATCTTCGTGAAACCTTTCAGTGTTTTCATTTACAGCCTCCTTAAAAATGCGCGATGTGCGTGATGAAATCGAGGATCGCGCGGGAAAGTAAAATGAGCGCTCCGCCGCCTGCGGCAAGCGCGCCGCGCTGCATAGCCCGCTCATCGCCAAGCGCCATCCCGACCCCAGCCACGCCGACCCCGATCACAAGCACCGCCGGTCCGACCGTCCGGATCAGGAAATCGCCGACACCCTCGAGAAACGCTCCTAAATCCGATTCCGAGGTCGCTTCGGCGTACGCGACCTGAGCTTGAATCAGCAGGAACAATCCGAACAGGGCCAGCTTTTGAATTTTTGGACCAATACTTTTTCCATTCACGTTCTTTACCCTCCTCATAAAGTGAGGGGAGAGTTGCCTTAAACCCCTGGGGTAGCCGCGAATCGCGACGCTCACAAATAAATTTGAATGGGTGGCATCTCCCCTCAAAGTATTGGGCCAAAACGGCCCTGTCCGGAATAGGTTCCCACAGGTTTTATGGATTTTCCCGAGAGAAAATTTTTTTTCGGATCCGGTTAAGCATGTCTTCCACGCCCCGGAGAGTCAGTCCCAGCCGGTTCGCGATCTCCGGACAAGAGAGCCGCTCCTCAAACCGAAGCTGGACCATGAGTCTCTGTTTTTCCGTGAGATCACAGGTATTGAGAAATTGCTTGATCCGATCTCTCTCATAAGCGCGCTTGAAAGCTTTTAAAGCGCTGGTCCTAAGAGACGAGACGCGGCGAAGCGTAACACCAAGCCGGTCCGCGATCTCAATGTCCGGAAGTTCTTCAACGTACGCGAGATGGAACCAGGCTTTCTGTTTCTCGGTCAAAGCCTTCTCCACCAGATCCCTTAACGTATTTCGAACTTCCTCGGACCGGTTTTCTTCTTCCTCCTTTCTCGCGAGCTCCTCAAAAGGACTCGAAACACAGGCGATTTTTTCTCTCACTTTCAATTCAAAGTGCGTGAGCGCTTCTCCATTTGCGTCTTCCACGCGCATGAAATCGATCGCCCTTGTTCTTGATTTGATTCGTTCATGTTTTTCCTCCTCAGTTTCCTCGACATTGTTTTTGTTTTCATTTTCGTTTTCGTTTGGTATTGACACAGCGGTGTCCTTTCCGCCGTGCGAGGAACTAGAATGAGGACACAAAAAAAACGGGCAACCCGGTAAGAGGCTGCCCGTTTCAAGAAAAGAGGCCTTAAAAACAAAAAAAGATTTTTAAGACCGCGAAGTATGCGAAGACACCATGCCCTATGGAAGGAATCCCAGGATAGGGATCACCGATCGAAAAAGAGAGAATGGATCGTGGGAAGAACTAGGATCCGGAGTCTGACAGAGTCAGCAAAGTGGAGCGGAGCTGGAAATGAGGGGAAAAGGGATTGGAGGCACACTACAACCCGAACGCGAACAACCCTTCCGCGTTGCCGTGTCTAGACTCACACGGCCGTGAGTTATAGTCTGCATACGTCGAGACGCATTCGCGTCTCGCCTCCAACTATAGGTGGTTCTTTATGTCATGCGTGGATGCCTCATATCACCCACCGCAAACGTTCTGAAAAAAGGGACGCTTTTTTCAGAGTGCCCGATTGGGCAAAGGAACTGTACCCGATGAAATTCTTTTTTGCAAGGGACGGCAGAAATTTTTCCGGAAATGATAAAACATGATCAAAATTGCGCGGAACCCCATAGAAAAGGGTAGAATTATTAGCCGATTTTAGACAAAAAAAAGAAGGATTTTCGGGGAGAGGAGCCAGTCGCTTCAGAAACACTCGCTGCCTCTCCCCGATTCTCCATTACCTTCGGAACCACCGCTCGATATCGTTTTTAATCGAGCGAACCGTGTAATCCCACGATCTCACTTGGGACTGACCGGTTCGGATCTGACTTTGCAAAGTCTCGTTTCTTTCGCGGTAAAGAGGAACAGTTACTTGCGGATTAGACTCGTAAGCCGTTCCTGCTCCATACTGCGGCGGGATTGAAACGCGGGGTTCGGATGTCTTTTGACTTTCCCGATAAGTTTTTAAAAGACAGCCGCCTCCCAGCAAATACAAAGTCACGCAAAAGATGAACAAACGAAGAAACATCTGGAATATCCATTGCGCGAGAATCGAAACGACCCGTTTATACCAGGCCCAGGCTTTTCCGAGCACGTCAAGAACGTAACCTCTCATTTTCATCACCCCTTCTTTTATGTTGATTTTTCAATGTTTGAATTTCTCGAATTTCCACCTGCCCTCTCTCAGCCATTTCCTGAATTCTTTTTGTTCGCGCCGGGTCTCGATCACCGCGCAAAGAATGATTCCGGGAATGACGATAAAAAGCAGGATGATCCAATCGGTTTCAGTCACGGCGGATCACCTCCCCCTTTTCCTTGATTTTTCTCACGAAGATTTGTTTGAGCCGGGGAAACGGGACATGGACCCAGTAGATCCTGGGCTTCCCCGTGAACTCGGTAAGACGATCGGTGTAGTAACTGCGGTCATCGGTCTCTATAAGAACCTCGTGCATAACAAGCTCCTTTCGAATGGAAAAAGCGGGAGGTACCGCGAAGCGCCTCCCGCTCATTGAAGTGACAGGTTGATATCAGCGGTCCAGTTCGAAACCGATCCCGAAGCCAAGCGTCTGCTCGCAAAGGATCCGGGCATCCGCCCAATGTTGGGTTTCGCCGTCCGAATGGACCGAGATTTTTTCTTTCAGATGATGTTTCGCAATGACGAGAAACGCGGTGACCGCGAGGTCGTAGGGTTTATACGCGGTCTTGCAGAAATTGAATTGCCAGCCCGCGCCGTTTTCCTCGGTGGGATGCGAATCGAACCTGGTGCGGCGGTCTTCCGGAAGAACTCGCGGGAACCAGCAGGTCTCGTGGCTGCAATCCCCGGAGCAGGTCCTCTTATCGATCGTCGCGCCGCCAAACCAGGAGCCGTTCTGGACATCTTCACGCCAGGGGTTCGCGATACCCGCGGCATTTTGAGAAGGCCACGCGATCCCAAGCTCATAAGAGGCCGGGTGCCCGCATTTCTCAAGACCGTTAAAAGAAATCTCGGTCTTGTCGATCACGGGCTCCCCTGAGCCGTTGTCGCCGGCAAGCGTAATGCCTAGCTTCTCAAAAACAGGCAGTAACTTCTTAAAATCCGAAGCGATGCGCTCGAATACTTTCTCTTCGATTGCTTTATCCTTCCGGTACCAATAATGTGTGTATCCCATTTTCTTTTTCCTCCTGAAAAAGAAAAAGCGGAACGCATACTTCTCGTTCCGCTTTTCCAGCGTTTTGAAATATTGAGATGTTTGAAATTACTAACGATTTAACAGATCCTGAATCCCCCGGACTCGATGGCGAAATCCGCGAAATCTTTTACGTTTTCTTCGTTGAACGGGTAATGCGCGGCCCAGGGGCGTTTCTTCCCTTTCCCTTCGCAGCCGTTGCAATCCCCTTTCACGAATTCATCATTGCGTTTGCCTGTGCCCGCGCAAAGATCGCAGCGCTCATCCGGCATGGCATCAAGATGCTTTTGATATCCTTCAGCGAATCTCTTCACCTCTTTTTGATCGAGCAGAAATCTGAGACGAAGCCCGATCTCGCGCGCTTTCCGTTCAGAGATCAGCACCCCGTTATTGAATCCTCCGGCTTCGATTTCTTTATGGGTCAGGATGTCCTGGCACTGTTTGGCCACATACCCCCATAACGGGTGCCACCACCAGACGTTATTTCTAAAATACTCGCCCTTCTCCGTTTTTGGATCGTTTCCCACAACGTCAAATCCCATCGGAATCCTCCTTTTAAAAATAAAAAAGAGAAGGACCGAAGCCCTTCTCTCGCTAAATGTTTTTGGTTTTAAAAGGACGCTGAATTTATTGGAATTTCTTCCAGCGCCAGACGACGTTCGTTACATTCACCTCAATCTCTTTTTGCTCCAGATACCGGCACCGCCTCGCAAGCTCAAGAGCGGCCTCACGACCTTTCTCCGAAAAAGCGAACGAGATGTCGAAATGCTCCACGTGCTTGCCGCGCCAATGGACGAATCCTTCGTGATTGATGGTCAAAAACTCGATGCCATGGAGATAAGGTTTTTGATACTTACCCGAAGACACTTCCGCAAAAAGCTCCCGGAACTTTTCCTGGCCTTTTTCGTTCAGGAATCCGTTGACCGCGTTTTCCACAAGCCACAAGTGCTCGGGAGAGAGGTCATCCCCATCCTTCGTTTTTCTTAAAATGTCACAGGCCATATCGCATTCATTCATAAGCAGCCCTCCTTCACGAGATTGGAATTTGAAATGAAAAAGGGACGCGCTGAAGCATCCCTTTCAAGAAGATGATTGAAACGACAGGACTTAAAACTCTTAGATTTCGACCGCGACCTTCACGGTCTTCGCAACCTTAATCTCCTGTTCCTTGATTTGGTGGGATTTGGCGAAATCCAAGAACGCTTTCACCGCGCGTTCGCAGGTCTCGTCAAAGTCTTTGATCAAAATTACGCGTTTCCTGAGATCCTCGTAATTCATGGATTCGAAATCCTGATCGTCATCGGTCCCAAGGCCGGGCTGCATGTAAACCTGCCAAAGTGGTGCCGTGAGCCGTTTCAAAGTCCCGCCGCAGCCGCTCACATGACAGGGCTCCTCGGTCTCATACCAGGTTGGGATCAGACAGGTATCGCACCGCGTTTTGTAACCGGAATCTTTCTTCCCGCCTCGGTAAAGAACCAGATACCCGCCGCTTCTGCCGTTTTGACTGATCTGCCACTCGTAATCGTGGCGAACGCCAAACTCATGAAGCGCGGCCGAGAAATCATCGAAGGCCTCCGCAATCTCCAGCATTTCAAAACAGCGGGATTCGGTCTCCCGGTCAAGTCTAAGCCGGTGAATTTTGATATTCCGGGCATAACTTGTCGCCCGGTTCCACGAATTCATCGTGGGATACCTGAAATGATTTTTCAAAAACTCGATCATCTCGAGCTTTGATCTTGGAGATGGTGTTCTACTCATGGGTTCCTCCTAAACTTGATTTAAAGTTCCGTCACTTCATGCGTCGAGGACGGATAGAAAATGATTTTCTTGCCCTCGACTCCGATTGAGATTTTTGTCTCATCAAGGAGCGGGCTGAAACTGTTCCCCTCTTCATCCGAAGCAAGCCACACCTCGAATTCTTTTTTGATGGTCCCTTGCCCGCACAAGAAGCCAAGAACTTCCACTAATCCCTTCACGCTAAGCGGTTTCATAAAATTGCCTCCATAAAAGCGAACGGGCGGGAGTTTCGTCCCGCCCGGTTCAGTTGATTTACCTTCACTCTTCATTTTTCCTGAGGAAGTTTCAGGACTTTCCCGAACTTCCCTGAAAAATTCCCGTCCGGGGTCAGGCACCAGAGCGTCGAATATTTCGAGCGTTCCGGATAATCCCCTTCTCCATCCGTGAGATAAAGAAGTGCGTCGGGCCGGAGTTTTTCGGCGAGATCAAAGACCGGCCTGAAACTCGTGCCGCCGCGACCCGATACCGCTTTGGGTCTGGTTTTGTAGCGGTAAACGTTCCCGATCTTTGAGTCGCATTCGGCGACCGTGATATCCATGCCGAGCGCTTTAATCTTCTCAATTTCCGCGAAGAAAAGAGCAAGCTCCCGGTCGCTTACGCTGCCGCTCGTATCAAGCCCGATCAGGAGCTTGAGTTTCTGCTCCACTTTCTGGCCCGGAAATTCCTCGAATCGCCGGTTCGGGCGCTTCCTCGAAAGAATCGAGCGGACAAGCGTGGCGTGAATCAGGAAACGCTCAAGGACGCTTTTCCAATTCACTTTGGAGCCTTTCAAGAATTCCTTCAGTTCCTCGCTCATATTCCCGGGAAGAGAGCCGTAATCCTCGGTCTCATCAAGAGAGATCTTGATGGCGCGCCTTAAGAACTCCTGCTGATACTCAGGATCGGATTCCCCCTCCGAATCTTCCCAAAGCTCGTGATCATCGAGCATGGACTCACCCGCTTTCGCGATCTTTGTGGCGAGTTTTTCCGAGTTCTCGCAGAGTTTCTTGTAATACCATTCCGCGGTCTGTTCATCCTCAAACCCGAAAAGCTTAGGAAGCAGCGCGATCTTCGGAAGGTTCTCGATATAGGTGTTGATGGCAAGATCGCAGGCGATATTAAAGATCCTGTGGTTTTTGCCATCGCCCCGGAAAAGATGAAGATGCAATAGATGCAGCACTTCATGCTCCAAGCACGCGACCCGTTCGTCGAACGCGAGCCCCTCGAGAAACCTCGGATTGAAATAGAGATTGATGCGCTCGCGAATGTTCACACCAAGCGTCGGGATCTTCTCGGTCTCGATCCGGTTCATCTGCTGGATGAAATGCGCGTAAAACGGTTTTGTTTGTACCAGTGAAACGACCATTTCTTCAATCATGGTGTCTTCCTCCTTTTGCGTCAAAATAGACAGCTCTATCTTTTGCAACCCGTTCGAAACCAATAAACATAACTTTCCCTTCTCCGACCTCAAGAGCCCAGCTGTCATCGCGCTCTTCCCCGGAAGCATCGATCCAGCCAGACGCGCACTTTGGAAAGGCGCGAACGATCGCCATCACGAACCGCTGAAATTCCTCGTGATAGTTTTTCCAGTTCGCGAAAATCTCAAGACGGTAGCCGTCCTTGTCTTGCTCGATCCGGATCTCCCCGGAAGAATCGGGGAAACGCCGGCGAACGATATTCCGAAGATGTTTTCCGTCCTTTTCCGATAATCCCGGAAGATCGATGCTTCCATTAAAATCCGTGTAATAACCCATTTCGATACACCTCCTTCAAGATGAATAAACACAAAAAAGGCGGAGAGAACCGAAGCTCATCCCCGCCTTTTATGTTTTTAATACGGTTATGCCGCCGCCTGCGCAGCCTGCGCGAGTTTCTCCGTGAATTTTTCCTGGGAATGGAGAAGGGCGTTCACTTCCGGAATCTTGACGAGTTCCTTGACGAGCGCGAACGCAAGATCCACCGGAAGGTCATCGAGAAAATCCACGAGATTGGATTTCTCCTTGGCGCTTAAAGCTTTTGCTTTCCCTTCTTTCGCGAGGATCCTCAAAAACTCATCGCCCGTGATCCGCAGAAGATCAAGCCGCGCCTTTTTCCCGGATGAGTATTTTTTGACGCGCGTTTTGACTTTCGCGTAATCCGAAAGAATCTCCTCCGCTTTGATGGGAATTTCCTGGTCCTTTTTCAGACTTTCGATAAACGCAATGGCCGCTTCCTTGCCGACAAGGCCCATGGCGCATTGCAGCCACAGCCGGTCCTCAAGGCCGTTCAACATCCGGGAAAGCATCTCCCAGGATCTTGGGGACGGGAGCACCTCGAGAGGAAGCTCGTTTGCGGGGCTTCCCAAAAGATGCGTGTACCGCGCGATCAAATCGAGGATCTCCCCCCGGATTTTGCCGGTGTCTTTCCCCCAGCCGATCCATTCGTTCGGTTCCGGCCGGAACTGGATGTGGAGAAACCGGTCCAACAGCGCCGGATCGAGCTCGTTTACGAAATAATCGCTCCCAGAAGGATTCGAGGCGCACACGATCTTCCAGCCGTCCGGAAGACGGTGGGTGTGGAGCCTCCGCTCCAGCACAAGCTGAAAGATTGCTTGCAGCACATCAAGCCGTGCACGGTTCAGCTCATCGAGGAACAGGATCCCAACCGTCCCTTCTCTCGGAAACCAGGAGGGTTTAAGCCAAACCGTTCTTCCGTCTTCCTTCGATGGAAGACCGATCAGGTCCCCTACTTCCATCTGGCCAAGCCGAAGATCCACGCATTCGTATTCAAGTTCAGATGCGAGGGCCTGGACGATCTGGCTTTTGCCGATCCCGTGCTGGCCCCAGATAAGCGGCGTGACATTCGCATGGAAAGATTGTTTGAGGATTTTCACTAAATCGATTGTGTTCATGGACAGTTTTCTCCCTTGGTTTTATGTTTTTGATTTGAAGTTAAAAGAAGGTGAAAAGGTTAACGCGTGAAGAAGAAATGGATCTCGTTGAAAGAAGTAAAGACCTCGGCGCGGAAGAAACGATTGTGGCCGTACACTTGATGCGTCGCTTCAATCCCTTCCGGCCTAAGCGAGATCCAGAGCCGGTGGAAGTGATAGCGATCCAGGTAATACCAGGCGAGCGCCGCGATTCTTTCCCTGTTTGATTTCGGAATTGAAACAGGCGTTACGGAACCCTCAACAAGTTTCCTCGAAACTTTCAGATCGTTACAACCTTGAAAAGATTTTGCGATCTCATATTGCTTTTTGTCGAAAGGCTGCGCAACCCTCCATTCCGATTCCTGAATATACCCCTCGGGTTTATACATCAATCTCCCGCCCGAGTAAGCGAGCATCCCGAGATAGTCATGAACGCTCCCGAACCGCCTCATGATCTCGCCCAGACATTTCTTGATGGTCTCTTCCTCGGTGACCATGCAATGCTCGGCCACTTTATGGCTATGCAGGTAACAAGTTCCCTGAAAGATACAGCGGGAACAATACTTCTCGAGCTTTCGTTCCTGATATTCCGGGAGGTGCCTCGCGATGATCCGGATCTTTTGATTTTGTTTGATGAGTTTCGGATCAAAAGCAACGCCGCTCAGATACGGTTTCAAGAAAGGCGTGCGTTCATTGACATCAACCGGCCGGAGTTTCCGCCACCCGGAAAGATTGATCGCGAAAGGTTTCAAATCCTCCACCGGCTGAAACGAGCAGCCCGAAGGTTTAATGCTTTTATTCAAACAATTGCCGGTGATCCCGCTTAAACGGTCCTTGCAGAGATCGCAGAATTTCGCTTTCTTCTTCGCACCGTTTATGAGGATATAAGGATCGTTCTTATCGTCGTGATAGCCCCACACCGAAGAATAGCCGTGCCGGTCTCCGTTCTCGACTTCTTTGCCGGAAAGATCCTGTAACGGAATCACGCAGGGTTTCTCCCCGACGATCCTTACCGCGCAGGAATCCGGTTTTAAAGAGCGAAGATCGCGGGAGCGCGGAAAAACGTAGGCCCCGTCAACTTGAGTATAGACTTTTTTCATTGTGATCTCCTTGGTAGTGAAATTAACGCTCGAAACTGACAACCTCATTGAACGAATAGAATTGTTTCTCCAGAATCTCGGGAGTGCCCCACCCGTAAGGGTAATAACTGATCTTGATACCCTCGGGGATAGGCGTAAGGGAGAGAATCCGGATCGTGCGGCCCCGGTATCCGCGGTAAGCGTCCTGATCTTTCGCGTAATATCTCTCAAAAAAATACCAGGCAAGGCTCGCAATTTTCTCCCGCCCTTCCCACGGCAACGCTCCCGGGATCACATTCCCTTCGATCCTCGCCCTTGAAACAACGGCCCGCTTAAAAGGACGGGAACGTTTACGGATGAGGAACTTATTCCGACCTACGGGTTTTGTAATCACCCATTTCGTTTTCCGTTTCTCCCCATGCGGCCGGCAGGCGATCTCTTTTCCACAAAAAGCGAGACGGTTCAGAAATTCTTCAACGCTTCCGAACCTTCCTTGGATTTTTTTGATGCAGCGTTTTTGTGTTTTCTCGTCCGTCACCATGCAGCGTTCCGCGATCCGCATGCTGTTCATGCGACAGCGCCCAAAGATGCAGCGGGAGCAGTATTTTTTCTTCTTTTTCTCAAGCTGGTTCCAGAAATCATTGCGGGCGGCAATGGCGCGCTTATTCCGGCTGATCACCTTCGAATCGAGACGGATATATTCCGCGCTCCATGGTTTCTTAAAGGGCGAGTAATGATTGACCCGGGAGGGTTTTAAGTACCGCCACCCATCCAGGGAAATGTTGAATTTCCCTAGAGCATTCGCCGGACGAAACGAGCAGCCGCCCGGTTTCACGCCGTAACTGAAACAGTTGCCCGTGATCCCGTGCAGACGATCCTTGCAAAGATCACAGAATTTGACGGTCTTGCGTTCCCCGTTAATCACGAGGAATCTTTCGGGTTTTGCGGCATAAAATCCGAAGACCGGATCGGAGTAGCCGGAACTGCGTTTATCCTCTACACACTTTGATTGCAGGCTTTCAAGCGCAGCAACATAAACCTGGCGGCCTTTCCTTGCGACAACGCACGAATCAAGTTTCAGGTCCGTGAGGTCACCCGGATCGGTAAGCACATAAATATCTTTGAACTTCGTATAAAGTCTTTTCATGGAAGTGTTCTCCTTTTTGAATAAGTGGTGGAATCATCTTTGTTTCGCGTAGCGAAGTCCCTCGACGAAATACTGATTGAGGCGGTCCCTCATCTGATAAAAGAGATCCGCCATTTCCTTCTGAAGTTCCGCGCTTGAAGTCCACACAAAATTCCAGGCTTTCGCGTTATATTCAGAGATCACGGCATTCTGAAATGAGACAACGACATAGGTGACGTCCTCATACGAGGCTTCGATCGCGATGGAGATGGGAGGGTAGCTGATTTTCTTTTTCTCTAAATAATCCACCTGGACCTTGTCCCGGATCACGCTAAAAATCGCGTAAAACTTCGATTTCACGGCATAGAGAAGTTCCTCCCCGATAAATTCATCGGGGACACAGCCTTCCTGGGGATCAAGGTAAAGTTTCTGAATAAGAAGGTCCCCCTCATCTTCGTTTTTCTTGATTTCAAAAAGACCTGAGTGATATTCGAGAAGTGTCTTTTTCAGATCCTGATAAAGCTCCATCTGAAGCGTTTCGCGTTTCGGGTATTCCATAACTCCCCCTCCTTAAAATGAAATGGGCAGGGACGCTCTCACGGCCCTGCCCTGGTGAATTCGTTAAACAAGCTACTTGCGAACGTCGGTTAGTCCTTTGATGGCTCGCTTCAGATTCCTCTTTTCTTTCTCGAGATCGCCCGCTTCCGGATCGGTGTCGTAAACGCTAACCGCTGCTTTGGGGATGTTTGCATAAACACCCTGAACGATTCCTTCCTCGATATGGATCACGAGCTTCAAGGTTTCTCTCTTGAAGCGGTTAAATCTTTCAACAAGCGTACTGCAATTCAAGCGCTCGCAGAGATCATCGATCTGTTTTGATGCAAGCGGACGGACATTTTTGAAATGCTCCATGCCGACAGCCGGCCGTTCTTGAAATGTCCGAAGCGCGGCAAGCACGGTGGCGAGTTCTTTTTTTGTCAGGTTCATAATTATTCCTTTTGTTGGATTGGATTTTTTGAGTTTCAAGAGAATAACTATGGGCGAGATTTCCTGCTGTAACCGTAGATAACGGCGTCGCAAATACAGCCCGGTAAATCGCAATGCGCGGTTTCCGCTTTGTATTTTTTACCCGTCCGGGCATCCGTCACGATGAACCGGACAAGCTTCCCTCTCGGCGTCCAGGCTTCCTTGATCCATAGCTTGATTCGTCTTCCGGTTTCGTGGCACAGCGGTGTAAAAATATACGCAGTTGAACCTTCAACCTTTTTCGTGAGTCGTTTGATTCGCATAAAGCGCTCCTTTCCTCAGTTGATTTGTTTTCTCATGGCCTTAGCCGAGACCGCTTTGGCAGGGCGACACGAGGTCACAATTTCCCGTTTTCCACGATTCTTTTTTCCTAGAGCGAATGCGCTTATACCCGCATATTGGGGATGGCTTGCAATTTCGCGTAAGTCTTCCGAGATAATTGATACAGCGGGTGCAGCGAGCCTCGGCTTGAGCCATCCGCTCCACGGCTTTCTCCTTCTCCCGACGTTTGTGGTGATCCAAGAGTTCGAATTCGCTGAATACGTCCTGCTGGTTTTTGCAGGCCGTGACATCCAAAAACATGGTATACCCGCCGTTGAAATTGATGCGGCCGACATTCCGTCCCTGGCAGAAATGCAGCTTGAGTTCCTGGCGGTCGGGATTGTCTCTGCTGATGTAACCTCCGATAAACCATTGGTCCCTGTAACCGGAGATATACCCGACCTGACGGCCGGCGTTCCGGCTGTTTAATTCGTTTACCGTTTCGAGTAATTCTTCGCGTGTAAGCATTTTGGAAGACTCTCCGTGTCAAAGTTGGTTGTGTTCTGAAAAACTAAAGTACTGGTTCTCGCCGATGATGATGTGATCGAGGATACGAATCGAAACCGTCTGACAGGCGGCTTTTATCTTCTGCGTGATCTCGAAATCCTCGCGGCTCGGTTCAGTCTTTCCGGAAGGATGGTTATGGACGAGCACGAGGTTCGATGCGTTCTGCAGCAGAGATTCCCGAACAATCTCTCGGGGATGAACCGCCGCTTCATCCACGGTCCCGAAGAAAAGATCCTTATCGCCGAGAATCTTTAAGGCCTTATCGAGAAACAAAACCTTAAAAACCTCCCGTTTGAGGTCCCGAAGACTCACCGTAAGGTAGTCGGTGACTGCTTGGGGACTTCTAACGAAATTCTGCCCGATCATCCCCTGCTTTAAGACGCGTTTTCCTATTTCCCGGACTGCCAAAAGCTGAAACCTCTCGGTTTCGTTTAGATCCTCCAGATCAAAAATCTTGCGAAGACCTCCTGCTTTTTTCAAAAGTTCCAAAGCAACATCAACTTCCGTTCGCTCATAAGTAGATTTTTTTAGAATCAGGGATAAAAGTTCAGCATCCGACAAAGCTTCGATCCCTTTTTCACGTACCCGAACCACAGGTTGTTCACTTTCAGGCCAGTCTTTTACTGATAATTTTCTTCCCATGATCTCAGTCTCCTTAGACACAAGATAGGCGGGAAGAGAACTTCTCCTTCCCGCCTATCTTTCGATGTTCATTTCACGATCACTTCCCAGCCAAACCGTTTGAAACGCTCGATCAGGCGGGCGTGTTTCGATTCGTCTTGTTTTCGAATGATGAGCCGCACAAAAATCACCTCCTCCTTTAAAAAGAAAAAGGGAGAAGCGGCTTTTTAAACCACCTCTCCCCTTAAACTTTCCTTCGAAACGCGCGTTAAGCGGTTGCTTGCGCCACCGCTTTCGCGGGCTCTGCTTCAGGGCTCCGGAGAGCTTCCGCCACGGCTTCCACCGAAGACTCCAAAATGGACAATGCTTTCTTGCCATTCGGGATGAAGGTTCCCTCGTCCCCTTTGAAGGCATAGCAGACCCGAACGAAGCTGTTCTTCGGACCGCGAACCTTCGAAACCTGGTACTGCTCGGTTTCGGAAATGGAAACGGCGCTCACGAGAACCGTTTCGCAGTTCTTCCCTTCAGCGGGCAGGGAAAGTTCCGGCGCTTTCTTCGCCGCGAGAATGGCCTCGGCGAGTTCCTTGCGGAATTCCGCGCGGACGTTCATACCTTCCTTGGTCTTCTTGAACTGCCCGTCCTTCTTGTAATACACGTGAAGATCGAGGAAGGACGCTCCGTCTTTACCGGTCCATGAACTGACACGGTAAATGTCGTTTTCAAAACGGGTCACGTCCTTGATGATCTTGTCCTGGTTTTTGTTACTTTCTTTTTTCGTATTCATTGTGTTTCTCCTTTTTGGTTTTTATTTTTTGAATAGGTTGAACAACACTGCTCATCTGTTTTTTCTCTGGCAGTCACCTCCTTTTCGAAGCTTTTGAAAATTAAAAAGGGGAAAGCGCCGCGGACCGAGGCCCGGGAACTTTCCCCTTACGAGTTTGTTAAATGGTAATTTTTATGAAGCTTTAGAACGTTGCGGTTATTTTTCTTCTTCCAGTTTCTTAATGATCTCAAGCGGGTTATCGATCTCATCAAGAGCTGTGTCTTTTTCTTCCGGAGCGCTTCTCTTCGTTTTTACGGGTTTTTTCACGCTCGTTTTCGGATCGAATTCGTCGGGATAACTCGAATACCCGAAGAAATCGAGTTTGATGTGATCGGTAAGAAGCGACGGGTTTTTCCAGATCAAAGCGGCTTCCCCGCGTTTAAGACCCCGGATCAGGTCCGGCTCGATGCGGAAGGTCTGGCCTTCGCGGACGGAACCCGCGCCCGTCAGACCTTTCCCAAGGATCTGTTCCTGGGTTTGGTAAGTGGAGATCATCGTGCGGCGCGTCCCGGCGATTTTCACGAATTTCTCCACGGAAAAAGGATCATCCTGGCGAAGAATCACCTTGATGTTGGTGTTCTCCACAACCTGCTGCTGGAAATTGGACATACCCCGGTAAACAAGGTCCCCCAGGGATTGATGAAGAATAGTGACGGCATACCCGCTTGCCCTGCATTTATTCAGAAAATCGATGAAGTTAAGCTCCAAAAAACTTGAAGCGTCATCGATAAACACCGGAAAGAAATGACGGTTATAAGGCGTGATGTGGGACACGATATGGCTTGAAACGGCGCGGATATCCTGAATGATCATCCGGCCGAGACGCCGCGAAGTGTCCGCGTACTTCTGAAGATCGAGCGCGAAATAACAGATCTGGTTATTTTCATAGACCGAAAGCAGATCGATCTCGGGATCATTCGTATCGAGACGGTCCGAGAATTCGCTCCTTGAGGTGAGAAAAAGATCGGACATTAATCCGGCGAGGAACTTTTGGTTGTCCCTGAAACCCGCTACCATCTTCCCGATGTCTTCTTTCAGGACCGGATTGGTCATTTCATCCGAGAGTTTTTGGAGAGCGTTTAAGTCCGTCAAATATCCGTGAAGTTCCCGGAACCGGGCAGTTCTCCCCACCGAGGCGATGGCGTTAAGGAGCGTGAGCGCGGCCTGCTCCGCCATACGCCGGTAAAACTCCTCGCTCCATGCCATGCTGTTAACGAGCTTGTCTTTCAGTTCGGTCGGGTTCCCCCGAAAAAGCGGGTTATAGGTGTTCGAGTCCTTGGGATGGCTTAATGAGAAGAAGTAGAAATCGTCCTTGCGTTTTTGTTTATGGACGATGTAGCGGATCTTGTTCCGGAGTTCCAGATCCCCTTTCCCGTCGATAATGATCGCGCCTTTTCCGTGCGCGATATCATGAGCGAGCATCGGAAGAAGGACGGATTCCGTTTTTCCGGTGCCGGTGCTTCCGACAACCTCGCAGTGCATCAGGCGCTGGTCATTGGTGAGATAAAGAGGTTTCTTCTGGTTTAGGCCGTATCCCAAATAAACCCTGTGGTAATCGGATTTCAGGCGAAAAGCGCGCATCCGTTCAGGGGAAGGATCCGGTTTAACGCCATCCGGCTTAAAATATCTGGCTTCCTGGTTGAGATAAGCAAAACACAGGAAAACGGGCAGCGTAATGACGAGATAAAGCAGGAAAAAGAACCCGAACTTTACGCCCGGGGCCCAGTTGGGATTCACCAGTTTGCTTTGAAAAACGAGATCGAGAAGATCGAAAAGAGCGCCGAGTCTTAAAACGCAGAACAGGGAAAATAAACCCAAGACTGCCGGAATCGATTTCCGAAGCCAGGGGTTTTCGAGTTTTGTCAAAACACTCAGAAGACCTTTCGAGATCCCGAAAGGAATCCCCACAAAAATCCCGCCGATCACTCGGACGAGAATCGGTTCTCTTTTGATCGGAGGTTTCTGCATCGCTCACCTCCTCAGAAAAGACGGCTCAGTTTGAAACTGGCCCGTTTATTTTCAAAGAGCGTTTCCCCTTGTTCGCTCATCAGCTCGCGATACGTGGTAATCCAGATCTTCTGGGCGTTATAACGCATCCCGTGAACGAGCCAATCCTTGGTGTCCCCATCAATGATCATGAGAAGCAGGAGATAAAGTTTGTGATCGCTGTAATAATCAAAGACCTCCTGATAACGTTTCATGCTTTTTGTCAGATGATTCTCGAACTCGATCGCGATCCGTTTCCCGCGAAGGGTCAAAATACCGTCCGGAACGCGGAACAAATGATCGCGTTCCCGAAGCACCCTTTCGGGGATCCAGCCGTCCAACCCGAACTGACGGAAGAAAATCCTCACGCTTGCGACTTTTAAATCATGGTCGATGGAACGATCGAAATACGGGGTGGGCTCATAAAGTCGGATGCCGGAATCGAGGTTCCGGTTTTTCAGAATCCCTAACGATTTCTCGGTTACGAAATAGATGTTCAGGTTCTTTCGGCCGGAATATCCTTTCGAAAGGAAGCCCGAGTTAATGAGCCGCTCGATCCGCCGGTAACAGGCCTTAGCCGGCTCCGAACGCTCCTTCCAGAACGCTTCTCGGATCTGGCCGTAAGCCAAATACCGGTGTTCATGGATTAACCTAAAAACTGCGATGTCTCGATCCGTCAACTCAATCGGTTGAATGACCTGCATCAATTCGTCGGAATCATCACTTGCGGATTCATTATCGAGCGGTTGATCTATCATTAAAGGCTCCTCCTTAAAAGCGCTGACGGGCCTTGCCGGGAGAAGCGTTTATCAACCGCGAAGGGGGAAGATTTTCAGGTCTTCCCCCTTTTCACCCTTTAACGGATTACCGCGTAAAACTGCGGGCCGTAGAAATCGTCTGGTTTAAACGGCTCCAAAGATCGCTTAGGAGGAGTCTCCGTTCCTGAGCGATCCGGTAATCCTCCGCGGGTCTCGAAACCGCAGCCACAAACGATGGCTGCCGAATCGTTACCTTCGGATAAAAGGGCTGGGCTTTCCGGGTGCTCGGCAGCACGGGAATCGTGATCTCCCGGGACTGCTTCGGCGTCTCGTCCTTCCACATCTCCTGCCAGGAAGCCCATGCAAAATTGGAACCCCGGTTCATCAAAGCGGCAGAGGTCATGGCCACAAAAAGCACAAAACCCAAGCTGACGCCCGCACCGAACAATCTTCCCAATCTTGCCAAAAAACTTCCGTTTCGTCTCACGTTCACAGAAATTTCACGTACTTGTCTCTTGTCCAGTTCTCGTTTCATGGTCGTTCTCCTTGTCGTTGTCGAAGGCTTTAAGGCCCTAATAAGTAGCACCAGGTTTAGGACTGGTCGTTTTGATTTATATGTTCTCTCAAAGTATTGGGCCAAAACGGGGTGTTTCGGAATAGGTTCCCACAGGTTTTTTAGAAATATTTTTCAGTTTTTTTTAAATAAAAGGTTAGAGAGGGGGTATTTTCTTGAATTCGCACCGGGGCATGCCGAGCTAGAAGCGTTCGACTACGGTCCCGAGACAAAATAAATATGACGAGGGGGCGTAGTCGAACGCTTCGTACACCTGAAAAAGCGTGTAGAGGCGGATTAAAGGCGGCATGCCCGGGTGCGGAAAGGTCGTTGTTTAAAAGAAAATAAAGGAATTGTAAATAAGAATTCCAAAATAGGAAAAAATCTGAGAAAAAGATTATTTAGCGGCCACTATATGAATTGCAACATACGATCAGCACAAAATCGTTATGCTGTATGGTACAATTTTATTAAGAAGTTTTGATAAAATGACGCATAAGGCAGCCAGACGCTTTTTCTGCATCTGTACAAAAACGTTTGAAGTTCGCTAAATCAAAGATCGATCTTCCCTGATACATACAAGCAGAACCAGACTCCATCTCAGAAAGGCTTCGGGAGGTGCTTTTTTGCAGTCCTTCGATAAGTGCCAGGAACTTTTCCGCAAAAGCAGGCAAGCGAACGATTTTGCACAACAATGCTCGTTTTCCAGAAAAAGGAAGCTCCCCGAGAACGGCACTTTCAAAAAGCTGGCATTTCTTTACTTTCCGGGGACTTTGCCTTGCATCGATAAAATAATTTTTGATTATCCCCTCCATGAAGAGCTCTACCGAGGAAAATGCTCTGTTAACACCCAATCTTACAAGGTCGTTCCTGTCTGCAGATAAAAGCGCGCTGCGCTCCCATTGCGCAGCGGACTTCATCCCAGGCAGTCTATTCCTCTGGGTAATCAGACTTTCAATTTGTCGAATATCCTCAAGCAGTTTTTTTTCGATTCCAGATGAAACCATTTCAGTTGATCCTTATTACGGAGCCCATAGCAGGAGCATCTCTTAACAACAGGGGCTGCCATATTTACCAGAGCCTTTATTTAAAAGATTTAAAATCCGAGAAACGCTGCTGCTTAAACG
Organism: Candidatus Omnitrophota bacterium; assembly: GCA_022709525.1. Classification (GTDB taxonomy): domain Bacteria; phylum Omnitrophota; class Omnitrophia; order Omnitrophales; family Aquincolibacteriaceae; genus Aquincolibacterium. The sequence continues at coordinate 46,642 of JAKLIQ010000005.1, forward strand.
ACTTTTTAAGTTATGTTCCCAAATCCGAACAACTTTCCATCCCGCTTTTCCAAGCTTCCTATTAACAAACTTATCCCGTTTCTTATTACGAAGAATTTTTTGATTCCAATAAGAACAGTTGGTTTTTGGCATTATGCAACGTTTAGGGTGGCCATGCCAAAAATCTGAATCAATAAAAACTGCTATTTTTTTCCTCCTAAAAACAAAGTCCGGCTTCCCGATTATTGACTTAACATTTTGCGCAAAGTAAATCTTTCGTTTTCGAAATTCTTTCGCGATTATTTCTTCCGGAACGGTTTTGACCGAACGGATATTCTGCATATTTTTCCGGCGTTGTTCACACGTTAAATTATCCACGGCTCAAAACCTTACTCAGCTTTATAAAAATTTTTTCCCTCTGGTAATTTAACATTTGGAATCCATAAAGGCGACCCATCCCAACCTTTTTCCCGTTCGCCGATAACCCGATACAAAGTAAGCACTGGATAATTTTTCACAGTATCACCCAATGTCCTATCAACAGGTGATAACAATGTCCCTGTCCCTTTTGATATACTACGGTCTCTTCTAATGATCAACATTGCTTTGTTCTCAGCATGGCTGGCTTTTAAGGCCTTAATACAGTTAATAAATACTACATTTGACCAGTCAGACTTGGACTCGCTCTCAAAATTCTCCAAGAGAGTAATTACACCGTTTAAAGTAGTCTCGCATATGCCCTGGCCACTATATGGCGCCAACATATCGTCCACTTCTTTAATATGCTTTCGTTGAGGGAAACTTGGAAAGTAATTTACTCCGCCGACAACAACCTCCAAAATTCCGTTATCAACCACGCTCGCTCTAGTCGGTCTGATACCCGGAGGATAAAGAAGACTGATGCCTTCAGTGTTAGTACCGGCAATCTGTCCAATAAGCGCGCGGTTACTGCTATTCAATTCAATGAAAAGCTTTAACAATGACGGCGGGAGAAAAACTCTCATTAAATCAGGGTCTCTATCATACCCGAACATCCTGCAATGCTGCCAAAAAGTATCTGCTTGCGGGACCTTCGCTGTTCGACAGTAATAAACCGTCTGTAATGCAGGAAATGTTACTCCCCGGCCTAGGCTGTTGCCTCCTACAATAATGTTCATGCCTTTTGAGCAATCCACAATATTGCTTCCAATCGAATTCATCACATAAAACTTTATCTTTTCTTCATTAAGACTTTGCTTGAGAAAATCCTGCATCTTTTCAAAATCAATAAGACCGGATTTCGATTTTTGAAGATCTTCCCAAGACCCTCTAAGCATCTCTTCCATTTTATCTTCGGAAACCGCGATAAGCATCTCATTAAGATATTCACCTAGTTTGCGCGCGATCCGATCGTGATCGGCAATCCTGACGCTGGGATGAACTAGAAAATTGCATGCCTCTGCACTCTTTGACAATAAAGTATGTGCACCTGAAACTAAAAAAGACAAAAGCGACAAACGGAGGCCTTCTGAAATAATCATCTCTTCGTTTCTTAAGTCATCAAGTTCGTTCTCAGGAGTCAAGCGAATACACGCCGAAGGCGGGTCACAATAAAAAAAATCTCCGCCCAAATACCCCTCTCCAGGAGGGAAATAATGAACAAACGACGGCCTCCAGCCAGTGGTGCTCGCCTGTAAGAACAATGGCTGAGGAGTAGCTGTTACCTGAAGATACATGCTGCTGTTAGCAAGTTTCTTTATGTCATTAAGGTGGCGATTAATGGCACTCTGCTGTTTCTGATTGATCTTCGTATTGAGGCTGGCCGCATCACCCTCGTCATCGATGATAAATAGCGGCCGCCCATCGCAGAATTTGGAAGCCGCCAGATTGTCCTTCCATCGTTTAAGAACCCGGTTATTTTTCTTAATTACAATCATGACCGGCTGACGAACTCTAGATTCCATAAATTTAACATCTTCATCTTCACCGCAGACGATAAATGTATCTAAATAACGCACTGCCCGCTGAAACGTCTGTTCATGTAAATACACATTATCTGTTGTAAGAAAAACAAAGATTGAAAACCCTTCATCAGCCGCCGCAGAGACAAGGCCGAACGCCTGCCGAGTCTTTCCGCTTTGAACATTACCCAAAAGCAGACCTGTTAGGTGCTCACGAAAGGAAAAAGTCTTAATGTGTTTTGGGATTAAAGCGTCAATTGTATTCCTGATTGGAGGTGTGAGGCCTGGTGAGATTGCTTCTAATTTATCAAGGTAACTTTGAAAATGGCTCCCCATTTACACCCCGAAATCTAATATCCATACTGCGGGATTTGAGGTAGCAATCAATTCAAAATCATCCCTTCCGTAACGCCTCAATGTCTCAGAAGTCACAGGCTCGCCGACCTTGAGAGCACCGTTATTTTCAAGACGTCCTTTAATCCAGCGACCCAAAATTTTAAGATCGGGTGTGGAGCGAAAATTCTTGCTGTAGTCTCCGCTGATTTTACAGTCAAATTTCCACCTGTCATCAGTATATACGGTAATAATGCTTTTCTTATTTCGTCCCGCTTTTGGATAACCGGGCTTATCAGTAATTTCTTTGGGAACCATAAGCTCAACTTCATACCAATGCCTCGGTTTTACAAAACCCTTTTTATTCTTCCGACCTTTTCCAAAAAAAACATTCAAGCTGCTCTTCGAAGCTATCTCTGAACCTTTAATCGGAATCTTAAAAGATTTTTTCGTTTTATCCAAAAGAACCTTTTTCAACTCATCGTTAGTGGGCCTAACAACCCCCTCCTGATTATCTAGAAGCGTATTTTCACCTTCAATGATTTTTGGTTCATACCCGTAAAGAGGAACGCAAGCATCTTTCGATAATTTCGTAATAAAACCGTCAATCTCACTGACCATATTTTTTTCATCGAAGTATAAATCCGTTTCATAATGGTTTTGATCATCGAGAATACTGCTTAAGTTTGACGATCCTATAATGCTGGCAAACGGGGTCTGTTGGCTGTTTAAAAAGCTATAAACTTTCCCATGGAATTTAAATGCCTTAACAACCCTAACCTGACCGATTTTTTTGTCTCTTAAATAGTCGTCAAGATATCTAGCCGCGTCTATCTGCGATTGAGTAAATCCTTCGAAACCGTGCATGCCGATAAGGAGTTCTAAAAATGATTTTTTATTCCCTTCTACAATTTTTTTAAGCTCAGCCAAAGCTTCCGTCGAGATATATCCGGAAGCGATTCTGACGCTGTCAGCATGCTGAAATAGATCATCAAAACAAGATTTTGTTTTTTGATGTGAGCAGCGAACAGGCGGAATATTCGACAAAAGAAGCTCCATTAGAATACTCCTGTTAAGTTTTTTTCTTTAACAATGCATTCCATTCGTTTCTTAACAGAAATTTCTTTAAATTTTTGGTAAACAAGTCTCAAGTTAACAGGTTCATATCCCCCGCGAAAAAGAGGCATTAAAGTTTTGGCTAATGCGGTGACCCCCAAAGGGGGGACAGCATTACCGATTTGTCTTCGAACCTCTGCAACAGAACCTATAAATTCAAAATCATCTGGAAAGGACTGCAATCTAGCACGCTCGCGATTGGTCAACGGTCTTAGTTCGGGATAATGGTAGCCCCAAGTTCCGCCACCACCTGCAGCAATAATAGTTTTTGATGGTTCACCTCTGTGAATCCTTCGATAGACATGACTAATCATGCCTTTGACATAATAGGGGCTGTCGGCAGGAATATCGGTAAAGTTACCGCCTTCTGAAATCAATTTCAGCATTTTGACGGTTTTAGGAGCAATTTTCATTTTTTCGTTATTAAATTTAATCTTTTCGACTCCTTCCAAAGCTGCTCCGGAAGAAACATAAGGTTTTGAACCTTTAGGCCCGTGCGTGGGCTGGGGATGATAAAAATCAAACCCCGTATCAATACGAACGCCAACTATTAGAACCCTCTCTCTGAACTGCGGAACACCATAATCAGCAAAATTATAAAGTTTTGGTTTTACAATATACCCTGGAGAAATGCTTTCAAAATCGGTGACAATCTGCTCGATTGCCTTACCATTATTTGCTGTCAAAAGACCTTTGACGTTCTCCGCTACAAAAGCTTTTGGCTTTTTGGCAGCTACAAATCTCAAAAAACTTTTATACAAATTCCCCCGTTCACCGTTAAGTCCCGGCCTTTTCCAGATCATAGAAAAATCCTGGCAGGGGAATCCTCCCAAGATAAGATCGCAGGCAGGTATAGACTTCATTTTACCGGTGACAACTTTCTCAATGTCTCCGCAGTGCATCACATTCCCCAGATTATGGCGATAAGTCTTAGCGGCCCATTCATTAAAATCATTTGCCCAGACAACATCATATCCTTGCTGATGAAATCCAAGATCAAGTCCGCCACAACCGGCAAACAACGAAATGATTTTGGGTCTTTTTTGTGTTTTTAAACTTATTATATTTTTTTTCATTAATTATCTTTTTTTAAGATTGCGGGAACTCGGGAAATTCGGGAAAACATCTTCTTTTGCCTATTGCTGCCCTTGAGCATTGTTGCGAACAAAATTTTGCAGCATGCGCTTGGTATCCGCTTTTGGATGAGCGGAACCTCTTTCCGCATTGCTGACATTTTTTCACGGGAGAATCTCTGCGAGTCGATTTTGTAACCATTTTACCCTCTTCCAATTTGCACTTGCGAATTATAGCAGAAGACGCACATCCATAAAAAGAGCATTTCATTCTCACGACATTCACGAAAGATCACGCGTTAAAAAATCATCCGCTGTCCTTTCGGAGTCCGGCTGTCGCAAGCAAGTTACTGCCATATGCGCATAATTCCCAGTCGAAATATTGCTTCGTTTTCTCGGCTGTTGCTGGCAATCTGCGCCTAAAGACAAAAAACCTTCGCCAGTCACGCTTGACCAACGAAGGTTTTGCTTTTTTAAAGTCCAGGATTTATTCCTTCAAACTCGAGACTTATCACCAGATTTTGGAGATGATAATATCATGAAATACAACGCAATCAACAGATCTTTTGTCGGCGGTTCGCTTTTACCTATCTCTGCCATCATCAACAGAGCCTTTAATATTTAGCAGAAGAATCAAACGACGTGGACACAGAAAATAGACGACGGATCGTGAGGAGGAAGCGGGGCCCTCAGATGAAAACTACGGCTTTTATACCACTCGATTTTGCAGACCGAGCAGTACCTCTTTACAAGCGGAATCCGGAGATGGTATTCGCTTTTGCAGAAATCGCACCAATACACATAAATGATCTCGCCCATGTTGCTTGAGGCGAATGCCGTGCCCTGGAAGATGACTTCCCTTTCGCATTCACCGCACACCAACTTGCGGGGAGCGTGTTTCCAGTAAGCCTGGGATTTCTCATAAAGAACCTGAGAACAGTTCGGGTTTGCACAGCGCTCCAAACCGAAGCCGCCTCTCAGCTCTTGCTTTCTTTTTTGTAGATCGTTCGTTTTTTGCTCCGTGGTCATTCACGGACGCCTCCTCGGAATCTCCGGGTAGTTTCATGCCGCTCTTCCGACGCGATAACTCCCTCCGGCTTGATGCCAACAACTCCTGCTAAAGTTTGATCCTATAAAACAAATTCCTTTTAAAAATAGTGCAACTAGGCGGTCTGTCGCGCCACGATCTCCGGAACATAACGGCGCTGAACGGCTTCTTCATCGCCAAACTCGATCTTGTCGATCACAAGACCCACCGCGTCCTGGCCGATCTGGTAAAGAGGCTGCTTGACGGTCGTAAGACTTGGGGAGATCACCTTCCCTTTTTCGATATCGTCGAAACCCATAAGCGCGATCTTCTCGGGGCACCACAGCTTCGCCTCTTTCAAGGCCTTAAGCGCACCGATCGCGATATCATCGTTCCCGCAACAGATTGCCCTCGGTAAATTTCCTTCCTCGATCCATTCCTTCATCTTGTTGTAAGCGTCCGCTTCGCGGTAAGTAACACATTCCCTGATCCATTGCGGTTTCAAAAGCAGTTTGTTCTCTTTGATCCCCTCTTGGAATCCTTTTAATTTCTCTTCCGCGTCCACGCAATTTTGATGGAGTTCTTTTCCGTCTGTTTCAAAAACCGCAGCCTTGGGCCGGGCAAGATAACCGATCCGTTTGTACCCTCTCCCCGCAAGATACGAAACCGCTATTTTCATACCTTCCCGGACATCGGTGTAAAGGATGTTGGTCTTGAGATTGCTCTCGAAATCGTTCATCACCACGAGCGGAAGATCCGCCGGACAATTCTCGATCAAATGAATTAAGTGCGGATTGAAACGCCACGTGATAACGATTAAACCGTCCACCCCGTATTCGCCGAAAAGATCCTCGGCACGGGCAAGCTGCTTTTCTTTCATCCGGAAAAGCTTAAGGTCATGACCGGTCCTGAAAATTTGGTCCACGATACCAGCCATAATCCCCATGTGATAGCCGGAATGAATGATGTCTTTGGAAAGCGAAGTCAGGACCCCGATATTGTATTTACGTAAAGCGCGCCTTAGCCGCGCAAATGCCATGGGTTTATAGCCAAGCTTTTGGATCGCAAGCTCGATACGGGCGCGAAGATCCGCTCGTACCGTATGACGCGTCCTCGGAGACAAATAACGGGTGATCGTCGCCTGTGAGGTCTCGGCTTCCCGTGCCACATCCTGAATCGATGGTCTTTCTTTGCTCATTTAATTTCCTTTCTTCGAATAACGAATGACGAAAGAAAATATAACTGTAAAAGATTGGTATTACAACCCGCTATAGCGGGTAAATAAGAGTATTTCCCAGTCGAAATTAACCGCATGAAAGTCACCATGAACGAGAATCCGGCAGAAAAAGCAATCGCAAAACAGTTTGGAAAGCTCGTAGGAGTTCTTCGAGTGAAAAAACGATTCACCCAGGATGCGTTTGCTTATCACGCCGGAATAAGCAGAAGCTATTATGGAGAGATTGAGCGCGGCGAAGTGAGCGTGTCGGTCTATAAGGCCGATCTCATCGCAAAAGGGCTCGGCCTAGAACTAGGCGAGCTCATGCTTTTACTGGACAAGGACCGGAAAAAAGGGACCGGAAAAGACTAACTGCCGTCAAAATAAACCTTTTGCTGAACGGCCTGGGCTTATCCACCGCTTGCTTTAACTCGACATTCCTCAATGATCGTTTTCGGAGTCAATTTCAAGGCAATCACAATCAAAAGCGGCACAATAACCACATCATCAAGGTGACCTAGGATGGGAATAAAATCGGGGATAAAGTCGATGGGAGATACAGCATAGGCAACCGCCATCCCAAGAAAGAATTTGGCAAGCCGGGGTGTACGGGAATCCTTTAGTACCAGTTGATAGGTTTTAAGTTCTAACTTGAATTTTTCCAAGGTCGATTTGAGTTTTTCAAACATAACGGCCCCCTTCTTTCAAACTCAAATCATTTAATCAGAAATTCTACTTCAATGCCAGAGCTTGTATATAAATCTCCCCGCTTGAATCTTTCCCTACTGCCGAATTTTCAAAAACAAAGGAGATTTCATCCATTTTCCTCGGATATGCGGGGCAAGGAAGGCTTACGGCGGTCCAGTCTTTCATTACCGGGAAATGGCCGAACTGAATGAGTTCGCCTTTCCATTTGAGATCCACTTTAATGGTTCTTGGAATTCCGAGCTGTTCGTTGCCTTTTATCGTGAAAAGCAGATTCTCGAAAGGTTCAATACAGATCTCCGTCATGCGGATTGAGATCCCCGCGAATGAATAGCGTTCGCTCACGTCATAGAGCACGCAAAGCGTTTTATTGTTCTCGTTACCGACGATTTCAAACTCGGCTTTGGCTTTTCCCTCGCCCTTAAACGATACTATCTCCCGTTCGAGGCCCAAGATATAGATTACAAAAGACGCTTGGATCCGCTTCGTGCGTTTTGTCGTTACTGATAACGCCTGAAACGAAGGATGACGCTCTTCATCCCTCAGAAGCTTTTCCGCTTTCTCGCGCCAAAGACAATTCTTCAGATAATTCTGAAAATAATCGGACGTCTTTTTCTTTCCATCAAGAGCGTTCAAGAAATTCCCAAGAGCCAAACATTCCATTCCTTTATCGAGACTCAAAATGTTTCGGTTAACTACGCCTGTCTTGGGATCAATGGAATCGACAAACCCGAAATTCCGGTTAAAACTCTCGGGGTTAAGCTCTTCCATCTTCCTTAAATTCTCTATCGTGGCACAGGGATCGTATTTAAGCGCGAGAAAAGTCGAGTAGGGCGTCACAAACTCGCCGGGAAACTGGCTGTATGCAATATCCCTTACGCCGGCCATCTCGTAACGATCTTCTCCCGGCACTTCGCCGTTTGAAATACCCCAAATACCGGCTTCCGATATTCGTTTTCCGTAATCCCGATGAATCTTGATTAAATTAAGCGCGTTCGTGAGAAACGCTTTCGGCGCGATCCTATCTCCCCCGATCAGTTCATCCGCGAAAAGTCCCTCAAAGAGACTGCCGCCCCAAGGAGCCACGACGGGGATAATTTCTCCTTCCGTTGTTTTGTAAGTACGCACAAGCCTCGATTGTTTCTTCCACGCGGACTCGGGAACATGATCCTTCAAGATCGAAAGCTGAACCATCATTCGCGCTTCGGTATTGAAGACCGAGTAATCGGATTTGGCAAACTCTTCCTTCTCGGCGTCAAACCCGACGTTTATCATTTGATTCCCCGGACTATTCGGGTTTTTATCAAAAAAGAAACGGTAGTCCCTGTTTACAAGCAGTTTATGGATTTTCTTCGCGAGAGTCGTGTTCTTGAAATATTCCGCGACGATCATGAGCGCAATATCGAGGTTTCCGTTGTCCACCGACGAGACAAAACGGTTATACGTCACAACAGGGACCGTCTCGCTTTTCCCGTTCAGGTAATACCAGTTGTAATGAAATCCTTCGAATGTTTCCAAAAGCCTAAGCATTCCGAACATCCGAAGCGCATGTTCGTATGCTTTCACCCAACTGACATACCCTCTTTCATTAGCGAGCAATACATACAAGAAGCCAAGCGCGATATTGGTGGGAGAGGTTTTGCTGCGGTACGGGTTCTTATAATCCCATTCGAGATCCCCGTCTGTAACGGACGCGATATCCACAGGAAATTCACAGACCGGATCGATAAGTTTCGCAAACCCCGCGAAAGTCGCTTTCTCGATCTTTCGCAGATAATCGAGATATTCGCAATGGAGATCGCCCGAAGAAATTTCGAATCCCGATTTGTCCGCTTCCAATTCCAATGTCCGGCCCATCCTTTTCTCCTTTACGCCATGCTCGCGAGAAGCTTGTTCGCCCGATCCATCTGGGAGATGAATTCCATCCCAAGCGCGGCTTTGTTCTCCGCCGTGAAATATGACGGCTTCCCGTCTGAAGAGCCTCCAAGCTCCCGAAGCAGTTTCTCGGCCGCGATTTGGAGACTCCCAGACAGTTTCCGTCCCAAGGCTCGGTGCAGAAGCGCCATGAGGAACAACTTCCTGCCGTCGATAAGCTCATCTTTGCCGGGCGCTTTAACCAGGATATCCGCATGTTCTTTCCATAGCGCCAGATTATGTTCAGATGCGATCTTGAGAGCGTCTTTTCCTATAAAAGGTTCTATACCCATAAAAGACATGTGCCGGACCGGAACATTCGTGATTTCCACGAGCGATCTTAGCTCCGGTGTAATCCCGAATGCTTGTTCGATCTCATGCGTCCGGATGGCGGGATTGAGGTTCACAAGCCGGATTTTGATCCGCTCCAAAAATTCATTCGGAAGCTTCTCTTCGAGCGTTTTCAAAATTTCCATGAAACCCCAGCCTAAAAGCCGGACTCGGCCCTCATTTTTCTCCATTAAAGATTCCACATCGAGGTCTACCTTTAAAGTTGTCTGCCTTAAAAGGGTTTCAACCAAGGAAAGGGCCATCTTTGAATCAAAGGTTTCGATAACCCTTCCCACTGAAGGAATCTCAAACGAACGAGACTTATCTCCCCGAGCTGCGTGAAGTTCTTGATTCTTTTCTCCCGTCACTGTCTCCGACTCGGAAGTTCCCGGACGCGCCTCGATCGTCTGGACCGCAAGTCTGGCCGCTTCCTTTAATTCCACGGCCTGGGCAAGCTGATTCAAGGAGCCGATGGCTCTTTGGTCTCCGATCGCGGCCAATGCCTGAATGGCCCCCAACCGGGTTGTAAGACTGGAACTTGCTAAGGCATTGATAAGCGGAAGAACAGCGGGCTTGCCTATCTTAATAAGTTCATAAATCGCCTCTTCCCTTTTCTTGAGCGCATCCTGCGCTTGATCAGGCGCTGTTATCTCACCCGATCCCAGAAGATTTTTTGCGATGGCTTCCTTAACGTCAAAAGCCTGGACATGTTCCCGCAATTCAGACCGGGCTTCGGATCTTGAGGAATCCTTCCGCTCTCTCGAGCGATTTCCGCTATCCGGAACGTCGTAACTCGTCTTTTCGCTTATTGCCTTCGAAGAATATCCCGAACCATCCAAGCCGCTTCCATTGAAGATCTTTCCCACGGCATCTCCAAGTTTTTCCCGTAATCTCGAAACTCCCGACTGCTTCAGAACCGGGGCATCGGGCGGCTCGGCAACCTTCGGCGCTTCGCCAGCGGAGGAGATGTCAGACGCTGGAGAAGGCTTAGGCGGTTCGGAAGGTTTTACTCGCTCCAAATCAATGCGCTTAAGCGAATCAAGTCCCACTTCCTCGATGGGCTTTTTATAAACGATAATATCGATTAAAAGCTTGGCGAGCACTTTGGGAAGTTCTCTCACCTCCGGCACAAGGATGTAAGGCCGGTACTGAGTCTTCACGTAATGCATCGCATCCCCGATTCCAATCCCAACCACTTTAATTCCTTTTCGCTTGGCTTCCTCTAAAGCGCTTGAAAGAGGAGTTTCGCCGTTCCCTTCGCCATCCGTAATCACGATCGCGATCCTGGATTCCCCGTCTTCGTATGTAAGCTGCCGCACCGCTTCCGATACGGCGGCTCCGTCATTGGTTCCGCCGCCCCGGTTAAAACTTGCAAGGATCTCGCTTAAAAGATATTCCTTTCGCAGATGCTTAAATTTCGAGCTGAAGTTTTTGTGCGTTGTCGGGGAATTCGAAAATCCAACGATCGAAAAATCAATATCAAGGCGAGAGAGCACCTCTTGAATGAGCACAAGGCTGTGGATCGCGTTGATCCTTTTGACGCTTTCATCCATGGATCCGGATTCGTCCACCACCAGCGAAAATTTGAAGCTTCGTTTGACGGGTTTGATCCTACGCTTCCAGATTTTGGTGTCTCCCGTCACCGGCATGGTCATCGCTTTTCTTAAGTTAAGTTTCGTTCCGGTTTCGAAATCGCCTTTATAGGTCGGCTTGATGTCTTTATGAAGCTGATTCTCGAGAAGACCGAAAAGCTGCTGAACAAGAGGCGCCACCGGCGCAAAGTACTCGCTGTAATCTGTCGCTTCGAGAGGAACTATCTTTCTCGCTTCGATACTTTTGCTGAGGTACTGTTCCACTTGACGCGCATCTTGACCGAATTGCTTCCGGAATTCATCGTTTGGAACCGACTCAAGCGGCTGACCTTCTTGTGAAGCTCCTCTTTGGGTTTCTTGCGAAGCTGGCTCTCCCTGCGTTCCCATGTCCCGGGATTTATCAGAAGGACTCCCGCCTTTCGCCGCCGGTTTTGCGGAACGCGTCTGAGAGGATTGTTCCCCCGCTTGAGAAGATTGAGACCTGCCTTGCTTCTCAGGCCCTGCTGGAGACTTCTGGGCGGCCCCCTGAGCTTTTTGCTGGCCTTCCCGCGCACCATCCGATTTACCTTGCTCTTGCGACGAACCTTCTTGTTCGTTCACGGTACCATTGGGCATCCTTTCAAGAGGGCGATTTGCCATTGCGGAATTTCCCGTCTCTTTACCGCGTTTATCAATGGCGACATTTTCATTTTTAAGATCCCTCGGGAATTTCGGTTCAAGTTTCTCCGAATAGGATTTGGTTTTCTGCTCGAGCTCCCCCTCCGCCTGGCCTTGAGCGGATCCTTGAGCGCCCGAACGTCCTTGGCCCGTACGAGCCATTCCTTTCATCTGGTTTTGACGCGCTTCTTGGACAAGCTCGTCATAAACCGGACGAATTTTTTCTTCGAGGATCCGATTCATGCGATATTGCGCCTGCATGACGTCCACGTCGTTAGGATTCATGTCTACTAGAAATTGAAAAGACTCGCCGCGTCTGAAATCCAGAAGTTCTTGACCGAGCGCCGTGGTAAGGATGAATTCGTGCTCGCTTGGACGGGAGACCGCCTGAATGAAGCGATCCTTTATCAAAAGCTGCTTCCCCACCTTAGGCATGACGAGAAGCTGTCTTGCAAAACCTCTTAAGACGGGCCGCTCAAAAACGAGCTTGTCATCTTCACGCGAGACCCTCACGCTTCCCGGGATCTGGCTGTGCGCTTCCACCAAGTCTTTACGAGTTCGTTTGAGCGCTTGAATGACTTTCGGGTTCGTAATCGAAGGATGCGGTGTTCCATAATACCACTCATGAATAAGGCCGAGTCCGTACTGGACATGAAGCGGAGTTTTGTAATCATCAAATTTTTCTTTTGGGTCTTCCGGAAACGCCTTGCTGTAGAGCACCTTCAAATACCGGGCAGCATTGGGAGCCCGGTAAAGCGCCCAACGGTTGACACGCACATCCTCGACGGCATTGTGAAGGAAATGGCGGTAGACGTTATCCGCCCATTCCCGCGTAAACCAGGTAATTCTCCTGTGGGATCCCTCGTGAATGGCTGCGCCTACGCTGTAACGCCAGCCCTTTGAAAGAAGCTCTTCTTCGGGATACATAATGGTCATTGGTTTTGTTTTCATGTTGATTTGCCATTGATCGCCCGGCTCCATCCGCACATTAAAGTCCGCTCCGAAGAATTGGCTCACAATCCTCGCGCGCTCGACCACTCGATTCATCAAATAGTTTCGGTAGTCCGTTTTCATGGTTTGCAGGAAAGAGCGCGGTTTTTCACCCTCTTGCCGCGCCTCACTGCGCTGCATGCTTGCAACCCCATTTTGGTTAAAATAATGGGTCACGATTTCTTCTTTTTCGGCTTGCGTTTTATCATCCCCGACCCAAACGAGATGGAATTTATTGAGCATCGCCTGACTCATCATCTTCCGGCCTTCCATATGGTCCGGATTCATGGCGGCGAAGAGCCTGAAATTGGGATGGACCTTTATCGTCCGGTTATTGTGCTCAGAAAGCGTAAGGGTCCGGTCATCGTCCAAAAGCGAATTGATACGCTCGATCACCTCGGGTTCCGCCAAATTGATTTCGTCCAGGAGAATCCACCAGCCGCGTTCCATCGCCTGGATCAGAAACCCGTCCTGCCACTCGTAACGGAGCGTCTTTTTATCTTCGCTCGGAAGCATCCGCCCGATGATTTGTCCGGTATCGGACTGCCCGTCCAGATCAAGCGGAATAAAAGGAATATGAAGAAGGTCGGCCACTTCCTTGACAATAGCCGTCTTTCCGGTTCCCGTCGGGCCTTTGAATAAAATCGGCTCATTCTGGCGGGCCGCTCGAACGATCTTTCGCATCAGTTTTTTCGTGGATTGGGTGCGTTTGAGCGGAAGCGCCGGCACAAAGGTTTCCGACACGCCGTTTCGCTTGAAAAAGACGTCACCAAACCACACGCCGTCTTTTTCTTCACGAATTTGAACGTCTTCATCATCCTTGATCTTTTCCTGGAAAGCTTTCTCGAGATGTTCACGGATCCAATCCCGAAGGCGCGCTTCAAAGGCGACCCCATCGCTTAATCCGTCCGCGTAAATTTCAAATCCTTCGCGGACGGCGGCTTGATTCAAAGACTCTTTATGCGCCGGGTTCTGACGAATTTCCTTTACCCGGTCAAGCCAGCGGATCAAATGTCTTACCGTATAAAGCACGATGGCGTCCGATTGGGATGAAGCCTCCGAATCTTTTCCAAAACCATTTCGGGCGAGCTTCCCGGCTTCCATGTGGAAACGAAGCGCTTGTTCGATAAAATTCTGCGGAAGGCTTGCTCCATATTTTCCAAGCGCAATCGCGCGGAGTTCGGCTTCATCAAAGACGTCAATCCATTTTTGCCGGAAACGGTTCATAAGCGCGGGCGAGAAAAGCTGACGGCCCGCGTAGTTTTCCGCGGGGTTCATCGTTGCAAAAAGCCGGAAATCCGAATGGATCCTGAAAATCCGTTCCGAGTCAAGATGCTCCTTCATGAGCAGCTTGAGCGTTTCTCGATTGTTTTTGTTTCCTTTCCCAAGCTCCGTTTCCACTTCTTTTTCCAAAAGCGCGTCATAACGATCCGGCTTCATCCATTTCTCATCCTCATGCTCGGTGACGATCACAAACCCGTCATCATCAAGAAGCGAATTGAGGCGCTCGACCACTTGCGCGGGCGCAAGATTGATTTCATCCAAAACAAGCCATTGGCCTTCTCTCATCGCCTGAATCAGCATCCCGTCCGACCAGGTGAATTCCCCCGCTTCATCGGGATGGTGTTTCCCGAGAAACTCCGTTTTCTCGGTCTGACCGCTCAAATTAAGTCTTAAGAAAGGACTGCGTGTGAGATAGGCGAGATAGCGAATAAGCGATGTTTTTCCAGCCCCGGTTTCCCCCACTAAGAGCAAGGGATCGTCCAAAACAATCGACCGGGCCACTTTCTCAAGCTCACGGACGGTTTTAGGGGTGAGCACAAGGTTCGAGGACGCCTCAGTCGGCACAAGCGGTCTTGCCGAATCCGCGTGTTGATTAAGCTCAACACCGTCAATTTTGACGCGGCCGGCGCCTGCTTCGATCCGAACCTCATCCTCTTTTTTAGCTTCACCAAAAGTGCGCTCAAGAATCTGGTCGAAAAGCTTCCGGTCGTTTTCATGTTTCAGCTGATCGCCATAAAAATAGCGGGCTCCATGAAGAGCCGCCTGATCCGTTCCCTCCTGATTTGAAAATTTCCCGATGAATCGCGCCCAACTTTTGAGCTCGCGCATGCTGAAGCGGTAAGAGCTAAACGCTTTTTGCTCCAATTCATTTTTCGGCTGAGCCAGTTGGTTATGAAAATCCGTCATTTTGCGCGCAAGCGTGCTGCGATCCGCAGCTGAAAGCGAGGTGTAACGAGCGAGATAACGGTTTAAGATTTCATGCACTTCCCCGTCCGGAAGACGCTCCGGAACCCAAAGCTCCTGGAACTTATTGCGCATGGCAAGACTCAGACGGTTACGGCCCGAATAGTGCTCGGGATTCATGGCGGCAAAGAGCCGGAAGCCGGGATGGATCGGAAAGATCCGGTTCGCTTCAAGTTCGGCTTTCGCCTCAATTTCCGCTTGAGCCGAAGGAACGCCTTTTTCGACAAGCTTGTCTTTTTTGGTTTTTACCTTATCCTCATAATCCCGGAGCGGAACATACTTTTCATTCTCGTTTTCCGTGATCACGATGGACCCGTCATCATCCAAGAGTGAGTTGATGCGCTCGAGAATGTCGGGTTCGGCTAAATTCACTTCGTCAAAAAGCACCCACCACCCGTTCTTGAGGGCTTTGGCGAGTTCGCCCGGATGCCAGGCAAACGTTGCTTTATCCGGCGTCGTTTTTCCATGCTTCTCTCCGCCATCAACCGGCACAAATTTCCCGATAATTTCGCTCGTATCGGTTTGCGCATCAAGACTCATACGGATGAAGCTGTTGCCCGTGCGGTGAGCAAGATCCCTGATCAAGCTCGTTTTGGCGACTCCGGTTTCCCCTATCAGAAGAACGGGCTCCCGCATCGCGACTGACTTTGCGATCTTTTTAAGAAGTTTGCGGGTTGTTTTTGTTTGAAAAAGCTCGGCTTCGTTTCCCGGCACATGCGGAGTCACCGCGCGGTTGATATCCAGAGAAATATCGCCGAAAAAGACTTTGTCATTCGCGGTTTTAATTTCATCATTGGCATCATCCAGCGCAAGCGGCTTGGACGCCGATTTTGCGGCAACGGGTTTTTCATCGTCCTTTGCGTCTTCGCGAAATACATTTTCAATGATGGCAAAACGGACGTCTCTTCGCTCGGAATCCTGACGGATCCGGTCCGTATAAACTTCGGTGAACTCTTGGGCAACCAGTTCCGTCGCGCCAAAAGGCCCCGCCTGAGCGATTCTCTTTTGAGCGCGCCGCATCACGCGGAGGAGATCCCGTAACGTAAAATAATAGGGATCGCTTTCCAGATTACCGACCCTTCGGTGGAACGCCGCGTCAGAAAGCAAAACGTGGCCTTGAATCAAAGATTTAAGCAGCGAAATTCCGAAAATGAAATTTCCAAGCTCATCCGGGAAGCGCTCATTTAAGATCGCTTTTTCTTCAAGATCCGTAAAATTATTCACCCATTTCACACGGAAACGGTTTAATAACGCCGGAGAGAGGAGTTTTCTGCCGGCGTAGTCCGAAGGATTCATGGCGGCAAAAAGCCGGAAATCGGGATGAATTCTTCTGAAGCCGTCTTCGTAAAGACGCTTTTTCGCGAGGGGCGAATCTTTCCAGACCGCTTCATATTCGGCGAGCTTCCTGTCGTAGCGATCCGCCGGAATCCAAATCACATTGCCTTGTTCGGTAAGCCTGAGTTCGCGGTCATCATCCAAAAGCGAATTGATCCGTTCGATCACCTGCGAATCCGCGAGATTGATTTCATCAAGGACAAGCCAATGACCCGCTTCCATCGCCTTCACCAAGATACCGTCCACCCAGCGAAACCGGCCGTCAGGCCCGGGTTTAAAACCGCCCACAAATTCGGTTTTGTCGGTCTGTCCGTTTAGATTAAAACGCTTAAAATTATGACGCGTCTGAGCGGCTAAGTAACGGACCAAACTCGTTTTCCCGACCCCGGATTCTCCGATCAAAAGAACCGGATCGTTTAACTGGATCGCGAGCGCAAGTTTTTTCACATTCCGCACGGTGGAGAGCACCGGAATCAGGTTTGTCGATTCATCGTCTACCGGAACATCGTTTGAAACCGCTCCTTTTTTGCCATAAGGAATCAGGATGGTATTAATAAGAAGTCCTTGATCCGTTTTACGAATAACATTGCCTTTAAGCACGGCTTTAAAGTCTTCCTCGTTCAGATCGTCCTCTGTCTTTTCGAGTCTTTTGCCGATCTGATGGCGCAGTCCCCTTAAAAGATCCTGCGTTTCTTTGGAATATGGAATTTCCGGCTTAAAAAATGCGTCGGTTTTCGACGTTATCCGTTCGATCACGAATGAGCGAAGCGGAGCATAAATCATTTCCTTTAACATCAGAATCCCAACGGGAAGCAAAGAAGCGACAAAATAGCTTGTGAAACCAAGCGCCGTCATCGTAATGGCCCAAAGAACGGGCGGCCATGCAAGCCAGATGGGAATGACCGGCAACGCATCCGCGCCGCTATGGGAAAGAAAGAACCAGCCCCAGACCGCGCCTAAAGCAACCGCGGAAAGCGAATAGAGTCTTGCGGCGGGATGCTTGAGAAGTTCCGAAACCGTCTGAGCTGAAATGCCGGATCTTAAGAAATCACCGGTTCCTTTGCGTTCAAGAAGCGCGTAAAAATCATCCGGCGTAAGCGGAAGCGAGCGGTAACGTTTATTCAACAGAAGATACTGAGGGAGGTAAATCACGGCATATACCAATTTGAAAAGAAGCGCTAAACCAAGGCCGATCCCGGCTGAAACAGCCAGAAAACTCAAAGGATAGGAAATGAGCGCCAAAAGACCCGAGTAACCTTTCGCTCCCAAAAGATAAGGCGTCATAAAAACGGAAACGGCGCCAGCGACACATGCAATCGAGGCCAGCGTTCGCTTTTCTTTCAGGAACGCGAAAAGACCGAGGTAATCTCCGGCTTCTTTCGACTTAATGAGGCGCGAGATCGTTTCGCGGAAAGAAAGATTTCCAGGACGCTTTTTGATCCGGTCATTGGCTTCTTTCTTCCAGTCTTGCCAACCAAGACGCTCGACCAAAACAAGGGCCGCGGTGAGGCGCGTCCCCTGGTCCGGATCCTCAAGGAACGGAACAATTTCTCCGATCATGGAAATAATCCTCCGGTGCCCCGCCACTTCAATCGCCGCTTTTCGGATATCGGGACGGGAATTAAAGAGAGCGGTTCGCGTGAGCGTTTCGACAACGGAAAGGTAATTTTCGTCTTGCGATTTTTTCTCGGGGATCGGAAGCATGGCAAATCCTCTCACGCCGTCCGCCGCCGTTTCAAAACGTTCCAGATTCTTCATGATTTGATTGAGGGCGTCGCGCGCCTTTTGAGGAAAATTACTCGTGAATTCCCAAAATCTCTTGCGAAGAACAAGAAGCTCTATCCCCGCTTCGGTCTCGGCGAGCTCCGGATGCTCGCTCACGATCCTTTCCGCAATGCTTGCAAGGCCGCGTAATGATTCCTCCAAAATATCCAGGCCCTGAATGTCCACTTCCTCGCCGCCAAGCACTCTCTGAGCTTCGCTCGTCATCACTTCCTTGAGCACCAGATCACGGAAGATTTCGCGGTCGGATTCGCTTTGAAGACGGTCGCGGTAGATATAAAGGGCTCCCTCGATGATCGTCCGCGAAAGGCCCCACTCGCGCCGTCCCTCATCGGTTGCGTTCATCCTCTTCAGATAATCCAGGGTTTTCGTGTGCTGGAGAAGATCAGCCTCCTGTTCGGCCTTTTCAATGGAGTCAGGCGTGCTTCTAGGGATTTTCTCGCTGATTCTTCGGATATCTTCTTCAAGCTCAATCATCTGCCCCGCAAGCGTTTCTTTGCCGATCACGAGCGCTTCCGTGCGGATAAAGTCCGCCCAGTCCTTGATCTCACGGAGGCTGAAGGAGTAATCCTCGCCTTCGCCTCGAGCGAGTTCAAGCGCGCCGATCCGGTGTTCCCGGATGAGGCGAAGAACACCTTCATGAATTTGACGCATCAAAGGGGCTGCTTTCCCTGCAAGATCATCAGGAAGACGCATGCCCGAAAAAAGAGCCGGTTCCGTCAAATAAAAACGAGCGACTTCATCGGTTTCTTCAGGTTTAAGTTCTCCTGAAACCCAAATTTCGGTAAATTTATTGCGGATCGCAAGACTCAAGCGCCTTCTCCCCGCATAGCCTTTCTCGGGGTTCATGGCGGCAAAAAGCCGGAAATCGGGATGAATCCGGTGGTAGCCCCCGGTCACCATGCGGGCCTTAGCTTCTTGTTCCGCCGCATCTTTCGTTCTTCCCAGTTTTTGAAGCTCAAGTGAGTATCTTTCGAGGATCGAATCGAATTCAGACGAAGGGATATATTTTTCGCCCTTGTGCTCGGTAACCGTAAGGGAACCTTCATCGTCGAAAAGCGAGTTGAGCCGCTCAAGAATTTCGGGCTCTGCCAGATTAAACTCATCGAGCAGCACCCAGTCACCCGCCTCCATCGCCCGCAGAAGAATTCCGGGGGACCATTCGAAGGTTTTCGTGCCTTCCGCGGGTGAGTCTTTTCCGATCAGTTCCGAAGTATCCGTGAAGGCATCAAGATTCACCCGTTTAAACTCTCTTCCGGTCCGGTTGGCCAAATAACGGACAAGTGAAGTCTTTGAAGCGCCCGTAGGACCGACCAAAAGCGGCCGCTCACCGGCGGATACGGCTCTCGCGATTTTATCGAGAGAACTCCGGGTCGCCGGAACAAGCGCGAGTTTTTCTTCGCGAAGGAGTGTACGTTTGGCAAGATCCACCGGCAGTATTGTTTCGCCGACCTGAAACATATGCCCGCCATTCAGGTCGCCCGCATCAATGACACGTCCATCGAACGGAAGCGGGAGAATTTTCCCGATCTTTTGGTTGAAAATCTCCCGGCTTCGTTCGCTCTGGATGCCGTCCCTGAAAATATAGGCCGCTTCAAGCCCGAGTTCTTTTTTAAATTCGCTCTCAGAACTCGACTTGGCGCGCCTTGCTTCCCATTCATGAAGCCGCTCGGCAAGTCTCAAGAAATGTCTCACCGTAAAACAATAGATCTCGCCGGTTTCCTTGGCGATCCGGCCGTCCGATCCGCTCAAAGTACGAAGCTCTTTATAAAGCGCCTCTCCAAGATCAAGCTGTTTTTCGTTCCACCCGTAACGGCCTTCGAGAATCATCCGGATGTCCGTAGCGGAAAGTTCGGGAATCCATTTCACCATAAATTTATTCATCATGGCTTCGGAGAGCCGCTTCCTTCCTTCGTACTCTTCTGAAGGCGGATTCATGGTGGCAAAGAGCCTGAAATTGGGATGGATTTTGAAAATCTTCCGGTTTTGAAGCTCACGCGATATTTCTTCAACGGAACGGCCGGGATTTTTTTTGAGTTCTTCGCGGATGAGCCGGTCATAAGCGTGCGTTGAAATCCATTTCTCGCCTTCATGCTCGCTTAAAACAAGATAGCCTTCCGATTCAAGAAGGTAACGGACCCGCTCGATCACCGCGGGATCGGCCAGATTGATCTCATCCAAAACGAGCCAATCCCCTGAGCGCATAGCTTCAATTAAAATCCCGTCATGCCACTCAAAACCCGCACTGCCGTCCGATCGCCGGACGGGCTTGTGACTGCCCAGAAATTCATCTTTGTCCGTCTGGCCGTTTAAGTTGAGTCTTAAGAAACCGTTGTTCGTAAGAGAAGCAAGGTGACGAATAAGCGAGGTTTTGCCCGCTCCGGTTTCACCGACAAGAAGAAGCGGATGATTGAGCGCTACGGCTTCGGCGATGGTCTCAAGGTCTCTGACCGTGCGCGGGATATGGATCATGCCGGACGTTTTCTTGAAAGGTACGCGGGAAGGCACCAGCGGATCGTAATTGACGGGAAGTTTTACGCGGCCAATCCGGACCGTTTGACCATCGGATGCGATTTTTCCAACCCCGTTCAATGCTTCATCTAAAACTCCCTCAGCGCTCATCCGAACCTTGTGCGTGGCCTCATCAAGCAGCGCGATCGTATCGAGATCCACTTCCTTCAGAGCGGCCAGAATTTCGGGTTGATCGCCATCCGAAAAGCCGCGGCTTCCATAGATATAAAAAGCGCCGTAAACGACCGCACGCGTTCTTCCCCAAACGGGAGCAAAGCGCTTATAAAAATCAACAAAACGCCTGAGATCTCTGATCGTAAGCGGTACGCTTTCACCGTGACCGTTGCCGTTAAGACGCGCATGGCGGATTTTTTCGTGAAGGATCACAATCGCCTTGGCTGCCACCGGGTCAAGTCCGTCCTGACGCATAAAACCCTGAACGGCGCGTTTTTCTCTAAGACGCGAGAAAAAGTTAAGGCCTTGTTTCAGGAGAATTTCCCGCCCACGCTGGTCAAAAAGCGCCGGAAGAATTTCCCTGGCAAAGTTATGGTTTAGTTTCTTCCCATTTTTGGAATCGGACGGAAGCGAACGGGCAAGATATTCAAGGAGCGCTGAAGCTGCCTCATCAAATCCTTTTTTCCGGGCAAGCTCAAGAATCTCATGAAACCCGCTCTGGTCCAGTCCCTTATCCGATTCAAGAACCCGGAGAACCTCGTCTTGCTCCATGGGTGAAAACGTGAGGAAACGCCTTACTTCCTGAAGAGAAACGGAAAATTCCTCGTAAAAATCCGTATGAGACGGGGGCGCTCTGGCGGGCAGGGCGTCCTCCATCAAGTGCCCAAGCTCGTGCTCAAGCTCCATCAAAAGAAGTTTAGAGGAACGAAAAAGATCGACGTCAAGCGTAATGACGGACGTCAGAGGCATTGCATGAGCCATACGGTCGTGGTTTTGGACGATTTCGATTTCGCGGATCCCGCGAAGTGCCGGGTCATAGCCAAGACGGCGAACCTCCTCGATAACCTCAAGCAGACGCTCGGCATTACGCCGGCCAAATTTGCCGTTAGAAGTTTCTACGTCCTGATAACGGATACTTCCTTCAGCCGTAAGCCGAAAACGGGCAAGCTGCTCTGAGGAAATGTGGTCCTCACGGACCGTTTTCAAAATGGGCGAGGTTTTACGGCGCTTTTTTAAATCCATCCTGAATTTAACGCTTCCCATCCCAAGACCCAAAAGCGCGATGGAAAGCAGGTAATAAGGAAGGTAATCTTTACCGACATTAATGAGATCCGGCAAAGTTTTCTCGCGGAACCTCAGATTCTGAAAAACTTTCTGGGATTCCTGATAATCAACTTTCCAGAGAATGGAAAGCGCAACCCCCGCAAGTTCCGGATCGTCAGCCTGCCAGATCACTTTATAAAGAATATTAACCGTGTCATCTTTCTCAAAAGAACCTAATGATTCGATCAGAAGCGAGCGCATGGCGGGATCAGCCGTATTGCCAAGCTCGCGAACAAGCGCTTCTGCTCCGGCTTCTTTCATCTCACGAAGCGCGGGCGTTGCCGCCTCGCGCCAATCCCGGTAACCGGATTGGACCGCGAAAAGAAGCGTCTTTGCTCCCATTTCTCCAAGCGACGTCAGATGCGTTTTCGCAAGGTCACGTTCACTAGAATTCTCTGAAAGAAGAAGGGTGGCTAAATAGGCGAGTGTTTTGGCGTCCTTGGAAGCGGTTACTTCCTCCCGCCCCTGCTTACGGAGATCATCGCTTGAGGAAAGGAGCTTTGTCCGAGTCCCCTCATTCGCCTGAAGAACACCCAGACGCTCCAGTGAAAAAGCGGCCGCAAGCCGGACATCGAAAGATGGATCGTTTAAATATTCCTCTTGAAGACGAATGATCCGAGGTTCCTTTTCAAACCGGCCAAGCGCGGAGGCGATCGCGCGTCTTACAAGCGGATCGGAGTCGTTTTTATGCTTTAAAAGATCTGCTATTGTTTTGGGAACGCTTAGTTTTCCAAGCGTAAGAGCGGCCTCGCGCCTCACTTTAGAATCGGGGTCATCCAAAAGCTGTGACAGTTCTCCAACCGCCGGTTTTGCATCCAGAAGTCCTAATCCCGTCACCGCGGTCCGCCGTGTAAAAGCATCCGGATCTTTCAGAAGAAGGACGAGCGACGCACCGCCGCGCGCGTCCCCGGAAAGGGCAAGGGCAATCGCGGCGTTTTTCCTGACACGCGGGCTTGAATCTTCGAGGGCACGGATCAAAGAACCAATTGCGCTCGGATGAGGGAGTGAGGCCAAAGCAATCGCTGAGCGCCAACGAACGTCCTCGGTTTCATGAGTCAGTCCGCGGATGAGATAGACGGCGCTTGCTTCAGGTTTCCCGATTTGAATCAGCGCGCCTTGGGCCGCTTCACGCACTAAATAAGAACCGCTTCCAAAGGCTTCAACCAGCGCGGGGATGGCGGGCTCTCCGATTCCCGCGAGGACGTCAATTGCCGCTTTGCGCGTTGCGGGGTGCCAATGCTCGAGTTTCTGGATAACAAATGGAACGGCAGGCCTACCGATCCTTATCAGAACCGAACGCGCATATTCACCCAGGGTTTTGTGAGACAAATCATCGATGACCACCGAAATGGAAGGCTCGCCGATGCTGCTGAGAGAATCCACAAGCGCTTCTTTACTCACCTTTGATTTTTCATCCGAAACGGTTTTTTTAAGCGCACCATAAAGGGCCTTGGCCGCGTCACGCTCATGAAAGCTTCCAAGCGAGCGAATGGCGACATGAACCACCTCATTATTTGAATCGTCGAGAAGACGGATCAAAGGCGCGAGCGCGGCTGAGTTTCCGCTTATTCCGGTGACGCGGGCGGAAATCTCGCGCACATTATCATTTTTGGACTCCATGCCCTCAAGAAATGGAGCGATATCTTTTTTGGATAAAATAATCAAAGCATCGGTAAGCTCCTCTTTTGCCCGAGGCTGGCTATACGACGAAAAGTAATAATCGGCTGTCCCTTCGAGCAAGGGGCGGCTTGCGCTTGGGTCGCCGATCGCGGCAAGAAGTTTGGCGCCTGCAATAAGATCCAGCTTCTTTTCTTTAATCTGGGAAAGAAGCGGACCGACGGATTCAACTCCGAGCGCTTCCGGGTAACGGGCAAGCTCTCCGGTCGCAAACTGGGCAATGTTCTTCTCCGAATCCGAAAGCGCAAGTTTCAAGCTTGCGATCAGGTAATCGCTTCTCGTTTGAACTCGTTTTGAATCGCACGCCAGAATGCCAAGCAGGATCTCGACTTCTCTTATCGCGCGTCCTCCGGGGATTTTTTCAAGCGCCTGCGCAGATAGTTTTCGGCTCGTCCAATCGCTTGAAAAAAGAAGCTCTTTCAGCGGAGGGATGAACGACGTACTCCTCATATCCCCAAGAATCTGAATAGCTGCATAGCGGGTGGACGGATCGGTGGAACTTAAATTCGAAATCAGAATTTGCCGAGCCGAGGAATCGCCGGATTCATTTAAAAGTTTCGCGGCGTTCGCATGAGAAAGACCTGTTTCATCGGGTTTATTTCTTAAAACTTTTTCAAGTCTCTCAAGGACGGATCTTGAAGCTGCTCTCTTTGCCTCCGGCTTCAGCTCAAAAAGGCGGGCGATCAACACGGGATCGCTGAGCTTCTCGAGTCCGGGTCCGAAATATCCCTTTTCGTAAAGCAAAATAAGAGCCCTGTCCCCCGCGTTGGTTTTGTCGCGATTTGCCAAGTCAAAAAGCGCCGTTCTGGTTCTTTCCCCGTCATCCAATCTTCCAAGCGCTTCCGCCGAGGCAAAACGCACGTCGGAATCCTTATCTCCGGTTCTTTCAATCAGCTTTGGAATCGCGCTCCTCTCCCCAAACGCTCCCAGCACCTCAACCGCCGCCTTGCGAAGTTTCCATTCATCATGATTCAAAAACGGATTAAGCTGATCGGCCTTGGATCGTACCAGCCTTACCGCGGCCTCGCGGGCTTTTGAATGAACGGAAGAAAGAGCGCTTGAGGAATCCGAAAGAACCGTCATCAAAAAGGAAAGGTCGGTGGATGCGCCGATCGCGCCCAGTTCGTCCAGCGCCTTGAGAGCGCTTGGTGAGCTATAGTTCCAACGGTTTGATTGATAGATTTCCTTGAGGATCGCAATGGCGCGAGGCTCCTTAAGCAAAACAAGGGCATCCTTCGCAAGTTGCGCCTCATCCGCCGGCGCTTCTTTTAAAATAAAAAGAAGTCCATCGCGGTCCCAGTTCCGGACAACACGATCATTCCATGTTTCTTTATCTTTCTTTCCGCGTTGAATAGCCGAAATCGTGATCACGGCCGGGTTTTGGTTGTACTTTTCAAAATTCACGAGAAACAGAGCCCCCTGAGAACGCACGGACCAGGATGGATCGCTGCCGACCAATTTCAATACACGGTCAAGTCCCGGCGTATAATGATGCGTCTGATCAAGAAGTTTGATTCCGAGGAGCCGGTTCTTTTCCTCAGCGCTTTCAAGAAGTTTCAGGTATTCGGCAAGAATTTGTTCGGAACGCGTATTATGAAGCTCGTTTAACAAAGTGACCGCAAACGTATTTTGCTTGTCGCCCATTTCCGAAAGCCGGATAATTGCGGGGATGGCTTGCGCCCCAAAACGCATGTAAGCCGACTTGCCAAGCGCCTCATTAAAAGAACTCGCCACGCCAAGAACGTCCGTGATTTTCCCGGGAGAATCCGCCTCGGTAAGATACCCGGACTGAACTAGCGCCAAAGCCGCGGCAGCATTTACTTCCCGGTTTTCAAGGTATTTGAGCAGGACGGGAATGGAGCGTTTATCTTTGAGATTGCCCAATGCCTCAATCGCTTGCTTTCGATCGGGCGACCAATAGGTGGATTCCAGTTTCTTGACGAGGGCATCGAATGTTTCCGGGCGGGTCGCCTCAGCCACCTTCGGCGTAACCGCGCCGGAGCTGGAAGATACCCCCGAGCGGCCTGTATTCTCACTCGCTTTGGGTTCTTCCTCGCGCGAAGCGGCGCTGGCCGAGTCCTGATACTTTGGAATATCTTTTTTCGGCGTTTCTTTCTTTTCTTCTTTTTTGGACTGTCCCTGTACGGACTTTGGTTTACGCGCTTCTTCTTTGGATTGAGTCGTCGGGACGTGTTCTTCCGGGACCGATTGCGCCCAGGCCGTACTCTGACTTCCCAAAGCCACTAAAAATGCGAAAGCGATCGAAAGAAGAAAAGACATCGTTTTTCCGCGAAACCACCTTCCCAACAAACCGCCTCCCGCC
The DNA here is from genome assembly GCA_022709525.1 of Candidatus Omnitrophota bacterium. Lineage (GTDB taxonomy): Bacteria > Omnitrophota > Omnitrophia > Omnitrophales > Aquincolibacteriaceae > Aquincolibacterium. Next base: position 72,667 of record JAKLIQ010000005.1, read on the forward strand.
CGGCTTTTTTCTTGACGGGTTCGCTCCATATAATAATCATGCAGCTTCTCAAGGTCGTGGACATAAGGTTTGCTTTTGTTTTTCTCGGTAAAATTTCTGACGGCAGCCGCTCTTTTTCCTTCCTTGATCTGGATAAGCGAAGCTAAAAACGATCCGAGCTCGGAAGGCATTTTGTGATCTTCCAGAAATCGGCCGATCGAACGGATCCGCAGTTCCCGCTCGGAGGGAGAAGCGTGATCGGCTGCGCGCAAAAGGACATTGAAAGCGGCGAGGGAACCATTTTCTCGCAAAAGGTCGTCAAACACGGTCTGGACTTCCGAATCAAGCCCCTTCTCACTCAAAACTTCCTCCGCTTTTGCGACAAACTCGGCGGGAAATTTAACGGCCACCCTGCCAAGCGCATGCCTTAATAGTTCACTCATATCGGTAAGGTCTTTATCCAGCTTTGCGAGCTTTTCGGCGGCCCGCGCCTTGGATAGTTTTTCCTTCTCGTCAAGTTCCCTGGCTTTACGCTCATGTTCAAATTCCACCGCTAACTGTTTCGAAAACGGGACGACAAGTTCCGGTCCGAGGTCACGGCCGCGAATTGCTTTTTGCATATCCCGGACCCGGATGAGCGACATTTTGACATCAAGATCGCTGATTTTTCGGAGCATTTCCTGCGCTTCCTGATTTCCCGTAACGGCGATTTGCATCAACTGATTGCGATCAATCAGGGCGTTGTTCACGGAGGCCCTATAGAGGTCGGAAAAGATCGAGATCGTTTCGGGAGTCAAAAGAAGAGCCGCCGCTTTCTGCCAGATAGGCAAACCAATTTCCGGCCTTTCCTCCGGCGCTAGCCCCTTGGTTTTTGCTTCTTTATAAGGACCTACCGCTTGTTCATAATCGTAGTCGCCATTTAGCAGAAGAAGGACATCCGCTGCGATTTTAACGCCTTTTAATGAGAGAAGAATTTCCGCAGCTTTCTGTCGTATCGGACCATGCCCGGCATGCATCAGAAATTCAAGATCAAGAGCGAAGGCCGGGGAATTTCTATCCTGATCCGTAAGCGTATTTGTCTGAAGTCTTTCTCGAAAAGCGCTGAGCTCGTCCCATTTACGCTGGCGAGCGTCTTCCGCAGTTTCGCGTTTAAATTGGTTTTGGAGTTGTTCCCGAACATTCGCTTCAAGCTCGCGAATCAGACGCGCGTAGGGTGCGCCTAGCCGTTTGGCGGATTCATGAAGAATTCTGATCTTTTCAGCGTCCTCACGATTGCTTTTCAGATACGCTTCGAGTCGCTTACGCGCCTCCGTTTTCAGATCATCAACCCGGCTTTTAACCGCGAACTTAAGCAGGCTTCTTAAGCCGGTTCTGTCCTCAGAAATTCCGTTCAAATCCACATCGTGATCGCCATAGCTGATAATTTCATCGATCCAGTCTCCAAGACCTAGGCCGCGCATCAGCCAGTGTTCAGCATCGCGATGATGAAAAAATCTTAGTTTTTCGTAAAAGGGATAACCCCGCTCGCTCAGGAAACGTCCCATGAGACGGGCCGCTTCCTGCTGGACGTGCGGATTCCGGCTAACCACCAAATCATATAGCGCCGTACTGATTTCGTCGGACGCAAGCAATTCATTGGGGTTCTTGTCGTAGTGTTGAAGCGCTCTCATCATGGCTTCCGGTTGACCGTGCTGCAATACGGCAAGCCTCGGGTCAGGCTCTTGATCTAAGCGAACGCTTGTTGGTTCAACCCGATATTGCCACAGCCTTGCGAAACCGCGCCGGTAATTGAAAGAATCGATTTCGTCCGGGAATAAACTTAAAAACTCGAAATCAAGCGCCTCTTGCTTTTCCTGATAGGCATCCGGTCCGGATTCCGAAAGGGCTGGATCCCCCGAATAATTCTGGTCCCGAAACGGCTGAACCGCTCCCCGATAGGCGTCGTGATAAGTTCTCTGAAAATGGCCGGCCAAAGGATAAAAATTCGAAACAAAGCCTGCCCACACTTCCATGAAATGATGATCCCCGGCATACAGAACGAGCCGTTTCACGGCTTCGTCCATAATTTGAGAAGCAACGTCCTGATCTGGAATCATGAAATCAGGACGAAGATTTTGTGGAAGTTCCATCCCGTCAGGGTGGGTGATACCGTTCCACGGAAGCTGGAAAGCTTCGAGAAAAAGAATCGGCTTCCCTTCCCGTCTTGCGACAAAAGCGTAGATATTGCCAACCCAAGCGCCTCTGGAATTGATCACCCTGAAATTGAGAAAGTCCGGAGAAAGCAAGTGTTTCGTAAGGTATTGATTGAAAGGCGATTCGGGATGAACGGGCGGCATCGCGCCGAGAGCGCAGTTGGTGCAGTCGCCAGAAAGATAACCGCGGATGAGGTCTTCGGCATTTCCTTCGGAAAGAACTAAATTGTAGTTTTCTCCGGCCGCCGAGAAAGGAATCGAATTTCCGGACTCGTCAAAACCGGAATTAACTCCAAGCCTCTTCAGGAGATCTTTGAAACCGGCATACTGCTTATCTCCCTCCAATCCTTTGGAAACGCTGCCATGCGTTTCAATCAATTCGATAACACGCGCAAACGGAGAATCGGGGCCGGCTTCTTTGAGGCGCGCTAGAAGCTGTGTTTCAATATCGCTTTTGGAAAGATGAAAAACGGCAGATAGGTGCTGCCAAAACCCGGGAGAAACTCGTTCCTGTAAAATCTTTTTGAGTTTCTCCTGCATGGTTTCGGCCGGAGGGGCACGTTCTCTCTGACGGGCCTTCTCGATTTTTTCTGTCGCTTCAAAAAATTCCGTCCGAATCTTTCCGACCGAGACGTTCAGATCTTCTTCGAACTGCTTAAGCTCCGGCTCAAGCGCCTGAAACCGGGCTTGAAACTCTTTTAATTTGATTTCCATTTCCTCGGCGCTTCCCGAAACCTGAGTAATCTCTTGAAGCAGCGAATCGAATTTTTGTTTGGCGCTCATGAGTTTCTGGTTGCGTTCGAGTTTCTTCGCCTCAGAGATTTTGCTTCTAATGTCTAAAATTCCTCTTTCGAGTTCGCGCTCGGGATGATGAAGCGCTTCAAGTAAGTCGGCGTATAAGGAAGTCATTTTTTCGAGCTCGGCTTGAATCGCGGAAATCTCGCCTTCTTCGTTTGCGCCCGTAAGTTTTCGAAGTCTTTCGCTGAGGGCCTTAAAGGCGTTCTCAGCGGACGACATTTTTCGTTCTTTGTCCAGCCGGATCGTTTCCTTCTCTAATACTTTCGACCGCACTCTCTCGATATCATCACCGAGCGGATCAAAATCAAGGCCGGAAAAGCGCGTCTTTAGCGAAGAAAGTTCTTCTTCGAAACGATCGAGCCGGTCAAGATCGGTCAGGGTTTGAAGTGCTCCGAGAAAATCAGTTTCCTTTTGCGCAAGGTCCGCTTTTTTTCTTTTTTCATTTTTGTCTTGGGTTACCGAATCTTGCACCAGCCGAAGCGCTTCATGCGCTTCGTCTTTGAGACGCGCAAGTTCAGGGTTGGTCTCTGTCCCCGCTTCCGAATCAATTCGGAGAAGCGCATTTTCAAGTTCACGGAGCTTTTCTTCATCCTCTGCCATAGCTCGAAAACTCAATTTGCGGATAAATTCAAGATAGCGCGCTTTGTGAGCCGCTGCATGCGCCGTCCTGGATTGATTCTTAAGACTCTCAAGTTCCTCCTTAAGTTGTTGGGTGTCTCGCTGAAGCTCATCGCGGGTTGCTTTAAACTGAGTGATTTCCTCGTGAAGCGCATTCTTTTGCTCTCCGAGCGATTTGAGAGCTTGCAGCAGTTCTTCTGTTTCTTTCTTAATTTGATCCCGCACCTGTGTAAGAGACTTCAATTCCTCCTCAAGCAATCCAATCTCCTGAGCTAACCGGTTTTTTTGAAGTTCTAATACCTGAAGGTCTTGAGCGATATCTGTGATTTTTCCACGATCTTCGATCTCGCGTTCTGCTTTTCTTTTGAGTTCGAGCTTCTCCGCGAGCTCATTTTGGAGAGATCCAATACGCTCCTCATACTGCCGGACATCCTTTTGGGCCTGATCCGCTTTTGTTTTCACCTGCGCTTCAAGGGAAGCTATTTGATCTGTGAGGTCTTTCACCCTTGATTCGAGCGCTTCGACTTCCGTGTCGCGTCCGGCTTTGGTTTGAGCCAGCTCATCCAACTTTTTTTTGAGCGCATCGAACTCGGTTTGAAGCGTGGAATAGTCTATGGATTTGGCGGCAAAATCGGATTTGAGAAGCTCAAGCTTGGCGGAAATATCATCTCTTTGACGAGCGAGTTCCTGATTCGACGCGGCGATAGAATCATGAAGCGTGCGCATGCCTTCCATTTCTTTTGTAAGCCGATCTTTCGCGGGCTCAAGGCTTCGAATAACTCCGATGAGTTCGCGGGCGCGGAGGCGAAGCCTCGAAAGAAGCGTTTTCATTTCCTCTGTCCTTTGCGTGAGCGCTTCCTCGTCTTTGCTGAATTTTGTTGCCGGCGGCTCCGGCGCCCGCGGAGCGACCGTCTCTTTCTCAGGCGCCTCTCTCACAGGAATGCCAACGTCAAGCGCTTGATCCGCTTCCTTACCCTTTTCGAGCAATTTATTCATTTTCTCAGCATCATCGGCAGGAAGAGTTTTGGTAAAGCCGGAATCAGGATGAAAATAATAAGCCCGTCTTCCGATAGGACTTTGCGTGCCGGGCTTGACATTCAAAAGACCAAGCGAAGTAAGATCTTTTCTTAAGGTCGGATCGCTCAAACCGTAATGGCCGTATCTTTCGTGATACGCATTAAGCTTTCCTGAACGCTCAAGAAGTTTACGGAACGCTTTTAGCGAAAACACGGGGAATGCATTTTCGTTTTCCTGAATCACTTCCCGGATCGTTTCTTTTCTCAGGCGGATTCTTGTCCGCTCTGCGATACGAGAGGGTTCCAGGCTTGGAGTTTCGGATACTTTTTCTTGCTGAACAGCCGTCTCTTGAGCCGGTATTTCGCCAATCGGTTCGTGGGATTCGAGTTCCGCCGGCTGAGCGGGCATCCCCTCCAGGGAAGCGCCGGAAATTTGAGATTTTGCCGGTAATTCGGGCGTTTTTTGAGTCTCAGCTGCGGAACGCTCGGACGTTGGAAGCGACGCCTTTTCTTCAAACGCTGGAATTTTTTCCGCGAAAGGCACGCCCTCTTCAAGATGTTTCAGAATCGAACGCTCGAGCCCGCTTATTTCGTGCGTTAAATCGGAGAAAATGAAGTTTAACTCGGGAAAATTAAACTCCTCGAGCGTTTCCTGAATGCTGACGAAATACGAACTGATTCTTTGATGCAATGTTTCTTCAAGAGCCTCGGCTCTTTGGTTGATTTCGCTCGCCTTCTGCGTTAACGGGATATCCTCGATATCTTTTTTTGTCTTTTGCGCTTCGCGAAAAATCGAGCGGGCTATGTCATCGATTTGTCGTTTTGCTTCGTTAGCCTTTTGCTTAATCTTCTGATTAGCTGCGTCTTCGAGTTTAGACAACATCTGAGATTTGATCTGGGAAAGAGCCTGGTACTGCCGATTCAGATCGTCATAATAAGCCCGGAGATTTGCAGCCGTTTTAAAATCCTCGATTTCGGGAAGTACAGCTTCTAATTTCGGAGCCATACTTTCATCGAATGTTTTTTTGATTGCGGTTAGCTTCTCCCAAAGCGCGCGGGGTGAAAGCGTCAACGGCAAAGCATTCATCAGGTTCTCTTGTTCCTGGCCCATCCGGACGATTTCTTCTCGTAACGATTTAAGGCGTTCCTGTATCGCATCCACTTTGGCTTTGACCTTATTTTCTTTCGCATTCGCTATAAATTTTCGGATGCCCTGCGCAAGCTCATTTCCAAGCGCCGCCGGTCCTGCCTCTGCGGCACGCGCTAACGGAGTTTGGAGAGGGTCTTGCTTTACAGGAAGCGGAACTTCTTTGGATCCCTTTTGAGGTTCAGCGCGATTTTCAGGAGCGGGAGCTTCAGTTTTTGGAATTTCTCCCGTGTTTTTCGGAAGCGCTCTTGCTTCCTCCGGTTTTTTAAGATCCGTCTCATGAACTTTTTCACCTGTTTTTTCGGGAAGCTCGGAAGCCGTTTCCGGCTGCGTGATCTGGGAAGTCTCAAGCACGAATTTTCCGTCTTGGACTTTGACAGTGCCGCCCTTCAGAAGCTTTAAATTCATACCCTGAATAATGCCATCCTCACTCATCACCAGTTTCCCGGATCGATCTTGGAACTGAAAAAGTCCCTTTTCCTGGCTGTATTCGGCTTGCATGTCCGGAAATTTCATCGACACCCGTCCGTCCGTATGAAAGCTAATCGTAAATGAAGCGGGAAGTTCGAAGCGGAATCCGAGCAAAAGGAAAGTTTGTCGCGATTCCAGGGTAGCATGAAGACCTGTTTGTGTCTCAAATTCCACAGCGCCATATGCGCTTGAACCTTCTACCTTGGTTTTTTGCGGAGTGACTGCCTTAAAAGTTCCTTTCGCCTCATCGTTTTCAATCGTGGTGCCGTGCGCAAATGTTATCCAAATGCCGTCTTTACGCTCAATGCGCGGTCTTTTATCGTCGGCCCTGACTTCCGAACGGTTCACGATACCGAAATCACTGGCGAGCGAATAAGCCGTCTTCGGTTGAGGCGGCTGATTTCCTTGGGAAACAAATTGGTTCCACCTTTGCAACATTTGAGCCAACAAAGAAACCTGTTGTTTAGGGCTTGTTTGAACTTCCTTTTGATCTTTTTTGCCAAGAAACCGATCGATATCGAGGAATGAAATCAGATCCCGAATCCGTGAATCGAGATAGGCTCTTTGAGCGCGTTCAAGCTCTTGTCTTAACGCGGGATAAATGGGAGACCCTAAAGTCGCGGGCATTCTAAGGGCGGACTTTAATTTCTCGCGGAGCATGCGTTCGTATTCTTTGCCGGCATTTTTCTCGATCGCGGGGATGGCAGGTGAAATAAGCGCTCGCGATATACCTTTCGCTTCGAAAAGCTCCCCTAAATGCTTCGAGTGAAATCCGCCCGTGATAAGAACCGCTTTCTTCGGGTGCTTTTCTCTTAGAATTCGCTCGATATTTTTAATGAACGCATGATCTCTTTTTCCGGCGAGATCGTAGAACTTAAGAAAAACGTCCTTTTCCTTCTCAAGAAACGCTGCTGCTTTCTCAAGATTCCCAAAGAAATGATTTCCGCTGATCGTTTCAAGCTCAGCGGCGAGTTTTCCCGCGTCATACGAAGCCGGATTATTCCGAATCCCTTCAAACTCATCCGAAGTAAGCTCGAGTGAAAAAAGTTTTCTGAGCAGTCGAATGGTTTCACTGATCTGAAAGAGCCGCTTCGCGGGAGCGTCCGTTAAGAATTCACTTCTGACTTTGTTTTCAATTTCAGTAAGTTCCCGAAAAAATTTGCTCTGGTCGAAGCCGGAAGGGGCAATTCCTTTTTCAGGATTGGAAAGTTTGTTCCATTCTGCGAAGGAGGCAGTTTCGATTTTCTTTTTCTCGGCTCTGGTTCTTAATTGAAACAGATATTGGAGGAGATCACCTTCGCCATCCTGCCAGCGCTCACGCATCCTTTCAAGTTCACGGAACTCGGCGGGGTACAGTTTCGCCTGGAGTGTTCTGATCTGGCCTTCGATTTGCGAAAGATTCTTTAAAGCAGCTTCTTTTCTTCTTAAAGCTTTTAAATAAACTTCCGCATTTTCACGATAAAGCGCTTCATCCTCGATTCCAACGAGTTCCAGTGCGTAATCGCTTGCAAGCTGAAGGTATTCTTCTCCCGCGATCTTGCCCTGCCTTAAAAACCTCTCGGCGACATTACTGCGGACGCTTTTGGCTGCGACCTTTCGAAGGGCCGTTAAGCTGACAGTTCCAGACCCTCCTTCGACCAAAACAAGCGATATGTTTTCTTTCCGGATCAGCGTCTCAAGGATCCGAGCCAGATTCGCCTGCGCGTCATAAACCGCGTGAGCATCCTGAATGTGATAGATCCATGGGGTTTTACCGTTTCCCCGGATTTGGATCTCATCGACGCGGCCGATTTCCTGGGAGAGATAAGAAAGCGGTGGAAGTGTTGCGCTGGGAAGTCTCATTGCTCCCTGATTGGCAAAACCGGCATCTTGCACAACCATAGTAAAAACGAGCAAAACCGCAATGACTTTTGTCCACAGAGAGGTCAAAATCTTCATGCGGACCTCCACACGGCTTCAAGGCATTTGATTTCTCTTGAAAGAGGAAAAAATGCGAAATGATCAGACACTTTGCTCTGAATTCGTGCCGAATCTTTTTTGGTTTTGAGGAACGCACGGGCATTCTGAATGTGGTAAACAACGAAAGATCCGGCTTTAAAGACCGGGGAGAAAATTTTCTCGACTTGGCCAAACCCGAAAAAAGACGGATAGACGGACTGCTCGACCGACGAGCCAAGAGAAGCGGGATTGGCCCACAGGATATCGGGAGAAAACAAGCTAACGATCAAAAAGAAGGAGAGAAAACGAAAACGTGATCTCACCCAGCCAAAAGCATTCACAAAAAACCTGTGAGAAACGGAAGTTTGAATTGTCCGCTAAGCTTTTGGACCTAGACGGAACCTTCACGCTTCTAGCTGGGTGTTTATTTAGCTGGGTATTTCTTTACTACGCTGGGTGTTTGCTGGGTTAACTTTAAAACTTTTTTTAAAAAATTTCCGTTTTTTTCAGAAACGAACAACCGAAATATAACCGCACATTTCTACGCCGTCAAGATTTTGATGCAAAATAATTTTTTTTCTAGCTTTTCCGGTGCTTTTAAAATCGCGAAACTCTCGGGCTAAAAAAGTTTATAAAGTCTCTGTCCTGGTTCAATATCAACCGCTTTCTTTCATATTCTTCTGCGATTTATAGCAATTTTTACCGACCCCGGCACTATTCAAACCCGTTTTGATCGGGTATCTTTCTATTAGGAAGAAAAAACGGCTAGATGGCGCGCACCCAGCTAAGGACGCAACCACCAGGGTCTTCGGCCGGAAGACCTTTTCGCCGCCTTAATCTTCAAATCATTTCAAAGAATTTTCCGCTGTTTAAAAAATTTGGAGATTATTTCTTTTTCGTCAACGGAGAGTTTGAGCAATCCTTTTTCAACGAGGTCAATATCCTCGTACGAAATCCCCGTCTTTACCGCGAGCTCAATCAAGGTAACGCCCCGTTTTTTTCGCCGCTGTGTTAACAACTCGCCATAGTCCTTCGTTAAATCTCTCCGGACCTTCCACTGCGGTGCTGATGCAAGCATTTCACATAAAGACATTCCTTGCTCCTTTGGATCGAATTTTAAAGTTCTTCGGTGTTGGCTTGCTTTTCAACTTGAGTCCCGGTCTTTAAACTTTGATGGATTTCAAAAAAGCCTGGGACATTAAAAATCTTGCGTATTTTTAAAATAAGGTCTTTGGCTTTGCAACGCTCCTGTTCATCCCCCAAATCAAAATAACGCTTCAAAGAGCTTGCGAGCTCGACCCAGCAGACCAATGCCTCAGATGAAATCAGCGAGAGCCTCTGCACGAAAGATCCGCCCTTCTCAAAAATCGAAGCCAACACGATTTGTTTGATGGTTTTCAGTTCCGAAGGACAAACATCAAGAAGCTTTGAGATAAAATCCGTGGCTTGAAGAATACGGTCTATGCCGGGCGATGAAAAAACCCGGTCAACCCAATGGGCCCATTCCACGGCCTCTTCGTAAAGCAACGCTGATCCACGGAGTTTTTCGATCTCAACAACCATAAATCTCCCCGCCAAGTTCCGCTTCTACCGCCGCTCTTATCCGTTTCGCGGAAAGTTTAAACCAGCGACAATATTTTTTGATTTTCCAACTCAAACCTTTTGATCCTTTTTGATGGCTCATTTTCGTACCTCCTCTATGGTGTTGTGTCCGGCGTTTCGACGGCCCAACTTGGTGATTTCACCGCGATAACCCGTAAAGCTTGGAACGTAATTAAATTGGTACCCCATGCCTTGATACACCCGCGTGATCATCTCAAACGCTCTTTCGCAATGAGTTTTCGATACATAGGGATAAACCGTCATGTAACGCTTCAAATACCTGAAAGCATTCCGTGTGGATTTCGGCGCGGTTGTCGCGATAAAGTGATGCTCGATCTCATCGAGGAAGAACGCGCTTTTCATCATGCCGAAAGAGTCCCGAGGCTGGATATACTGCATTTTCATGAGAAGGAGCATCATTTTATTGTTAAACCAAGCGCGAACAACGTTGTCTAACTTATAGCAACAGCGTTCTTTTTCGATATTCTTTGATAAAAGCATATTACTCATTTCTGTATTATTTTTTTCATTTTTATGATTGCTTGTTTCCGTTTCTTTATCCATCGTTTGGTTCATCCTTCCCTCTTCTAAAACGAACTATGCCTGATATTTTTTCGTAAGTCAAATAACAGAGCCTACTTATATATGATTTAATTCTGTTTGTTTTAAACGCTGTTTACGATTGCTCATTTCGGCATTCTGTGCTATCCTAAGGGTATGTATACGTATCAGAGAATCTGGAAAGACTACAAAGCGGACTTCTATAAACGAAACCCCCGGTTTCCAAGGGAAAAATCCTTCTCAGTAGGCCGAGCCCTTTGGGCAATCAGTAGACAGAAGAGAATCAAGTTCCTTGAAATCGCTCAAAAAACGGGAATGCTTGAGGGAAGCATCCTCAGAATGAGCTCTTCTCACAAGCTGACGACTACCCCCGAAAGGGTTAAAGCTCTAACCGAAGCATTAGGCGTTGGCCTTGATGAATTCTTTCGTTCGGCTCGTGAAGAGTTTTTCGGGAATTTCTTCATCACCAAAGCGATCATGCCGCCCGAAAAGGAAGTAAGGGAGTACGCAAGGCAGGGGCTTTTTCTTCAAAAACAATCGGTCCTGAAATACCCGGCTACCGATACGCCCGATTTTCAAGTGATCGTTTACTCTCCCCCAATCGAAAGTCTTGATGATTTTTTTTCGGCAACAATCCTGCTTTCACCGGGAAAGAGCATAAAGGACTGCTTGCTTCCAAGACCTGCGACAATTCATCTCCCCGTAATAAACGGAAATATCGAGATCAGATCGGAACATGAAACAAAAACGCTGCTCGCCGGACAAACAGCGCATTTTAATGGGGGCGTGAAACACTCGATTGTTAATCTTTCGAAAGATCGTACCGCAGAAATCCTGATTAGCTTTGCGCCAACCCTCATGCTTGCGCAGGAAATAAAAGATTCACCCTCCACAACATCAACCGAAAATCTCAACATATCACGCCTTGTGAAACAAACTCAAAGCTGGCTCTCACCGGCTCCAGAGATTTCGCTTCCTATAAGGGAAGTCGCGCTTTTCGCGGGATTTAAAACGAGGGATCTTGCTTTGCTATCACAAACAAAGCTCAGCAACTACCCTCTTGAGAAAATGGAACGGCTCGCCGAACTTCTTAAAGTTCCCATAGAAAAACTCTTTAAAGGCGATCCTTTCAACCAAAGACTTAATATTGAGATCACATCGGCTTCCGAACACGGCGCTTACGATTATCGGGCCCGGCATGGAATGACGTTTTATCCGTGGATTAAATTAGGTGCCGAAAAAAAAGAACTCTTTATAGGACAAGCAACATTCGATGCTCAATTCCTGCAACAAACCGCTATCGGTAACGAGCCGAGAGAAAAGATATGGAAGGGATTAAACCGTGGGTATCTGCTTGCCAAGGGGCTAAATGGGAAGCTTGGAGTACATGCGGGCGAGCGGCACAACTATACGAATATTGACCGGGAGGATACGGTGTATCTCGATATGAGCCTTGGATTTTCCGTCAGAAATTTCTCCGCTGCGGAACCGGCGAACTTCTTTCTGGTATCAAACGCTTCCCTGTTTTAAACCTGAATAAGGTTACCCCAGCGTCTTATCGCCGCAATAAAATCGTCGAGATTAACGGGCTTCGTTAAGACCTCACAAGCACCCACCCCGAGCAGACGATCTTTCTCATGGAAAAAGCTAGTAAGACCGGTAAATACCTTTATCGAGGAATAATCGGTGGATGCTTTCATTTTTTTGATAAGCGCATCCCCGTCCATTAGCTGCATTTTAAGATCCGTGCATAACACGTTCGGTTTGAAAAGTTTGGCGATTTTGAGGGCTTCTTCGGGAGAATGGGCGGGCTCCGCTTCCGCTCCTTCGGCTCTTGCGAGTTCCACGCTGAAATCGGCCACTTCAGGTTCATCATCTACGAAAAGAATGCGAAGATTGCTTTCGGGAACTTTCCGGTTTTTCAAACCCAAAAGGTCCTGTTTCGAGAGAGCCAATTCCTCCCCGATCATGGCTTCCAATTCGCGGTTCGTTTGGTATGCACTCGATTTTTCGACAACACGAACATTAAGGCTTTGGACCTGCTCGCGATAATTATTCAGATAACCCGTAACGACAATAACGCGAATGTCCGGCATTATTTCCCGCATTTTAGTGATGACTTGGATACCGTTGATGCGGGGCATCTCAAGATCAATGCAGGCAACGCTTGGGCGATGAGCCTCGACAAGACGAATCGCTTCTTCCTGATTCGTGGTGCCCCAAGCGACAAAGCCGCGAACTTTAAGAGCCGATTGAAGGGCTCTTACGTTTATTATCTGATCATCCAAAATTAACGCGGAATAAATCTTTTCGTCAGCCATACCGTTAGTTATCCTCCCACTGTTTATTTTTTAATTCTTCCTTAATCTCGCGAATATCCTGAAGCAATTCTTCCGTTTCCGTGCGTTTAGCCTTTTCTTCGGCCTTACGGCGTTCGTAATCTTCCAGAAAACGAGCCCGAATTAGATCGTGAACGGCATTGCGGATTTGAACCATCCGAAAATTGGAAGAATTAAGAGTCGCGTGCGCTTCGCTTTCAAGAGCGGGTTTTGTGTGAATATTATTGGACTCCAAAAGCAAGAGAAGTTTTGGAGAAGGAACGATCTTGCGTTTTAAATCTAACAAGATTTCCGGGGAGAGATCCGGGTTATCGTCACCGTTTATGATAATAACATCGACCTCTTCGCGTTTCCCGATTTCAACGGTTTCAGCAGCAGTCGCGGCCCGATAAACCAGATAGCCTTTCATGAACTTCGTAAAGATATTCTCGATACGATTGCTAACCTCTCCCGTTTTATCAAACGTAAGAATTTTAAAAATCATTGCAGCTCTTCCTCGTCCTTCCAGATCGGAAGCTTGATGATAAACGTGGTGCCTTTGCCAACCTCGCTTTGAACCAAGATTTTCCCTTTATGCTGGCCTTCAATGATCGCTTTTACGTTATAAAGACCTTTTCCTTCCCCCTCAGAACCCTTGGTCGTAAATCCATAATCGAAAATCTTGGGAAGAACGTCAGGAGGAATTCCCTTCCCATTATCGGAAAATTCAACGCGAACCATGTCTTTATCATCAGGGTCAAGCATCGCACGAATTTCGATTTTCTTGGGAAAAATGCCGTCCATAGCATGAATGGAATTTTTGAAAAAGTTAATGAAAACGGCCTTTAAAAGTTCCGTGTGACCGCGAACCGAAGGAAGCTCGCGAGGAGCATCGACTTCAGGGGGATTCTCAAAACCTTGAGTTTTTACGCGATCTCCATACGTCCTGAGCATACCTATCGTCACAATCCCTTTTAAAAAGGTTCTGATAGAAATGCGGCCCATTTTGGCGTATTTGCCCTTGCTGATCTCGGCCAAGGTGCGAGCCACATCATCAATATGCTGACTAGCCTGTTGAACGATGATAATGGCACCTAACGCTTCCTCAAGATTCTCAAAAAGCTCTCGCTTTTGACGAACAGGAACAGCATCGCCCGACCTATACCATAGCTTCAAAGATTTACCGATATGGTCAAGTGCCGCTGCGACTTGATCGGCATTGTTGGTCAAACCATAGATGGAATTTTTGATTTCATGGTTAATACCGCCGGAAAGAGCAGAAACGGCGGCCTCCTCCTTCGCCTGAATGACTTCCGCTTGGGTTCTTTTCAATTCATCGTTCATTTGCTCAAGCTTTATGTTTTGTTCGATGAGTTCGTCGTGCTTACGGGCATTTTCAAAAGCAATGGCGGATTCCAACGCAATCGTTTGAAAGAGGTTAATATCCTCCTCGTTATAAGTTTCATCGGATTTTTTTCCATCCAACACTAAAAGGCCCTGAAGCTTACCCTGATAAAAGCTGGGCACGATGAGATGTGCGCGAAGACGCTTCATGTCTTCCAACAGTTTTGGCAAATTATAAGAATACATGGCATTTTTCGCATACTTCGTTGCAGCTTCTTCTATCGACTGATATTCCAAATAGGTTTTTTTCTTCTCGGCTTTCAGATACAAAAGAATCGGCGAATCATATTCCAACTTCTTTATCTGATTAGTCATTTCTTCGGGACGGGATGCTTTTAAAATAAAATTGTTTTCGCCATTTTCGGGCATATAAATCGCGGCACCTTTGATCCTCGCCCTCAGTGTCAAGAAATGCACCACAAGGCGCAGTTGATGATTCAAACTGTTAATATCCGCTAAACCTTCACTGGCGATTTTTAATATTCTTCGATAATCAAATTTTTTCTGGAATAGATACTTGTCGGTGAGATTAAGAAGAAGCCGTTCCAATGGGCTAAAAATTAACGCCGTAGTTATAATCCCTAATAATAAAATAACAAAAGGAGAAGGAGCTCCAAAAACATTTCCTATAGCAACCTGAATTAGGGCAAAAGGAAAAGCAATTACAGAGACGGCGGCAGCTACTATTCCGGCAAACACTAAGGTCTTTTTTACAATAACTTCAACGTCAATAAATTGATAACGAATCACAGCGTAAAAAGTAACGCAAACAAAAAAGAAAACGCCCCAAATTCCATAAGGAAATGGAAATAGCTCGATATTATAAACTGGTAAAAAGCAACCAATCCCGCCAAGATAACCTAAGGAATTGGCTATTATAAAAAATAATAATTTTTTCTTTTCACCGCCAATCCGCATTCTCGCTTCTAAAAACAATACGGAAAGCGTAAGCATAACAAGCAGTACAAATAATGCCGTCCACAAATAAAACAAAGGTCCTGCATTGGGGAAAAAGTGGAAAGTGAATTTTGGAACAACATCCGATATAAATAATTGGGGTTTTATTAAAATAGAAGCTGATATTATTCCCGCTATAAAATAGGAAATTATTATTACACGCCGCAGCCATTGTTTTTTGCTGTTAATTAAAACGTAGGAAAAATGCAGAAAAGCAACGGGGATAAATACACCTATAAAATGGCATATCCTTGCTAGCTGATATGAAAGCTCGTGATCTGACACATAAGTGCATGCAAAAACAAAAAAACTCCAGTGCGCTATGCAGAAAGCATACCAAATAAAATGATGTGCCAACTTTCGATTAGGTGAGTTTCTAAAAACAAATATCGCAAATACAAATGCTGTTACAGCAGTAACTAATGCGGATGTGAAATAGTGTTGAGCTGGCGTCAATTTCTTAATTCCTCGCGAAGCAATATTGCATAATTTTTAAAGGCTCATACTTTAAGTTAAGACTCGAAGATATAAACCCTGCACTCTCAAATATCTTCAAAAACTCTTGTTCGGTTCTATAAACCAACTCCCAGTCCCCTCCCCATTCCATGAAATGTCTTGCGGGGTTACTCCATTTATCCCGATAATTTGAAATGATCAATAAACCGTTAGGAACTAAAAGTTTTTTAAGATTGGCCACCAACCGAGTCGATATTTTTTCATCCAAGTAGTCAAAAAGTCCTGTGGAAAATATTAAATGATATTTTTCCGAAAAATACCCTTCAATGTTTTTAGTTAAAGCTAATTTAATAACATTTTTTTGAAGAAAACATATTTGTTTATTAAAAGTCTTTGTTTTCAGTTTGGACTTTGAATGTTCGATAGCATTTATATCGTGATCCAAGCAATCCATTAAAACATTCCCCCCTAATTCTTTTGCTTGGTCATAGAACTCGATAATATCAGTACATGGACCTGATGCCAGATCCAAAATTCGAATCTTGCGTTTTAAAGCATTCTCTTTAGAAAAATCCATTAAAAATTGCTTAAAGTCTTCTTTTCGATTTCTCGTTGCTACGGAAGCTGATGCTTTTAAAAAGTAGTTGTCCATACATCGTTCAATTCCAGTAGTGTTGGGGGAATTTTTATAAATCTCATCAATAATCATAAAATCGCCATGATACCCATACGGTTTATCAATTACATGACGATTGTATTTTCCTAAGCGTATAAGGTCTCGGCAATGCTGGATGAACAAGTGCTTCATTTCATATACTTTACTTTCGTTTGATTCATTATTTTTCTCAAAATTCGAAAGCCAGTCAAAAACTTCATCAAGAATACTATCTATGTCTTTTTGAGCGTTTTGCCAACCATTAGGCTGAATTTCTAATTCTTTTTTAACTTTTTCTATTTTCCCTTTATACATCTGAATCATCTCGGAGATATTCATTAAATTACTTCTTTCTTTTTTCTATGAGAGCATTTTTCACGGCCAAAAGAAGCTCTTGTATATCGAAAGGCTTCATAATATAGGCGTACGGCATAAGAGCTTTTGCTTCTTTTTCTTTTAGTTCATCTGCAAATCCAGTAATAAAAATCGTTGGGATGTTTTCCATTTTTTTTCTTAAAAAGATTTCTCTTAATTTTAAGACGGTTTCAACCCCATCAAGTCCCGGCATTCTAATATCGGATATTATTAAATCGAAATTTTCTTCTTCCGCCATTTCACAGGCATCTTGTCCTTTCTTAGCAATAAAAACATCGTACCCGGTTTTTTCCAAAACCCTCGAAAAAGTTTTTGTTAATAATTCTTCATCATCAATCACAAGTATTTTTTTCTTGTCGTCCATTCTGGCATCTCTCCATTTATAAAATTAACCGCCTTTTTTCGAATCTCCCGTTAGGGCTTCTTGAATTTTTTCCATTACCACCGTATCAAGATATTCTAAGTTCAACGGTTTTGTAATGTAATCACTTGCACCCAACTCCTTGGCTTTATCAATAACAGGTTGATCCACAACCGCCGTAACCATAATGACCTTTATCTCAGGATTGTACTTTTTTATTTCCTGTAAAACCTGCACGCCATCACGCATCCCACCGCTTGACAGACGAACATCCAGAAGAACAATATTGGGATTGTATTCGCGTAGGATCTCAAGGGCTTTTTCGCCGGAATCGGCTGTGTAGGACTCATAACCCTTGTCGCTAAAATAATCACCGAGAAATTCGATAATCTCGGCTTCATCATCAACACAAAGCAGCTTGATTTGTTTTACTTCTTTTTTACTTTTTTCTTCCATCGGTCGGTTCCCCATCTGTTGGATTTGAGATTCTGGTAAATTTTTTTGCAAAAACTTTACGACATCGCCGACCTTATGCATTCGTTCCACCGCTTCATCTGAAATCTCGCGGCCAAATGCTTCCTCAAGGGCGATTACGAGTTCTACTGTATCAAGACTCTCTGCCCCTAAGTCTTTTACAAATCGAGATTCTAATTTCACTTCCTCGATTGGTAGTTTCAACAAATCGGCTACAATTCGTCGTACCTTTTCTGCAATGTCATCCATTCCGGCCGAATGGTCCTTTCTTGCTCTTATTCTTACTGCATAATACCCTTCTGTAGTGCTCTCTACGTGTTAAATTTTAGTTCTTCAAAAGCAAAGCCCAGCGCCGCATCGAGTTGATAATGGTCGTTAAATCAAAAGGTTTGCTCAAAACCTCATGAGCGCCAACCGAAAGAAAACGATGATGCGCATCTGGATCGCCAGTCATTCCAACAAAGATTTTAATCGAAGGATAACTGCCTAAGCGTATTTTTTTAATTAGTTCATCACCTTGCATTTGCGACATCGTTAAATCGGTACAAACAATGTCCGGCCTAAATGATGATATTTGAATTAGTGCCTCTCCGGGAGAATAGGCAACCTGAGCTTGAAATCCTTCTTCCTCGGCTATATGCTGCATAAAATCACAAATATCATCTTCCTCGCCCACGAACAATATGCGTGCTTTAAGATCAGGTTTTTCTCTGGTTTTTAAGGCATCAAATTCTTCTCGCGACAATTCAAGTTCCGCGCAAATGACCTTATCGAGTTCGTGCATTCCTCTTGAGTCTTTTTCAACAACACGAACCTTGAGAGCATCAACCTCCGCGTGATAAGTGTCTAAATACCCTGTAACTACAACCACACGAATATCCGGCATGATCTCTCGCATCTTTTTGATGACTTCGATACCATTCATCTGCGGCATATCCAGATCAATGCAGGCAACGCTTGGGCGATGGCTTTTCACAAATTCGATTGATGCAAGAGGGTCTTGAGTAGCAAAAGTCATAAACCCACGCCGTTTTAAGGCTTTCTGGAGAACGGCAAGAATTACGGCATCATCGTCCACAAGTAGTGCGGAGTAAGCTATTTCTTTTTTATCCATTTACCGTATCCGGCTTTAATTGATGTTGATTTCTTATTTCAACCGCCAAAATGGCCCGATTTTCCATAAAACAAGAACGCTTGCAATGCATGCAATTATACCTATGACCAAAAGTATTGTAGTCACTTTTAATGCTATTTTGGGTAAACCTTTTTCAGTCTTTGGCTCCTTAGGTAAAAGAAATTCTGCGCCAATAAATAATGCTAAGAATATTAACGGAGCTGCTGCGTAACTCGGTGGGTAAAAGGTCAATGTAAGAATGAGAAATAGTGCCGCTAAGACAATCAACGAACGCACAATGATTTTCTCTATAGACATACTTCTCCCCCAAAATTGACCTTTTAAGCCTTTCATTATTTATCGGAACTTTCGGCTCTATCTACAGTTAAATCCTCGCATCTATGCGGTTTCTTAATCTCACCGCCTCCTTTGATACCTAATCAAAAAGATCGCCGATCGTCTTAAGGAAAAATTTTGCAGTTTGCGGCTCATAGAAAACAAGGCGATCCACCCACTCCAGAAGACGAATTCTCGCGAAACCTTTTCAGCAATATGCAGCAAAAAATATGTTCTTTTTTTATTTTAAAATAAGAAAATTTTATAAGTAAGGCTTGCCATCGGCAAACGGGCAATGCTTCATAAAGTTACTCTTTGAAATTTTTGACTTTCCCAGAGCTCCTAGAAAAATAAGAGAAAATTTATAAATTAAGAACACCTTGCACGGTTGATTACTATTTTTTTCCTTGGAATTTACCCATAAAAAGAAGCTGTCGGATTCGTTCTTTCGACAGTCCCATCTGATACGCTACAGCTTGCAAGGTTCCTAATGTGGTATATAAATTCTTTGCTGAGCGAATTTTCTTTTTTGTTTCATTGGATATTTCTTTTCGATTTGAGCCGCCTCCAGCGGGCTGCTGACCAGAATAGTGCAGAGATCCTGTGTGGGCGATCAACTTCCATTCTCTAGTCGGCATCTTTGTGTAAATCTTACAAACCCGTCCTTTCCAGTGGAGGTCTTTCCCTGTTTTTTTATGCTGCCAAAGCGTGTCAATATCTACGACTGCATAAGCTCCGTCGCCTTCCTGGCTGATTTCAATTTTTATTGTATTTCTCCTATTATGAATTAAGTTGTAGCCGTCAAAGATATCCTGCCAGTTCTTTCGCCAACGCTTGTAATTAAAACGCCCTAATTCAAAAACCCAATGGACAGGATTGTGAGCATTTTGATGCGGAGGCCAAGGCCAAACCATATCTGGGTGAATAATGGAAAGAAATAAATCGGGGTTTTTGGTATTCCATCCCCTTGTTTCGAGATCCACCATCGCTTGGATTTGAGCCTTAATGTTTTTCATAATGATATTGTATCGATTCCTTGCATTAATTCCTTCTCAAATTGGATACTCTTGTTCCCGCCTCTAGTTCTTCCGGCTTCCCAATCAGCAACCGCATCCAAACATACGCCTAGCTTTTGGGCCAGTTCCTTTTGGCTTAGGTCGAGACCAAGCCTTCTCTGTCTTAGGCGCCCCCCAAAAGTTTTTGGCTCAGCAGGGTAATCCTTATAAATTAATGTGGGAGATACGGAGGCCAAATCCGGAAGTGTTTCTTTAAGCTTGCGGATTACGGAATAATCAGGTCTTAGCCCCCTCTTCTCCCAATGGATTACTGAAGCTGGTGTTACCCTTACCTTGCGGGCCAATTCTTTAACCTGCCACCCTCTCTTCATACGTGCTAGCCGTATATGCTCCCCAAAGGTTTTGGGAGGAGGTAATTTTTCCCAAGCCTTTGGAATATTTATGCTTAGTGTATAGGTAAGAGCGTCCTCCGAAGAAAAGTTGTCGATAACTCCCACAGGCATGTCCTTGCGGTTATCTCGGCGATACGCGCAAGACCTGCCGTTGTTCTTTAGGACAGATCCACAAGTACCGGTCTAAAATTTCGGGGCCGATCCTCGACAGGATCGATATTCATATTGAAGTCCCGGCTCTTTCGTTCCAAACCCTTACAGGGCAAGAACCCGTGGAAGATTCGGCAACAATCCGTCAGAGAATTTGCGACTGCCGGAAAATACAGAGATCGCGCTATTCTAAAAGACCCTATAAAACAAATTCACAAATGTCCCCCAAGGATATCAAGGAGTTCGCAACGCCGGACCTCCAGGGCCGAAAACTCATTGAAATGGCGATGAAAGAACTTCATTTGTCAGCCCGGGCTTATTACAAGATCCTCAAGATCTCCCGAACGATCAGCGATCTCGCCGGTTGCGAGCAAATTCAAAGCGAACATATCGCAGAGGCGATTCAATATCGGAGCTTAGACAGGCAGTGGTATGGATGATGGTGGGTTGAAAAATAATCTTAAATGCGCAGCCCAGGGGCGGTTCTCAGCAATCTCAAGCCTTGACCATCGCTTGCGGGAAAACCGCCCCGAATGTCTCTCTGTTACTGAATCGCTACCTTCTGCGCATCCTTCTGGCCCGGGGCTTTGGGCAGCGTGATGATCAAAACCCCATTTTTGTATTCCGCGACAATCTTTGATTCATCGACCAGCCCGGGCAAACTCAAGCTTCGCGCAAAAGAGCCATAGCTGCGTTCTTGCGCGTAATATCCGGTTTTTGGGTCTTGAGTCTCGTTCGCCGTCTGACGCACACCTTCAATCGTCAGGATGTTCTCTTTCACGGTCAAATTAATTTTATCTTTCTCCAAACCCGGAAGATCGCTCTTGACGATATAAGCGTCTTTTGTCTCTTCAAGATCTACTGCCGGGGTAAAATCAAATCCAGCGCCTTGAGGCATATTCTGAAAAAGCGGCGAACCGAACATAAAGGCATGCTGCATCAGATTGCTCATGCGCCGACTCATCTGGTCGAAAGATTCCCATGGATCATCGTTGACCAAAAACTGAGAAAAAGCTCGTGGGGCTTGAGAGGCAGCGTTATGCGTTCTCGCATGCATGACAGATGCCGCGTTTTGACGCGCAAGAATTGATTCGTCCTGCCGTTTTTCAAGCGCTGTCTGCCGCCGGCCTTGTTGAACCAGTGTGACCGTCTGCAACAACACAACGATCGCGAGAATAGCAATGATAATATGTGTCCCTTTGATCTTTTTTTCCAATAGTTCGCTCATAGGGGTTTCTCCTCTTTGGTAAAATGTCCTTATTTTCTATTGCAAGAACGCCCAACCCCGATCGGGCCCGGAGCAGGGCGTTTGCAATATTTATTTTATATCGACTTTGATCTGTTTGGGTTTGGCTTTCTCGGATTTTGGAAGGGTCAATTCCAAGACGCCGTCTTTATAGCCGGCTACAACCTTGTCCGCGTCAACCTCAGCTGGCAATTCCACCGATCGCCGGAAACTTCCGTAGCGTCTTTCGGAATAGAAGTAACCTTTCCCTTTTTTACTCTCCTCTTCTTTGCGTTCTCCCTTGACCGTGAGCGTGTTTCCAACAACCGAGATGTCCAGGTCTTTGCGTTCCATTCCTGGGATGTCAAGATGGAGCAGGAACTGATTCTCGTCTTCCTTGACTTCAAGGCTTGGAAAAAATTCCCCAAAACTCGTCTCCGGGTTTCGGCGCAAAGACGAAGAAAATAAACGGTTCATGTCATCCTGCAGATCTGTGACAAGATCAAAGGGATCGATCCATCGATTCGTATGTTTCACAAGTGGGTTCATTTTGGCTCCTCCTTTTGTATGCGCTTAATGGTTTTTTTTTATTAACCCACTATGTGTTTTTCAATTTTCATGCCAAAAAATCAATGCCACAACTTATTGAAAATCAACAAGTTGTGGATCGACGATTTTAAAAATCCTGTGCCGAATGTTTAAAAATGACACAGATTTCTGTGAAAATTTTTTACAGTGCCAAAAAAGATACCGGCGCGCTTCCGAAAGCTTATTCTCTTTTGGAAAGATATGCCGTGGGAGCTTGCTCATCGCTTCAGCCAGAGGCCATGATTTTCATTTATAAAAATGAAGATTTGAGAACTGGTAGTGCAGTTTTTAAAGCGACTTAATGCTTTATAGTATTTTTTAGAACTAAAAATATCTCCTCTAACTGCCCTTGTTTGCTTTTTTTCTATTCTCAAGATATACTTATTTTAGGGAAAGGGAAAATCCAGTCCACGAATGTCGTTCGCTCTTTGGAGATAATGGTTTTGGGATTTTGCCGCCCACTTATTTTAAGGGGGTAGGATATGCATACCGACACCGAGAACATGAAAGCAAAGGTTACCCAAAGAAAGGTTCGCTCCGTGGAAAAAGCTCCGGTGCAAAAGAAAAGGATCTTGATCATCGAAGACGAGTTCAGCGCGAGCAAGTTTTTAACCTTGCGTCTGAAAAGCCTTGGGTTTGAGGTCTCAGCCGCGTTCGACGGTATGACCGGCCTGAAGGAAGCGACCGAAACGATCCCCGACCTTGTCATCCTGGACCTGATGATCCCGAAACTCCCGGGAGAAGAGGTGTGCAAAACGCTTCGGGAAAGTTTCGATGAAAAGATCGCGAAGATCCCCATCATCATGCTCACGGGCAAGGATTCCGTGGTCGACAAGGTCCTCGGGAAAGTCATCGGCGCGGACGCTTATTTGACCAAGCCCTATGATTTCAGCGACCTTCTTGTAGCGATCAAGAAAATACTTCCGGACTCTTAAACGTTAAAAACGGAAACGTCCCGGGGCGGGGCCTCGGGACAAAAAGAGGGCAGGAAGATGGAGCAGGAAAAGTTCATACAGCCCGGTTTGCGGGTTCTCCTCATTGAGGATGACCAGGAATTCGCGGATGTTCTCAGCATGCGTCTGGATCAGGAGAAAAACCCCTCGTTCGAAGTAACCCGCCTTACGACCCTGAAGCAAGCCCTGGAAGCCCTCGGACAAAACTCCTGGGACCTCATCCTTTTGGACCTGATGCTCCCCGACTCTTCCGGGATCGAAACTTTCGCAAACGTTCACGCGAAGGCCCGCCACACTCCCGTCGTGATCGTAAGCGGCCTGGACAGCGACAGCCTCGCGATCGATGCCGTCCGGAAAGGCGCCGAGGATTACCTGGTCAAGGGCGAGATCGACTCCAGGCTGCTTCTTCGCGTCCTCCACCACGCCATTGACCGGCACCGCATCAAGGAAAAACTGGCCTCTGTTACCGGCCGCCTTCATGAGACCAATCGCCGCTTGGAAAAAATGGCCCTTCTGGACCCGTTGACCGAGCTTTATAACCGCCGAGGGCTCCAGCAGGTCCTCAAGCGCGAGATCCAGCTCATCGCCCGCGAAGGCGGCAACCTCATGGTGCTGCTCCTGGATCTTGACGACCTGAAGAAGATCAACGATTCCCTGGGCCATCCCGTGGGCGATATTCTTTTGAAGGAAACGGCCAGGAAAATACGCGATTCGGTGCGCGGCTCAGACCACGTCGCGAGGATCGGCGGAGATGAGTTCATTCTTCTCCTGCCAAAAACATCCGTCAAAGAAGGCCTCCAGCTGGCCGAGCGGCTTCGCTCCTCGATCGCCAATACCACGATCACCGTCTCCGAAAAAAGGACGATCAAGATCACGGCAAGCTTCGGGCTTGTTTCTGTCCCGGACCATGTGACTTCCGTGGACGAGCTTTTGGCGGTTTCGGACCCTTTTTTAAGGCAAAGCAAAAATGAAGGAAAAAACAAGGTCTCCTACCAGCATCCCGAAGAAACGCGGAACGGTCCGCGGCCGCCCGAAGCCGAACATGTGGCCGAGCTTTTACGGAACGGACGGGACTTCTTTGCTCTGAAACAACCGATCTTCCGCCTCGCCGACCAGACCGTCGTAGGCTACGAATTCCTCTCCCGCTTGAAAAATAGCGGTATCCATATGCCGGATGTTTTTTTCAGGATCGCGATGGAAAATAACATCCTGACACTCGTGGATCATCACTGTTTCCGTTCTTGCGTCGCGGCCGCGGCAACGCTTCCGCCCAAGATCCGCCGCCACATCAACCTTTTCCCGACAACGATCATCGCCCTGGCGACCGAAGAGCTTGTGGAGAAACTGGCAACGACCTGTCCCGCCGAGAACTACTGTTTTGAGATCAGCGAACAACAGATCCTGGGCGACCCGTCCCACTTAATCGGCCCCGTGGAACAATTCAGGCGCTATGGCATTTCGATCGCGATCGACGACGTGGGTTTCGGGAACACCTGCCTCGAGGGCCTGATCCTCCTTGAGCCCGACGTGATCAAACTCGATAAAAAATATGTCCGGGGGATCGCGCAGGATATCCACATCGAACGCTCGCTGCGGCGGACCCTCAAGGTCGCCGAAGACCTGAATGCCGAGGTCATCGCCGAAGGCATTGAAACGGAGGAGGATCTCGAGCGCCTTAAAGAGCTGGGGGTAAAGTACGGGCAAGGATTTTACCTCGGGATGCCCGCGTGACCGCTCACGAACCGGAAAAGACCCATAAAGCCCCGCCGAAGGCAAGGCGGGACCCTATCCTTTCTGCCACCAATCTGAAATTTCTTTTTGCCTTCATCTTCCTTTGCTGCTCCGCGGTCGGGAACTTCCTTATCATGAACCACCAGATCCGTTACGCGTCGCGGGACGCGGCGATCACGGGCTTTATGGAAAGCCAGTACAGTCTTGTCCAGAAAACCGCTTACCTGGCGACTGCCTACGCGCAGTCGATCGATTTTGCGGACCGCAAAACGTTCCGCGCCAACATCCGGGACGAATCGCGGTTGATCCTTCTTTTCAACACGACCTCCAACGACATTATTTCCGAAAAAACCCACCTTCCGAGGGAGTTGATCCCGACGCTCCGGCGGCTTTATTTTTACTCCTCCCCTCCCTTGAACCAGGAAGTGGACGAATATTTTTCCGCTTTAAAAAAATTCCTGATGGGCTCCCCGATCCGCGTTAGCTCCGACAATCCCTATCTTCTCGCCTTCCAGGCGAAGAACGCGAAACTTCTTAGTTTTTTCCGCGCCGCGATCAAGACATTCCAGAAAGAGAGCAGCGGAAAGATCACGATGCTCAAATACCTCGGAACAGGCCTTTTCTTTCTTAACATCTTCTGTCTTGCGATAATCGGTATGCTTGTCTTCCTCCCGACGCTCAAGCGGCTCGGGATCTATCTGCAGCAGTTGAAGAACATGAATGAGGCCCTCGAGGTCAAGGTGCGCGAAAGGACGGCCGAGCTGGAACATAAGACCCAGCAGCTCGTGCTCATCAACGAGGAACTGCGCGCCCATATCGACGAACGGATCCGGGCAGAAAAAGAGCTCCGCCAGACCAACACCTTCCTTGATTCCATCATCGAAAATATCCCGAACATGATCTTCATGAAGGACGCCGAAGAGTTGAAATTTGTCCGTTTTAACCGTTCTGGTGAGGATTTGGTGGGCTATAAGCGGGAAGAGCTTCTCGGAAAAAACGATTACGCCTTTTTCCCAAAAGAAGAAGCTGATTTTTTTATCCAGCAGGACAAAAACGCTTTGGCGGGCAGAACGACCATTGAGATCGCCGAAGAATCCATTCACACGAAGCAAAAAGGCGTCCGGATCCTGCATACCAAAAAGATCCCCGTCCTGGACCACGACGGAAAACCCGTTTACCTTCTTGGCATCTCCGAGGACATCACCGAGAAGATCCGTTCCGAACAACAACTGCGGGAACTTTCCATGGCGATGGAACACGCCCTGGACGGTATCGCCCGTCTGGACGCGAACGAGAAATTCTTAAGCGTCAACAAATCCTACGCGGCCATGATGGGCTACACTCCCCAGGAAATGATGGGGTTGAATTTCAGCGCCACGGTCTGTCCCGAAGACGCGGACAAGGCCGAGGCCGCCTTCGAGATGATGAAAGAAACAGGCAAATCCGAGGTGGAGCTTAAGGTCTTCCAAAAAGATAGCTCCGTTTTTTACCAGTATGTGGTCATGGTGCGGACCCTGGATGCGGCCAAGAACTTTGACGGATTTTATTGTTTTTCCAAAGATATCACTGAGCGTAAATACCAGGAATCCATCGAGATCAAGGCAGACCTTATCCAGATGGTCTCCCACGAGCTCCGCACCCCGATCCATTCCGTGAAGGAAGGCCTGAGCATCGTGCTGGAAGGCCTGACTGGCGAGATCACGGAAGAGCAGAGGGACGTCCTGAGCATTTCCAAACGTTGCATCGACCGGCTGGTGCGGCTCGTGAACGACGTGCTCGCTTTCCATAAACTTGAGGCCGGGGTCATCGAGTTCAATATGGAGCCGGGAGATATCAACCAGCTTCTTGAGGAGGTGGGCGATACGATGCTGCCCCTCGCGGAAGATAAAAAACTTTCGATGAGGCTTGAGCTTGAAAAAAACCTGCCCCCGGTAACCTTTGACCGGGACAAGATCTTTCAGGTCCTTACGAATTTCATCCAGAATGCCATCAAGTTCACCTCCCAGGGATCCATCACGCTTGTCTCGTCGCGGATCGATCATGGCGTGAAGATCTCGGTGCGGGATACGGGGGTGGGGATCCAGCAACAGGACCTTCCGAAACTTTTCAGGAAATTCGGCCAGCTTGAATCGGCCAAACTTCTCGCGCCGGGAGGCACGGGGCTGGGGCTTGCGATCTCAAAAAAACTTGTGGAGTGCCATCACGGAAAGATCGAGGTGGAATCGGAATATAAAAAGGGAAGCTCTTTTTCCTTTATCCTTCCTTTGGAGCAACCAAAACCGGCTTGATCACGAGCGCCCGCCGCGGTCCTCCCCTTTTTCAAAAGCGTCGAGAATCAGCTTGATCTCCGGGGGCTGTCCTTCCTTCCAAAGCACCGAAATAACATCGAACGCAACCGGCGTTCCGGAAAGTTTTTTCTCTTTTAAATACCAAGAAGCGATCTTGAAGATCTTCTCCTGCTTAACGAGATTGACGGCCTCTTGCGGCGCGCCGTAGTGATCGCTTGTGCGTGTTTTAACTTCGATAAAAGCGATCCTTCCGGCCCGCCTGGCGATCACGTCTATTTCGCCGAGCTTGCAGTGATAATTCTTTTCGACGAGGTCGTAGCCCTGTTTTTTAAGAAATTCCCAGGCAGCCGCTTCGCCGCGATCCCCGAGGGGTAAGCGGAACGGTCCGGGTTTTGGAATTAACTTCATGCGTTCTTCCCGCTCAGGGCGGCTTCCCGGACCGGGGCAAAGCTATGGCGATGAACCGGCGACGGGCCGAATTCGCGAAGGGCGCTAAGATGCTCGGCGGTACCGTATCCTTTGTGGCGGTGGAAAGCGTAGGCCGGATAAAGTTCGTGTGTTTTGCGCATCCAGTGATCGCGGAACACCTTGGCGACGATCGAGGCGGCGGCGATGCTCGCGGATTTCTGATCGCCGCGGATCACGCCCTTCTGCTCAAGAGCCAGATCGAGGCGTATGGGCCCGTCGATCAACAGGCGCGCCGGCGTGTGGGAAAGGTTCAGAACGGCTTTTTTCATGGCAAGCCGCGTCGCTTCGTAGATATTGAGTTCGTCGATCTGTTTTTCGTCGGCGGATCCGATGCCGACGATCCCGGAACGGGCGATCTGAAGATAAAGTTTTTCGCGCCGGGCGGCGCTTAATTTTTTGGAATCATTGATCCCGACGAGTTCCTGGGGGGACACAAGAATGACCGCGGCCGCAACGACGGGGCCCGCCAAAGGGCCGCGACCGGCTTCATCCACTCCTGCAAGCCATCCGCCAACGGCCGAGGAGGCCTCTGCGCAATCGAAAGCCCACATCTTCTCAAAGCGGATCCTTTGGCGGGACGCTTTTTGAGAGACCTCCGTCATGGAGAACTCCTTAGCGGCTTATTGCTGCCTCAGGTAATAAAGCTTGGAACGGCGCGCTTTGCCTTTTCCGCTTACCGTGATCTTCTCGACCGTGGGTGAGTGGAGCGGGAAGATCTTTTCGACCTTATCCCCGTAGCTTTCCTTCAGGACCGTAAAGCTGGCGCGAACGCCTTTTCCTTTTTTACGGATGCAGATCCCTTCAAAAAGCTGGGTGCGGGTCTTATCGCCTTCCTTCACGCGGATGTGCACCTTCAGGGTGTCTCCGACGCGGAATTCCGGCGTTTTTTTGGATGCAGCTTCTTTTTCGACAATGTCCATTTTGCTCATGGCTATTCCCCCGTTAGAGTTTCAACTTGTATGAAACTGTTTTTCTTGTTGAGTAGTTCATATTTAAAAAATAATTGCCCGTCTTGAGCCGTTCTAGCTCTAACGGGGTAAATCCTTGAAATTATTTCAAAAGGTCCGGCCGTTTCCGGCGCGTGGCTCGTTCCGCCTCATGATGGCGCCAAAGCGCCACTTGTTGATGATCTCCAGAGCAAAGCACCTCCGGAACTTTCCACCCCCGGTATTCCCGGGGCCTTGTGTAATGCGGGTGCTCCAGTTTCCCCGACTGAAAACTTTCATGCCGGACCGACTCTTTGTTCCCCAAAACCCCGGGGATCAGTCTCACGATCGACTCGATCAGGCAAAGGGCCGGGGCCTCGCCGCCCATCGTGATAAAATCGCCGACCGAAATCTCTTGATCGGCCAAATGATCTTTGACCCTTTGGTCGACGCCTTCATAATGCCCCGCGATCAAGACCAGGTGTTTTTTTCTCGCGAGCTTTGCGGCAAGCGTTTGGCTCATCGGCTCGCCCTGCGGGTCTAAAAGGATCACCCAGGCTTTTTTTCCGACCTCTTCAACGCATTCAAAGATGGGTTCGGGTTTCATGACCATGCCCGCCCCGCCGCCAAACGGTTTATCGTCCGCCGTTTTATGCCGGTCATGCGTCCAACCGCGAAGATTGTGCGTCCGGATCCTTACAAGCCCTTTGGCCTGGGCTTTCTCCAGAAGCGACTCTTCCAGCGGACTCTTAAAAAAACCGGGGAAGAGCGTTACGATATCGATCGCAAGCGCCATAGGTTCTGACTTTCTTGAAAAAGAGATCAGGCGCTCTTCTTGGCTTTTTTCTTCTGACGGCGCACCAGGCTTCTTAAGGCAACGCTCATTTGCGCGCCCTTTTTCACCCAGTAATCGAGACGATCCTGCTTGACGACAAAAATATCCTCTTTGGGAAGAGCGTCGTAATGGCCGATCTCCTCGATGAAACGTCCATCCCGCGGCATTTTCGCGTCGCTGACAACGATGCGCCACTGAGGACGGTTCTTGCTACCGAAACGCTTCATTCTTATCTTGACTGCCACATTGCCTCCTTTGTGATCATTTCAAATTTAAGATTTGAATTTTATTCTTTTTCCCTGCGGATCGAAGCTCCGAGAGCGGTGAGTTTCTGTTCGAGATTCTCATACCCACGGTCTAAGTGGTAAACGCGCTGGACCTCGGTCGCTCCTTCGGCGACAAGTCCCGCGAGCACAAGCGCCGCGCTGGCCCTGAGATCGGAAGCCATGACCGGCGCTCCGCTCAATTTTTTCACGCCGTGCACGATCGCACTCGGCCCTTCCAAAAATATCTTCGCTCCCATGCGCCCAAGCTCCGGCACGTGCATAAAGCGGTTCGGATAGATCTTTTCCGTCAAGATGCTGATCCCCGGCGTAATGGTCGCGAGCGCCATGGCTTGCGCCTGAAGATCCGTCGGAAATGCCGGATACGGAAGCGTTGTGATGTCCACGGGCTTGAGCCGTCCATTTTTCCGCACCCTTACCGAATTTTTGAATTTATCGACCCGCACGCCCGCTTGGCCTAATTTATCGATCACCGCGTTCAGATGGGCCGGTTCCATTTTTCGGACCAGGATGTCCCCGCCCGTGATCGCCGCGGCGTAAAGGAACGTCCCCGCTTCGATGCGGTCCGGGATCACTTGGTACTCTGCCCCGCGCAGCTTCCGGACGCCTTCGACCTCAAGGCGAGGGGATCCTTCTCCCGCGATCTTGGCGCCCATTTTTTTTAAAAACCTTGCAAGGTCCACGACCTCGGGTTCGCAGGCGGCGTTCTCGATCACGGTCTTTCCCTGCGCCAGCGTCGCCGCCATCATGACGTTACCCGTGGCCAGCACCGAGGAGCCGTACCCGCCTCCAAGATAGATGTCTGTGCCGCGTAATTTTTTTCTCGCGCGGACCTTTACATACCCGTGCTGGATATTGATATCGGCATTAAGCGCTTCGAGCCCTTTGAGATGAAGATCGATGGGCCGAGGGCCGATCGCGCAGCCGCCCGGAAGCGATACCTCGGCTTCGCCGAAGCGCGCCAAAAGCGGCCCCAAGACACAAACCGAAGCGCGCATGGTTTTGACAAGCTTGTACGGCGCGAGCGGCCTTAAATTCTTCCCTGGCTTGATCTTAAGGCAGCCGTTTTCAAGAATGGCCTTCGCGCCAAGGGAGCGAAGAAGCTTGACCATCGTATGCACGTCCCAAAGCGACGGAACGTTCGAAATAACGGATTCTTCTTCGGTAAGAAGCGCGGCCGCCATGATCGGCAGGACCGCGTTCTTTGAACCGGAGATATCGACTTCTCCCCGGAGCCGGTTCCCGCCTTGAATAATGATCTTATCCATAAAAAATCAGTTTTTCCTTCGGGCCATCACGACCCGTTCGATCCCCAAATGGTCACGAAAACGCTGGATATTATCATAACCCGCTTCTTGAAACCACTTTGAAACGGTCTCGGCCTGCCCCGCCCCCACTTCAAACCCTATAAGGCCGCCTGCCGTTAGGAGGTCTTTTGCTTGGGCAATGATCGCCCTGTAAAAATCCAGGCCGTCCTTCCCGCCGTCCAAAGCCATCCGGGGCTCATAGCGAAGCTCTTCCTGGGCCTCTTTCAGGTCTTTTTCCGAAAGATAAGGGGGATTGGAAACGATCAAATCCCATTTTTTTGGATCAGTGAACGCCCTAAAAAGATCGCTTGGGACAATTTCTGCCCGGTTTTCCAGGCCGTAGCGTTTTAAATTTTCAAACGCCGCTTCAAGGGCGCCCCCGGAAATATCCGTCATGGTGGCCGTGGCATTGCCGCAGGCGCGCAGGATCGCGATGGCGATGGCGCCCGATCCGGTCCCGAGGTCCAGGAATGAAAATTTTTCTTTTTTCATTTCACCGATATTTTTTAAAACCTGCTCGACGAGGATCTCGGTCTCGGGACGAGGGATAAGGCACCGCTCGTCCACCAAAAGCGTTTCATGCCAAAAATCCGTTTCTTTCAAAAGATACGCGAGCGGGACGCGCTTCGTTCTTTTCTCAAGGATCTCCAGAAATCTGTTCCGGATCCCCGAAGGGTCTGTTTCATGTTCTTTTAAAAAAAGTTCCGCGCGAGAACATCTCAAAAGCTTCATCATGACGCGTTCGCATTCTTCGCGGCCCTCTTCGATCCCTGCCCGCAAAAGTTCTCCTTGCCCCCACGCGAGCAACTCCAAAAGTTCTCCGTTCCGAACACTTTGAAGGCATTTCATAGCGCCGTAAGCCGCCTTTCTTTTTCGTCCTCGGCCAGCGCTTGAATGAGCGCATCCATTTGGCCGTCCAGAACTTGCGAAAGACTATGAAGCGTCAATCCGATTCGGTGATCGGTCACCCGGTTGTCGGGATAATTATAAGTTCTGATCTTTCCGGACCGGTCGCCCGAGCCCACCTGTTCTTTGCGGTTCTTGGCGATCTCGGCTTCCTGCCGCTCGCGGCGGAATTCATAGATCTTCGCGCGAAGGATACGCATGGCTTTCGCTTTGTTCTTTTGCTGCGACCTCTCATCCTGGCACGCGACGACAAACCCCGTCGGGATGTGCGTGATACGCACCGCCGATTCGGTCTTGTTCACATGCTGGCCGCCGGCACCGGAAGCGCGGTAAACATCGATCCGGAGATCGGTCGGGATGATCTCGATCTCTTCTTCCGCGACTTCGGGCAGCACCGCGACCGTCACGGCGGAAGTGTGAATGCGCCCGCTTGCCTCGGTTTTGGGAACGCGTTGGACGCGATGAATGCCGCTTTCGTATTTAAAACAGCTGTAAGCGTGTTCGCCGCTTACGCCAAAAATGATCTCTTTGAAGCCGCCGATCCCGGTGGGGTTCAGATCCATAACTTCAACGCGCAAACCATGATCGCTGGCGTACATGCTGTACATGCGAAAAAGATCGGCCGCAAAAAGCGCCGCTTCTTCGCCGCCGGTGCCGGCGCGGATCTCGACGATCACATCCCTCGCCGCATCGGGTTCGGTATCCCGCAAAAAAAGGTCTTCCAGGCGGACCTCTCTTTGCCGCTGCTCTTCTTCGAGAGTTCTTAATTCCTCGTTAATGAGATTTTTCATGCCGTCGTCGCCATGGCTTTCGGTAAGGCCGTGCTTCAGTCCTTCAACCTCCTTCTCTATTTTCCTGTATTGCTCGAAGGTCTCGACGATCGGCCGGAGAAGCGACATTTCCTTACTGAGAGACTGGAACTTGTTCCGGTCCCGGACGGTCTCCGGGTTCGCGAGCAATCCTTCGAGCTCGCGGAACCGGGCCTCGGTCTTTTCAAGTCTTTCGCGTATTCTCATTTCCCCTGGGCTTTGACCTTGTCTTTAAGCGCCTGGAGTTTTTCGCGGCGGGCATCCTCGGAAAATTTGAGTTTGACCGGCATTTTCGGCGCGGCTTTGGTCGATTTTTTCGTGACCGCAACACGGTCCTGGAATTTCTTCTTGAAACGGTCGATGCGGCCGGCGGTGTCGAGGATCTTCTGCTTGCCAGTATAAAATGGGTGGCAAACCGAACAGATATCGACCTGGATCCGCGGAAGGACGCTGCGCGTTTCCACGATATTGCCGCAAGCGCACTGGATGGTGCAGGGACCGTATTTAGGATGGATTTCTTTTTTCATGGGTCTTACTCCTTTACTTTATTCATGCTGAGAAGAAAATCAGCGTTGGATTTGGTTTTCTTAAGGCGGTCCACCAGAAGCTCCATGGCTTCCGACGGATTGAGCTCGTTTAAGACTTTGCGGAGGATCCACACGCGGTTCAGTTCCTCGGCCGGGATCAAAAGATCTTCTTTACGCGTGTTGGATTTTTTCACGTCAATGGCCGGGTAGATCCTGCGCTGGAAGAGATTGCGGTCAAGCTGCAGCTCCATATTCCCCGTGCCTTTGAATTCTTCGAAGATGACCTCGTCCATGCGCGATCCCGTGTCCACGAGCGCGGTGGCGATGATCGTGATGCTGCCGCCCTCCTCGACGTTGCGGGCCGACCCGAAAAAGCGTTTCGGTTTGTGGAGCGCGTTGGAATCCACGCCGCCGGAGAGGATCTTCCCGGAATGCGGCGCCACAGTGTTGTAGGCGCGCGCAAGACGTGTGATGCTGTCTAAAAGAATCACCACGTCGCGCTTGTGTTCGACAAGACGCTTGGCTTTCTCAAGCACGATCTCCGCGACTTGCACGTGACGATCGGCCGGCTCATCAAAGGTTGAAGCGATAACTTCGCCTTTGACGGAACGCTGCATGTCCGTCACCTCTTCGGGGCGCTCATCGATCAGAAGCACGATCAAATAAGCGTCCGGATGGTTCGTTGTGATGCTGTTGGCGAGTTTCTGCAAGAGGATCGTTTTACCGCTGTAGGGAGGCGCCACGATCAACCCTCTTTGCCCGAAACCGATCGGCGTTAAAAGGTCCATGACCCGCATCGAAACTTCTTCCTGCGTCGTTTCAAGCTGGATCCGCTGGTCCGGATAAAGCGGCGTGAGATTGTCGAAGGCGATCTTGTCCTTCGCGCTGTCCGGCTCTTCAAAGTTGATCATTTCAACCTTGAGGAGCGCGAAATACCGCTCGCCTTCTTTCGGCGGACGGATAAGTCCTCCGACCACGTCGCCGGTCCGGAGGTTAAAGCGGCGGATCTGGCTCGGGCTGACATAGATGTCATCTGGCGAAGGAAGATAATTGTAGTTGGGCGAACGCAGGAACCCAAAACCATCCTCCAGGATCTCCAGGACGCCTTCACCGAACATGAGCCCCGATTGCTGGGCCTGCCCTTGAAGGATCTTGAAGATCAAGTCCTGGCGTTTCAAGCCCGCAACGTTCTCGATTTTGAACTTATGCGCCATTTTCTGAAGTTCGCTGATCTTCATTTTCTTCAGACTGGCCACATCCAGCGGTTTCTCGCCGGATTTCTGCTGTTGCAGGGCTTTTTCCAGGGCTTCGCCGTTCGCTGCGGCGTCTTCCTGCATGATGCGGGGCGGGCGCGGCTTTGCGACATTGCCATCTTCGGCACGACGGTGATGTCCGTGAGGTCTTTCTCTGGGTTCGCGCACTTCTCTAGTTTCTTTTGTTGTCATGATGGTTTGGCTCCTTTTTTAATGAACGCATAACTTACGGTCGTTACGCCGTAAGTTATTTGCGTGAATTAAACCCCGCACCCAGCTCGCATGAGCCAAGAAGGGTTATTTAAATTACTAATTTTTCTGAAAGATGCTTTGTTCCCTTTGCCCCAGCCGCCAATTTGGGTGCGGGGTCAATTTGCCCAAACAACTTAGCATCGCTCTTGCTCGCTAAGTTGTGGATTTATTGAGGGAAACGAACTTGCTCCAAAGACGCTCGATCTCCCTTTGTGTTTGGTAAATAGATTTTGAATTATCGATAATAAAATCCGCTTTTCGGGCTTTTAAACTCTCTGCCATTTGGGCTCGTTCACGCGCCCGGACCTCTTGGGGCGGGAACCCGTCCTTTTTAAGACGCTTCAGTTTGATCGTGTTATTGCAGGTAACGGTCAAGACCTTGTCGCAGAGTTTTTCGAACCCCGTTTCAAAAAGAAGCGGAACCTCCACCAAGACCACCCTGCTCATGGACGCTTCGATCTTTTCTTTGATCCGCTCGTAGACATAAGGGTGGATGATCTTCTCGAGCTCTTTTCTTTTTCCGGGATCCGCAAAAACGATCTCCGCAACCTGTTCGCGGTCCATTTTTTTCCCCGAAGGATGAAGCGCCTCTTCAAAAAGTTGGGCGATCAGGTCAAAAACGGGGCTTCCTTTTTTCATCGCGTCATGGGCGATCTTGTCGGCATCGATCACGTCGGCCCCGAGGTTCTTAAAGCGCTGCGCGACGGAGCTTTTCCCGGCCCCGAAACCTCCCGTCAGGCCCACGATCAGTTTTTGTACCATGTGTCTCCCGAAAAAACATCCGCCTTAAGCGGCACCTTCAGTTTGTAAGCGCCTTCCATTTCTTCTCTGACGAGCCGGGTGAGCGCGTCGACTTCGGCGGCTGGAGCGTCGAACACAAGCTCATCATGCACCTGAATGATCATGAGACTCTGGCTCTTTTCTTTTTCGAGGCGGCTTTGGATCGCGATCATGGCGATCTTGATCAGGTCCGCCGCGGAGCCTTGAAGCGGCGCATTGATCGCGGCGCGCTCGGCGTATTGCCTTAACTGCACGTTTGAAGCGTGAATGTTCGGAAAATAGGACCGGCGGCCAAGGATCGTGGTCAAATACCCTTCCTTTTTGGCTTTCTCTTTCTGGCCGTCCAAGAATTCTTTGATCTTCGGATAGCGGGAAAAATAATTTTTAATGAACTCATCCGCCTCCGAGATCGACATATGAAGGTCCTGGGAAAGGCCGTAACTAGTCTTACCGTAAACAATACTGAAGTTGATGGTCTTGGCGGCATTCCGCATTTCGCGCGTCACGTCCTTTTCCTTGACGCCATAAAGCAGCGTGGCTGTATAGGCGTGAATGTCCCGGTCCTCTTCAAAAGCTTTTGTTAAATTCGGATCTTCCGAAAAATGGGCGAGGATCCTTAATTCGATCTGGGAATAGTCGGCCGAGAGGATCTTGCCTTTTCCTCTCCCTCTCGAACGAGGCACGAAAGCTTTGCGGATCAACCGGCCCATTTCTGTTTTGATAGGAATATTCTGTAGATTGGGTTCCGAACTTGAAAGCCGTCCGGTATCTGTCGTTGTCTGGTTGAATGAAGTATGCACGCAATGGGTTTGGGGATTGACCATTTCCGGCAACGCGTCGAGATAAGTGGATTTGAGTTTCGCGCGCTCGCGATATTCAAGGATCTTCCGCGGCAACTCGTGAGAAAGCGCGAGTTTTTCAAGCACGCCCGCGTCCGTGGAATAGCCGGTCTTGATCTTTTTAAAAGCCGGCAGCTTTTTTTGAACGAAAAGAATGTCCGCGAGTTGTTTGGGAGAATCGAGATTGAATTCGGTGCCCGCGTCCGCGTAAATATCTTTGACAAGCGCCGCGATCTCCCCCGTGGCCTTTTCGGAAAGTTTTTTAAGGAACTCGAGGTCCAGCGCCACGCCGTTCATTTCAACCTTGGCAAGGACCCCCGAAAGCGGCAGCTCTGTTTTTTTATAAAGTTCCGTCAGCCCGAACTCTTTAAGCTTGGCCTCGAGGATCGGCACAAGCCGCAGGACACAGTCGGCGTCCTCGCAGGCATAGGCGGTGATCGTTTCGAGGGGCACAACGTCCATGGTGATGCTTTTTTTGCCGCTTCCGATGAGACTTTCGGTCGGGATCTTTTTCACATCCAGATATTCCAGCGAAATGTCGTCCAGATTGTGGTTTCTTTTAACAGGATCGATCAAATAGCTTGCGATCATGGTATCGAACGCGACGCCGGCGAGCCGGATCCCGTGGCGGGCCATGACGATCTCGTCATATTTGATGTTCTGACCGTATTTAGCTATTTTTTCATCTTCCAGAACGGACTTTAAAGCTTTCAGGACGTCTTTTTCAGAGAGGCCGGGTCCCTGGTGCAAAGAAGAGGACACGGGAACATAATAAGCTGTAAGGGGCTCCCAGCAAAAACTCATGCCGACAAGGGCCGCTCTCATCGGATCGGAAGAGGTCGTCTCGGTGTCAAAGCTGAATGCTTTTATTTTTTTCAATTTTTCGGCAAGAATTTGAAGTTCTTCTGAGGCCGTAACGGCTTTATAGTTCCGTTTTTCCGCCCCTTTTTCTCCCTGCGGCGCAGAGCTTTTAAGAAGCCCGCGGAATTCATAACGCTTGAAAAATTCCGTTAAAGCCGCGTTGTCTGGTTCGGTAACGCGGATTTTGTCCCAGTCGATCTCGAGGGAAACGTCCGTATCGATCGTGGCGAGTTTTTGAGACAATTGAAGTTCTTCCATGTTTTCCTGGATCTTTTGTCTTTGCTTTTCCGATGAAAGCTTCTCGAGGCCCTTAAGAAGCCCTTCTACGGAACCGAATTCCTGCATGAGCTTGATGGCCGTTTTTTCTCCAATCCCCGGCACCCCTGGAATGTTGTCGGAAGCGTCGCCCATGAGCGCGAGGATATCCACAACCTTGTCGGGGCCGAGGCCGCCAAAGCGTTCCCGAACCGCCGCGGCATCGTAGACCTTGTTCTCTTTGTGCGGCTGGAGGATCTTGACCTTCTCGTCAACCAGCTGGAAGGCGTCCTTGTCACCCGTGATGATAAAGACCCGGTAGCCTTCTTGCTTGCCCCGGAGCGCCAAGGTCCCGATCACGTCATCGGCCTCATAGCCGGCCTTTTCAAAGACCGCGAGTTTGGAGATCCGGCAGAACTCCTTGATGGGTTCGATCTGGCTCACCAGCTCCTCGGGCATGGGCTTGCGGTGCGCCTTGTATTCCTTGTACTGCTCGTGACGAAAGGTCGGCTCCCTCCGGTCAAAACACACCGCCGCGTGGTCCGGCTTCTGTTCTTCCATAAGCTTGCGGAGCATGGTCACGAAACCATAGATCGCGTTGGTCGGCTCCCCCTTGGAATTCGTCAAGCCCGGGATCGCGTAGAAGGCCCGGTAACAAAGAGAGTGGCCGTCGATCAGGAAAAGTTTTCCCTCTCGGGGGTTTCTTTCCGGGGTCCGTTTGGCCATTTTGGGATTTAACTCGAAGTTTCCTGATTGATCTGTATTGGGAGCTGATCTTTTCGCTCCGAATTCGTTTTAAAATAACGCGGAAAACAAAAGCGGCTCTTAAAGCGCTGGGATTATGTTTGAATTGGATCTCGTTTGCGTGGAATTATTCCCGGGCCTGGCTTATACCCGCCGGGCCGCCTCCCCTGCTTGAAGGCGGGCATAGAATACCCAACCCCCCAGGCGGGGTCAAGTTTTATTTGGGTCTATCTTCTTCCTCTGGCCGGCGCCTGGATCTTCGAAAGCTGAACGCTCAGTTCGTGGGCATCCACGGCGAACTCAAGCGCTGCGTCATAGCCGATCACGCCTTGGGAATAGAGTTGTTTTAAGTAATCGTCGAGCATGATCATTCCGAAACGCGACCCCGTCTGCAACTCCGAAAGAATCTGATAAGTTTTGCCTTCCCGGATAAGGTTGCGGATGGCCGGCGTCGCGAACATGATCTCGAACGCGGCAACGCGCCCTTTCCCGTCCAGTCGCGGGACCAAGACCTGGGAAATGACAGCGACGATCGTCGCGGCGAGCTGGACCCGGACAAGCGGCTGTTGGTGGGAGGGAAAAACATCGATGATGCGATCGACCGTTCGTGCGGCACCCGTCGTGTGAAGCGTGGAAAAGACCAAATGGCCCGTTTCCGCGGCGCGGATCGCCGATTCCATGGTCGGAAGATCGCGCATTTCCCCGATCAGGATGACATCCGGGTCCTGCCTTAAGGATTTTACGATCGCTTCGGAAAAACTCGGTACGTCCTCGCCCACTTCGCGCTGGGTCACAATGCCTTTTTTATGCGGGTGGACGAATTCAATGGGGTCTTCCGCCGTAATGAGGTGCTTCGGAAAGGTTTCGTTGATGTAATTGAGCATGGTGGCGAGCGTCGTCGTCTTACCGGAACCGGTGGGGCCGGTCACAAGTACGAGACCGCGCGGAAGGTTCAGAGTTTCGATGATCTGCGGCGGCAGGCCGATGTCCTGGAAGGTATAGAACCGGGACGGCAGAAGGCGCAACACCATGGAATAATGACCTTGTTGCTTAAAACAGGAAACGCGGAATCTGGCTTTTTCCTTAAATGAAAAACCAAAGTCGATACCGCCGACTTCCTCGATCTTCTTACGCTGGACTTCCGTCGTGATCTCCTTCGCCAGCGCCTCTGTATCTTGAGGCACCAAAGGCCTTGAGCCGACCGAGACCAGGCTCCCGACCATGCGGTAGGTCACGGGCCTTCCCACGGTCAGATGAATGTCCGAAGCTTCTTTTTCAACCGCGCCCAACAAAATATCTTCGATAGCCATAGAGAGCTCCTTTGCCCCGTTAGAGATGAACGGGCTTATAATACTTTAAACATACGCCATTAACTAAGCACCCGTTTAAAATTAATTCGATACAAAAATATAAACGATTTTATCTCTAACGGGGTGAAAATAAGTTCCTGATCCTAAAACGTTTCTTCCCCCTATTTTCGGCTTTTTAAAGCAAAAACCTTAGAAAACCAGTCGCGTGATCCCCCATAGAGCCATAGAAATAAATCCTGCCAAAAGACAAAGAAGCGGCCATCCTTTCATGGATGAGGGAACCCTCGAAAGAAGCAACTGGTACCGGAGCCCTAAAAAGCAGACCTGGAAAAATGCGATTCCCAAGCTTATCGCCCAAACCCATGAAAGCGAGGTTAAAAAACCTTCCTGCCTTAAAAGAACCGCAAAGACCGTTACGGCGACACAGAGGAAAAAAAGATCCGTCTTTTTTTGATAACGGGCAAGAAGGTAGCTCGCGGCCCCGATCCCCAGGAACGCGTACTCGCGGGCAAGGGCTTGGGCCTTCCCGACCGACGTCCATACGATCCAGAGCGCGACAAGCAGCGCCGTCGTTAAAAAAAAGTCTACGGCTTCGCGCCAAACGCGCCTCAGTCCTTCTTTGGGGTCCTGCAGAGGCGCGGGTTTTGCGCCCCGCACCGCCAGCAAGAAACCGAACGCGATGATCAAAAAATACACGTTATCCTCTTTTCTGGTAGGGCTGGTTCTTCCATAAAAAAGCGATCGCGGCGATCACAAGCAGCGTGCCCGCCGGCTGTTCGAAGATCCCGAGGCCGAGGTCTTTGGCGGCAACATCCTTTACCAAAGCTAAAAGCGCCGTAAAACCCGCGAAGCCGATCCCCGCCGCGATCCGTTCAAAAGCATAGCGCGGGATCTTTTTTGAAAAAATACGCACGGGGTCCGTGCTTGCGCGATCGTCAAAAAAAGGTGAGGGGGTCAGAAAAAAAACGCTCAGGATCCAAAAAGGCGGCAGTTTCGTTACCGCCCAAACCGCCTGCCCCCAAACGATCAGCCAAAGAAAAAAAGCGTGTTTGAGGACCGGCCGGAAGAAAAACCGGCGGGTCAGCCAGAAAAAAAGGACGCTCCCCCAGAAGAACAGAACGATCCAGGCCGCGGCCACGCAGCTTCTAAAAAAACCGTATGGGTAGACCATCAACGGCAGGTAGGCCAAAAGGACTCGTGAAAAGAACCGTTCGGGCAGTTTCATTGTTTTGAAGTCCTTATTTCAGCGCCTTAAAAGTTCGGCCACATAGAGAATGCCGGCGAGAAGGCATAGAAAGAAGATCAGGAAGAGGCCTTTCAGCGCCGCAATGGCTGCTTTTTTAATGTTCATAGGGATAAGTCGCTTGGATCAGGTTCTTTGCCCTGTAAGGAGCCGGCTTAAAGCCCGCGTCGAGCCAGGGCGTTAGAAGATTCATGAAAAGAACGGCGTATCCGGCGCTTGCGATCGAAAAGCCGCCGGGATCAAGCCGGGAACTTAAAAGCGCCGCGCCGAGAACAAAAAACGCCGCGCCTTTTTTTGTCAGCGGCATGCCGGAAGGATCGGCCAAAAGAAAAAAGGCGGTAAAGAGAACACCGCTAAAAAACATGAGGGGCGTTGCTTCCCCTCCGAATAGCGCTTCACAGAAAAAACATGCCGCCATAAAAAGAAGCGGTGTTTCCCACCGGCCCTGCTTTGAATCA
Organism: Candidatus Omnitrophota bacterium; assembly: GCA_022709525.1. Classification (GTDB taxonomy): domain Bacteria; phylum Omnitrophota; class Omnitrophia; order Omnitrophales; family Aquincolibacteriaceae; genus Aquincolibacterium. Next base: position 113,839 of record JAKLIQ010000005.1, read on the forward strand.
AAAAAAATGCCTGCGCTGAGAAGCAAAGCGGCAAACGTCCAGACGCTACTCTCCCCGGCAAAAAGCGCCGGCTCGACCATGACCCCCGGAAAACAGATCTGTAAAAAGACCCTTGAAAGCAAGAGAGGATGGAACGGGCAGGCGCCTGTTCCGCCAAAAAGTTCCCTGGCCCCCACGACCGCCAGGAACATCCCGAGCACAACAAGCTCCGAGGGGCATCGCGAAGGCAGAAGGAGCGAAAAAACCGAGGCCATGAAAACAATTTCGCCTGTTTGAAGCCTTTCTTTTTTTCCGAAGATTTTCGCCGAAAGAAAGTCGAACGCGACTCCGCTTACCAGAGAGATCAGAAGCGTCCGCAAAACCTCCGCGTGTCCGGTCAAGCAAGCCGCCAGGAACAAAGGTATGAGCGCGAGCGTTTGCCTCCCATAGCGCCGGGAGAGACTGTTTTGGGAATGGATGTAAGGAGAAATTGTTTGTCCGGAAGAAGTTTTTAGATCAACCATGGGCCGCCACCTGCCTCATATGGCCTTTGGCCAAATGGATCAGCTCCAGCATCGGACGGTTGGAAGGGCAAATATAGGCGCAGTTGCCGCATTCGATGCAATCCGCGGCATCCCACGCCCCGGCGATCCCGAATTCTTTTTGTTCCGCCGCGAGCGTGATCGTCGCCGGCGAAAGCGAGACCGGGCAATGATCCACGCAAAGACCGCACCGGATGCACGGCTCTTCTTTACCTTTTTTGACGACCTCTTTGGGTAATGCCAAAATGGCGCTTGTGCCCGCTGTCACGAAGGATTCTCCGGTTTTTTTCTCCGCCCCGGCCATGGGGCCGCCCATCAGGACTTTTTCCGGTTCGCGCATGACGCCTTTGCACGCGCGGATCGCGTCCTGAAAAGAAACGCCTAAAGGAAGCCACAGGCTGCGCGGTTCCACCACACATTCGCCGCCGACGGTTACGACCCTTTCATAAAAAGGTTTTTGGAGCGCAACGGCTTCATAGGCCGCGAACGCCGTGGATGCCGGAAAAACCACCGCCTCGTCTTCCTTCCCACGGGACCACGCCTGAAGCAATGTGCTTTCGAGGCCTTGCGGGTAGATCGCCGGCACGGTCCGGACTTCGGCTTGTTCCCATTTTAAAAAATAGATCTTACTTTTGATAAGTTCGATCGTTTCAAGATTGGTGTCTTCGAACGCGAAAACGATCCTTGCCGCGCCACAGGCCTTTCTGAGGATCTCCGCACCTCGAAGAACCTCGACGGGATGAGACATGATGAGGACCTGCTCACAGGTAAGGTAGGGCTCGGGTTCGCAACCATTGATGATAACGCTTCGCGCGCTGACGTGACGCTGGATCTTCACATGAACGGGTTCTTCTCCGGGGTTGGTCATCACAAGCCCCGAATTGCGGAAGATCTTAAGAAGTTCTTCGGAATCGATCCCCTCCCACCCTTTGCGCGGGTCCGGAGCCGGAACCGTTTTAGGTTCTCCCTGCCGCCGGATCCCGATGGCGGAAATCTCGCGGTTGCGACCGTTTTCGAGTATGCCGGTCTTCTCGACAACGCCCGCGATACCGGCATGAACGCTCACGCCTTTGGGTCCCTCCGGCTTCGCGATCATTTGCCCGGCCTGAACGGCGTCTCCCGCCCGGACACAGGGCAAGGAGGCCAGAGAAAGGGGGATGCTTATTTTTTCGGGAGGCAAGGGACGCTTGAGGTTCCAGTTCAGGAGGCTGGCCTCTTTTTTTCTTTCGAGACGAACGCCGGTCGGTTTGCGTATTTGCAAAGGCGTTTCCTTTCGGATTATTTTCTGGGGATAGCCGCCAAAGATCCCGTGATCTTGTCGACCTGAATACGCTCCTGGAAGATCTCTTTCAGCCGGCCGAATTGGCCGCCCTCCATATGAAGGCCCTCCACCTCGGGCAAGCTGCCAAGAATGGGGACGCCGGAAAGATCGTGAATGACCTTCGGGTTGGTCAGTTCGGCCATGGAATAATTCGTAACGGAAACACGGTTGAAGATGATCCCGCGCACTTCCATGTTGCGGATCACCGCGGCGTCGACCGTCAGGAGCGTATGGTTGATCGCGCCCAGCCCGGCATGGGAGACGATGACGATCGGAAGCCCCATGTCCCGGATAAGATTGGCGACATAATAGTCTTTTTTGAGAGGGACCATCAGCCCCCCGATGCCTTCCACGATAAGAAAATCGTAGTGCTTCTGCAGCTGGCGGTAGCTTCTCAAGATGCCAGGGATATTCACTTCTTTTTTCTCGAGCATGGCGGCAACGTTGGGCGCCAACGGGTTGCGGAACCGCTGGGGACTTGTAAGCGCAGGGTATTCGTTCTGCCCGGCTTCCATCAGAAACGCGGCGTCGCCGGAAACAAGCCGCTCGTCCGGGCCGAAGCAGCCGGTCGCCACGGGCTTCATCACGCCGACTTTGATCCCCCGATCCCGCAACGCCAGCGCAAGGCCCGCGGAAACCACTGTTTTCCCGACCTCGGTGTCCGTTCCTGTGATAAAGATCCCCGGTTTCATTGTCTTTTCTCCGAAAAGCCGGGACTCGCACCTTGGGACTCGCACCTCGTAGCAACAAGAAACCAAGACAAGAAACGAGTCCCGAGTCCCGAGTCCCCTGCACCCAAAAAGTTATTTTTTCGTGGTTTCTTCGATTGATTCATAAGTAATTTCCAGCAGTTTATTCAGCTCCCGTTCACTCATCGCTAAAGGCGGCATCAGCACGATCACGGGGCCCAAGGGCCGCAGAATCGCTCCTTTTTTTCTCGCCCGCTCGATCACGCGAACACCGATTTTTTCTTCGGGCTTAAAAGATCCTTTCGTCTTTTTGTCGCGCACAAGCTCGATCCCGACCATGGTCCCGCACTGCCGGATATCGCCGACCGATTTCAGCCGATGAAAATCCTTCAGGCGGTCCCGCATCAGCCGGATCTTCGGCTGAAGTTTTTCCAGCGTTCTGTCTTTACGGAAAAGATCGATTGTCGCGTTCGCGGCAGCACAGGCTAACGGGTTCGCGGTATAAGTGTGGCCGTGAAAAAATGTTTTAAATTCTTCGTGACGGCCCAGGAACGCTTCGTAGACCTCTTCGGTCGTCAGCGTCGCGGCGAGCGGCAAATAACCGCCCGTCATGCCTTTGGCGACCGCCATGATATCCGGCGTTACGTTCTCATGGTCTGCCGCAAACATCTTTCCCGTGCGGCCGAACCCTGTCGCGACCTCATCAAAGATCAGAAGGATATTATACTTTCGGGTCAATTCCCTGGCACGGGAAATGTATTCGGCGGGCTGGTCGATCATGCCGGCGGCGCCTTGCATGAGGGGCTCCATCACGAGCGCGGCGATCTCTTCGTGATGTTCGCGCAAAACTTTTTCCATGGCTTCGAGCGATTCTTTTTTGACTTTTCCCGGGTCGTCGCCCGTAGGCCATCGGTAGCGGTAAGGCGACGGCATCTCAAAAGTGTCAAAAAGAAGCGGTTTATAGATCTGATGAAAAAGGTCGACCCCGCCGACGCTCACGGAGCCCAGCGTGTCGCCGTGATAAGCGTTCGTGAGTTTGGCGAAACGCTTTTTTTTCGTATTGCCCCGCTGCTGCCAGTACTGGAACGCCATTTTAAGCGCGACCTCAACGGCTTCGGAGCCGGAATCGGAATAAAAAACGCGAGCGAGTCCCTTAGGCGAGATCTGAATGAGTTTTTCCGCAAGCTCAATGGCGGCGGGATGGGTCAAGCCGAGGAAAGTCGTGTGCGCGATCTTTCCGAGCTGCTTTTTGACGGCCCGGTCGATCGCTTTCACGCGGTGCCCGAACACATTGCACCAAAGCGACGACACGCCGTCCAGATATTTCCGGCCGGTCGTATCATAAAGGTAAGAGCCCTTCCCTTTTTCGATGACCAGGACTTCTTCGGATTGCCAGTCACGCATCTGCGTGAAAGGATGCCAGATATATTTCTTATCTTTGGAGATGAGTTTTTTTGCGTCCATTCCTTAGCTTTTTTCCATTTTTATTTTTTTGAACGCCGCAAAAAGACCTTGGATGTCTTTTTCCGTATGCGCGGCGGAGACGGTGATGCGGAGGCGGGCTTTGCCTCTAGGAACGGTCGGATAGCGAATGGCGGGAATAAAAATCCCCAGGGCGAGCAGTTTTTCGAACGCTTCCATCGCTTTTTTTTCGTCGCCAAGGATCACGGGCAGAACCGCGGATTCGGGCTCCGCGAGCCGGAACCCGAGCTTCGTAAGCCTTTGATGGACTTCGCGGATATTCGCCCAGAGTTTTTTAACAAGCGCCGGCTCTTCTTCGATCACGCAGAAAGCTTCGTGTGCGGATTCGCAAAGGACGGGCGGGAGGGCCGTTGCAAAAAGGAACGGCCGGGCAAAATTGGTCAAATAGCCGATCAGGTCTTTATCTGCCGCCACGAACCCGCCGAGCCCCCCAATGGCTTTGGAAAGCGTTCCCATGATGATGTCGATGCTTTTTGAAAAAAGAGTGGTGGCTCCGGAACCATTTTTGCCGAATACACCTGTGCCGTGCGCATCGTCCACGATGAGAAACGCGCCGTATTTTTTTTTAAGGCGCGCCAGCTCTTTAAGGTCTGCCCGATCGCCGTCCATCCCGAAAACGTTTTCCGTGACAAGAAGTTTCCGCCGCGCCGTGCATTTTTTCAGGAGCTCTTCGCATTTTTCATAATTTTTGTGAGGAAAAACGCGGATCTCGGCCCCGGAAAGCCTCGCCCCGTCGATCAGTGAGGCGTGGCAGAGTTTGTCCATGATAATGACGTCCCCTTTTCCGGCAAAAACCGTCAAAATGCCGAGATTGGCAAGAAATCCCGCCGCAAACACAAGCGCGCTTTCCTTTTGTTTGAAGGCCGCGATCTTTTTTTCGAGCTTCGCGTGCGCGTCCGTAGTTCCGGCGATCAGCCGCGCGGAACGCGCGCCGACCCCGTAGCGGTCAATCGCTTGATGGGCCGCCGCGAGGACGCGCGGGTGGCGGCTTAAGCCGAGATAATCGTTCCCGCAAAAAAGAAGGAGCTCTCGCCCTTCGAAGGACGCGCGCGTGCCGCGATGGTTCTCAAGGACGCGGAGTTTCCGGTAGAGGTTTTTTTTCTGAAGCTCTTTGAGTTCTTTTTGATATTCGCTTTTCATGTCCTTCCCCCTCACCCCTGTACACACCGGGTGTGTACAGGGTTAAATCTTTCGTAAAAGAACCGCGGCGACTTGGCCGCCGAATCCCATGGAAACCTTGATCGCGTTCCCGATCGTGGCGGACCGTGCTTTTCCCGGCGTATAGTCAAGATCGCATGCCGGTTCTTTTTCCTCGAGCCCTACGGTCGGCGGGATAAAGCCCTCTTTTATGCCCAGAAGCGTCGCGATGATCTCGACCGCGCCGGTCGCGCCGAGCACATGCCCTGTCGCGCCTTTGGTTGAACTCATGGGGATCTTATAAGCGTCTTGGCCAAGCGCCTCTTTCAGTTCCAGCGTTTCATAAAGATCGCCGTGTTTCGTCCCGGTCCCGTGAAGGTTGATATAGTCGATCTCTTTAGCGGTAAGCCCTGTTTTTTCCATTAAAAGTTTCAGCGTGGAAGAGAGGGCGTGCTCCTCGAAGTCAAAATGGATCGGCTGTTTACTGTCCTGCCCGTAGGCGGCCTCGCTGATCTCGCCATAAATCCTCGCCCCGCGCGCCTTCGCGCTTTCCAGCGTTTCAAGAAAGACCACGCCGGCGCCTTCGCCGATAAGGAATCCGTCGCGGCGCTTATCGAACGGGCGGAGGTCCCGGGACGCAAGCGCCTTCATATTTTGATAACCGCCCAGCATAAGAGGCGTCATAGAGGCATCGGTCGCCCCGGCAAGGCAATATTCGGCTTGACCTTCCGAGACCATGCGGAACCCTTGAATGATAGCCACTGTCCCTGTCGCGCACGCCGCCACATAACATTTAGCGGGCCCCTGGATCTTCAGGCGACGCGCGATCCACTGATCGGCAAAATTCGGCACCGCGCTTGTATACATCCGGGCGCCTAAAATGGCGCTTGGGTTTTTCAACAGGCGGCCCTTGAAACGGTCGAGACTGTGAACGCCGCCTTTGCTTGAACTCACGGAGAGTGAAATACTGTAAGGATCCGCGGCCGAAAGATCAAAGCGGGCATCCGTAACGGCCTGTTCCGCGGCGGCCACGGCATATTGGATGAAAGGGTCAAGAAGGTGCGTCTTGTAAGCTCTCGGGTCAAATTTTTTGAGAGGAAAGATCGGGGGAAACTCGTAACCCCCCACGATGGAATGCTCTTCTTTTTCTTTGCCACAAATGCCGGCTTTGAGATTTTGAGAAAATTCGGCGACCGTATTTCCAATCGAGGAAAGGATCCCAATACCCGTCACTACCACCCGTCGTTTCATTTTTTTGATAGCCCCTCCAGGATGCGAACAGAGAGGGATTTTACCCTAGAAAAGCCGGGATTCAAAATGAAAGACTTGTCCGGTGACCTGGCGCATCCGGTCGGAGGAAAGAAAAACGAGGAAATCCGCGACTTCCGAGGGATCCGAAAAAGCCTTGAGCGGACTGATCGCAAGATTCTTTTGTAAAATCTCTTCGGGCACCTTTTCCGTAATGGAAGAACGCATAAATCCCGGGTTCACGGCGTTCACGAGGATCTTTTTGCGGCCCAATTCTTTAGCGAGCGTTTTGGTCATGGCGATCAAGCCGCCCTTGGCCGCGGCATAGTTCGCGGCTCCGGCGAGCCCGTTCAGGCCCGCAATGCTGACGATATGAAAGACTTTGCTGGGCGCGCTCCGGAGCAATAAAGGAAGCAGCCGCTTGGTAAGGTAGAAGGGGGCTTTCAGATCGACTTTAAGGACTTTGTCCCACTGCTCTTCGGACATTCTTTCGATCAAAGCGTCGGCGGTCGCAACGGCATTGTGGATCAGGACATCCAACCGGCCGGTTTTTTTCTCCACTCCCGCCGCAAACTCTTCGATGGCCCGCGTATCGGCAAGATCTAAAACAGATCCTTCGCTGCCGGCCGCTTCGAGTTCTCGCGCTTTTTCGGCGGATTTGAGATAAGTAAAAAGAACGCGCGCGCCGGCTGAAATAGCTTTCCGCACAAAGGCCTGTCCGAGGACTCCGGTGCCGCCCGTGATTAAAATGGTTTTATCTTTAAGAGTTGTTTCCAAGGATTACCGGGCAGGACCGCAAACGCTGTCTGCGGCGGGAGTTGCGGCTTCGACGGAAAAACCGGCATTCCGGAGCATGCCCAAGTCTTCCCGGACCGGATTGCCGGTCGTGGTGAGATAGCCCCCCACCACAAATCCGTTCACGCCGCCGCGAAGCGCTTTTTCCTGGAAATAAACTCCGAGATTAAGCTCCCTGCCGCCCGCGAGTTTGATATTGACGCGGGGATGGATCAAGCGGAAGATCGCGATCGTTTTCACGATCTCGGCGGGATCGACGGGCGGCCGGTCTTCAAGCGGTGTTCCCGGGCGCGGGTTCAAGATGTTGATAGGAAGACAGCGCGGGCTAAAGGGTTTGAGCTCGAACGCGAGCCTGATGCGGTCTTCGCGCGTCTCCCCCATTCCGAAAATACCGCCCGAACAGACCTCAACGTCATTTTCATTTAAAAATTTGAGCGTTTCCATGCGTTCATCATAAGTGTGTGTGGAAACGATCTCCGGATAGAATTCCCGCGAACACTGCAGATTATGGTTAAAGCGCCGCATGCCCGCGCCCCGGAGCTTTCGGATCTGTTCGGCCGTCAGATTCCCCAGCGATCCGTCCAAGCGAAGATTTGTTTTTTCGCTTAAAAGGCGGAAGGTGGCGAGGACCTGCTCAAATTCGGAATGATCCAGGGTTTCGCCGCTTGTCACGACACAAAAGCTTTTGACGCCGGCCGCTTCGCTTTGCCGCGCGGCTTCCAGAACTTCTTCGGGCTTCATGAGCGGGTAGCGTTTGACGCCGGTTTTATAGTGGGAAGATTGGGAACAAAAACCGCAGTCCTCGGAACAAAGATAACTTTTTGCGTTCACGAGCGAGCAAAGGTCCGGCTGTGAGGGGCAGAATTTTTGGGTCACTGCGTGAGCGGCTTCCAAGAGAAGGTCTGTCGTGGGAATATCTTCGATGGAGGCCAAGCGGAGGGCCTCGTCGTAGGTGATCTCTCCCCCCGAAAGGACCCTGGACTGCAGCGCTTGGATGAGTTTTTTCATGTCCGGACCCGGCTGCCGGAACTGCTAGGCCTGCGCGAAGACCTCGCGGGCGACGATGCCGACGACGCCGAGCGCCACGGCGTTCTCGCCAAAGGCCGACGGGATGATCTTCACCTGGGTGGCGGCCTCTTCGACCGACCATTCCTTGACCGTGTTCTTGATGGAGTCAAGGAGCGGCGCGCCGCAGTCTTCCACGCCGCCGCCGATCACGACCACTTCGGGATTAAGAAGATTTACGATAAAAGCGATCTTCTTGCCAAGATCTTGGCCGGCCTGCTCAACCACTTTCAGGGTTAAAGGGTCTTTTTCTTTGACGCCGCGGACGATCTCTTTGAAGGTGATCTTGTTCAGGTCGCCTTTGACGAAATCCTTAATGGCGGAAGTCTCGCCTTTTTCGATCCTCTCGCGAGCGTGCCGCACGGTGCCGATCTCCATTTCCCAACGGCCGAGCTGGTTCTCGATTTTGAAGGCATAATCCTTGGTGGCGCGCGGGCTCATGATCCCGAGCTCTCCCGCGGCTCCGTTCGCCCCGCGGTAGATCTCCTCATTAATGAGAATGCCGCAGCCGACGCCTGAGAACATATAGACCATGTTCCGTACGTCACGGTCAAGGCCAAGCCATTTTTCGCCGAGCACCGCCGCGTTCGCGTCATTTTCAACGATCGTGGGGATGTTGAGACGTTTTTCAAAAGTGTCTTTAATGGAAGAGCAGACTGAAATATCCTTATCGCCCAAGCTCTGCGGCCAACGGATCGTGCGGCCGCGCTCGTCGATGATGCCCGGAACGCCGACGCCCACGCCGACGATCTTGGATTTGTCGATCTCCGCTTTTTCGATGATCTCCGCCGCAAGGTCGACCATTTGCAAAATGACTTTTTCGGAATTTTCGGGGGCCCTTTCGCGCTTGATCTCGCTGATCACGTTGATCTCAAGATCCACTAAGACCGCGACCATGCTCATCATGTTCAACCCGACGCCCACGATATAGCCGGCCTTCGGGTTGAGCTCCACGAGCACGGGTTTCCGGCCACCGGTGGATTCGTCCAGCTCACCTTCGATCACAAGGCCTTTTTTGATGTAATGGCTGACGTAGTTCGAGACCGTCACAATGTTCAATTCGGTCAGTTTGGAAATATCCGTCCTGGAGATAGGGCCGTTTTTCCGGATCACTTCAAGAATGGCGAGGTTTTTTCTCTCCTTGTCGGTCAGGGTTCGGTCTTTGAGCATCTGTTTAATGATCATGAGATTGGAACTCCTTTCAGGAACGGTTTCTGTCATAACTTCTTTCGTTAACGCTATATAAGTAGCTCAAGAGCCACTCATTTTAACTCCAACATATGCTTTGTCAAAGCATTAATTGAGTGCCGCCTGCGCGCTCATTTTTGCGCGCTTTTTAAGCATCTTAACTTATTTCAATGAAACAAGTTAGGTTATTTCTGGTTAAAAGAAACTTTCCTTCCCGAGCAGCTCTTTGGCCTTTTCGCCGACAGGGTCTTTGTGAAAATAGTCCTGGATCACACCTTTTTTAAGATAATTCGCGATCGGAATAAGGACCATCCCCTGATCCAGCGCCAAATATTGAGGGTTTACCTTCTGGCTCGGAAAAGTGATTGTGTCATAAAAACCGTACTCGCCATAGATGCTGAATTGAAGAAATGCGCGAATGTTGGCAATAGCGTCTTTCGGCAGGGTTTCCAACGCGAGAAAGCTTACGTGCGGCGTGATCACGCCGCGGTCGGGATACCCTTTGACGCCGAGCCGCTTGATGCCATATTCGCCGTACTGCCATTTCCGGCCGTCCGTGGTGGCGGAAGGCGAGATGCCCCAAACCGGATATTTCTTTTCCCGCAACGCGTAATCCCGGTGAAGCTCCGTCACGATCCGGTTGTTGAGCCCGAGGTTTCTGGGGGCAAATTTTTTCTCGTGAACCACCATGGTCGGCATCAGGAACTCAAAAAGCGACCCGCCCCAGCTTGGCACGAATTTTTCTTTGCCGTCCTTATAATAGCCCTGAAAATAACTGACCCGGTCGCGCTGGACCATTTTCCCCTGAGGTTTTTGCGTCTGCCAGTTCCAGGCCGCCGGAGCCGTGCGATAAAGATACCACCAGTGATCTTTGGGAAGATCGCCCTTGCCGATCCCGCAAAGGCTCATGGCCCGCGCCTCGGTGGCGAGCATGCCGTAATGGTAAGGGGTCATGGATTGGCGTTCTATGTCATAACCGATCACAAGATGGTTGTTCTCCGGATCAAGGAATTCCTGGAAATGCATGGCGTCAAGAAGGGCAGTGGCGTCCTTGGCGATCTCTCCCTGGAAGGCCTGGCGGACCACTACAAGAGAAATGGCGAGCCAGCCGTTATCGATGCTTGAGACAAATTGCCGGCTCACATTAAGCTGCGTTGTTTCATAAAAATTATAGAAAAACCCTTTCCAGGTCTTTAGCTTTTTCAGGGTCCGCAAAACGTCCTGAACGCGTTCCTCGGCTTCCGAGAAAGTGATAAGCTCCAGTTCGCGCGCCGCGACCGTGCCCATAAGGTCCATAGCGATATTGGTGGGCGAGGTGTACGCCGCGGCCAGAGGAAAATCCCCGACCTTGATGTGGTCGACCACGAGATGTTTTTTCTTATCCCGCGCATCTTCAAAGTAACGCCACGTATCCTTGGCGATCCCGAGCAGGAATTCTTTTTCCCTTTTTGTCGCCAAGAGTTCCTTGCGCCGGGGTTCGTCAAATACGGTTTTAGGAAATCCCATCAGGTTATCCTCCACGCTCTCAAACCCCACTTCAGGGTGGCCGAAAAACGCGACCTCATCCAGGCCCAGTTTCCCCGCCATGTTGGTGTTCCGGGCAAGAATGTTGAAAGAAAGATAGTTCAGCTGGTTTAGATCGATGCCCGCGAAGGTCGAAAGCGGAAGCGTGGCATCATTCCAATCCGGTTTTTCGACGCAGGATTCCGTTATGTCTTTTTCAACCGTTTTCCCCGCCCAATCAGTCAAAGAGACCCGGATGCGGCCGCTGAAAGGCGTCGCAGAATCCACTTTGCATTTGAAAACAAGATAGCGCGCCGCGCTGATATCAAGGCGTTCCAGCGGGGCGCGGAACGAACCCTGGTCTTTGCTCCGGAGGTTGTACCTCGCCCAAAGCGAGGATCCGGACCTGACGCCGCGGCCGTCCTCTTTTTTAAGGTCAAGCCGGATTTTCTTTTCCTGCCCTTCCGCGACGAACCAGTTACCGCCGAGCTTGTTCTTAAGTTCCCCCGAATTGAAGTCGTCCACTACCTTGAATTGAGTGGAAGTTTGAAGGGATTTGCTGGGGGGCATGTTCTTGTAGACGTTCCCGATATCAAGCTCTTCTTTTTCCTCAGCGGGGCCGATCTGCTGCACGTAGGTTTCTGAGGGTCGAGAACGGGTTTCTTTGGAAGCGGCGTGAACCGTAAGAACAAAAGCAAAAAGCGGGAAAAGGGAAACGGAGAAGAAAGCGGCCTTCAGGATCTTTTTCGAACCCGACGGCCGCTTCCTTGAAAGGATCATAGCTTCGTCTACCCCAAAATGACTTCGACCCGGTGGATTCCGCTATCCCGGAAGTCGGGAATGAGATTTTCTTTTTGTTTCTTCCCGTCCACAAAAACGCTTCGGACGCCCTGCCCCGTCTGACCGGGATTTTTGACTTCAATGAGATACGTCGCTCCGCGGAAAAGCCGTTTTATTTTAAATCCCGCCCATTTTTTCGGGATCACGGGATCGACCAAGAGCCCTTTGGCCGTCGGCCGGATGCCGAGAAGCCAGTTCATCACGACGACAGCATACCACGCCGCCGAACCGGTGTACCAGGTCCAGCCGCCGCGGCCGTTGTTGGGAGAATCCGGACCGTCTACGTTCCCCGGCGTCACATAGGGTTCGCTGTAATAGATGTCCGGCTCGGTGCCGCGAAGCGCGGGATTGAAACTTTTATAGACCTGATAGGCCTTGTCGCCGTCGCGCATCATGGTCTCCGCCTGAACGGCCCAAGTACCCGCGTGCGTGTAAAGGCCGCCGTTCTCGCGGACCGAAGGCGCATAGCGCGTGATGTAGCCGATCGTCGCGTCGGTCTTGTTATAGCCCGGCGTTAAAAGAAGCGGGCCGTATTTTTTATAGAGCCATTTCGCGGCCGAATCCATGGCGACCCGCGCTCTTTTTTCATCGGCCACGCCCGTGATCACCGCCCAGGTCTGGCAGTTGAGGAAGATCTTACCCGTTTCGCATTTTTTGCTGCCAAGCGGCCTTCCGTCATCACGCGTCGCCCCGAGATACCACTCCCCGTCCCATCCGTGCTCATTAAGGGCGCGTTTCATCGCTTCCGCGCGTTTGAGATATTCCGCGGCTTTTGTTTTATCGCCGCGTTTTTCCATGATGGGCGCGATACGGTTAAGGATCCCGTAAAGAAAGTGCCCGAGCCATATCGATTCGCCTTTCCATTTAATGCCGACATGGCTTAAACCATCGTTCCAATCGCATTCTCCCATCAAGGGCAGACCGCGCGGCGAAAATCTTGTAAACGCTTTATCGATCGACCGGAGAAGATGGTCATAAAGCGTGCCGGAGGTGACCTCTTTGGTCTTCGGGTCCGGAAGAAATTTTACTTTTGTGTCCAGGATCGCTTCGTCGGCTGTTTCATCGAGATAATTCAGTGTGATGAAATCAAGCCACAAAAGATCGTCGGAACAGTTCGTAATGGCCCCGGTGTTCGTGCCGTGATGCCACCAGTGATAGACGGTCCCGTCGGGGAACTGTTGCTCGGCGTGCATGAGGATCTGCTTTTTGGCAAGTTCCGGGCGCGTCGCGAAAAAGATCTGGCAGTCCTGGAGCTGGTCGCGGAATCCGTAGCCGCCGCTCGATTGGTAGTAGGCGCACTTGGCCCAAATACGCGCCGAGATGGCCTGGTACTTCATCCAAATATTGGTCATGAAGTTAAGGGCTTCGTCCGGCGTTTCGACTTCCGAAGCGTGGATAAAAGAGTCCCAGAGCGCTTTGACGCGGTGCAATTCCTGGTCGACCGACTTGGGATGAGAATATTTCTGAATGATCCGTTCCGCTTCTTCGCGATTGCGCGTCGACCCGAGCGTAAAGACAACGGTTTTGGATTCTTTGGGTCCCAATTCAACATCGACTTGAAGGCTTGCTGCGGCATCGCCCCATTTGCCTTCCGAATTGCGGCATTTGCCTTCCACGACCGCGGCAGGCGCGTGGGTTTCGCCGTACCGGCCTAAAAAAGATTCTTTGTCGCCGTCATAAGCGACGGGTTTGGGGCTTGCCGCATGAAACCCCTGGAGCGGTTTCTCGGCCATGCCGGTCGAGATAAAACCGGGCACGAGCGGCGCCCGCTTCAGGCCGTGAATGCAGCCGTTCTTCCGGTCGATCCATGTTTCAATGAACGTTTTATGGAACTCGCGGTGCGTGTCCGACCAGTTGCCGAGGCACCAATCAAAGTAAGTAAAAACGCTGAGACGGCGTTTTTTCCCCGACTCGTTCGTTAAAACGACTTTCCAGACTTCGACCGGGTCTTCCACGTCGACAAAGACCGTTTTTTCGAAGCGGATCCCATGGAGCTTGCTGGTCAAAACCGAGTAGCCCTGCCCATGACGAACCTCGAAAAAATCATATCTCGGCATGCAGGGTTTCCAGGTACCGGACCAATAATCGCCGTTGTCCCGGTCGCGGACATAGATGTATTTCCCCCAATTGTCCCGGATGAGGTCCTGGTCCCAGCGCGTAACCCGTGAGAGGTTGGAATTGTCGCGCCATGAAAATCCCGATCCCGTCTGGGTTTCGATCATGCCGTAATCCCCGTTGGAGATCACATTCACCCAGGGCCGCGGCGTATCGGGGCGCGTGATCACATATTCGCGCCCGTCGGCCGTGAAATAACCGTACTTGGAAGCGAATTTTTTTTCGGCGGGAATCCCCGCTTTCCCTCGAACTGTTATTTTTACCTTTTCTTTAGTTTTTGTTTTTTTGGGCATAAAAACAGCTGCTCCTTTTTCCTTATTTAGAAATATGCCGGTTATTCGGGTGACTGCAGTTCGGCGTTCACTTCAGGGACAAGCTCGCGCGCGGCTTCGACCGCCGTTTTCTTGCCGCTAAAAATGAGGTCGAGTTTCGGGCGGATGTATTTTTCTTCGATCTCCCGCCACTTCGGGTGGAACGGGCTGAACACAGCGTACTGGACCGCTTCGTTCAGCATTTTTTTGTTCTGCGGCACAGAAGTGTCCTGCGCAAAGGCGTCGCTTTGGGCGACGGCGATACGCGCCGGTTGCGCGAGGCCTTTTTTCGCGAATTGTTCCTGTCCTTCCGGCCCCGTCAGGGCCTTGATCACTTCCCAGGCTTCTTTTTTGTGTTTGGAGGACTTCAGGATGGCGTATCCCGTTCCCCCGGTGCCGAAAGCGCGGACCCCCTTGTCATTTTTCGGGAACATCGCGACGTCCCAATCAAAATCATAATTGCGGAACTGCGGAGTTTCCCAAATGCCCGAGAGGAACATCGCGATACGGCCGTTGGCGAACATGCGGTCGGCGCCCATGCCGAAATTGGTGAAAGCCGAAGGTGTCGGCATCGCTTCGTAAAGATTGCTCAGGTCCGAGTAGAATTGGATCCCCATCACCGAGCGATCTTCTCCTAAAAGCGTTTTGGTGGGGTGCTTGACGCTGTCGACAAGCGCTCCGCCGTTGCCGTAAACAAAGTTCTGCCACGCCCACGTGTAAAAACCATACTGCGTGACGCGTCCGGTTTCGTCTTTTTTGGTGAGTTCGCGGGCGGCGCGGAGCATGTCGCTCCAGGTCCAGTCGTCGGTGGGATACGGAATGCCCGCTGCGTCGAACACCTTCTTGTTATAGAAAACACAGGCAAAAGGCGCGATATCGCGCGGAATGGCGAGAAGCTTTCCTTCATAAGTAAAGCGATCGATGATTTGCGGGAAAAAATCGTTTTTATTAAACCCGGTGGTATCCGCTGCGGCGTATGGCGAAAGGTCCTCGAGAACCCCTTTGACTGCGAAAGTCACGAAGTAATCGACTTCGGTGGCGATGATGTCGGGAGCGGCGCCGCCGGCAATACGTGTTAAAACCTTGCTGATGTAACCTGTATAGGGGGTATGCTCAAAAACAATCTTGATCTCGGGGTGCTGCTGCCGCCAAGGGGCAAGCGCTTCCGTAATGATAGCGATCTCTTCCGGCGTTCCCCAGAAGCTCACTTTGACTTCGGTCACGCCTTTATCGCCCGTATCCAGCGAGGAACCGCAACCGGCCAAAATAAAGATTGTTAAAAGGATGGAAAAACTTTTCGCCAAAAAACATTTCGGCATCATACGGAAATCCTTTCGGTTGAAAGGTCTTTGTCGGTTTTGCGAGGAATTGCTTCTAGTAATGATAACGGCAGAGCGCAAAAGCGACAAACCGGCAAATTATAGCATGTTAGATAGGACTTCTGTAAAGACCCTTTTCTTCGTGGCCCGCGAGCACCGGCCTTAATTCTTAGGAAGCCCTATTTTTTGGAGCACGCGATCAAGGTCGTCGAGCGAAAAATATTGGATCTCGATGCGCCCTTCTTTTTGGTTTTTGCGCGGGTAAAGCTTCGCCTGGGTCCCGAGAAAATGCGTCAGCCGCGTTTCAAGGTCGACGATCTCGGCGCTCAAATGCCGCGCTGTTTTTGCCTTCCGTTTGTGCGCGTTGCTCCGGTTCACGATCGCTTCGACCTGGCGGACCGAGAGGTTTTCTTCGACGATTCGTTTGGCCATGTGGCGCTGGTGTTCCGGAGTTAAAAGCCCTAAAAGCGCGCGGGCGTGGCCGGCTGAAAGACGTCCTTCAATCAGGTATTGTTTGATCTCGGAGGGTAGGCGCAAAAGTCTTAAAGTGTTGGCGACCGTCGCGCGGTTCTTCCCCACCCGTTTGGCGACCTCTTCCTGGGAGATCGCCCTTTCTTCCGCGAGGCGTTGGTAGGCCTCCGCTTCTTCGATGGGATTCAAGTCCTCGCGTTGGATGTTCTCGATAAGCGCCCATTCAAGAAAATCTTCGTTAGCAACATCCTTAATGATGGCCGGCACTTCCTGCAGCCCGCAAAGCGTTGCCGCGCGAAATCGCCGCTCGCCGCAAACCAGTTCGTAGTTCCCGTCCTTTTTTTGTTTCACGATCACCGGCTGAAGGACGCCCTTTTCCCGTATGGAATCAGCAAGCTCTTCGATGGTCTCGGTGTTGAAAGTTTTGCGCGGCTGGTTCGCGTTCGAAGAGATCCGAGATATGGGGATCAGCTGGAATGCCGCTGTTTTTGAAAAAACCGTCGTTTTTTGCGCGGCCTTTTCGGGTTCGACGGTTACGGTGGCGGCCGGCATTTCCTGGAGAGTTGCGGCAGCCATTTGGTCTTTGTAGCTGTCCGGGATCAGGGCGCTTAATCCTTTGCCGAGTGCTTTTTTCATGGTATGGCTCCTTTTAAAAAATAGATTGCTGTCTTAGGTGTTGGACGGGGTTGTCTGCGCTTGCTCGCCTGCCGGCGCCGGTTCGGAATTTTGCGCCGTGGTCGTTTGAGTGTCTAAATTAGCGACGGTTTCCTGCCTGGAAAGATTTTGCCGGTCCTCATCGGAACCGAAGCGCGATAAAAACTCGCGCCCCAATTCGACATAGGCTTGGGCCCCACGGTTATGCGGGTCATAAAGAACAGCGGGCTTGCCAAAACTCGGGGCTTCTGAAAGCTTTACGGACCTCGGGATCACGGTTTGGAACGCTTTGTCTTTAAAATAATTCCGGACCTCCTCGATCACCTGCTGCGTCAGGTTGGTCCGGAAATCGGCCATGGTAAGAATGACGCCGCCAAGCTCCAGATTTGAACTCAGATTTTTTTTGACAAGTTGATAGGTATTGAGGAGTTGCCCGAGCCCTTCTAGAGCGTAATATTCGCACTGAAGAGGTATAACAACGTAACTACTTGAAGTTAAAGCGTTTATGCTTATAAGCCCTAGCGATGGCGGACAGTCTAAAAAGATATAATCAAATTCAACGGATATTTTTTCCAGTTGCTCACGAAGAACAAATTCTCTTTTTTCCTGGCTAATCAGATGCATTTCCGCCCCGGCCAAATGCGCGTTGGACGGTATGGCCCATAGATTCTCTATAGTTGTTTTCTTAATAATTGTCTTAGGATCAGTGTTTTCCACAAGAAGTTGATAAGCTGTGGATTCATTTTCATTCTTTTCTATCCCAAGTCCGCTTGTAGCATTGCCTTGCGAATCGAGATCTATTAACAAAACTTTCTTTCCTAAGTTTGCTATAACAGTGGCTATATTGATAACGGATGTTGTTTTTCCAACGCCGCCTTTTTGATTGAAAAATGAGAATATTTTACCCATGGATCCTCCGAATGTTTCACGTGAAACGTTTGTCATATGAAATCAGTGATTCTTTCTATATCATTTTATCGTCAAACGTTTTTGATAGTTTACTTATTTTTTCTGCTATGGCAAGCATGTTCTTTTGTTCGAGTTTACCCGCTAAGAACGAATTTTTCTTTTTGGAAACGCCTGGATTGGTTCTTCGGCTTTTTGATCATGTTTTAGTTTTAAATTTAAAGGGATTGGTAACATGTTTCACGTGAAACAATACACAATTTTGACGTAACCACATACGGTGATAGATATAAAATAATAGGCGTTTTAAGGAAAGGAGGATCTTTTATCGTGAGGTGGGCCATGAAAAAGAAACGCCAGCCCTTGGTCAGCGTGCCTGGTCTTTTCTGGCGTTTTTCTCGATATGGACGGCGATCAAGGAAAGGTCGCAGGAGGAAATTCCCGGGATTCTTGCGGCATGGCCGATCGATTCGGGTTGGATTTTTTTGAGCTTTTCTTTTGCTTCACGGCCGATGCCTGTGATCTCGTCATAGTTCGTACCAGCGGGGATCTTCTTTTTTTCGAGTCTGGAAAATTTTTTTACTTCGCTTCGCTGCTGGGCGATGTAGCCCTCGTATTTAATTTCTGTCTCAACGCGATGGGCTTCTTCATCCGAAAGACAGCTTGAGTGTAAATTATTATTTATCAATGACTTATAGCTCTGTTCAGGACGCTTTAAATATTGATACAGCGTGTCACCGTGAAACCTTTTTGTTTTTAAAGTTTCAAGGTCTTTCCGGATCCGGTCCATGCGCTCATTAAATGCCGCGAAGGTTTTTTCATCGATCAAGTTAAATTGATGGCCGTAAAACATGAGCCGTTCGTCGGCGTTGTCCTGCCGCAACAAAAGCCGGAACTCGGCGCGCGAGGTAAACATCCGGTAGGGCTCGTTGGTTCCGCAGGTAACCAGGTCGTCGATCAAAACTGCGGTATAAGCTTCCGTCCGGTCAAGAACGAATTCGCTTTCACCGCAAAGCTTGCGGACCACATTAAGGCCGGCCATAAGCCCCTGAGCCGCGGCTTCTTCGTAGCCGGAGGTGCAGTTGATCTGCCCCGCAAAGAACAGGTTCCGGATCTTTTTGCTTTCAAGAGAGTGCTTTAGTTGGGTCGGCGGCGCGGCATCGTATTCGATTGCGTAGCCGAATTTCAGGATCTCGGCGCTCTCAAGCCCGCGGATCTTATGAAGCGCCGCGTCCTGGACGTCTTTGGGGAGCGAAGTGGGGAAGCCGTTCACGTAGATCTCGTTTGTGTCGCGTCCTTCGGGCTCCAGGTAGATTTGGTGGCTTTTTTTGTCCGGGAATTTTACAACCTTGTCTTCGACGGAAGGACAGTAGCGGGGGCCGATCCCGGTGATCCTGCCGGCGTAAAGCGGGGACCGCTGAAGATTCGCCCGGATGATCTCATGGACTTTTTCGTTCGTGTGGGTCAGGTAGCAAGAAAGTTGTTCGACTTTGAGATTTTTCGTCCGGTATGAAAAAGGAGAAGGGGGGTTATCTCCTTTTTGTTCCTCAAGGATTTCCCACCGAATGCTTTTTTGATCTAAACGCGGCGGCGTTCCTGTTTTAAATCGAACCAGCTCGACCCCGTGCTGCCGAAGCGAATCGGAAAGCCCGACGGCCGGAGGCTCGTCGCGCCGCCCGCCCGGAAAATGTTCTTCGCCGACATGGATCAATCCTTGAAGAAAAGTGCCTGTGGTCAGGATCACGTGTTCACTTAAAAAAGTTTCGCCCTCTTTGGTGCGAACGCCGTAACAGGCGTTGTCTTTAACGAGGATCTCTGTGGCCTGGCCTCGCCGGAGTGTCAGATTTTTTTCCGCCTCCAGCGCATGTTTCATGTAAAGCTCGTATTGTTGTTTGTCGGCTTGCGCCCGCGGCGCCCACACGGCGGGGCCTTTGGATTTGTTAAGCATGCGGAACTGGATCCCGGTCGCGTCGGTCGCAAGGCCCATTTCGCCCCCGAGCGCGTCGATCTCCCGGACGATGTGGCCTTTAGCCAGTCCGCCGATCGCGGGATTGCACGACATGCGGGCGATGGCGCTCGTATCCATGGTGATGACAAGGACGGGGAATCCGTTCCTTGCGACGGCGAGGGAAGCTTCCACGCCAGCGTGTCCGGCGCCTACGACAATCGCTGCATATTTAGAACTTGAAGATAAAGACATTCTCTTTTAGGGGGTTTTCCTGCGCGTTTGCTGCGGGACTTGGGACTGGTCCCTCGGGACTCGTTTTGGTTTTTACGAGGCCCGAACCGCGAGAGACGAGTCCCTGTCTTTATTGGTCTTCGTGGTGCAGAACGATTACGATGCGGTTAATAAAAACCTGCTGGATAATCGAAAAAAAGTTCTGCAGTGTCCAGTAAAGTGTCAGCCCTGAAGGCATGTTATAACAAAAGATGCCGAAAGCGAGAGGCATGATGTTCATCATCATTTTTTGTTCCGGGTTCGAGCCGGGCTGGGACGGCATGAGTTTTTGGTACCAAACCTGAGACGCAGCCATTAGAAGCGGAAGAAGGTTGAAAGAGTTAAAAGTGCCGACGAGGGGAAGGTTCCAGCTAAAAGGAAGCATGAACATTCTGTCCGGAGCGGAGAGATCGGTGATCCAGCCAATAAAAGGTGCCCCATGAAGCTCGACGGCTTGGGTTAATAGTTGGTACATAGCAATAAAAATGGGGGCCTGGATGATCATCGGCAAGCAACCCATCATGGGGTTAACCTTGTTCCGCCGGTAGAGCGCCATCAGTTCTTGTTGGGATTTCGCGGGATCTTTTTTGTGGTGCTCCTGGATCGCCTTCATTTTGGGCGCGAGAGCTTGCATTTTCCTCATATTGGCGTACATGGCGTGCGAAGGATATGCAAAGATGAGTTTGACCAAAAGCGTTAGAAGTACTATTGCCCACCCAAAATTATGCGTATACCGATAGAAAAATCTCAGAGCCGAAAAAAGCATCCCTCGAAATATTCCAAAAAATCCTCGCGAAAAAATCTCTTCGAACCCGGCGCCGAAACTTTTTAGTTCTTCATAGCGCTGCGGCCCGGCATAGACCAAAAAGCTGCGTTCGCCCTCGTCTCCCGATGAAACAGTGAGGGGCGCGATCGTCATTTCGCCCCAAAGGGCTTTTTCATCGGCGCGGGCCGTCCCTTCCAGGATCTTCCCGGCGGGCTTCACAAGCAACGCGAAATATTTTTTAATGAAACCGGCCCAAACGGTCTTTTCGGGAAAGAAAAACCCTTTCTTCTTGATGTGCGCCAGGTCTTTAGTCTGGAGTTTATCCGCGTAAACGGCGGCGTCATAATAGCCGTAGTTTTTCTCGAACCCTTTTTCATAGTTCATGCCGTAATTGAGCGTGAGAGGGAAGTGCTTTTCTTTTTCGGAAAGGTTCTTGACCCGGACGACCAGATCGACTACGGGCTGTTTTTTATGGACCGTATAAGTCTTGGTGACCCGGTATGCTCCCGGCAGCTCGTAAACAAATTCGACAACCTCGTCTTCGCCGCCGCGCCGGACCATTTTAAAAATGGTCTCCGCGAGATCCGCTTTTTCGTGCAGAACGCTTAACCCAAAAATGCCCGACTCGTTCGCCTCTCCCGAAAAAAAGTCTGTTTTGGTAAGTTCTTCGCGCCCTTTTTCTCCCAGAAAAGAAAGGTTCGTGATCGTTCCTCCCAGCGTGGAAAATTCGATCTTATAAAAATCGTTTTCGAGGAGTGCCACGGCCGGCGCGGGGGCCTTTCCTAAAGCGGGTATTTCGGTGGCGGTAACAACCGGAGCGGATGAGACGGGAAGAGGCCCGGGGGCTGTTACTTCAACCGTTTTTTTCTGATAGGCCTGCGGGTAGAACCATTTTACGAGAAAGGGATAAAAGATCAGGACAAGCATTGAAAGGACGACCGCTTTTACTGTGTTTTTGTCCATAAACTCTCCTTACGGGACCGGGTCAAATCCGCCCGGATGGAATGGATGGCATTTGCAAAGTCGTTTTAGCATGAGCAACAGGCCGCGAAAGACCCCTTTTTGTTTTAGCGCTTCCTCGGCGTAAATGGAACAGCTTGGGCTAAAACGGCAGCAAGGCCCGAAAAGCGGCGCGAACACGGCGCGGTAACAACGGACCAAAAAGATCAAAACCTGCTTCATGCCCAAATCCCCGCTTTTTTAAAAAGTCCGACGAGCTCTTGTTCCATCGCTTCGTACGAGGGCTGCTTTACTTGCGGCCGCGCCTTGATGAGGCAAAGCGCCTCTTGGCGGAGGTCTTTCTGGTGTTTTTGAAAGATCTCGCGGATACGGCGTTTCCATAAGTTCCGCCCGACCGCCTTGGAGTCTGTTTTCCGACCCACGACGATCCCCACCATCGGCTTTGGTTTCGCCGGCGCGCGCCCTAGATCCTCGGCGCGGCAGGCCCATAGGTAAAAAAAGCTGCCCCGGACAAAACGTCCTTTCTCGGAAAGGAGCTTGAAGGTTGTTTGCCGGCGGATCCTCTGGTCGGATCCGAGCCGTTTTGTGGGTTCCAACTTTTTATACTTGGGTCAGTTTTTTCCGGCCCTTTTTGCGCCGGCGCCAAAGGACTTTCCGGCCCCCGGCCGTCTTTGTGCGGGCGAGAAAGCCGTGCTTATTACGCCGTTTTCTTTTGGAAGGCTGATAGGTTCTTTTCACCCCGTTAGATCTCCAATGTTATGCTGGGGTTTTAGGATAAACGCTTTGACATGCTTGCCCCAAAGCCTCTGGCTCGTGAGCGAAAAACGCCTGAGGTCTAACGGGGTTCATGAGGCGAGGATTATAGTCAAGAACCGGGCGAATATCCAGTTTTTTATTCCCGGAGACGCACGCCAGGGTCTTTGGAATTTTTGTGGCGTTTTAAAGAAAGTTTTTTGCGAAGGCGCTGGACAAAAAATTTTTTTGTTGTAGACTGCTTTTGTTTTACTGCCATGCCTGTTCGTTCGTTGAGCGGCGGGCTTTTATTTTGTCGTTTTTTTGCTTGTGGATAAGTTGTTTATAAGCTTTTTATTATTTTTCCACATTTTACGGTTAACAGAATACAATATTTAAAATAATAAATTTTTTCTTATTAATAACCTGTTGAAAAAAAGATAAGAAGACCTTTTTGTGGAACAGCCCGCTCCTTCGGTGTCTGGGGAATCGCTTTCAGAGCTTTGGAAGAAGATCTGCGGCATTCTCTCCAAGGAACTAAGCGAACGGTCGTTCAAAACTTGGTTTGCGCCGGTCTCTCTTCTTGAGGCGACGCCGGAAACACTTACGTTAAGCGTCCCGGACCAATATTACGGAAAGTGGCTTGAGGACCATTACCAGAATCTTATCTTGTCTTCCGTCGAAGAGGTTTTGGGCCATCCTTTAACGATCGTTTACCGGGTGGTCGAGCCGCCTAAAAGCGCCGCGCCGGTTCCCGCCGCGCCTTCCCGTGAAAAAGGCAAGGAAGACCCGCCTTCTATCCTGAACCAGCGTTACACTTTTGATGATTTTGTGATCGGCCCGGGCAACCGCTTCGCCCACGCAGCTTCGGTAGCGGTCAGCGAATCCCCGGCCAAACAGTACAATCCTCTTTTTATTTACGGCCCGACGGGCCTCGGGAAAACCCACCTCTTGCAGGCGATCGCCCATGAGATGTGGCGCCGGCATCCTGAGTTTAAGATCCTTTATATTTCCAGTGAAAAATTCACCAACCAGTTAATCACCGCGATCCAGACAAAATCAACGCCGCAGTTCCGGGCAAAATACCGCTCGCTCGATCTTCTTTTGATCGATGACGTCCATTTCATCGCGGAAAAAGATTCCACCCAGGAAGAATTTTTTAATACTTTCAACACCCTTTACGACGCGCACAAACAGATCGTGGTCACAAGCGACCGCCCGCCCCGGGAGATCCCGGGCTTGGAAGAACGGCTTGTGTCGCGATTTGGGTGGGGCCTTGTGACGGATATCCAGCCGCCGGATTTTGAAACCCGTGTCGCGATTTTAAAAAAGAAAATGGAACGGGAAACCGTGGTGGTGCCGGATGATGTCGCTTACTTTATCGCGGATAAGATTAAGTCAAACATCCGGGAACTAGAGGGAGCGTTGATCCGGGTGGTGGCTTATTGCACCCTTACAAATTCTAAAGTGGATGTCCGGTTGGCGCAGGAGATCTTAAAAGACGCTTTTAAGGAAGAGGCCCAAAAATTCAGCATTGAAGAGATCCAGAAGGTGGTGGCGGATTATTTTAATGTAAGAGTTTCCGATCTGCGCGCTAAAAAAAGGACGGTTTCTATCGTCCGCCCAAGACAGATCGCGATGTATCTTGTAAGAGAGCTTACATCTCATTCCTTGCCTGAAATAGGTGAATTCTTTGGGGGAAAAGATCATACCACTGTGCTCCATTCTTGTAATAAAATAGCGGGAGAGCGCGAGCGGGATGTCTCCCTCCGGGGGGTTTTAGATAAGTTGGTTGGTTTGTTGAAAAAATAGTGTTTTTATACACAGGAAACTGTTTTTGTATCTTATTATAAATAAATGGGTTAGGTAATATATCCACAAAAACACAAGGTTTATTACTAAGATTACTGTTTTTAAATATAGAATCATAAAAGCAAAAGGGGTTGTTTATGGAAATTAAAGTCCAAAAAAGTGAATTATTAAAAAAGGTTGGTTTGGGGGTAAATGTTGCTGCCGCAAAACCAAGCACCCTTCCTATTTTAAATAACCTCCTTTTTGAAACACAAAAAGACGGAAAGGTGAAAATCGTAGCCACAGACATGGAGGTGGGAATATCCACCCTTCTTTCTGTGGAAATTTCTCAAGGGGGGAGCATCACTGTCCCAGCAAGGAAATTTTTTGACATTATTAAAGAACTTCCAGAAGGGAGCGTGGAGATCTCTGTCACAAAAAACAACACCATTAGTATAAAAGCCGGGAAATCCCATTTTAAAATCATGGGGTTGGATAAAGAAGAATACCCTAAACTACCGGAATTTAATCTAGAGAACGCTATTGAAATAGAGCAGGCGGTCATTAAAGAAAGTCTTTCTTTAACTTCTTTCGCGATCTCCCACGACGAAACACGGTATGTTTTAAACGGCATCCTTCTTTCTTTAGAGGGTAATCAAATACGGTTTGCGGCTACAGATGGGAGAAGGTTGGCGTTCTATAAAAAAGACATCAAACAAAAAATAAATAAAAAAACAGAGATCATTATCCCCTCAAAAACCGTCCATGAATTATTAAAACTCCTAAACTGGGAAGGAATGGTGAAGATCATCCACACACAAAATAAAGTCATTTTTTATTTTGATGACACCTACCTCACCTCGAGCTTAATAGAAGGAAATTTTCCTAACTATGACCAAGTGATCCCTAAAGAAGAAAAAACACAGGTAAAAGCCAACCGGGAAGAATTTCTCCAAGCGGTCCGCCGGGCGGCCCTTTTAACCTCTCCTGAGGCGCCCGCGCTTAAATTTGATTTTATAAAGAATAAGATCATTGTATCCGCTAAAACCCCTAATATGGGGGAAGCAAAAGAAGAGCTGCCGGCGGAATTTAAAGGAGGGGAGATCACGATCGGTTTTAACCCCGGGTATTTCCTCGATGTGTTAAAAAACCTTCCTGATGAAGATATTAGTATTTCTTTAAACGACCCCGATAAACCCGGGCTTATTAAAGGGCGGGAGGGATATCTTTACGTGATCATGCCGATGCAGCTTAATTAGTAGCAAAAAATGACGAAAATAGAATAGCTCTTCATGGATGACATCCGTTCAATTCTACCCAAAGTCATTAAAGGGTTTGAAGATCCGGAGAAACAAAAAAGGAGCCTTTTAATAGATTCCTGGGCAAGCATCGCGGGAGAAAAACTCGCAAAAAAAACACACCCCCAGCTTTCTTCGAAAGGGATCCTTTACATCCATGTGGATGATTCGGTGCTTGCTTTTGAGATCAGTCAAAAATACCGGGCCTCGTTCCTGAAACGCGCCCAGGCGGCGCTGGGCGAGGCGGCGGTGAAAGAAGTCAGGGTTTTAGTCGGGAAATAATCACTTCTTATATAAAGGAAAGTCATGAGCGAAAAAGAAAAGAAAGTTAAAAAAGAAGAAACAGCGGCAAAATACGACGCGACAAAGATCCAAGTTTTAGAAGGAGTAGATGCGGTCCGGAAGCGCCCCGCGATGTATATCGGCGACACCACGCTCCGAGGCCTGCATCACCTGGTTTATGAGGTGGTCGACAACTCGATCGATGAAGCCCTCGCCGGACATGCGACGCGCGTCGATGTCGAGATCCACCCTGACGGCAGCGTGAAAGTGATCGACGACGGGCGCGGCATCCCCGTTGACATGCACAAAACGCAGAAAAAATCGGCGCTTGAAGTGGTCATGACCACGCTTCATGCCGGCGGGAAGTTCGACAACAAAGCCTACCGCGTGTCGGGCGGCCTGCACGGCGTCGGCGTTTCGGTCACGAACGCCCTTTCCAAGTGGTGCGAAGTCGAGGTCCGCCGCGACGGGAAGGTCTGGCATCAGAAATACGAGCAAGGAAAGCCCGTCACCAAAGTTGTTGAAAAAGGAAAGACGAAAGACCGCGGCACGGCCGTTTCTTTCATGCCGGACAAGGAGATCTTTGAGAAGATCGAGTTCAGCTTTGACGTGCTCTCCAACCGCCTGCGCGAGCTGGCCTACCTTAATAAAGGCGTGCGCATCACGATCCGCGACGAGCGCGTCAAAAAAGACATCAAAGAGCACGTTTTCCTTTACAAAGGCGGCATCGCTGAATTCATCCAGTATCTCAATCGCAACAAAAATCCTCTCCATAAAAAGATCTTTTATGTAGACAAAAGTAAGGACGACGTCGAAGTCGAGGCGGCCTTCCAGTATAACGACAGCTACGGCGAAGACGTCTTCTCGTTCGCCAACAACATCAACACGATCGAGGGCGGGACGCACATGAGCGGCTTTAAGACCGCCCTGACGCGCGCCACCAACCAGTACGCCAAAAGCAAAAATCTTCTTAAAGACATTGAGACCGGCCTAAGCGGCACCGACCTGACCGAAGGCCTCGCGGCCGTGATCAGCGTCAAGGTCCCGCGCCCGCAATTTGAAGGACAGACCAAGACCAAGCTCGGCAACGGCGAAGCCGAAGGCATCGTTTATTCGGTGATCTATGAAGGGCTGAGCGCTTTCTTCGAGGAAAACCCGCCGGTCGCCAATAAGATCGTCGAAAAAGCCGCGCTGGCTTATCGCGCCCGCGAGGCGGCGAGAAAAGCGAGAGAATTGACGCGCCGCAAGGGCGCTTTGGAATCGGCCTCGCTCCCCGGAAAACTCGCGGACTGCTCCGATGAGGACCCGCAGAACACCGAAATTTATTTAGTCGAGGGAGATTCGGCCGGAGGTTCCGCCAAGCAGGGAAGGGACCGCCGCTTCCAGGCCATTCTCCCGCTCCGCGGCAAGATCATCAACGTCGAAAAGGCGCGCATCGATAAAGTCCTCTCCAACGAGGAGATCCGGACCATCATCACCGCGCTCGGCACCGGCATCGAGGAGGAGTTCACGCTCGAGAAACTCCGCTATTTCAAGATCATTCTCATGTGCGACGCCGACGTGGACGGAAGCCATATCCGCACGCTGCTCCTTACTTTTTTCTACCGGAAGATGAAAAAACTCATCGAGAACGGCCATATTTATATCGCCCAGCCGCCGCTTTACAAGATGAAGCGCGGCAAGGAGGAGCAATACGTCCAGACCGAAGAGCAAATGAACAACATGCTCCTTGATTTCGGCCTCGAAGGGGTTTTGGTCAAAAAGATCGGCGTCAAAGGAACGATCGAGAAAAAAGAACTCCGCGACCTGATGGACCTGGTCCAGGCCATGGAAGACCTCGAACGTTCGCTCGCCCGCAAAGGCATCCTGTGGCACCGTTTCATGGAAGCGCAGGATAAGAAAAAAGGGTTCCCGCTTTACCTCGTGCGGGTTCTTGACAAGAACACGGAGACGTTCCTTTATTCCGAGAAAGAAGTCGAGGATTTCTTGAAAGACCTCGAAAAGGAACGCGAAAAAAGACGCAAAGAAGAAGAGCGGGCCGAAAAAGCCGAAGCCAAGGAAGCGGGGAAGAAGGAAGAGAAAAAACCCGCCAAAAAAGGCAAAGAAAAAGAAGAGGCCGCCGAAGAGGAAGAAGAAAAAACGGCGCCGCTTCACGACTTGGTCGAGATCTTTGAAGCCAAAGAGTTCGAAAAAGCGAAGAAACGGCTTGAAAAATACGGATTCGGGTTCGATGATTTCGAAGACGGCGAAGAAATGCGTTTCGAGGTGGCCCTCGGGAAAAAGAAAATGGAAACCAAAGCGCTCCGCGATGTCTTGGCCCATATTAAAGCCAACGGCAAAGAGGGCATGGCCCTCCAGCGCTATAAAGGTTTGGGAGAAATGAACCCCGAACAATTGTGGCAAACCACCATGAACCCCGAAACGCGGACCGTGCTCAAAGTCACTTTGGATGACGCCGTCGAAGCCGACGAGATCTTCACGGTGCTCATGGGCGACGCGGTCGAGCCGCGGCGCGCCTTCATCGAACGGCACGCGAAGGCCGTCAGAAACCTGGACATTTAATATTTAAAAGGAATAAAACATGGCAG
The DNA here is from genome assembly GCA_022709525.1 of Candidatus Omnitrophota bacterium. Classification (GTDB taxonomy): domain Bacteria; phylum Omnitrophota; class Omnitrophia; order Omnitrophales; family Aquincolibacteriaceae; genus Aquincolibacterium. Next base: position 142,039 of record JAKLIQ010000005.1, read on the forward strand.
AACAGCAGCAGCCCCAAAAAAATTTATACGCAATGAACGAAAAAGTCTTCCCGAGGCCGATCGAAGAGGAGATGAAGGATTCCTACATCGATTACTCGATGTCGGTCATCGTCGGCCGCGCGCTGCCGGACGTCCGGGACGGGCTGAAGCCCGTGCACCGCCGCATCCTTTTCGCGATGAACGAGCTCGGGCTCACGCACGGGAAACCTTACAAGAAGTCCGCCCGTATCGTCGGAGAAGTGCTCGGCAAATACCACCCGCACGGCGACACCGCGGTCTACGAGTCCATGGTCCGCATGGCGCAGGATTTCTCGCTTCGCTACCCGCTTGTGGAAGGACAGGGGAACTTCGGTTCGATCGACGGCGACAACGCTGCCGCGATGCGTTACACCGAAGCCCGGCTTTCAAGCATCAGCAGCGAACTTTTAACCGATATCGACAAAGAGACCGTGGATTTCGTCCCGAACTTCGACGAATCCTTATCGGAACCTTCGATCCTCCCGTCCAAGATCCCGAACCTCCTGATCAACGGCTCCAGCGGCATCGCGGTCGGTATGGCGACCAACATCCCGCCGCACAATCTGACGGAAACCGCGAAAGCCATCATCGCGACGATCGACAACCCCGAGATCACGGCCAAAGAACTTTCAAAGATCGTCACCGGCCCGGATTTCCCGACCGGCGGGCTCATCGTCGGCCGCGAAGGCATCAAGAAAGCCTACGAGACCGGCCGCGGGCAGATCGTCATGCGCGCCAAGGCCGCGATCGAGACCGGCCGCAGCAAAAAAGACGCCGTCATCATCACCGAGATCCCGTACCAGGTGAACAAAACCAACCTGATCGAATCGATCGTGCGGCTCGTGGAGGATAAAAAAGTCGAAGGCATCTCCGATATCCGCGACGAATCCGACCGCGACGGCATGCGGATCGTGGTCGAGCTTAAAAAAGACGCCATCTCGCAGGTCGTTTTGAACAACCTCTACAAACACACGCAGATGCAATCGACTTTCGGCGTCATCATGCTTTCCCTGGTGGACGGCCAGCCGCGCATTCTCACGCTCAAACAAATGATCGAACGCTTCGTCGACTTCCGCGCCGAGGTCGTCCTGCGCCGGACGCGGTTCGAGCTCGACAAGGCCGAGAAACGGGCGCACATCCTCGAGGGCTACAAAAAAGCGATCGCCAACATCGACAGAGTCATCAAGATCATCCGTACGTCCAAGAGCCCGGAGCTTGCCAAGGAAGGGCTGGTGAAAACCCTCAAGCTGACGGAGATCCAGGCGAAGGCCATTCTCGAACTCCAGCTCCAGCGGCTGACGCAGCTTGAGCGGCTGAAGATCGACGAGGAATACCTCGAACTCATCAAAAAGATCGAATATTACAAAACAGTGCTCAAAAGCCGCCGCAAGGTCCTTGATATCATCAAGGAAGAGACGCAGGAAGTCCTCAAAAAATACGGGGACGAGCGCCGGACGCAGATCGTCGCGGCGGAAGGCGATATCGACATCGAAGACCTGATCGCGCAGGAAGACGTCCTCATCACAATCTCGCATGCCGGCTACATCAAGCGCATCCCGGTCTCCATGTACCGCCGCCAGCACCGGGGCGGGAGCGGCGTTTCGGGTTCGGGCGTCCGGGACGACGAGGATTTCATCGAGCACATGTTCCTTGCCTCGACGCACGACCACATCATGTTCTTCACGAACCAGGGGCGCGTGTATTGGAGAAAGGCCTACGACATCCCGCAAGGGTCGCGGCAGGCCAAGGGCAAAGCGATCGTCAACTTCCTTTCCCTCGCGCAGAACGAACAGGTCTCCGGCTACCTGCAGGTCAAGGAATTCGACGACAAGCGTTACGTCGTGATGGTGACCGCCAACGGCGTCATCAAGAAAACGAACCTGATCGAATATTCGCGGCCGCGCTCCACCGGCATTAACGCGATCACGCTCCGCGACAAAGACGAGCTCGTCGCCTGCAAGATCACTTCCGGCAAGGACGAGATCTTCATCGCGACGCGCAACGGCAAGGCGATCCGCTTCAAAGAAGACAACGTCCGCGAAATGGGCCGGACGGCGAGCGGCGTGCGCGGCGTCAATCTTGCGAAAGGCGACGAGGTGATCGCCGTTGAGATCGTCGACCCGAAAGCGACGGCGCTCACCGTGACGCAGAACGGTTTCGGAAAAAAATCCCTTTTTTCGCAGTACCGCATCCAGTCCCGCGGCGGCAAAGGCATCATCAACGTCAAGGTTTCCGAAAAGAACGGCAAGGTTGTCAACGTCCTGACCGTCGTCGACGAGGATGAGATCATTATCGTGACGACCGGCGGCATGGTCGTGCGCTGCCCCGTCAGCCAGATCCGCACCTCGGGCCGCAACGCCGTCGGTGTCCGCGTGATGCGCCTCAAAGACAAGGACAAGATCGCCTCCGCGACGCGCGTCGTGGCCAAAGACGAAGAGTCGGACTCCAAACAGCTCGAGCTTGTCGGCGAGGAAAAAACAGGGAAGAAGAGCTCTAAATAGGAGAGATCTCTTTGCTCGATCTTAAGTTCATCCGGGAAAATCCCGACGCAGTCGCAAAAGGCCTTTCCGCCAAAGGCGTTAAAGCCGACCTCCAAAAACTCCTCTCGCTGGACGCCGAACGCCGCGCCCTTCTTAAGGAAGCCGAAGATCTTAAGGCTAAACGGAATGCCGCCAACGACCAGATCGCGGCTTTAAAGAAGCAGGGAAAACCGGCTGACAGCGTTATATCCGAAATGAAGGTATCATCCCAAAAAATAGCAGATTTAGACGCTAAAGTGGGTGAACTTTCACAAGAAATAGATAAAATATTAGTCTTCATCCCAAATATGCCTCTTCCTGAAGTACCGGTTTCTAAGGGCACGGAGGGCAATAAAGTGGTCCGGACCTGGGGGGAGCCGCGAAAAGCCCTCCCAAAAGCCAAGGATCATCTGGAACTTGCCTCGAAGCTCGGCATTCTTTCCATGGAAAAAGGCAGCAAGATCACGGGCGCGGGATTTCCGGTCTACTTCGGCGCGGGCGCCAAGCTCGAACGGGCGCTCATTAATTTCATGCTCGACCTTCATCTTAAAAAACACGGCTACACGGAGGTCTGGGCTCCCGCGATCGTCAACCGCGCGTCGATGCGGGGCACCGGGCAGATCCCCAAAATGGAAGAAGACATGTACGCGCTGGCCGCCGGCGAAGGCGAGGAAAAAGGGTCTTATTTTTTGATCCCCACGGCCGAAGTGCCGGTCACGAACCTTTTGCGCGACGAAACGATCGAAGAAAAAGACCTGCCCGTCAAATACACCGGCTATACGCCGTGTTTTCGCAAGGAAGCCGGCTCTTACGGCAAAGACACGCGCGGCCTTTCACGTGTGCATCAGTTCGACAAGGTCGAAATGGTGAAATTCGTCAAACCGGAAACCTCCGCCGAAGAACTCGAATCGCTTGTTAAGGACGCCGAAGACGTCCTGCAGGCGCTTGAACTTCCTTACCGTGTCGTGCTTTTGGGGAGCGGGGACATGAGTTTCGCGGCGGCGAAATGTTACGATCTTGAGGCTTGGGCGCCGGTCACGCAGAAATGGTTCGAGGTTTCAAGCTGCAGTCTTTTTACGGACTTCCAGGCCCGGCGGATGAACATCCGCTACCGGAACGCGAAAACCAAGAAACCGGAATTCGTTCATACCCTGAACGGTTCCGGGCTGGCGCTTGCCAGGATCGTGCTTTGCCTTCTTGAGAATTTCCAGACCCCGGACGGGAACATTGTTTTCCCGAAGGCACTGCAGCCCTATCTCGCGTAAAACACATTCGTATCGTTTCTTGACCGGCTCACGGGAAATACATAGACTTTATCGCGTTTTGATTCATGGCCACCGCCTGAGAATCGGCGGGGTCCCGCCGCATCACCGGCGGGAAGAGGTGCCCGAGCCCGGTTTAAGGGGACGGACCCGCCAGAGCTTTGTGGCGGGAAATCCTAAAAAGTTTTGTAATACAGGTTTTTGCGGAAGGGTCGCATAGCCCGGTTTAGTGCGGCGGTTTGCTAAACCGCTGTAGCAGTTAATGCTGCTACCGGGGGTTCAAATCCCCCCCCTTCCGCCATTATTGACGGGGTCCATAGCCGGTTGTGGAGAGGTCGCATAGCCCGGTCTAGTGCGCTCGCCTGGAAAGCGGGTAGACTGAAAGGTCTCGCGAGTTCGAATCTCGCCCTCTCCGTTGTTCTTTGTGAACAACGACCTGATCGCGAAGGTTCAAGGAAGACCTTCTGCGATCAGGCCGCAGGCTTCGAGGGGAAGATTCGAAGGGAGCCCTGATCTGAAACATGACTTGGCGTCATGTTTCAAGGGCGGGTGGCCGACCTGTAGCGAAGCGGAAGGCGCCGAATCTCGCCCTCTCCGTTGTTCTTTGTGAACAACGACCTGATCGCGAAGGTTCAAGGAAGACCTTCTGCGATCAGGCCGCAGGCTTCGAGGGGAAGATTCGAAGGGAGCCCTGATCTGAAACATG
>JAKLIQ010000050.1 GCA_022709525.1 Candidatus Omnitrophota bacterium
GGTGAAACGGAGAATCGAATACGGATGGTCTTCAACGCCTTTCGGCAAATCGGACTCAGGAATTAGCGGTTCCTCGCCATTTTCTGCAATTACAAGCCATTTCTTTTTCTTTAAGTCCCAAATTTTCCAAAGAACGCATATTTCAGGAGTAATCTTGTCCTTCTCTCCAAAATAGCTTGACGATCCTCCGCGATTGTCCTTGATGTCGCCTTTTTTGCGCTCCTCGCGCGCCTTGTCTTCCTCGTCTTTTTCCTGCTGCGCCTTGCCGCGCAAGTTCTTTACAGCCGACTTTTTGAAAATCGGATTCTTTTCAACGTCGTCAATCGGCACGCGCATGCGCTCGGCTATCCAGGACCACGATCCTTGCAGCGGGCCGGCGTCCTCGTCGAAAAGAAAATCGTCGGGATGCACGCGCTCGATGGCATACCGGCTGTTTACAGGAATTACATCCGGCTCAACAATCGGCGCGCCGGATTCGTCCAGCATCGGCGTCGGCTCGGCCTCGGAGTCTTCCTGTTCTCGCATGACCGGCTTGCCGGCGTCTGGATTTTCGACAAGCTGTGAAGCGTGTTCGCACCGCAGCACGCCGAACGAAAACATGGCATCCTGAATCGCAAGGCGGGCCTTTGGCTTTAGCTCAAGCTCTCGCTTGTAGTAATTGAGATTGCTCGCCCGCACCTTTCCGCGCTTTTCGTATATGTCGATCAGCGGTCGGTCTGGAACATAGCTGCGAGCTACTTTTACATAAAAGTACGGGTCAACGCTATATAGTGCCGGCAACTGCGCCTTAAGATGACTGTAAACATGA
>JAKLIQ010000051.1 GCA_022709525.1 Candidatus Omnitrophota bacterium
CTTTCTTGCCCTGCTCGATATCGAAGCGGATTCGCTGACCTTCGTAAAGCGTCTTGAATCCCGCTCCCTGAATGGCGCTGTAATGGACAAACACGTCCCCGCCCTCGTCATTTTCGATAAAGCCGAAACCCTTCTTCTCGTTAAACCATTTTACCTTACCTTCTGCCAAAGCCCTTCCCTCCTTTCTGATTTTTTTCAACGTTGGACATCAAGCATGGCAGAAATAAAAAAAGCCACGCGCAACTCGCTTCGGCAAGCTGTTTGTGGCTACTCTTTTAAACTGCAACTCTCTGACACCCAACTGTCCTTTGCCCCGCGGACCATGAATCTTAGCATTTACAACCGGTTGGAATGCATTGATCCGACAAGTCACGACTTTCATATCACTGAATATTGTCAAAATCAAGCTTTTTTTCGGCACAATTAAGAAAATGTCATGGCATTCCGTAAAAGACACGTGAAAGCGAACACCCGATTTTCCCGAGTTTAGAAATCAGGCTTTCAAATATGCAGCGATCCCGTTCTTTAACTCCTGTTCTTTCATAAAATAGAAATGATCGGCGCCGCGCACCAGTTCGAGGCGGCATGCGAGGATGTCGACCAGGCGCTTCAAGGACTCCAGGGAACAGAACTGATCGCGGTCCCCGCAGACCACCAGGCCGATCCGGCCGGCCAGCCCCGACCAATCGAAATCCAGAAAATCGATCGGCGGCGAGACGAGGACGACATCGGAGATATCCGGATCGCGCTTCATCGCCCTGGTCGTGATCCATGCACCGAACGAATAGCCTGC
>JAKLIQ010000052.1 GCA_022709525.1 Candidatus Omnitrophota bacterium
TATCATTGGGGTATTCAGTTTTCAAAAGGCCCCGGCCAGATGAGGGGTAAGCGCGAAGGGGAACAACGCGCACCGGGGCCATAAGCTTAAAAATCCTTCAGCGCTTTACGCTTTACCGTTTTTGACGAAGGCGGCGCCGGTACGTGTTGCGTCTCGGGTTGCTTAACCGGCGCATCCTTCGCTTCTATTGCCAACTCCCCATCGGTAACTTGCGTAATGATATACTCGAATCCATCCTCTGCGGCCTCGGCCTCAAACGCTCGGCGATTGCCCTCAGATAGCGCCTCGAATCCATCGATACAGATAACTTTCATCTCTTTGGATAGCGCCCTGGCCAACGATAGCGCAAATTCGATCTGCTGTTTCCCGGACAGATTATCAAGCGACGCGCCGTTGAACAGAATCTCGTCGCCCTCGATAGTCATGCCCTTAACCGGCATTTCCATATCAGCCATCAGCTTTTTCGGGATGTCGGTCGTTAGGGCTTTGTATAGATCGTCAAGCTCTTTGGCCTGTCCGATTAGCTGGTCGAGTTCGCCCTGGGATGTCTTAATCGCTTCGAGTTGGTTCGCGATTTTTTGGGCTTCGCGGAAGTTTTCGATATCCTTTTTGATCGTCTCGATAGCTGGAGCGCGATAGGCTTCCGTTTTTTCCAGAAGCGCAATCCCCTGCTTTTTAACCTCGGCGATTTTATTGTCGGTGTCGGTCAACTCTTGGGTTAGTTGATCGATCTGCGCTTCAATTTTCGTTTTCCGGCTGAGTAGGTCGTCGCGGGTGCCT
>JAKLIQ010000053.1 GCA_022709525.1 Candidatus Omnitrophota bacterium
GTTAGGTCAGATTTAACGGTGCTCGGCCAATACTTCGATGCTGCGACTGTCGTCGTGGGTAAGTGGTCTATCTTCGAATAAAACCCGTATATCCGCTTCGGCCGCCAGTTTTTCGCAGGCGATGCTGAAGCGGGTATCTGCAGCGGCGGCTAACGAGAAGAAAAACAGGAGCGTGGCCACAACGGGCTTCACGCTGGGGCAAGATGCTGGCGAAGCCGCCGCTGGCAAGCCTGGGAGGGCTTTAGCCAGCAAGCGGAGCGGCCGTCCGATATGGCTACCTAATACGGCCGCGAAACGATCGAACTCAGACGAGCGCAACGTCGGACAACGAGACGGTAATCCGCTTGTTACAGCCGTAACAAACCAGCTTGCGCATCTGATGGCTGACTGACGCGACCAGGAAGTAGTTTTCCAGGAACTCACCGGAGCGGTCCGCTTGTTCCTTGATTTTCTCGAAGGTGGCTTTGTTCAAGCGCACGACGCGTCCGACATATTTTTCAAGTTGTTTTTTCATTTTTTTGGTCTCCATTTGTCTCGCTCTGCTCCCGCATTTTTTCGCAGGAGGACATCATTATGTTTAGTACCAAGCGCGAAATTATCGAGAACTTTCTTTACGTTTTCGTGAAAAATCCCGCTTTTTTTGGCGGCCGGTTCCAGACGAGGAGGCTGCCGAAATTTACTTGCACTTAAAGATGCTTTGTCATTCGGCGGTAACACGGCGGGGCTAATTTTGTTTGATCGACCGCTCTAAACTTGTCGCGTTG
>JAKLIQ010000054.1 GCA_022709525.1 Candidatus Omnitrophota bacterium
CCCCGTCGCCACGTCGTAGAAAATCGGATCCGCTGTGACCCGTTTCATGCCTTCTTCCAGCCCCGCAATCGTGCCGTTCTGGACATTGGCGTCGTTCAAAATTTCATACGCATTGGCGGCCCAGGTGTAGGCGGCCTTTGTGGCGTCTGGTGCCGTCACGGTATAGTACGTTAAAAAGTTCGTGACCAGGCCCGTCGGCTCGTCTTTTAAAAAAGTGGAAAAGAAGAAATTCCCTCCCGCGCCGTCATCCACTTTCACGTCGTGATACTCGATCCAGTTGGGAGTGGTTTGCGAATCGGAGAATTTGAGGATATCGAAATAAACCTGAGCGCCTCCGTCCAGGTTGAGCGAAACGCCGGCCTGACCGGAAATGCCGCCGAGGTCGGAATCGTCAAGCACAGCCATCCCGGCCCGGAGGGTACCCGGCGCCAGGCCAAGGGCGAAGAAAAGAACAACGGCGCACAGCCATGCCGGAAGACCGACGCCGCGCGTCCCAGAAAAAGCGCGGCAGGACAAACCCGATCGTCGAAATATTTTCATACCCCAAACCCCTTTGTGCTCAAGACAAACACGCTTGCCTGTGGAGGAATTTACCTTTTAAAAAACAGCTTGTAAATACTCCGTTTGGTGTATTTCTGCGCACCGTCCGGCCCGACTTCCGTCAGTTTTTGATCTCGATCGAGTAAATGGCAAACTCCTTGGTGAGCGGATCAAGCACCATCGTGTGGAGGTTATTGTTGTCGTCAAAGATCAGCGAGGCGCC
>JAKLIQ010000055.1 GCA_022709525.1 Candidatus Omnitrophota bacterium
CAGTGTTTTCACGCGGTCCAGATCCAAAGGTTTCTTCAAACAAGTCATGGCTCCGAGCGAAAGGATTTCCTTTTCCTTGGCCGCTGAAACGAACCCGGTGATCACCGCCACAGGGACCCGGCTGAAATGGCGGATCCTCTCCAAAACTTTTTTCCCATCCATAAACGGCATGGCAAAATCAAGAAAGACGAGGTTGTAACGGTGGGTCTGCACCTTCTGGAGGCCTTCTTTTCCATTCAGCGCGCAATCCACCTGATAGCCTTCCTGCTCCAGTGTCTCGCGGAATTCCTCACAGATCATTTTTTCATCATCAACAATCAAAAGCCTGACGATAACTCACCTCTCCGATGACTTGAACGGGGGGCAGGCTGCTTTTTCATCGCAGGCCAAGATGATTCTCAAAACGTCCGCGAACAAGAAAAGGTTGCCTGTCCCCTTATTCGCTATTTTTCGGAATACGGGAACATGAAATTCTCGCGAAGGGTCTCGAGATAGCTCCTCTTGGAACTCTTGACCAACTGGAAAGGAGCGTTCGAGCGTCCCACTTCGACAGTATAGCTATCGTCGATTTCGAGCTTTTCTTGACCATCGGCCGTCACAAGAGCCTTTTCGTGGGAGGCCTCCGTGTGCGTGCGGATCGTGACCGTTTCATTAGCGGCGATCACCATCGGACGCAATGTCAAAGCATGGGGACAAATAGGAGTAATGATAAAAGCTTCGACTTT
>JAKLIQ010000056.1 GCA_022709525.1 Candidatus Omnitrophota bacterium
ATTACTCCCCTTCCCTTCACGGGTGAGCCTCTTCAAGATGGTCTTCGGAATCGGCACGGGGCGTTCTGGGCTAGTCTTCAGGTCGGGAAGATACGGTTTCGCGGCGGGAATAACACCGGGGTTGAAGGTCAAGCGTCCCTCCGTGAGGGCCATAAGCTCGGCGGCTCTTAATTCTCGCATCGCCTCGTGAACGGTGTAATCGGATAGTCCGGTTTGCCCCATCAGCTTGTCCAGCGTGATCGGATCATGAGTAAACCGCTGCTGGTCAGCAGCCAGCCAGCCAGCCAGGTAAACCCGGATCGCGGCGGGACTGATTCCCTCCCGATAGGCGATGAGCAAGTTCAGTATCTCCCCTGCCCTTGCGGCTATATATCCACCTTCAACGAATTTCATTCTCGCGTAAATAACGCGGCTTTTGAGAGTTAGGATAAAATTTTTGCGGAGCTTTTTAAAAAAGCTCTTGACGAATTCAACTTTCGGGGATTAAAGTAAGACCACTGTTATCTGGTTTACTTTTTTCCCGAAAGTAATTCAAAAATTTGCTTGTTATAGAGCATCGAAAATAAGCGGCTTGCCAAGTCGCTTTTTTTTTGCTCTTTTTCAGCTAACTCTTGTTTACCGGTATTTCTCCTGAAAAGGGTTTATCAATCAGTTCGCTTTAACTCCATTAAACTTTCTCATCGCCTATTTTTAAGATTTATGCAAGCGGAAAAGAGCATC
>JAKLIQ010000057.1 GCA_022709525.1 Candidatus Omnitrophota bacterium
CTGGACCAAGAAAGCCCGTACCAAGTTTTGCGAAAGCGCAAAACTTGGCCCGGTCTTCCTTGGCCAGTCATCGCGGCGTTCTACGGGGAGGGCCGAGGACCAGGACGCTTGTAGAATCATTGCTAGGTGGAAATTACCTTTGAAGACATCAGATATCTCGAAGAATGAGCCAGGTTAAAAAGATCAGAAGTTGTCCAGGAAAAGACAAGAGTGCTAGAAACCGTAAAACCATATCGGATTGTGGTGTTCGTCATTTGAAAAAATACATTGATTGGCAGAGGGGCTAAAGCCCCTACTACCAAGAACCAAAAAATGAAGTCTTTCTTTGTATCAAGAAATGATGGGCATGATGTTTGAATAATTAGCTTTGAAATCAAGGATTTCGAAAAACGTAGGTAACAAAAAGCAACTGAACAGCGTCGGAAATTCTTGGAGTGGTAGTCTGATGGCGTATCCTGTGTGGCTTTACCGTAGAACTAAGCGATCGACTGGACCGTTGAAGCCCGTCACGGGTTTTGCGAAATCGCAAAACCCGCGCCGAGCTTCAATTCCCTCGCTTCGCTCGGCGGCCAGTCATCGCCGGCGTTCGCGCGTGAGGCAAAGCCGAGCGCGCGTCTTGAAGGGTGCGAGACCCTTTGGGGAAGGCCTAGCCAGCCACCCCTACCGAGTGTTGCGTGTGTGTAGGTGTTGAAGAAGGAGAAAGGAGAA
>JAKLIQ010000058.1 GCA_022709525.1 Candidatus Omnitrophota bacterium
ATATCGATCATGTGGCAACATTACGCCAGGCCAGAAGAGAATTTGAGCCTGACCCGATTCATGCCGCCCGCATCTGCGAAAAGGCCGGGGCACATAGCATCGTCGCGCACCTGCGCGAAGACCGCCGCCATATTAACGACACGGACGTTACAGCGTTACGTAAAATGGTTTCGGGTAAATTTAACCTGGAAATGTCGATTCATCCAGAAATCGTCGCCATCGCGCTACGCTTAAAGCCTGACCAGGCCACGCTGGTTCCGGAACGACGCAAGGAATTGACCACCGAGGGGGGCCTGGACGTTGTTTCGCAATTTTCTAGAATTAAAAAGGTGGTTGCCGCACTTAGAAAAAAAGGGATTACCGTGAGCCTTTTTATCGATCCGGTTAAAAGCCAGATTAAGAAATCTTACCAAACATCAGCTTCGGCAATCGAGATACACACCGGCCGTTACGCCCGCGCCAAAAGCAAGGCGGCCGTCAAAAGAGAATTAAACACGCTTCGCGAATGTGTCCGCTACGCGAAAAGTTTGGGTTTAACCGTTCACGCCGGACACGGGTTGAATTATAAAAACGCCAAGGCTGTTGCCGAAATTGCCGGCATCGAAGAATTAAACATCGGGCATTCGATTATTTCCCGCGCCGTGTTTACCGGGC
>JAKLIQ010000059.1 GCA_022709525.1 Candidatus Omnitrophota bacterium
AAGACGGGTGTCACCGATAACCTAAAGAAATTTGAAGAAGTTCTCGGTGCAGATGCGGTCAAGGATAGTTTCGATCAGATCGTATCGATCAACGCAAGCGTTGAGCAAGTAGCCTCCGAGAATACGATCGGGAAGCTTGAGGAAGATGCGGCGAAGCTCAAGAGCGCGGCTGATGCTGCAAAGGGCACGGATAATGCGAAGAAGGAACAGTTGAAGTATGACAAAAAACAAAGCGAGGTAAATAGTGAAAAGGCTAAAACCACCGCGGTGACGATAACCGGCAGTGATGGCAAGCCGCAGCAGGCTTCGATATTCTGGACCACGGACAAGGATAATAAGGTTGTCGGGGTGATCAACGGGACCGGCAACGATAAGATCGACGGCAAGACGATCAGTATCGATGCCGTCATAAACCAGGTTGCTCAGCAGGCGAAAGACCCGTCGATCAGCGCGAAGGATCAAAAGGATCTCAAACAAACTGCTCAAGCGGCGAAAATGTTGATGAGCAGCAGCAGTAATCCTTCGGCCACGGCGGGAACAGTTCTAAAAAATCTTTTGACGAAGCCGAAAGTTGATTTAGGGAATATAGTCGAAGGTGCTACCATCAAACAGCAGGATGCGGCGATGCAGAAGAAAGGCCCCC
>JAKLIQ010000006.1 GCA_022709525.1 Candidatus Omnitrophota bacterium
GTACGAGAGGGCCGGAAGAGACGAGCCGATCGTTTACCTGTTGTCCCGCCAGGGGCAGCGCAGGGTATCGATGCTCGGACAGGATAAGCGCTGAAAGCATCTAAGCGCCAAGCCAACTCCAAGATAAGATTTCCCAACCGGTTTTCGGTTTCGAAGACCCCTCGTAGACTACGAGGTTGATAGGCAGGATGTGTAAGGGCCGTAAGGCCTTCAGCTTACCTGTACTAATCGGTCGTTCGGCTTGACAATCTTTTACCTTCGCGACGCAAAACGCGAAGGGAAATCATACCTGTCGAGACTTATTCACCCCGTTAGATTTTCGAACCCCTTAGAGTTCATTTCGGGTTATGTCATTTGTGATCCCTTCGATGGGCACAAGAGCATGACCGGATTTGAAAATCTAACGGGGTGAACCCCTAACGGTGGTCAGATTGAAATTCGCATCCCGCCTCAGCATCGGCGGGACACCGCTTTCCGGTGGTCATAGGAGGGGGGTCACACCCGTTCCCATTCCGAATACGGAAGTTAAGCCCCCTACCGGCGATGGTACTAACGGAGCAATTCGTTGGGAGAGTAGCAAGCTGCCGGATCTTTTGTTAAAAACCGCATGGGTTGTAAAATCCATGCGGTTTTTTATTATAGTTTTAAGGCAGTTAGTCCTGATTTCCCGAAAAAGTTAATAAGGATCAGGGCAAGCTGCCGGGATTTATTATAAAAACCCGTCCCTGATTTTTCAGGGGCGGGTTTTTTATTTTATAAGTCAAAAGATTGTCTTGTTCCGGGAAGCATGCTAGTATTTCGAGCGCTATGGCTATTCAGAAACAGCTCTCAGTGTTCCTGCCGAACCGTCCCGGGATCATGGCCCGCACCTGTTCGATCCTTTCCGAAGCCGGGATCAATATTCTCGCGATGGCCGTCCACGATACCGTCGATAACGCGGTCGTCCGCTTCATCGTTGACCACCCCACAAAAGCCATTCTTCTTCTCGAGCAGGAGGAGCTTTATGTCATGGAGCAGGACGTCCTGGTGGTGGAGATCGACAATAAAGCCGGCGCTTTGTCGCGCATCGCGCAATCGCTTGCCGAAGCCGATATCAATATCGCTTATGCTTACTGCACCGCCACCGCGAACCAGGAAGTCGGCTGCCTTGTCATCCGCACCGACCAGCTCGAACGCGCCCAAGAACTTCTGTCGAAATAATCTTTTCGTTCATTCAACCCAACACCCTAAGGAACTTGCCATGATAAAAACGATTCGGATGATTTTGATCTTCTCAGGAATTTTTGTTTTGGCCGCCGGCATGGCTTCCAAGGCGAAACTCACAAAAAACGACCACGCGCTTCAAATGACCTATGAAAACCGCGCTCGGGATTACATCCTCCACAGCCCGCCGGGCTATGAAGCGATGCAGAAAAGACCTCTTATTCTTGTACTGCACGGCGGCGGCGGGAAAGCCGAGGGAATGATCAAATTGACCCATAACCGTTTTAACGAGCTGGCGGATCAGAACGGGTTTTTTGTCGTCTACCCGCAAGGCCTCGGGAAAAGCTGGAACGAAGGGGCGACGGACAGCAAAGGATACGCGCGCGAGCACCAGATCAACGACGCCGGCTTTTTGTCGGCGCTCATCGAGGACCTGGCCAAACGATACCCGATCGATCTCAAACGGGTCTTTTCGACCGGGATCTCCAACGGCGGGCTGATGTCCTTCCGTTTGGGATGCGAAATGCCGGAGAAGATCCGCGCCATCGCGCCTGTGGCGGCCAATATCCCGCATGACATCGTCGCTCTTTGCGAAGAACCCAAAGCGAACGCCGTCGGCCTTTTACTTGTGAACGGCACCGAAGACCCCATTGTGCCGTACCAAGGGGGATTCATCAAAGTCTTCAGGCAGACCCGGGGCAAAGTCGTGTCCACGGACCAGACACTTAAAATCTGGCTGAAGAAGAACGGCTGCACGGAAACGCCGAAACGGGAAATATTTCCCGACAAGGACCCCGCGGACCGTACCCGCGCCGAAGCTTTCATTTATGACCAATGCTCCAGCGGCGCCCCCGTGGAGCTTTACCGGATCGAAGGCGGCGGCCACACCTGGCCCGGCGGCTTGCAGTATTTAAGGGAAGGGCGGATCGGCCGCACCAACCGCGATATCGACGCCACCGACGAGATTTGGAAGTTCTTCAATTCATTCAAATAAGATATCTATGAAAATCCTAAGCTGGAACGTCAATGGGATCCGCGCGATCCAGAAAAAAGGTTTTTTGGAGTGGCTGAAACGCGAAAAACCGGACATTCTAGGCATCCAGGAAACGAAGGCGAAACCCGAGCAGTTGGATATGTTCCTGATGCATCCGGAAGGTTACCACAGCTACTGGAATTCCGCCGTCCGTCCCGGCTATAGCGGCGTCGCGCTTTTCACCAGGGAAAAACCAAAAAAAATCGAAATAGGTTTCGGTATCAAGAAATTCGACGAAGAAGGCCGCGTCATCATGGCGGAATACCCGGATTTTGTTTTCCTTAATATTTATTTCCCGAACGGGAAAATGGGCCCGGACCGCCTCAAATACAAGATGGATTTTTACGCCGAAACCATGAAGTTCACGAAAAAACTCAAAGCCAAAGGCAAAAACGTCATCATTTCAGGTGACTACAACACCGCGCATAAAGAGATCGATCTCGCTCGGCCCAAAGAAAATGAAGATGTATCGGGGTTTTTACCGATCGAGCGGGCCTGGATGGACAAGTGGGTTGCCGACGGGCAGGTGGATATTTTCCGCGAATTCCATAAAGAACCGGGGCATTACAGCTGGTGGGACCTGAAATCCGGCGCCCGTGACCGGAATGTCGGCTGGCGGATCGATTATCATTTTGTGACCCAGGATCTTGTCCCGAAGATCAAAAGCGCCACGATTCTTCGGGATGTGATAGGGTCGGACCATACACCTGTTTTAATAGAATTAAAACCGGGAATCGGGACTCGTTCCTAGGGACTCGTTTGGGCTCCTCGTTTTACAAGGGGCGAGTCCCGAGCTACGAGTCCCTACTTTAAAAAATGAATTCACTCAAAAAACAAATACTCATCAACGCTCCGCTTGAAAAGACCTGGGCGATCCTTGCGGATGTGTCGCGGACACCCGAATGGGTGGACGGCGTCAAAGAAAGCGAGCGGACCGGCCCGGTGCGCGAGGGCAAAGGCGCGCGTTGGCGCGAAAGCTGCGTCCTCGACCGTCAACACATCGAAGTCGAGCACGAAATGACCGTTTGGGAGCCCATGAAGAAAGCCGTCATCCAAAGTTCGCTTCCCATGAACGGCTCGATGACGCGGACGCTTGTCCTGCATCAAAAGCCGGAAGGTGTTGAGATCTCCGTGGAATTTGCTTGGGACCTCGGGATCGCCGGGATGATCTTAGGAGAAGAAAAAGTTCGCAAGATCCTCGATCAAAGCTTTACGAATACGCTCGCCAACTGGAAAGATTTAGCAGAAAAACCGGGACTCGGGACTCGTTCCTAGGGACTTGTTTTTGGTTTCTCGTCTTTTTTCGAGGGGCGAGTCCCTTTATTTTAAGCGGCTTTTTCGGGAAGTTCCTGCGACAGCATCTCGGAAACAAGA
Source organism: Candidatus Omnitrophota bacterium (assembly GCA_022709525.1). Classification (GTDB taxonomy): domain Bacteria; phylum Omnitrophota; class Omnitrophia; order Omnitrophales; family Aquincolibacteriaceae; genus Aquincolibacterium. The sequence continues at coordinate 3,611 of JAKLIQ010000006.1, forward strand.
TTCTCCAGAAGCGCCAGGAATTCCGGGTTTTTGGCGGACTGGTACAGGTTCGGGTTCAAGGCGATGATCCGGTAAAGAACGAGCGAGATGGGCCGTTCCGGCAGCACCACATACACACCGCTTTTATAACCTTCCTTCATGATCGCGAACGGGAATTTTTTCGCGAATCGCTGGAATTTCGGGGTTTGGTTCATCAGCGTATCCAGATCCTCGACCTCAAAACGCTCGATCCCCCGGGAAGCCAGAAAGATCTCGGGAACTTCCGCGAGAGGCACATCCTGGACCAGAACGAGAAAATCGTTGCTCTTGACGATCCCTTCGATCAAGCCCGGGACTTTTTCATCTTCGAGAAGTCTCTTTAAAATACTGACCTGCGAGACCAGCATGGCTTTGCCGTGAACGCCTTGGATCCTTTCAAACCAGCCGCGGACGATACGAAGCTGTTCCGCGCCCCCCAGGAGCTTGAATGATGTCTCGTCGAAGGTTGTGGCGGGAAGCGCCGCGCGGCGCGTGGCGGTCTGTGAAAGGGGGGAATTTCCGGTGAACGCGGCCACGGCTTTGCGGACATCGTTGGTCGCGAGAAGGACTCCATAGCTTGCTTGGAACCTATCGTCGAACCACTCAAGCGCATTTCGGAGTTCCGAAAGCGTCTGATCTTTCACCCTGTCGAGACCCGGCCTTAACCCTGTAGAGACCGGGTCTCTGAGGGGTCCGCCCATTCTTTGGGCGTAAAGCTTTTCATTCATGGAGGCGCCACCAAGGTCCGGGGCGACGGTGATATAAGAGATCCCCGACTCTCGGAATTTCTGGGACAATCCGTCCGTATGAAATCCGCCCGTGACGACCGCGATATTGCCGGCCAAAGCAGGATCGTTCATGATCTTTTCAAAAAAGATATCATCGCGTTTTTTGACCGTGTCGTAGAAATCAAGCGACAAGACAAGCTCCTCGGCCAGACCGATCCCCGCCAGCTCGGGCTCAAGCGCGATCTTTTCATTCTCGTAGATCTTAAGGTCTTTCGGCATGGCTTTAAGGAGCAGCAACCGTTCCGCCAGGTAGAACCGTTCGGTCTTATCCCATAGGGCCTGTTCCTCGGTGGTTTTGATGAGCTTTTCAAGGACGCGGCCGGTCAAAATTTCGATCTGGGACATCAGATCTTCGAGAGAAATACGGTCCTGTAACTGGTAAATGCGGTTCAGTTTTTTGATCTCGGGGTAAAGGAGCATTTTCTCTTCCGGGATCTTGCCGCCGCGGACCAGCTCCTCGAGATTCCAGGAGGAGTTCTTGTATTTCTGCATCAGGTCGCGGACTTCGGCCTCAAGCCGCTCTTTCGAGACTGATTTTTCTTCCGTCATGATCTCCTGAAGAAGCGCGATCTGGTCGAGGTCGGAGTAAATGGCGCCAATACTTTCCGCAGTTTTTAAAAGCAAAGGAAAAAATTTGCCAAGGTCCGAAGTTTCGCGGAATTCTCCGAAGGCCTTCCCGAAATTCTGAAGTTCCGGCCCCCAGACCGATCCCTGGGAATTTTTTAACGAAGCGCCGTAATCAAGGAGTTTTTGGCGGATCTCCGGCTCTTTTTGAAGATGGGCGAGGAATAGCTGGCGGTTCTTTTCATACAAAGCGGCGTCTTCCATCCCGATGAGCATGATCGGTTCGGGCGACATGATCGCGGCATGAACGGGTCCGGAGATTCTATCGTCCTCCAACAGTGCATTAGCAAGAAGCATTTTCTCGCGCGAAGTTGGGATCGCATGGCTTTTGGGAAGGGAAGTTGAAGACCAGGCGCCTTCAAGCGCGGCTTTTTCAACGCCAAAGACGGTTCGCAGCCGCTCTAAAAGCGCCGCGATATTCTGCTGCGCGATCATATGCGCGTGAACATCCTGGATCTGGATGATGATCCTCGGGCTCCCGCCGCCAAAACGCTCCTGAACCTTTCCGATCCCTTCAGGCGCCGCAAAATCGGCAAGGTCCGGAAGAGCTTCAGCTGTTTGCGCGCCGGCGACGGGGGAAAAGATCAAGGAAAGGACAAGCGAGGCAAAAAGAGGTTTGAAGATCATTCTCATGGCGTTCCTCCGTTGGCAAGGATATATATAACGCAGAACCTGTTTAAAATCAACAAGTTATGCCTATTTTTTCATCCAGAAGCTCTATTTTCTTATATAGCAGAAAATAGCAATATTATCTAATAAACCGCTTCTGGGAAATATATTGAGCATGGGTTGTTAAATACTTTTTCAACCCCTTGAAATTTGAGAAACTTGTGTTACCTTTCCCATGAGTTTTCTCAATTCCAGGTTCCGAAAGGGCAAGATCAACGCATGGATTGTCTTAAGAATTTAAGGCGGTTTTTGGCGGGTATTGTCGCCTTCACATTCTTCGCGACGAACACTCTCACCCCAACTCCGAGCGCCTATGCGGCGAACGTAGAGTCTCCGTCCTTTGTTTCTTCTTTTAAGATCCCCGCAGAATTCGGCAAAGTCACCGATATTTTCTTAGGGACTCGGGACTCGTTCCTAGGGACTCGTAGCACAAAGAACTCAAACGAGTCCCGCGTATTAATTCATATCCAGGAAGCCCACGCCAATTATGACGCCCAGAAGAATATCCGGAATATCCTTGAGTATTTATCCCAAAATTACGGTATCAAGCTCGTCCTTTTAGAAGGCGCCGGGAACAAACTCCAGCCCGAACTTTTCAGGTTTTTCCCGCAGGACGCGGAACTTCAGCAGGCGGTGAATGACAAGCTGATGGAGATCGGCGAACTGAACGGCGCGGAAGTGTTTATGATTGAAAATACGGGACTCGGGGCTCGACCCTTGGGACTCGATAAAACTAGGAACAAAAACGAGTCCCTAGTCCCTAGTGACGAGTCCCGCTCCGAAAGCGTTGCCGCTTTCGGTGTTGAGAATACAGCCGCCTATGTCAAAAATCTCGCTAGCTACCGGGAGGTTTTTGAAGGACGCAAGATCGCGGATGATTTTCTCGGAGCTTTCTATACCCGATGGCAGAGATCGGCCGACCTTTCCATGAATAAATCCCTGCGCGAATTCCTGGGCCGCGAGACGGCATTCGAAGAGGATCGCGTTCCGCTCCAGGATTGGCTGGAATCCTTGAAGAAAACGGCTTCCCGGGAGCTCGAACTGGACCTTGATAATGTTCGCGTGCAAAACGACTGGCCCGTGCTTGTCCGCTACTTTCGGCTGAAGCAGATCGCCCCGAAGATCAATGCGGCAAAAGCCCGGCAGGAAAAAGAAGTATTTTTACAGGACCTCAAAGCCCGCCGGATCCCTTCGGAACTCCTTCAGGAGATCACAAAACTCCTCGAGCACAAAAAAGACGGGGACCTTCCTCCTTACAAAACCCGTTTTGCCTTCGAAAAACTCATGGATCTTCTGCCGACGGATTATTCGTTCGAACAATACCCCAATTTTAAGCTGCATCTCCAGCAGTTGATCCTTTTAAGCGAGCTCCAGAGCGATCAGCTTCAGGAAGAGATTGCGAAGCTCACCGAAAAACTCACAGTCCGTCTTACTCAAACTGAAAATGATAAACAACTCGTCGCGGTTTTGCATGATTACCGCCTTGTTAAAAAATTATTTCAGCTCGAATTGAATCGTGGTGAATACCAGCAGCTTTTATCCCGCAATGTTTCACCCGCAAACATTATTAAGGGACTCGGGACTAGTTCCTCGGGACTCGGGAATCCAGGAAAAACGAGGAGCGAGTCCCGAATGACGAGGCTCGAGCTTCTCTACGGGACGGCAATCCGGTTTTACGAGGGAGCGATCGAGCGTGAGCATTGGATGATGCAAAAAGCGCTCGAGCGGATGCGGGAACGTAAACAGGCCAAGGCGGTCCTGATCACCGGCGGTTTTCACACCGACGGCTTTAGGGAAAAGATCCTCGCCGGCGGCAGTTCCTATATCGGGATCACCCCGCGCATCGGCGAGATCACCGCTGATTCTCAGAAGAATTATATTCAAACCTTGTTGGGTTTGAACGGGACTAGCGCCTCGCACCTCGGGACTCGTAAAAACGAGGAACAAAAACAAGTCCCGAGTCCCGAGTCCCGAGTCCCTGTCGCTGTAAGCGACATCGCTGCCACCCCTCGCTCTGACATCCGGCTCATGGCGGAAACGGGAGCGCTCGATCACTCCTTAAGCCGCATCGAGGCCGCCTCGATCGACATCGTTGCTTCTACTCGTCCCGAAAACCGCGAAACCTACCAAGCCCAATTAACCCAAGGCATTCAAACCATTAAAGACGAAGTTTTTAGTGGGCCAACTTCTACCGTACGCGCCGAAATGCGGAGAGCAATCAGGGTCGAGATTCCGGAACAGGTGAATAACGCCTTGAATTTGGAGCAATACCTTCGCAGTCTTTTGGGTAAAGCGGAGTACGGAACGCAAAATGTAACGCTCGAAGCGATCGCCGCGGGTGAATGGCGCATTGTCCTCGTTACCCAAAAAGGAGAAACGATCCCTACTTCCAATATGGCCCTCGCAAGTTCGATTCTTTCCGAGAAGGGCTATCATAACGGCATTCGCGATCTTCAAGCTATTGAATTCCATCCTCGCTCCGAAATGCGGGAGCGGATCCTGCTTGTCGATGACAGCGAATCGGACCGCGCGCTCTTTCGGGTTATCCTGGAAAGCAAAAAGTATGAAGTGGTTGTTGTTGAAAGCGCCGAAGAAGCTCTCGAAGAGTACGCAAGAGCCAAAAAAGAAGGGAAGCCCTTCGCTGCCGTTGTTTCTGATTGGAATATGCCGAAAATGAAAGGCGACGAGCTGGCGCGCCGGATCACGGACGTGCCCTTTATCCTTCAAAGCTCGAACATCCTTGAGGACGGCACCGCGGAGAACCCCGCCGAACAGAAGATCCTGGATGAACTGGCCGCCTTAAACCCTTTTTTCAGGACCCATTCCAAAAACGAGCTGGGATTTTTGGCCGAGAAGCTGGCGGGACTCATTTTTGCCGCGAAACCCCCCGTTTTAAGCTTTTTGGAAATGCACAGCGCATTTACCGCGATCGCCAAAGAAGCCGCCGGCAACGATGATCTTGTCAAATTCATCAATGATAAATGGGAGCCCTTTTTGACCACGGGCCCACTCACGAAAACAAAAGAGAAACCTTTAAAAACCGGGCAGGACTGGCAGCAATATTTCCTGAAATTGGGCCGCTTGAACCACGACCCCGATATCGCCGCCGAAGCCTACAGACGCTTTCAGGCAATGGTGAAAAAAAATACAGGCAAGGAGTTGCCGCCCTTGCGCGAGGGGCCCCGCCAGCGTTCTGAAATACGCACAACGGCAAAAAAAGCTGCTGATGCAAAACGAACCATCAAAAATATCGCGGATTATGTTCGGCCCGAACAAGGACAGAAAAAAGGGATCGGAAAGATCACGATACCTTATTACAAAGGCGGTGTCGAAATCAGCTATCGATTCGAACGTCTTAAAGAAAAAAAGAAAGAAATTATCGAAGTTTTCAAGAATTTGATAGCGGCTTTGGAACTCGAAGCTGAGGAGGAGCCGGAAATAGGCAGGCATTTTGAAGAGGGTATGAGCCATCAGGACCTCGTAGGCGTTTTCCGTTATGACTTGGAGCAGAACCATATTTTTATGTTGCTTGCTTGGCTCAAAGCGTTGGGATTTCTGGACCTTTCCCCGACCCAGCAGGCGCTTTTGGAAAAAATGAAAGAAACTAAAAGCGCAGACAAGATCAAGCTCTACCCTAGAATCTTAAATATTGATTTAAAAGTTTTAAAACCCGAAGTTGAAAAATCGAGCGTCACAAGAGAAGCCGAAGAAGAGGATCTCGAGCCGGACGCAAACGACCTTGAAGGCGAAGACGCGGAAGCGCGCGCAGAAGTCAGGGCCTCTCAACCTGCCGGGAAAACCGGTTTCGGCATCTTTTATCGTTTTAAACTTGCCCTGGCCATCGGGATCATCGGACTCTGGTCCGCGATCATGGCGCGGGCCCAGACCGTATTTCCCGGCAAACCTTACCTCGAGCATTACGCGGGGCTTTCCGGATCAGGGTCGATCGCGCAATATAGCAGCGCTCATTTCAAATGGAATTTCCGCATTTGGAACCCCGGCTACTCATTAGCCGTTTATAATTTTGGAACAACCGCTCAAGGCCCGCAAAATCTAAGCGGTTACACCAGTTTTAGTTGGGACGTCCGCTCCTACATTAACAACACCACAGGCCATCAGGGTGTTTTCCGGGTCGAATTCAAAGACACGGACGGCGATATCGCCAGCAAGACCGTTAGCGGCATTTATAGCAACTATCAGACCGTTACGATCACTTTGGCGGAACTTCTCGCCAGCAATCCTGCCTACAACCCTCAAAACACCAAAGAGATCGTTTGGGTCGCGGACAGCAATGCTTATATGCCAGATGACTATGAAGGGTGGGCTGAATTTAAAACGGGCGGGCTTTTCTTCACCACGAATATTTCTCCCAACGCCTCTTATACCCTTTATGACACGACCGAGCTTCCCGAAGGGACCGAAGGCGCGGTGGACCCTGTCACGGTCTATCCCGTCGGCGCGTCGGTGACAGCCAGCAATCAGGACCACGGGATCGCGTTCACTTATAACACGGGCGGCCAGACATGGGCCGGCGCCGGCATGGCGTTCGATGATTTCGGAACAGTACCTGTCGGCACAGGGGATTTGAGCGGTTTTTCGAACCTTGTTTTTGGCATTAAGGCCACCGGGACCACGCAGCTTAAGATGGAAATCGTGGATAGCGCCGAGAACAAGGAATATGTCTACTTAAACGGCATGAATGCCGGGTACCAGACATGGGTCATCCCGATGAGCTTTTTTGCCGGCATCGATCTTGAGAACGTCAAAGTCATTTATTTTATCGTCGAGGGCGCAGGCAAAAGCGGCACCGTCTCTATTAACCACATTCCCGAGACGATTGACATTACTGGCGTCAGACGTCAGCAAAATAATGATGTCGTCACTTTTTCAAGCATTTCAGGGCTTACCTATCGCGTGGATCAGAGCGCGGCCGGCCTTGTCAGTCCGAATTGGCAGACAGGCGCCACCACAAGAGCTCTCGGCCCCTCCGCGACGATCACCAACAGCACCGGGTCTTCTTCTAATACCGTTGTGACACGGGTGATTTATAACCGTTCTGAGGCGAGGGAAGAAAAAACCCCGGCCTATAAGATCAAGTCGGAAGAAGTAAGCGTTTATGATCCGTCTAGTCCGAAAAGCGAGCCGTATGCCGTCGCCATGGACCTTGTTGAAGAGGTCCGGATATCCGAGACAAGAACAGTTTATTTCAAAAAAGCCGCTTTTGAGGAGGCCTATGAAATTTATCTTAAGGGCGTGCCCAACGCTCTCGGCCTTTTGAAAGAAGGCGTCAGGACCCGAATAGGCGATCTTCCGTTCCGTTTTATCGCCCGGGAAGGAAAACTGATCATCCTGGCGGAAAAACCCGGCATTGTTGTGATGAAGAAAATCCCGCAAACAGAAGCCGCGATAGCCAAGAAAACGCCCTTAGCCGCGAAAGCGCCGCTTCGGATCAAAAAATCCGAACTTACCAAGATCCAGGGAGAGGGAAGGAGCCGCTCCGAAGCGCGGCTTGATATCGAAAAGGAAATGTTCAAAAGTTTTTCGGAGCTTTCTTCCGACCTGCGGGTAAAGCTCAAGACCGAATGGAGCCGTTTCAGGCGTTTCGGCGGCAACTCACTTGAAAAAGCGCTGCGTGAAGACAATGAGGCGGGCGTTTTAACCCTCCTGGAATATTACTGGGAATTCGTCGGGGAGAAGATCGTGCCTCCCGATGTCCTTTCCGGCAAGGTATCGATGGTGGCCCTGTCGCTGACCGGGGCTTGCGTTATGGGGCTCGTGGGTCTGACAGAAATACCGGTCCACGCCTTATTGATCAACCTTTCGATCTGGAGTTTTATCGCGGCAAGCGGTGTGTTCGCGGTTTCTTTGGCCGGAAGCCTTATTGGCAATCGGATGAAACATAGCGAACTGGCCCGCGTCGATCACCTCATCAAATTAATGAGAGAGCTTATGGTCCGCCGGAACCATCTCCCCCTTTCGACTTTGGAGGAAAAAACGCTTTCGGGCGCATCTTCCGGCGCTCCCGTCGAAGCGGTTTACCGGCCGCCCCGAATGATCCAATTTTCGGAGCCGTTTGTGGAAGGCGAACGTCCCGGTAAAAGACCGCCTGAAGTGGAACCGCCTGCCCGTGCCGAACTAAGAGGTTTTGGATTCGATGTTCCGGATTGGGCCGTTGGAAGCGCTTCGAACTACCTCAAGCTTCAGGGTTTTGAGGAAACGGATCTTCGCGACGCAAAGGTTTTGGTCAAGAAAAGATCTGACGGAATGGTTTACAATGTCACGCTTCCTTCCGAATTTTCGCAGCCCTTTGACGCTTTAGACACGCTTCTTAAAGAGATCGAGATATTAGAAGTTTCCCAGATCAGCCACATCGAAGTTGAAAGCCGCGCGTACATCCTGAAACACTTACTTGCCATAGCCCGGGGGTATGACCAGGAAGCCGCCCAAAAGGCCGGTGCGTTGCTCCGAAGACTCAATAAGCCCCATTCAGCCGCCGCCGCGATGGAAGAAGCCAAAAAACTTATTTCATCGTCTCGATCCGAAGCAAGAGCCGCCGGAACCGAAGAGAATCCCGCTTTTGAAAAGATCAGAAAGGCCGTCGTGGAGCTTGCTTTCGAATTGGCCCAAAAGCCGTGGTACAAGGTCCCCAAGGCCGGAGAAGATTTTGACGCGATGGTCAGGATCTTGTCGGAGCACAACCAGAAAAGGATCCTCGGGATCGTCGCCTCAAGGATCGAACAATTCGCCGGCGAGATCAGAAGGTCCATGAAAGACGGTTCCACCTGGAAAATGCTCCGAAGCCGCTATGAGACGGCGCTTGACGCGTCGCGGAAGGTTTCCGGGGCCCCGTCCTCTCTTGAGGAACTTATCACGGAAATGCCTTTTGTTTTTGTGGACCGTATCGTCCAATTCGGGAAGGCACAAAGGCCTCTCGAAGAAAGATTGGCGCAGGCCGTAGAAGCGCTTGCTGAGATCCAGCGGGGTTCTTACGGATTGGAGAACGCAAAGACGGCGCATGAGCTCGAAACCAGACTCAGCCGCCGCGGCAGCGAGAGATTTATGGATGTCCTGGAAAGCGCGGAAGATTTCTCTCGCGCCGTCTTATCCCAGCGCTCCGAAGTCCGCGACAACACCAATACCATTGACGGCTATACGGTCGTCAGCCGCCAACTTGAAGCCGGCCTTGACCGCAGCATTCTTGAAGCTCTTAACAAAAAACTAAGCCGCCGGTTCCCTAATCTGGGGCATATGATCCGTCGTTATGTGGGGCTTGTCGCCGAAACAACGCTGACGGGCGGGTTGGGCGCGTTGATGCATGACCTTTTTCCGGCATGGGGGAAGAATTTTGGCTCCCAGGAAAAACGCGAAAAGGACCTTGTGGCGATCAATGTTGTTTATGAAAGCATCAAAGGGCAGCGGTATGCGAAGTATTTGCCGGCGGAGATCCAGGAGGGAAGAAAAACGCTCGGGGATTACCTGCGCGGCGTTCTCAAATCCGATAAAAGTCTCAGTCTTTCTTTTGAGCTCGAAATAGGGGACGATTTTAGAAGGAAGGCCGCCGACGAAGAGCGTTTTGCCGCCTCGTATGGCAGCGCCGAATACCGTGTTTTCGCCCATAAAGCCAAACAGATCATCGGACAAAAGATCTATGTGGAGGTCTATCCGACCGAAACGCATTTTGGCCGTGTTCCCAACTACTATGTGGACGCCTATTTTATTGACAACGAAGGCGAAAAAATCAGCATTTTTGACGAGGTCTATCCCGACGCGCCGCATGGGCACCCTAATTTGTGGCGCGATGTCCATATGGCCGTTTACAGTTTGGCAAGCCAGCATCTCCTGGAAAAGCTTCGCAGGAAAGGCGTTGTTAAGAGCAAATTCCTTTTTGTGGATAACGAAGTTTTTGTCAGCACGCCCACGCCCCTTTTCCCCGACGCGATCCATCATCACGTCAACCACACGGTTTTCCGTCCCGGGCTTTACATGCCGGATGAAGCTTCCTATGAAATGCTCGGATTCCCGGAGGTGCAGCGCAAATACATCGTCAAGGACGGGAAGATCAACATCATTGATGCCGTCGGGATCTCTTCCCATCTGATCACCGGGGTCGCCTTGTATGAACACACACCGGTCCTGGCCAAAGACATCATGGCGGCCCATGTCCATAAACTCGAAAGTTACAACAAAGAAGGCGTCCGCAACACCAACGGGGTTTATCTCGAACAGTGGCAATCGCCCCTTTTGACGGATCTGATCAGCCAGTACAAAGCAAAGATCGGCTTGGAGCCGGAGGATTCCAACCAGGCGTTCTATCGAGAGATCCAGAAAACCACCCACGCGAGGATCCTGGAAGAATTCGAAGAGAAAGCGGAATTCATCAAGGCGGTCCATGCGGCCGAACTCCTGCTTTGGCTTAAGGAAGACCAGAATTATTCTCTTTGGTTCGATGAGATGCTCGAAGCGTTTCAGGGCCAGCGCGGCGTTGCGGGCGGGGAATGGCATCTTGATATCGCTGACGCGGGGAAATTCGTCGAAGGGTTCCGGCAAGCCGTTCAAGATGCCGTCATAGACCCGGCGGGGTGGCAGCACTTCAAGGCGGGCCCCATGTTCTTCCTGAAAGAACTCCTCTTGCGGGAGCCCATCATTTCCAATGTCCGTCGACAGGTTTCTTATAAAGGGCCGGATAAATGGCTTGAGATCTTAAGAAAACTGCAGCGCGATCCTCACGCCTTGGCTCAGTTCAAAGAAAATGCTCCCCGCGTTATTCTGGGCGGACGCGAATTTGGCGAAGAGGCGCACGGCATGTTTTTAGAGATCCAAGGCCTCATCAGAGCCCTTGGGTTGCAAGACCGTTTCGCGACCGTCGACGACTACAATAACTACATTGCCCCGATCATTTTCCAGGGCGTTTCCGGCTCCGTGATGCTTTCCGACGAATTCCTGGAAGCTTCCGCGACCAGCATGATGAAGGCGATTGCGAACGGGGCGGCTCTGATCGGGGTTTGGGGCGGAGCGGATCCCGAGATCTTCACGATCGTTGATCATAAAACAAAACGCGAGCTGGATGTTTTTAAAGACCATGTCACCCATGACGAACTCGTTAAAAATCTAAGAACCGGCGCATGGAAGATCACGAACGGTTTTCTGATCGAATATAGCTCTCAAGAGAACAGCACGCAGCCGGGAGGGGGAAGGCGTCCGTCCGCCGATTCGCTTCTTCGCGCTCTTTTAGACCTGAACGAGCAATACCAGGATCCGGAAGCGAGGCGCCGGCTTCAATTCAATACGCTCGCATCTTCTTTAAAGGTCGATATGGCCGAAGGGCAAGCGCTGGCCCACAAAATGTTGTGGGAAGAGGCGATCAGGATCCTTCAGGAAGAGGACAAGGTTTTTGAAGGGCTGAAGATCTCCCAAGAGGACTCGGAGGCCCTTCTTTCCCGCTCGATCCGCGGCCAAGGTATTGTGGATTTTATCGAGGAATTCCGTTATCTGCGCATGAAGGGCCGTGAAAGTTACGACCGGGTCGCTTTTTACGCGACACAGGGGCTTCAAGGGAGCATTTTTGGTTTTCTCAATGAATTTTTTAAAGATTTTGACCACACGCTCGAACCTGTCATCCGCAAGATCCATGAACTTTCCGTTCGCGCCGAAACCACGACCAACCTTCAGGAGAAAGTCATCGCCAATCTGGAAGCTCTGGAGATCGTGGAGCGGCTCACGGTGGAAGTTTCCGTCGCTCTTTTTGAGCATTATGTGCTTTCCGGGGATAAGGCGCTCGAACCGTATCTTGCCAAGCCGATCATTCGCGAGAATCTGGCCCGCTATTTCGATGAACACGCAGTCGCGCTTGAATCGATCGCTAAAAAGATCCCGGGTTATACCGTTTCAATAGGCGATAAAAATTACCTCGTGGCACTAAATCTCGGCGAATTCAGTTACGTTGGCCCTTCGGGAGAAAAAGCGCGGGGCGATTTTTACGGCGAAGAAGGCATTAAGGCCCTTATTGGGGAAGAAGCGGCCAAAAACGATGCGAGCATTTTCCAGCTTGTGGATGCGATCACAGATCAGCGTTACGGCACTTATCCCGTCTGGAAGATGATGGAAAGATTTCCGATCGGCGTGCCTTATCCCGGGGTTCAAGTTCTTCGCGTCGAAGATACAGGCCAGCAGTCGGAAGAAAAAGAAACAAGGCTTCGCAACGACATTCTGCATTATCTCGAAGCCCTGGCCAACAATCGCCTGGTGAGCGATGGAAAACCGATCACTCAGTTGCTGCTCCAGAAGATCCAGACGGTTGTGGAGGATCCGGCCAAGCTTTCCAAAATGCTCAAGGTCGTGGCTAACCTCTCTCGCGAAGAGGCCATTGTCAAGTTTACCCGGGGCGGCGTTCCCGCAGTCATGGCTTTTATCGCTATTTTGTCGCCGGAACTGCTTGAAGATGTCAAACATTGGAATCCCGATGTTTATAAAAAACTAAATGCGGTGATCCAAGATCCCGCGTTTGAAAAGAACTTCAAAGAAGGGAAGATCTGGTTCCATAAGGTGGACCGCGACAGCGCCCTTGTCATTTCAAGGAACCTGCCCGGACAGGATATCCCGCCCGTGATCGTCCCGATCCATTTCCCGGACAGGCCTTACCGCGCCGATGACGGAAAAGCCTGGTTCAGGTTGCTTGATGTGCGGAATTTAGGCGTTGAGAACTCTGACAAGATCGAATATCAAGTTTATGACGCCATCCTTCAAAAGGCTTATGAGCCGAAAACCGGCGCCAAGCTTCATAGCGAAAAATGGCATTTAGGCGTTCCCGTTGAGGGCGCGGGGTACCGGTTTCAAATCCTACAGGTCCAACTCGTCAGCGCCGCCCGTTCGGAAACCCGCGGAGTAAGCAATGAAGAAACCGAGGAATGGACAAAACATATCAATGACTGGATTAAGCATACCCCTGAAAAAGTACTTATTTTGGGGCTGGGGTTTGTGGGTCTTACAAAGCTTGTACTCGGAGTGACGGATCATGGATGGGATGCTGTCGGCCTGGAAATCGTTCCCTCCAAAGCGAACATGATCTCGCAAGGCGGAATGCCTTTTTTTGCGGACATGATGGAGCCGGAGTATGATAAGGAAGGGAAAATGAAAGATCCAGGCCTGCTTCAAACCGCCATCGAAAGCGGAAGATTTCATGTTACCTCAAGCTACGACGAAGCTCTGAAAGACCCCGAGAGAGACATTATTTTTCTCGCCGTTCAAACCCCTCAAAGCAACGATGGACGGGCGGATACATTTTATCTTGAATACGCCGTGCGAGAAGTCGCGCGAAGGACTTTCAGTTATCCCAGAATCATTGTAGGGAAAAGTACGGCACCTCCCAAAACTACCGTGGAAAAACTCAGAATCTCTGTAGAGGAAGCTCGCGCAGAGAGAATGCAGGAAGTTTTCATCAAACAGCTTCATGACGCATCAATGCAGACAGAAAGATCCGGGGACGAGGCAATCTTCAAATTAGTACAAGGCTTTCTTTCGGAACAGCTTATAAAACAAAAAATGGTTTTAGATTCCGAAAAATCTTACCTGGAAGCAGTAAGCCGGGAAGACTGGGCGGGCGACGTCAGACGAACAGAAAAAAAATTAAGAACAATTCATAGGGATAATCCTGAAAATATTAAGACGACCCTTGATTTACTTCGCGAGACAATCGGAGAGGGGAAATTTAATTCTCTTTTCAACAGCAAGGAAATTTTAGACCAAACAATCCCCATTGAATTTGCTTGGGAACCGGAATTTTTACGTGAAGGAAAAGAGGTCGTCGACGATCGTGGAGAAGCCGGGCGCATAGTGATCGGAGCCGAAAACCTTAAGGCGGCGCAAAAGGTCAAAGCCCTCTACGAACATTATAACCCCAATCTGAATCCCCCTCGTCAGCAAGTTCCTATTGTTATCACAGATCTTGCAAGCGCTCAAACCGTCAAGTATGCCGCTAATACTTACCGCGCGATAAAAATATCTTTCATTAATTATATCGGCTGGCTTTGTCAGGTGATGGGTTACGATGTGAATAAGATAGCAGATATTATAGGAATAGAAGGCAATGTTCGAAGGGCGTTTTTAAATGCAAGTCTTGGTTTTGGCGGATCGTGTTTTCCTAAAGATTTGGCGGCTTTTGTTAAATTATGTAGGGAGCTTGGCCTTTTACCCAATTTGGTATTAGACGCTCTTGCGGTCAATGAAGTTCAGATAAGGAGGTTCGTGAATTTAATTGTCAAACAATTAGACGGCGTCAAAGATAAAACCATTGTTGTGCTTGGCGGTGCTTTTAAACCCGAAACGAGCGATACGCGAGATTCCAGAGCCGTTCGCGTCATGCAGGATCTGTTGCAAAAAGGAGCCAAGATCAGGGTTGTAGATCCTAAAGCTATACCGGAGCTTCAAAGAATGTTTAAGGCGTATCCCCCCGGAGTCATTGAATACTTCGAGAATTTAGATGATTTTGAAAACGTCTTTAAAGAAGCAGACGGCATTGTACTCGCTACAGAGTGGGAAATATTTAGAGATAAAAGAATAGATCCTAAAAATGGAAAAATGGATTTTGAAAAAATAGCGGCACTTTTTACTCATAGACAGTCACTTCCTCATATTTTTGACGGCCGAAACTTATTTGAAAGAAAAGCAGTTAAAGAATTTGGCTTTTCGTATATTGATATTGGACGCGCCGAATTACTTAAATCAGACAAAGAACATGTCGCATTTGCAAAACAAGTCAAAGAAGTTTTTCTGGCAGGGAGAGTTTCTCATATCAATGATGTCGCAGAACTTGCAGAGAAAACCGGAGCCAACGCCTTGGATATCCGAAAAGGATTTGGGTTAGATCCCGTCGTCGGAGAGAGCTATTTAGATCCCGGCATTGGTTGGGGCGGTCATGACCTTGTGAATTCGCTCCGAGCTCTTGAGAAGCAATCTTGGGATAATATTAAAGATTTGTTGGATGAATATCGCGAAGCCAGGAAAGATTTTATGAAGCAGTTTGGTTTTAGCGAAAATGAGTTTCCTGATGACGAAAACAGAGTTCCTTTCGTAACAGCTAGCCGCGAAATCAACAAAAAGCAGATCGGACTTTATTTAAATAAGGTCAAAACTATTTTAGGCCCTGATCTTAACGGAAAGGACATAACGCTCATCGGTTTGGCCTATAAGATCGGCACTTATTCTCTCGAAGAATCGCCTTCTATTCATCTCATCGAGGCTCTTTTGCAAGAAGGGGCGATCGTTCATATTGCGGATGAAAATCTTGCTGCTACCGCCAATACGAAGGATTATTTTAGCAGATTTCAACACGGAAAATTCGTAGAAAATATTCGCCTTTATAACAATCTTTCCGACGCAATTGTCAATGGGAAGGATTTGCAAGTTTTAGTGAATCTTTCAGAACGCTACTCTGAAGAATCAGAATGGGCAAAACTCGGATTAAAGAAAGTTTTAGACGCCAGACATTTTTTTAATGATCCGGTTTCTCTTAAAAAGACGGGTATCAGTTATTTTGCTTTAGGGATACCCGAGGTGAGTTTAGCTGAGGAAGAAGTGTTGAGGCAAAGGGAAATGGAAAGTCGCGCTGTTCTGAGCCAAATGCAAAAAGCGATTGTCTTTTATAAAGACAAAGTTATGATCGAAGAAAGGGAAGATGAAACATATAAAGTTACCGCATTTGTAAAAATAGAGGATTCCTGGCTACAAAGAGCCGATTTTTATATTTTTTATGGACCTTATCCCCATGAGCGTCAAACTTTTGATTGGTATGCCCAAGAAGTTTTGGGCGGGAACATTCGAAAGATAGAACAAACACCCGATTTTTATCAGATCAAACTTATTATCTCACCTAAGAACAATTTTCCAGCTGTTGAGGGGAGGTACGGCCTTACCCTTTTTGCCGTTCCTAAAACCATGGCAGAAACGGATCCGGGTTTTCGAAAAGTTCGGTTATGGGCCGCTAAGCCTTTTGACGACACTCCCTTTATCGTACGTCGTACCGAGCGTTCGGAGCTGCGCAGTCCCGTGGAGGATTTCAGGGCGGAGATCGAAGCGGGCAAAGTCACATTCATCATGTTCAAAGAAGACGCAGTGAGGGGCCGGAACGAAGAGGGATTGATGGTTCCTCAAATGCTCGAGCGGCTTAGAGACCACGGGTTTGAATTGGTGTATCTTGGCGCTCAGACCGAATTTACTCAGGAACAGGCCCGGGAGTTTTACGCGGTGCATCAGGGCAAGTGGTTTTATGAACCGTTGGTCCAATACATTACTTCAGGGCCCGCTATCCCCGCGTTGGTACGGTATCATGGAGAAGGCCCGGCGGTTCAGGCGATCCGCAGCATTCTGCCGTCGTTGCGCCAGGAGTTCGGGATCGAGAAGGGGGATCCGGAGCTCAAAAAAGTTGAACGCAACAAGATCCACGCTTCCGATTCACCCGAGAACGTGTTCTATGAAGGCGCGATCGCTTTCCGCTCCGAGCTCCGGACGCTGGATGTCGAGGCGCTCGTTGCAACGATCGCCGAACCGGTCTCCGCGATCGATCTTTTCAAGAAAATAGGGCAAAATTCCGCCTTAAGGCAGATCCGCGCTCTGAAAGAACAAATCATCAAGGCATCTTCCGAGTTCAATCAATCCAAACGCCAGGCCGAAGAAGTCCAGGAGATCGGCGATCTGGGGCTCAAGATCGCAAAGCTTCTTTCCCAGGAAAATTATTCTCCCGAAAAGACCCAAGGGATCCTTCAAAAGGCGGTTTCAGAACTTTCTGAGGCGTTGGGGCTTATTCTTAGATTGCTGACTTACGCGGCAACGGCTAACACCAAAAGTATCCAGCCGTCGGTTTCCGTTGAAGCTCAAAAAATGGTCAAGAAGATCGAAGCGGCGATGGAGCGGCCTGCGCGCGAAAAGAAAGCTACGGAAACGGCGTCTCCCCGTTCCGAACTGCGGAACGTCGCGGCGCTGATCGCGACAGGAGTTGAGGTCAGGACGCCCGAGGAATTCTTCCGGCGCAATCTCGAACAGGGCGGCGGCCATGAACAGGGCGTCCGGAGCGTTACGGAAAAGGTCATGGATGGGATCTATTCGCTTCTGGCTCATAGCTTTGATGCCGCAAAAGTCATTTCCTCCGCTTTCTTTCCGGAAGCTTATGCTCAAGAGATGTTAACCATGGCTTCCAAGCCCGAAATGTTCCTCACAAAGATGCGGTTTGCCGCCGCCAAGGCCGCGCTCGGCATTAAAACATTCAGCGCCGGCGATGTGCTTGTGATCGGGAGGGGATTTGCCCTCGAGCAGGGCGCGATCGCCGCAGTGCGGACGGTCTTTGGCGATATACCCGTTTTAATTTACACAGATCAAGCGGAGGACGTCGGCTTCCTCGAACAACTCAATGTCCAGCTTGCCCAAGCCCATCGGCCGCCAGTCCTGGTGGCTCGGAATCCGGATGAAGCGAGAAAACTCCTGGACGAGGAAGCCGCACGGCTCCGCCAAGCAGGCGTTAGTTCGATCCATTTTAAGGCCATGGTCTACGAAGCGGAGACCCTGCCTGAAGCTCTCCGGAAGCAGCTTTCCGATGTGACGGTCGTGACATCCCGCATGTTCAAGCATTTCCTCAATCTTGCCGGCTCCCGCATTGCCGCGCTGGCGCAGGAAGTCCAGGTCAAGTTCGCCTTCGCGCGGTCGGCATAATCCAAATACCGGGACTGGGTCTGCCTGCCGGCCAGGCAGGGACTCGTTCCTCGCCTGGCTCTCATTAATTCTTTATTGGAAGCCAGCGCAGCGCTTTAGTGCGGGACTTGTTCGGTCTCTCGTTTTTATTTTACGTTTCCCGAGTCCCGAATCCCGTTTTACGCGAATCGGGATTGCGTTATAATCCCTCCCTTATGACTAACTTTAAAACAATCCCGATTCGGATAGGCCACAGTCCGGATCCTGACGATGCGTTCATGTTCTACGCCCTCGCGCATGAAAAAATTGATATGCGCGGTTTTAAAGTAGGGCATGTGATCGAAGATATCGAATCCCTCAATCAGCGCGCGCTTAAGGGTGAACTTGACGTGACGGCGGTTTCCTGCCACGCCTATGCTTATCTTGCGGACCGCTATGCCGTCATGCGTTCAGGAGCAAGCGTGGGGGATAATTATGGGCCGATTCTTGTTGCCCGGGACTCGTCCCTCGGGACTCGTCCCTCGTTTTCTGGTAAAAAGATAGCCGTACCAGGCAAGTTGACGACAGCGTTTCTTATTTTCCAACTTTTTCTGGATGATGTTTTTAAAAAAACAAGTCGCGAGTCCCGAGTCCCGAATTTTGTATTCGTTCCATTCGACAAGATCTTTGACGCCGTAAAGAACGGCGACGCGGACTACGGTCTCATCATCCACGAAGGTCAGATCACGTATCAAAAACACGGCCTTGAAAAAACGGTGGATCTTGGAGAATGGTGGCATAAAAGAACAAAACTGCCGCTGCCGCTCGGGATCGATGTGATCCGAAAAGATCTTGGGCAGGAAACCATAAGGTCTTTCGCGGCGCTTTTTAAGGAAAGTATCGAATACGCCTTGAACCACCGGAAAGATGCCTTAGAATACGCAAGCCGGTTCGGCCGCGGCATTTCCGAAGACCTGAACGACCGGTTTGTCGGGATGTACGTGAACGATCGGACGGTCGATCTCGGCAAGGACGGCGAGGCGGGCTTCCGGCGGCTTCTAGATGAGGCTTATCGCGCCGGGATCATCCCGGAGAAGGTGAAGCTGGAATTTATATAATCTAATGGGACTAGGGACTCGGGACTGGGGACTCGCTTTGGTTCCTCGTTCATTCGAGTCCCGAGGTGCGAGTCCCGAGCAACGAGGGTATTATGGCTAACGACGAATTACGCGCTAAAACACAGGAAATCGCCAAGAAACACAAAGCTTCCTGGATCGAGCTTGGGCAGTATCTTTTCTCGATCTATAAGAACAAGCTTTATAAGGAATGGGGTTACCAGCAGTTTGAGACCTATTGCCAAAAAGAGCTGAATATCAGGAACACCACCGCTTCCAAGCTTATCCGTTCCTATTCTTTCCTCGAAAAGGAAGAGCCGCGGATCGTAAAGCCGGACTTCACGGAAGGAGAAACGCCGAAGAAGATCCCGGATTATGAGGCGGTCAATCTCTTAAGACTTGCCAAAAACAACAAGACTATTCCCGCCAACGAATTTGCCGAACTCCGGAACGATGTTCTGAACGAGGGGAAGGAACCCAAAGAAGTGCGGGCCGCGGTCAAAAAGATCCTCGAGACCCATGCGCCGAAAGAAACGCCGGAGATGAAGGACCAGAAACGGGGTTCGATCTTACGCCGGCTGATCGGATTTCTTAATTCGGCCAAAAGCCAACTTGAGGAAGAGGATCTTGTGCCGGATTATTTACTCAAACAGATCGATACGCTGACGCAGAAACTCGAAGACCAGCTCAACTAAGGACGGGACTCGATACTCGTTCCTCGGGACTCGCTTTGGTTCCTCGTTTTCTCGAGTCCCTAGTCCCCAGCGACGAGTCCCGCTTTGATCGCTTTTTTGCGACCAAAGCTGCTTTTTTAGAGCGCGGCCACTCTTTCACTTCGCATTCCCGGATAAGCGCGCGCGACCGGTCGCCGCATGTTTCGGAATAAAGCATTTCTACAGGCCTGCGGGTACGGGTATAACGGGACGCTTTACCGTCTTGATGCATCTTGAAGCGCCGCTCGATATCGTTGGTGATCCCCGTATAAAACGATCCATCGCAGCATTTCAGAATGTAAAGCGACCATGCCTCCGCGGTTTTCCCAGCGGTTTTTTCTTTTTTAAGACCCGCGAGCATTCGTTTATAGGTGGGATGCATATCAACAACCGGGACTCGTTCCTCGGGATTCGTACCTCAAAAATGAGAAACCAAAACGAATCCCGAGGGGCTAGTCCCGAGTCCCCCTTTTTTTAAATACATGATGGTACTTCACTGTGACGACCACCACACCGCTGAAAAAGACAAGATTCATCCAGCCAAAAACGCGGAACGCGAAATCCTGGGATTGTAGGGCGGCGGGCGACATCAGAAGGATGCAGATCCACACCCCGAAGACCCAAACGAGACTGATGTCATCGGCGGATTTCCGTTTGATGATGCGGATGATCAGGGGAACATTAAAAAGAGGCAGCATCGCTCCCGCCCACGCGCTGATGTGATGTAGAATTTCCATGAAATTTTAAACCTCAAGTTTCTTTGGGAATTTTGTAAGATTAACACAGCCGGTCTTGGTGATCAAAACAACGTCTTCTAAGCGCACGCCGCCAACCCCTTGGTAATAAAGGCCGGGTTCCACCGTGACGATTTGTCCCGAGCTTAAAATATCGTCGCCAACGCTGATGCGCGGCGGTTCATGGACATCAAGCCCCAGTCCGTGGCCCGTGCTATGAAAAAATCCCTGCATGCGACCTTTCCTAAGTCCTGTATTGAAGCCAACTTGTGTAAAATACGTCCGGATCGCTTCGTGGACCTTTTTGGCGCGGGTTCCGGCGCGCAGCATCTTGAACGCGATTTCCTGTCCTTTTCTGACAGCGGCGTACATTTTTTTAAGTTTCGTGGAAGCTTTTCCGCGGACCACGGTGCGCGTGAAATCCGCGTAATAAAGCGTTTTTTCGCTGCGCGGAAAAATATCCATCACGATCGGCTGATGAGCGCGAAGCGGGCCGGATCCCCGGTCATGCGGATCGATCGAATGCCGGCCGCAGGAAACGATCGTGTGCTCTCCCGCGCAACCTTCTTCTAAAAGCGTTTGGTGGATGACTTTTCTTAAGAATTCGGATGTAAGGACTTTGCCGCGGAAATAAAGTTTATCTTTTCGGATCGCCGAACGTTCCAGGATACGGATGGCTTCATGGGCCGCTTTTTCTGTCGCGCGAAGCGCCTGCTTGATCGCCGCGATCTCAAAGCGGTCCTTGATGAGACGTTTTTCAAAAAAGATCCCATGTTTGCAGCAGATTTTAAGACCGGCGCGTTTGAGAGGTTCATAGTACCGAACGGGGAAACTCCCGGGGACGGTCAGGCGTTTTACTTTTTGTTTTTTCAGGAAATAAAGAACAAGGTCCGCGAAAGAAGGCGGTTTCCCGTATTTTTGTTTATATTCCGAGGCGAGGCGGGAGGTCGAAAGGACTTGATCAACACAGGCTTCTTTTTTAGCGCGGTCGATCTCAAGATCGCTTACGAGGATGTATTTTTTTCCGCGGATCCGGGCGAAAGCAAAAGCATCGGGCGCGATGAATTTCGTCGCGTAATAAAGGTCCGCATCCTTTTCGCTTGAGGCGATGATAAGGAGATTTTCCCGTCGCATAGGGAAAGAGTATCATGTCAAGGGCGCAGCGCGCAACGCCTGTCTGGTAAAAAAGGACTCGTTGCTCGCCCCTCGGGACTTGTTTCGCTCCTCGTTTTTACGAGTCCCTAGTCCCGAGAAACAAGTCCCGGTTTTTATCATTGACGCCACCCATGAAAGCCGCTACACTTCCATGTCTTTTCCCCCTATACAAATGAGCCGGAGCCTTCATTTTTAATGGAAAAGCTTTCCATCGAACAACTTAAACAAAAGGCAAGACTGATCCGCCGTCATATCGTCGAAATGACCGGGGCCGCGGCTTCGGGGCACCCGGGAGGTTCTCTCTCCGCCACCGAAATACTGGTCGCTCTCTATTTTGACCTCATGAACCACAATCCCCAGGACCCGCAATGGCCGGACCGCGACCGTTTGGTCCTAAGCAAAGGCCACGCCTCACCCGCCCTTTATGCCGCATTGGCCGAGGCGGGATATTTCGACCCCAAGACACTTAAAGATTTCCGGAAACTCGGCAGCCCTCTTCAGGGACATCCGGACCGGCGTAAACTCCCGGGCGTAGAAGCCTCCACAGGTTCGCTGGGACAGGGGCTTTCCATCGGGATCGGCATGGCGCTCGCGCGGCGGCTTGATCAAAAGAACTATTACACTTACGTGATCACAAGCGACGGCGAATTAAATGAGGGACAAACCTGGGAAGCGGCGGCGATGGCGGCCCATCACAAGGTCGATCACCTGATCGCTTTTCTGGACGATAACAAATTCCAGCTTGATGATGCCACGGAGAATATTTGCGACATGAGGCCCGTGGCCGACAAATGGAAAGCTTTCCGCTGGCGGACCTTCGAGATCGACGGGCATGACCTTAAGGAGATCCTTAAAACCGTAGAAAAAGCCAAAAAGATCAAAGGCCAACCGGTCATCATCATCGCGCACACGGTCAAAGGAAAAGGCGTTTCTTTTATGGAAGGGAACAACGCCTTTCACGGCGTCGCGCCAACAGAAGAACAAGTCCAAAAAGCTCTGAAGGAACTCGAGTAAAATGGAAAAGAAATTCGGAAAAGCCACACGGGACGCTTACGGGGAAGCTCTTGTCGAGATCGGCGGGAAGGACCCCAGCGTGGTCGTCATGGACGCCGACCTTTCCAAGTCCACCAAATCCGCGCTTTTCGGCGAAAAATTCCGGGACCGTTTTTTCAATGTCGGGATCCAGGAAGCGAATCTGGTCGGAGTGGCTGCCGGTCTTGCTTCCTGCGGGAAGATCCCTTTCATCTCCAGTTTTGCGTCCTTTCTGGTCAGTAAAGGTTTCGATCAATTTCGCATGGCGGTCGCTTTTTCGGAGCTAAATGTGAAAGTGGTCGGTTCCCACGGCGGGATCACGGTCGGAGAGGACGGCGCTTCCCAGATGTCGATCGAAGATATCGCGCTTATGACAAGCCTTCCTGGCTTCGTCGTGATTTTACCCTGCGATGAAGTGTCTGCGCGGGCGCTTGTTTTCGAAATGGCAAAACATGTCGGGCCCGTTTATATGCGCACAGGACGGCCCAAAGCTCCGGTCATTTATAAATCCGGGACCGAGTTCAAGATCGGCAAAGGCGTTCGTTTGCGCGAAGGTAAAGACATCACAATCATCGCCAACGGTTTTGAGGTGTTCGAATCCCTTGAAGCGGCTGATCGGCTGGCGGACGAAGGCATCAGCGCGAGCGTGATCGACATGCATACCGTCAAGCCGCTTGATACGGATCTGATCCTCGAAGAAGCCAGGCGGACCGGGCATGTTCTGGTCGCCGAAGAGCATCAGATTTGGGGTGGTCTCGGAAGCGCGATCGCGACATTTCTCGCTAAAAAACACCCCTGCAAGATGGGTTTTGTGGCCATTCAGGATACTTTTGCCGAATCGGGCAAAGCGGAAGAGCTTTTAGAAAAATACGGGCTGACATCCCCCCACATCGTCAAAACCGCAAAAAAGATCCTGGGGCGTTAACGCAACATATTCCCGAAGTTCGAGGTCCCAAAGTGCCTCTTAAGAAGATGCTCATTTCCTTCCTGGCCGTTTTTCTCCTTTCTGTTTTTCCTTCTCTCTTCGTCCAGGCCGCCGAAGGCAAAAAAGCCATGGCAGTCACGCCGGACCCTCGCGCGACGCAAGCCGCCTTAGAGATCCTGGAAGAAGGCGGCAACGCCGTCGACGCGGCCGTGGCGGCTCAATGGGTCTTGAGCGTTGTTATGCCCCAGGCCACGGGGCTTGGGGGAAGCGGCCTTTTCCTTTTTTACGACATCGGAACGCGCCGCATTCTTTTTTTTGACGGAAGCGCGGCCGCGCCGGCAAAGAGTTCCGCCGATCTGTTTTTCGATAAGAACGGCGGTCTCCTTCCGTACGCGCCCGACCGGAATACAGGGGGGGCCTCGGTCGGCGTTCCGGGACTTTTAAAATTGGCCGAAGAAGTTCACGCGAAATACGGAACGCGTAAATTCCCGTTCGCGAAACTTTTTGAAAAAGCGATCCGCGAAGCGGAAGACGGAACGGAAATAAACAAGCCGCTTGCTGAAGCGCTTAAAAAGAACGAACAACGAATAGCCCTTACGGGGCCCTTTCCCGCGGTTTTTTCGGAAGAGGAAGGGGTGATCGTTCAGCATGGTCTGGCTAAGGCGTTCCGCTTGATCCAAGCCAAGGGAACGGACGTTTTTTATAAGGGAACGATCGCGAAGGCGATTGAAAAAGCGGTGCGCAAGGATGCCTATCGCCCCGCTTCTTTGACCGGTCGTGCTCTGGGGTCCTACAGCGTGAAAACGCGCGATCCCGTTCACACCACCTATCAAGGATACGATCTTTTCAGCGCGGGTCCTCCCGCAAGCGGCGGCATGATGCTTTTTCGCGCGCTTCATGTCCTTTCCCGTTTCGGCATGTCGGGTTTCGGGCAGGCGCCGGAGATGTACCACCTTCTCGGGGAGACGCAAAAGGCGGCTTTGTTCAACCGTTCCGCCGTTGCGGATCCGGATTTTTTTGATGTTCCTTTCGAAGAGGTCCTTTCGGAGGCGTGGGCTGAAAATCATGCCGCCTCCATTAAATTCGACCGTGTTTCAAAAGAAGGGGAAGTCCCGAAAGAAACTCCGGAAGAAAGCCCGGGA
The DNA here is from genome assembly GCA_022709525.1 of Candidatus Omnitrophota bacterium. Classification (GTDB taxonomy): domain Bacteria; phylum Omnitrophota; class Omnitrophia; order Omnitrophales; family Aquincolibacteriaceae; genus Aquincolibacterium. Next base: position 28,180 of record JAKLIQ010000006.1, read on the forward strand.
AGGGACGGCGTTTCGGTCATGGTCGTGGATCCCCAAGGCAATATTGCAGCGATCTCGTCGACCCTTGGCGACGCGTTCGGGTCCGGTTTGTTCGTGGCGGAATACGGGTTCTTTTTAAATAATCTTCTCGCGGGTTTCAGTGAAGGGCGGATCTCCGCGGGAGAAAGGCCGCCCGGAAGAGAAGCCCCGACGCTTGTTTTCAAAGAAGGGAGGCCCGCGGTCCTTCTGGATGCATATGGCCCCAGCGACCCCGCGGCATTGCTTTTAAATATTCTGGTCCAAAAAATCGATTCCGGAGCGTCGTGCGCCGCCGCGATCGAATCCCCCAGGTTATTGACCCGCGGCAGGACCCTTTTTTTGGAATCCGGGCTCTACCATCAGGAAACAACGCGCTTGAAGCTGGAGCTTTTAGGGCATGCTCTTGAAAAAAAAGACCCGATCGGTTTTGCGCAAATGGTTTGTTTTGACGAAGGTTCTGATAGAATAGTGGGCGAAAGCGACCCCCGGGGCGGAGGGGAAGCCGCGGGTTTTTAAATTTTCCGCCAAACAGCGCGGCGGACCCGTCCGACAAAGCGCTGTTGGGACGGACCCGCCAACGCTTTGTGGCGGGCAAATTTCAGGTTTCAAAAATGAAGACGACCCTGCATAAAGGAAAACATCTCGATCTGATCCGGGAGGACAACTGGGAATATGTCCGGCGGACCACCTGCAACGGCATCGTGGTGATTGTCCCCATGACGGCCGATGGCAAGGTGATCTTTGTCGAGCAGTTCCGCAGGCCCGTCGAAGCTCATGTGATCGAATGGCCGGCCGGGCTCGTCAACGACCGGATCCTGGCAGATCCGGAAACGATGGAAGCCGCCGCTCGCCGGGAGCTTCTTGAAGAGACCGGTTACGAGGCCGAACATTTTTCATTTCTTGTGCGGGGCCCCGTCTCAAGCGGCTTGAGTTCCGAGATCATCACGCTCTACCAGGCGCTGGATGTCGTTAAAAAAGGACCCGGCGGCGGCGATGCTACGGAATCGATCCGGGTCCACGAAGTGCCGCTTAAAGAAGCGGACCTTTGGCTTTATGAAATGGAGAAAAAAGGATTTTTAGTCGATCCAAAAGTTTACGTCGGATTGTATTTTCTGAAATGACGGCATCATTTATGAATGCGAAGCAAACATAAATGATAAGCCGGAATTTCACCCAGCACTAATTTTTCAGAACAGAATCAAATGACTTCAATAGAAAAAAGCGTAACTAATTTAAAAATGATGGAATGCAGCTTTGAAATTAGTGCTGGGTTTAATTCGCCCAGACAACTTACGCTCACTGCGTTCCGTAAGTTGAGGGCTCATTAAATGGCGGAGATCACGATTTATCAAAAACCGTCCTGCACGACCTGCAAGGAAGTTTTTCAGATCCTCAAAGAGGCGAATGTCGATTTTGATTCAGTTGATTATTTTGTCGATCCGATCCCCAAGACAAAGCTTCAAGAACTGATCCAGAAACTTGGCGTTCGGGTCGAAGACCTGATCCGGAAAAAGGACCAGCTTTATGAGGATCTCCGCTTGGGTGAAAAACAGCTTACGGAAGGGCAGTGGCTGGATCTTTTGGCCATTTATCCCGACCTTCTTCAGCGGCCGATCGTCGAAAAAGGCGATCAGGCGATCCTGGCGCGTCCTGCCAGAAAAATAAAAGAATTTCTTGTCCCGCCCACACCTGCGGATATTCCGGCGTCCGGCGCGACGGAAACGCCGAGCGCTAACCGTTGAGAGACAAAAGGATTTTAGTTAAAATACCGCTCTAAAACATTTTTAAGGAGGCCACGATGAACGACCCGAAAAATTATCCATACCAGGATTCGCAAGAAGCGGTTTTTTCCAACTTCATGCAGCGCGTGTACCAATGGATGGCCATGGGGCTTGCGCTTACCGGCCTTCTAGCCTTCATGACGCTTCAGAATGTTCCCCTGATGCGTTTTCTTTTAAGCGGGGGGATGTGGCTTTTCTTCATCGTAGAGCTCGGGATCGTGATCTGGCTCTCGGCGAGCATCCGGAAAATATCCGCCCAAGCGGCCACCTTGGGATTTTTGATCTACTCGGCTTTGAACGGCGTCACTCTTTCCGGGATCTTTCTTTACTATACGGCCGCTTCGATCTCCTCGACATTTTTTATCACAGCCATGACATTTGCCGGCGTGAGTATCTATGGATGGGTGACCAAGCACGATCTGACTTCGATCGGAAGTTTTTGTTTCATGGCTCTCATCGGAGTGATCATTGCGAGCGTTCTGAATTATTTTTTCCGATCGCCCGCTTTTTATTGGATCGTTTCCTATGCCGGCGTCGCGGTCTTTATCGGTCTTACGGCTTATGACACGCAAAAGCTTAAAATGATCCACCAAGGCATGCCGAACGCGCCCGAACAGCTCGCCATCTTCGGGGCGTTGATGCTTTATCTGGATTTTATCAATATGTTCTTATTCCTCCTGCGCATCTTCGGCCGCCGGCGATAACAGATCTCAGATCTTTCGCCAAACAGCGTGTCGGACCCGCCAGCGTTTTGTGGCGGGCAAATTTAAAATTTTAAAACAATGATCGACGTTCAATCGCTTACAATGCATTACGGTTCCGTGACCGCTCTGGAAAATGTTTCATTCCGGGCGAATGCGGGTGAGATCCTCGGCCTTCTCGGGCCGAATGGGGCGGGGAAGACCACCGCCATGAGGATCCTTACAACTTACCTTTATCCTTCTTCGGGGACCGCCAAGGTTGACGGATTCGATATTTTGGAAGCCCCCATCGAAGTGCGGAGACGCATCGGTTACCTGCCGGAAACCGTACCGCTTTATACGGATATGCGGGTTGACGAGTATCTGACTTTTGTGGGGAAAGCGCGTTCGCTTGAAGGCGCGAAACTCGCCGAACGGCTTGAAAAGGTCCGGGAAGCGTGCCGCCTCAAGCCCGTATGGAAACATCTTCTGGGAGAGCTTTCCAAAGGGTTCGGCCAGCGCGTGGGTCTTGCGCAGGCGCTTATTCACGACCCCAAAGTTTTGATCCTTGATGAACCCACTTCCGGTCTTGATCCGATCCAGATCATCGAGATCCGGGCGCTTGTCAAAAGTCTCGCCAAAGAAAAAACCATTATTTTTTCCACGCATATCCTTCAAGAGGTGGAGGCGCTTGCCGACCGGATCGTGATCATCAACGAAGGGAAACTTGTCGCCCAAGGGACCCGGCGCGAATTAGCTGAAAAAGTTCCCGATCCCGGGAAATCCCCGCAGGACCTTACTCTCGAAGAGATCTTTATCGGGCTTCTTAAGCCGCAAAAAGCAGTCTCATGAAAAAACTCTCTAATTTCACGATTGTCCTGAACAGGGAAATGGCCGCCTATTTTAATTCCGCCATCGCCTACATTTTCATGATCATTTTTACGCTCCTCAATAACGGTCTTTTCATGACCCAGTTCTTTCTTACGGGCCGCGCCGACATGCGGGCGCTTTTTTACACGCTGCCGGTCTTCCTTTCGGTTTTTTTGCCCGCGGTCTCGATGCGGCTTTGGGCGGAGGAAAGGCGCGGAAACACGCAGGAACTTCTTTTGACCTTTCCCCTCGCGCCGCAGGAACTGGTGCTCGGGAAGTTTTTCGCGAGCTTTCTTTTTTATCTCATGACATTAGCCTGCACGTTGCCGATCCCGGTGATGCTTCTCGCGCTCGGCCGTCCGGATATCGGCGTGATCTTAAGCGGTTATATCGGCGCTGCGCTGCTGGGCGGTTTTTTTCTCGCGATCGGAACGCTCGTGTCGGGTTTTTGCCGCGACCAGATCGTGGCGTTCATTCTTTCCATGATGATCTGCTTCGGGTTTTATCTTGCCGGGACGGAATTCGTGGCATCCTCGCTTGACGGATGGATCGCGGGGTTCGGGACCTTCCTCCGGCGTTTCTTGGGCACCGCAGACCATTACGCGACATTCGCCAAAGGCGTGATCGATATACGCGACGTGCTTTATTTCGTCATCGGCAGCGCTGTGGCTTTGGTGCTTAACGGATTCTGGATCGAAGGACGCATGCGGCCCAAGGCCGCCTCGATCTTTGCCGCCGCCGCCGCGATCTGCGCCGCGATCTTTCTTTTAAGCAACGGTTTGGTGGCCGATATGCCGCTTGGCCGGTTCGATATCAGTGAGGGAAAAATTTATACGGTTTCCGAGGCTTCCCGGAAGATCTTAAAAAGCCTTTCGTCGCCCGTTCTTGCGAAATTGTATATTTCTTCCGTCGACAAGATGCCGACGGCGATGAAAACGCTTGAGCAAGATGTGCGGGATAAGCTGGAAGAGTTCCGCATCGCCTCCGAAGGCCGGTTCCAATATAAGATCATCCATATGGATGTGGCCGCAGCGGCGGAGAAAACTAAAAAAGAGGATTCTCAGGAAGAGCAGCTCTTACAAAAAGGGATCCGCCCCTTTCAGGTTGAATCCATCCAGGCCGACGAACTGGGCGTTCGTCTTGTTTACTCCGGGATCACGCTTTCCTATAGGGAAAAACCGGAGGAGATCCTCCCGCAGATCCATCCCGGGAACCTTGATGATCTGGAATACGCCGTTGTTTCCAAGGTCTATCGCATGATGCTGCCTGAGATCCCGAAAGTCGCGCTGATGGCCCCCTACCAGGAACGCTCCGTCGACCCTAACCTCATGATGCTGCTCCAGCAACTCGGAGGGCAAGTCCCTGAAAGTTATCGCGATGATCCGTATGAATATCTTCAAATGGGCCTTGAAGCGGAGGGCTATCCCGTAACCCGTATTTCGATCAGCGAAAAATCCCCGATCCCGGACGGGACCAAAACGCTCGCCGTGGTCGGTCCAGGCGGTCTCAATGAACGTCAAAAATATGAGATCAACCGCTTCCTCTGCGAGGGGGGCTCTGTTTTTATGGCCGTCCAAAACTACGAATTCAATTACAAGCCCGAAACGGACGGGTCGATCACGCTGGTCCCGAGCGAAAAAGACCCCGGGGTCAACGACCTGCTTTCGGCCTGGGGATTCGAGGTGAATACCCGCGTGTTGGCCGACGAACAAAGCGAGGCCATCAGCCTCACGGGCAGCGGCCGCTCCGCGCTTTTAGGCGTTTCGATCCCCGTGAAGATGCCGGTTCAGATCCTTTTAACCGGCGCGGAAATGAATGAGAGGGTTTCCATCACTTCGCGTCTTCCCGCATTTTTCTATCTTTGGGGCAGCGCGCTTAAACTTGATGAAGCTAAGATCAAGTCCCAAGAGCTTAAGATCGAAACTCTTCTTCATTCAAGCAAGCGTTCTTGGACCGTCCCGTTTAAGCCGGGGAGCATGACCTCCGAAGATCTTGAATTCAAAGATAAAACCGCGGCCGGCCCTTTCTCTCTCGCCGTGCTTGCGGAGGGAAAATTTGAGAATGCTTTCAAAGGCAAAACAACGCCTGATTGGCCCGCGCAAGAAACTTCCGCCGGCGAGCCTTCTTCTGAAGCCGGCTCAAAAGAAAAAAATAAGGAACCCGCCGGGCCTCTTGAGACCAAGCCCGGAAAACTTCTTCTCATGGGGGCTTCCACGCCTTTTCAAAAACAACTTATGCAGAACGGAGCCCATTTGAATTTCTTCTTAAATGCGATCGATGCCATGACTTTAGGCGATGTGTTGATCGGGATCCGGTCGAAAGGACAAGCGAATCGCGTTCTTCCCAAGATCTCGGCGCCGGTCAAAGTGGCCTGGCGCCTTTTTGTCGTGTTCTTCATGCCCGCGATTATCGCCCTGCTCGGATTTTTACGGGCCTACATGCGCCGCCGCGCAAAACAGATTTATTTAAAAAATTTAGCCACCATTTAGGCCCTCTTGCAAAAAACCGGGTCTTTATAAAGTGTTCTTATGAATAAAAAACAGATCGTTATTTTAGCGATGATCCTTGGTGTTCTCGCGCTTGGAACGCTTCTCAAGTTATGGGTCCGTTTCGTGGAAGAAAGAGCGATCTCGGCTCAAAAGACCGGAACTGCGATCATGAAATTCGATCCCGCCAAGGCGGAGCGTATTTTGATAGACCGTCCCGGAAAACAGACGGAGCAGAAGGCGCAATCTTCTCCGGTAGAATTGACCAAGGAAAACAATGTCTGGAAAGTCAGAAGCCTTTGGGGTGTTGAAGCGGATCCCGCCAAAGCGGAAACCTTGATCCGGACGCTGGGCGCGCTTTCAGGCGAAGTCCGGGGAACAGGCAAGAAACTTTTTCCGGATTTCGGGATCCGGGAGGACGATGCCATCTCCATCAAGGTTTTTGACGCAGAGAACCGCCCGCTTTCGGATCTTTGGCTCGGGACAAAACAAGCCGGTAACGGTTATTTTGTCCGTAAGGCCGCCGGTGAAGAAATTTATTTTGTAGAATCCGATATGCCGGGCCTGCTGGCGATCTACACGGGCTTGGCGGAGGCGGCCCCTTTAAGCGAGAACTGGGCGGACCTCACACTGTTTAACCTTGATCCGGCCAAAGTCGTCAAGATCACGGCCTCCCAGATCAAAGGCGACGAAAAGACCCTGGTTCTTGGTTTGATCCTGGAAGCCGATCCGAACGATCCTGGTAAGAAGATCTGGAAATTCATGCGTAAGGATATGAAATTCTCTCCTGATCCCGAAAAAATCGCCGGGTTTTTCGCCGTTTTAAAGGGAATCAAAGCTCAAAAAGTTATGGATCCCGCCGGGAAAGAATATGGCGTTGAAAATCCCGTGTGGCAGCTTGCGGTAACGGCAGAAGACGGGAAAACAATCCTTAACGCGAGCGCGAAGGATGCGAAAGAAGAGCTCTGTTATGTCAAACTTTCAAACAAGGTCACGGTTTTCGGCTTGGCGGCGCATGATTTTGACGATCTGAATGTGGATGATACGCATTTTGTAAAAGAAGCCGTTTCGAAAAACGCGGAAGGGAACCGCGCGTGAAGACCTATCTGGACCTTTTGCGGCACATTCTGGACCACGGAACCGAAAAAAAGGACCGTACCGGGACCGGCACGATCAGCACTTTCGGTTATCAGATGCGTTTCGATCTCGCTCAAGGGTTTCCGCTCCTGACCACCAAAAAGATCTACACCAAAGCCGTGATCTACGAACTCCTCTGGCTCCTGAAAGGGGATACGAACATCAAATTCCTCAAAGATAACGGCGTGACGATCTGGGATGAATGGGCGGATGTCAAAGGCGACCTCGGCCCGGTCTACGGGGCCCAGTGGCGCGCGTGGAAAAGGCCGGATGGGACTACCGTCGATCAGATCGCGCAAGCGGTGGAAATGATTCGGAAAAACCCGGAAAGCCGGCGGATCATCGTAAGCGCCTGGAACGTCGGGGAGATCGAAAAAATGGCGCTTCCGCCCTGCCACGCGTTTTTCCAGTTCTATGTTCTTGACGGAAAACTTTCCTGCCAGCTTTACCAGCGAAGCGCCGATGTTTTTCTAGGCGTACCGTTCAATATCGCCTCCTACGCTTTACTAACCTTGATGATGGCGCAAATCACGGGGCTGAAACCCGGCGAATTCATCCACACGTTCGGCGATGTGCATATTTATGTCAATCACGTCGAACAGGTCAAACTGCAGCTTTCCCGGACGCCGCGGCCGCTGCCTCAAATGAAACTTAATCCGGCCGTCAAAAACATCTTTGATTTCAAATATGAGGATTTTACCCTCGAAAATTACGACCCTCATCCGGCCATTAAAGCGCCCGTAGCGGTCTAAAAAGGAGAGAACATGCTTTATCACATTGTCGCTGTCGCGAATAACCGCGTGATCGGAAAAGCGAACCAGCTTCCGTGGCATTTTTCAAAGGACCTTCAGCACTTCAAGAAAACAACGACGGGCCAGACCGTGATCATGGGCCTGAAGACCTTCGAAAGCCTTGGCTGTAAACCGCTGCCCGGGCGCGAAAATATCATTCTCGATCGCAGCGGGCAAAAGCCTTACCCGGGGCAGACGTTTTTCTCTTCGCTGGATGATGCTTTGAAGCATGTGAAGACCGAGCACGCTTTTATCATCGGAGGGGCCGAACTTTACAGGACTTCGATCGATCGCGTTGACGGTCTTTACATCACCCGCATTCACGCCGATTTTGACGGCGACGTGTTTTATCCCGAGATCCCGCCCGCTTTCAAAGAAATGTCACGATTCAAACTTCAGGACGATCCCGCGCTCGAAGTGATCTATTACGAAAAAGCTACAGTCCACAGTCATCGGACCACAGACCACGGCTAAAGCATGTTTAAATTCGAAAATCTGGAAGTTTGGAAAAAAGCTCTATCTTTGACGAAAGATATTCATGATCTAACTCGAAAATTCCCCAGGGAAGAACTTTTCGTTCTTACAGCTCAGATCAAAAGAGCGGCAGATTCTGTGGGTCTTAATATTGCGGAAGGATCAACAGGACAAAGCAATGCCGAATTTCGGCTTTTTGTTGGATATGCTATTCGATCCGCGGTGGAAGTTGTCGCATGTCTTTTTATCGGTGAAAAAAGAAATATCATCAAAAAAGAGGATTTCCAACGATTATCAGTGGAATCGGAAACCCTCATCAAAATGCTGCAGGCTCTTCGTAAATCATTGAAATAAAACTATGGACTGTCGACCATTAGCTGTGGACCAACTCTATTTCAAACAGATCCCCGTCGGCTATATGGGGAATTTTGTGTATCTCATCGGGGATAAAAAGAAAAAAGAATGCGCCGTGGTCGATCCCGCCTGGGACGTGGACGCGGTGTTAAAAAAAGCCACCCAAGACGGCATGACGGTAACGGCGGGGATCCTGACGCATACGCATTTTGATCACGTGAACGGCGTCGAGGACCTGATTCGCAAGACCGGTGCGAAGATCTACGTCCATGAACTCGAAGCGAAATATCTTAAAAGTATCCAAAAGCATCTTGTCGAGACCCGGGAAGGTTCCAAGCTTAAGATCGGGGATATCGAGATGACCTTTCTCCATACGCCCGGCCATACCGAAGGCGCGCAATGTATTTTGGTGGGCGACCGGCTCGTGACCGGCGACACGCTTTTTGTCGGGGCTTGCGGCCGCTGCGATCTTCCGGGCGGCAGTGAGCAGAAAATAATGCAGAGCTTGAAACGCCTCGCATCCTTGGACGGATCGCTTAAGGTTTTTCCCGGCCACGCCTATGGCGACGCGGATTCTTCCACGATCGAACACGAAAAGAAAACCAACCCTTTCATGCGATTCTGAGGACCATGGACGCTTTTGATCCCGCCAACAAAGAGGAAGCCGCCGCGCAGCTTTTGCAACAGGCCTATGACCTTCAAATGGCCGGTAAAGTCGACGACGCGATCGCGCTTTATCTGAAGTCGATCGCCTCGCAGCCGACCGCCGAGGCGCATACCTGCCTCGGGTGGGCCTATAGTGTCAAAGGCCGGTTCGGGGATGCGATCCGGGAATGCGAAAAAGCGGTTCGGCTCGATCCCGGTTATGGGAATCCCTATAATGACATCGGCGCTTACTTGATCGAAACAGGCCGGTGGGAGGACGCCATTCCTTGGCTTGAGAAGGCCGCCGCTGCGGAACGTTATGACGGCCGTTTTTACGCTTGGTACAATTTAGGAAGAGTTTGGGAGCATCAGGGGGACTGGGCGCAGGCGCTTGACGCCTACCGCCATGCGGCAGAACTTAATCCGGAATATTCTTTGGCCGCAAAGGCCGTCTCAAGAATGCAGTCGATGCTTAACTGAATTGAAGGGACGAATCCCGAGTCCAAAAAAATTTACCCTTGTAAATTTTTTTCCACGAAATCCCAATTCACCAGATTCCAGAACGTTTCTACGTATTTCGCCCGCGCATTCCGGTAGTCGATGTAATAAGCGTGTTCCCAGACATCACAGGTCATAAGAGGCGTCTGTCCGTTCGTCAGGGGATTTCCGGCGTTTGAGATCGCTTCCACCCCGAGCGTTCCGTCACTGTCTTTGACAAGCCAGGCCCAGCCGGAGCCGAAAAGGCCTACCGCCATCGTGGTAAAAAGCGTTTTAAACTCTTCAAAACTTCCGAACGAAGCATTGATCGCTTCAAGCAGTTTTCCCGAAGGAAGGCCGCCCCCGTTCGACTTAAGACAATTCCAGCAGAACGTGTGGTTCCAAACCTGGGCTGCGTTGTTGAAAATAGGGCCTTTGGCGGTTTTGATAAGCTCTTCCAGGGTTTTTGAGGCCTCGGGCTTTCCCTCGGTAAGTTTGTTGAGGTTTGTCACGTAGGCGTTATGGTGTTTGCCGTAGTGGTATTCAAGCGTTTCCTTGCTGATATGCGGCGCCAAAGCGTCCATAGCATAGGGGAGTTCGGGAAGGGTAAAAGGCATAAAAAACCTCCTTTTTCTTAGCGGTTAGCCAGGCTTTTTGGCCACCGCACTAAGGTTAAAAACAAGGCCGTTATTATATCACGCCGGACCATGCCGTAAAGTTCCAAAATCCTCACAAAATCGACCCTAAAGACTAGAATTTGATGCTATAAAAAGTTATAAATTGAGCGTCTATTTTTTAAATACATTTATAAGAAAGTTGCTAAGCAGGATATCAGGTGTTACCTTTTAGGAACATTCAACCTGTTGTCCTGTCTGATGTTAAGAAAAGATGGGAAATCAAAAGTGAAGGGGCTAAGCGCGGTTTCTAAAATGCCAGACCATAACAAGACGACATTCTCTCTTCCGGTAAGGGCTATCGCCATGTTCGTTCTTTTTGCCTTTACGAGCACGACCATCGCCTGGTCTGCGCCTTCAGTCGGGACTGAGGTGAAAGAGCTGAGTCGCGAGATAAAGATCAACCAGCTTGCAGAACGAATAACAGTTCCTTCCGAAATCGGCATCATCAAAGAAATACACACCGCTTCTCCCGCCTCAGCGCTCAGTCCTCAGTTCTCAGGGCTTATTGTTCACCTCGAAGACGCGCACGGGAGCGTGGAAGCCCAACTCCACCAGGAAGCAATCCTTCGCCACCTTCGAAAAGAGTACGGCCTGGATACGATCTTCGTTGAAGGCGGGCTCGGCGATCTCCGGCCGGAGCTTTTGAGTTTTCTAGAAGATGAGAAACGGAATAGCGAACTCATCAACAAACTGACCGAAAAAGGATTGGTCGGAGGCGTTGAGCGATTTTTGGCGACGAAGTCGCCAGACCAGAGACTACAGACCGCAGACCACAGCCTAAAGACAAAAGATTTTAAAGCAATTGCTCCGGTCTCAAGTCTTAAGTCTTCAGTCCGCGCTTTCGGGGTAGAAAGCGCAGAGCTTTACCGCCGCGAACTTGAACTTTTCCGGGAAGTCTATGCGCACAAAGCCGAAAGCGATCAATTCCTGAACGGGATCCGCCGCCAACTTTTAGCGCAAAGCGCTTCCGGTTTTAACAAAGAACTCAAAGCATTCTTCAAGGAATGGCTCTTTCAAGAAGAGGTCCAGAAAGACATTCTTTCCCATCTTTCCTTCCTTCAGAAATATGCCGTCGAAACACTGAATCTTGATCTGACGGATGCCCGCGAACAGTACGATTGGCCGCAGCTTGTCAGATTTTTCAAGTTGAAAAACCTGGAGGGACTCGTTCCTAGGGACTCGGAACTTGCCAGGGATGAAATGCAAAAATTGGCACAATGGCTGAATGATCAAAAGCTGGATGATCTCAATAAAGAATTGGAATTATTTTTTAACGAGCCCCGAGGAGCGAGCTTCGAGTCCCGCGGCGAAACTTTCAGGACGAGAATGGAAAAATTCTATGCGAAAGTTTCGCCACGGGGTTTCCGGTTTGAGGACTATCCCGCTCTTACCAAACGGATCGGTTCGATCATCCTAAGCCAGGAGATCCAGACCGGCGAGCTCCTTCAGGAAATGGAGCGGCTCAACGCGAAGATCCTCGAAGCGCTCGCTAAAACCCAGGAAGAGAAGCGAGGCATTGCGCAATATCAGGAGTATTTACTGCTTAAGAAATTGTTTTCGCTTGAATTGACGAGAGAGGAATTTAAACAAATGGGACTCGCTCCTCGCGACTCGCTCCTCGAAAAAACAAGGGGCCAAGCCGAGTCCCGAATCCCTAGTTCCGAGCCCCCCGCGAGGGAGGTTTATTCCCGCGCGCTTGAGTTTTATGAAATCGCCCAACAGCGCGAAGAAGCTATCTTCAAGAATATGCTCGCCAAGATGAAAAGCATCAAACAACCGAACGCCGTCCTGATCACCGGCGGTTTCCACTCCGAGGGGCTTTCGGAATTCCTCAAAGCAAAAGGCGTTTCTTATGTCCGTATCGCGCCCCGCATTTCCGGGAAGATGGACGACGCAAATTATCTCCGGATCATGACTTTGGGACAGTGCGCACCGGCCGCTCGGTCTTCTGCCCGCTTCGCAACACTCACCAATGATCCTAAAAGTCTCGATGCTGCCACAGTTGAGTTTATTCGCGCGGAGCTTCGTACTTCTATACGAGAAATCGCGGACGATGTGATCCCTTCTAATGAGTGGATTATCTCCAAAGACCTCTTGGGACGGCAGTCCGAAGCTATGGTTCCTCGGGACTCGGGACTCGGGACTGGTTTTAAAAACGAGTCCCTAGGCACAAGCGACAAGTCCCGCGCCGAAGGACGCTCCGAGGCCCGGGAAGAAGAAAAAGATCCGTCCGCTTTGGAAAAGGAATTTGAAAGATTGTTTCCTTCAAATAAAGAATTAATGCTGGCTCTGTTCGGGGAAATCGTTCTTCAAAATAAGAATATTGAAAAGTTTTTTTATCAGCTCATGGCCATTTATGGTCTTGCATCCTGGGATGGCGAACATTATCAATCGACCACCAAAAGGCCCTTGTCTCCGGAGCAGGCTCTTTATTTTGTTTCTTTGTTGCGCTTGGAGGGAGGAGGATTTTTAGGGGATGAATATGAATTTATTTATAAAACGAAAAAAGGAAAAAGGACCGTCGAAAAAACCGTCGCCTACACCGATCTCGATCCGGAATACCTGGAATGGGCCGTAAAATACAAGATTCCCATAGAATATTTTCCCCTCACCTATAGCCTCTTTATCGATAAGAAAGAAGGCCTTCCTCAAACGGGCACCACAAAAATAGCGATCCGAGCCGGGAATCAATTGGGCGAGGAATTGTTTCGCGAGTTTATCGAAAAGCGCGGGCCGCGCGTTCGCGAACCTCTTGTTAACGCAAAAGGCGTCGATCCCAAAAATCTTCGATGGTTGAAAATTCATCCCGACAGCCATCTAAGCAAGATCGCCGATTCCCATGGGATCGATCCCAAGGATTTGAAGTTGGGGTTCGAGAAAGAAGGGGATCAACATTCCGTTTACCTTTTTACGGCAAACGAAACTTTTAACGCCGAAGCGAGTCGGCGGTTTGATGCTTCTCATGTCGCTTCAATTCCGATCGGTTTTGTTTCGATCCGCTATGACGGAAATACCCCTTTTATTTATGGTTATCAGCCGAGATTCTTTATTCCTTCTCATGGAAAAGAAGACGCGAACGATGTCGTCGGAAGAACTATCAAGGGCGGTATGCTCTTTCTCGAAGCGTTTTTGGAAAAAGAAATTTCAAAAATTGTTTCCGCGAAAAAACCAGTTAAAAAACTTCATTTTCCTACCCCTAGCTGGCATTTGGTAAACAGTAAAGTTGCCGGGACAACAGCTTTTCGATATTACTACGAATTTCCAAAAGAACAGGGATTTCAGCTTGTTCTCGCCACGCCAGAATCCAAGGCCTTTAATATGGGCAAATCTTGGCAACCTCATTGGCTTCTGGAAAAACATATCGAAAAAAACCGTTCCGAGATGCGCGGAAGCTCGATCTCGGTGAAATGGAGCGAAAAAATCGCCAAACTCAAACAAACCCCGGATTATCGGCTGCTTGCCTACCTTTTAAAAAATACGGGCCTTTCGGAGATCGAAAAAAACAGATATATCACTCTTTGGCTCATGATGGCGATCTCGGCGCCGCTGACCGGCAGCCTGAAATTTGTTTTTGCCGCCGGGGCCGCCTCGCTTGCGGCCGTTTCGCCCTGGTTCGTTATGGCCCCGCCTCTTGTGGTGTTGCTCTTAAGCCCCCTCTTCCGGCTCGTGTTCTTTGTGGGGCCTTTCTGGGCCGCTTCCGGTTTTAAAATGAAACTCGATTGGCTGATCCCGGCGAATTTTGTGCCCGGTTTGGGCGCTTTTATCGCCGTTCCCGCGCAGATCCTCAAATCCTTAAAAGGCGAATACCGGCAATATCAGAACATGTCGGTCAGAAAGCTCCGGCAGCTTGTCTATCAACTCGACGGCATTCTCTCCGAACACAGAATGAACCTCCCGCAGGAAGACCTGGACGCCATAAGATCCAGACTGCCCATGATGGCTTTTAAGGTGCTGGAATTCCAGGCGGCTCATCCCGGGTTTTCTTTAAAAAAGAACGGAAAAGAAAACCCCGAAGCCATCCTCCATCTCGAAAGCGTCGATCTTTTGCCCGTCCGTCTCGAGAGTTTGATCCGGGAAAAGACGCCCACGATCTTTTTGGGTTCGGGCCAGGAAAGTTTTAATACTCTGCGGCAAAGGATCCCGCCAGACCGGTTGCCCGGCCTGGATTTTTATCAATTTGACCTCAGCCAGGAGCCCGGGATCGAGAAAGATTCGATCCAGCCGCTTGCCGCGAGATCTGAGGCCAGACACAAAGGTTTATTTTCTAACGTAACACCGTTAGATAAGATCGTTGAGAAACACAAACAATGGAACCTCCATAAGGTAGTCGATGTGTTGGATCGTAAGGCGAGGGAAATAAAGACTTTTTTTTGGTGGGAGCTTTTAGAGCAATGGCGAACCGATGGCGGCTCTTTTTATTTTACCTCTGAAGAGAAAAATTTTTCCGAATCATTACGCCGGGCCAGCGATGATCAATTCAAGGAGCAGGTTGAACGTCTTCTCAGGACCTCTTTTGCAAAAAGAGACCTTATTCTTTCAAGCAAAAAAGACTATCCGACTTTCGATGAACTCATAAACAGCTTTGAAACCGGATTTTTGTCATTTTATTCCAACCTTTTCGGTGTTTTAGCGGATGAAGCCGTAAGCGGAAGACTTCCTGCGGCGGAAAAGAATTGGAAAGTTTTGATGCCCGAGCTCATTCGTCGTTGGAATGAGAACGATTCAGCCCGCTCGGAAATGAGAAATGATATCGAAAAAAATATTGAAAAGATCCTTGAACAGGCGGATGTCCGGATCCGTTCCGGCGATGAGGTAGAGTCAGAGCCGGGAGTTTACGCGGCAACGCCCCCAGTTTATTTGACCGCTATTGAAAAAGTGCTCCAAATAGATCCTCGCAAAGAATTAATCTTGATCGAAGCAGGACACGCACAGGGACTTCTCGCCCTAAGACTTGCCATGAAACATCCTAATCTTCGAATCATCGGCATCGAAGGACGCCCCAGTCTTTACGAGGACAGCAAAAAGATCCTTGAGGCCGCTATAGAGCTTCGCTTTTTAAGACCGGAACAGGTCCATTTTTATGAAGGTGATTTGAATGATGAAGAATTCAGCAAAGACTATGAAGCCGCGGATATCGTCTATTACTACAACTATGGCGCGGACGATGAGACAAAATTCGCTCTTACCCTGGCGGATCATTTGAAATATGGTGCGCGCGTTGTTGTTTTTGACGGTTTTTTAGATGGCGGGGAGGCCGATCATTTTAGCCAGGCCTTGCGGGAGACCGAAGTTTTTGAAGGAACGATTGTTCAGGGGGTCCGTAGCATACCTGTTTTCAAAAAAACGCTGGACACTCAAGATGTCTCTTTAGAAGGGAATCGCTCCGAGGTCCGGAACGAGGCGGCGACCTCAAGGGCTCTTCCCGGCGCCTCGAAACGCTTTGCGTACGCCGAAGAAGTGGCCCGCGTGGTCGGTCTTTTAGGAGAGCTCCGGCAGCTGGATAATACCCGCGTTCTAGCTCAAACCGAAAACGGGGTCGGCGAAGAAAACTGGAGCCGGTGGATCCAACACCATATGGCGGGAAAATTGCACGTTTTCTTCGGCTATTGGAATTCTTTCAATGAATCGGGGGACATCGAGGATCTTGAGACCGCGGAAAAAGGGTTGCAAGAGGCGGAAAATATTTTTGAGAGCCGAAAATCGTTCAAAGAGGCCCTTCAAAACGATTTTGATCATTTTCACCTGAATCCTCCTTTGGAAAAGGTCAGGAGCGGAAAACCGCTGTTTCCCCTCGAACTTGTCCATTATTTCCTTCACAAAGTTTTTGTCGAAAACCCCAATGCGCAAAAAAACCGCGAGGTTTATGCCCGCGTCATCCAGGATCTTGAAGAGGCCTTTTATGAGATGCGGGAGGCTTTTGAGAGGGTCAAGACCGAAAAATATTTTAAAACGGCGGAAGAACTGGAAAAAAATCCGCCGGCCAATGTTTCTTCTCAAAAAGCTTCTTCAGAGGTTCTGCGTCATTTTCGCGTCTATGACGGTATGGATGGGAAACTTTACGCGGATCCGCGCGTCTGGTACCGCGAGAATTTTTCGGGCTTCGACCACTTCGCTGCCATTGGGCCCGGGGAAATTGTTTTTCTCACCCTCGATGAAGGAGCGACCGGCGCCGTGGCTTCGCTGGGTCATCACGAGTGTCTCTCGTTGGCGATCCGCGCGCGGGCCGGGAACAAGAACGTGATCGGCCTCGCCCATGTCTTTTATGACATCATGGCCGGAAACTCCCAGGATTCTTACGTCAAGTACCTCAAGATCCTCGATCATCTCCACGCTCAAAAAGAGTGGTCGGATATCCAGATCATACTGACCGAAAATAACGTTTTTCACGGTTTTCCGAAAGGTATGAATCTGGATGTTCTCAAGCGGGAAGCCGCCGACCGCGGCATCCAGGTTTCTTCCGCCGAGGTCTGGAAATTCGGAACGGATGCCTGGGTGGACATCATTGCCACACCCCAAGAGGTTTTTCTTCGGAAAAGGGAAGGAACGGCTCCTTTCCGTTATGAACCAAAAGATTGGGGCGCGCCAATTCGGACGGACCCGGGCGATCCTCGCACGGTTTCGTTCATGCCTTCCACGCTCGTCAGTGAGGATGGAGAGGAATTTGAGGTGTCCTACGAGGACGGATCTGTCGACGGTCAAAGAACGATCAAGCTTTTATACGATGGTCAACCGGTCGCGACCGTTGATTTCAGGATCGATCCCAAACAGAATGCGGCCATTCTGGATTACAACAATGATGGTCCCAAGCGCTATGTTGGGATCGAAGTAAATCAGTTTTTTAGCGAACGTTATTCGGGCATTGGTACTGCGCTCATGGGGCTGGCATTCCGCGTAGCGCGCGATGAAGGTATTCCGGAATTTTATGTTCTACATTCCAAGGCGGATGGTTTTTATGAAAAGCTTGGCATGATTAAGATTCGCGACGGCGTTTTTCGCTTTCCCTTGGAAGATTCTGAAAGGGAGAAACAACGCCTTTCCTTTCCTCCGCTTCGCATTCGCTCCAACCCCCGCTCCGAATTAAGAAAGAAAAAAGAGGAAGATCCGAATCAATTAAAACTGTTTGAAGCGTCCGAAACAAAAGAGCTCGATCCCGAAAATGCCCTCATGAGGCAACTGGGCTATGCCTGGGAGCAGATGAAGCAGGCCATTCAAAGCCCCGAAGAACTTGAAAAAGCTCTCTATGAAAAGATCCCAGCCGTTAAGAAGGCGGTTGAATTCCTCGGGTTCCAGGTCGTCGAAGAGAACAGGAAGCTTTTTGTCACAGATCCCGTTTTCAAACGGAAGATCCAATTCCGCGCTTATCAGGTGCTTCTGGCCGCTCATGCCGCGCGGGGCGATGCGATGGTGATCTTGCCGACCGGTCTGGGGAAAACGATCGTCGCCGTGCTTGTCGTGGGTTATCTGCTGAAACAAGCCCCTCAGAAAAAGATCCTGATCACGGCGAATTCCAACCTGCTCGTTGAACAGCATGCCGACACCTTTGATCAATATTTTGAGTCCGACATTATTGCCAAAATAGGCGAGAGCGATAACGAAGAAGGCCGACGAAGCTTGTGGCGAAGAGCGCGCATCGTGATCGCCACCAACGACCTTGTAGTTGCCGACCCCGGCGTCTTTTTGATCGACGATATAGGTTATTTGATCGTTGATGAAGCGCACAGGGTTGGTGCGGCTCCCGACGACCGTTACGCCGGTACCCGGCTCGTTCAGGCTTATCGCGAAAAAAATCCCGATGGCAAATTGCTCGGCTTGACCGCTTCTCCGCGCCCCAAAAAGGAACTGAAGGGGTGGCAGCAAAATCTCCGGCTCAGCGATACGGATTTTTTTGCGGCTTCGGAAGAAGACTCGTGGATCTATCCTTATGTGATCAAGCGCAACGCCGAGATTGCTCGAGCCGAACGGGACGCCAAATTCCCCCTTCTTTTCATGATCCTCAGATTCCTGGAAGATGTTTTTAAGGTAGTCAGGACAACAGATATTCGGGCCGATTTCGAAGATGCCCGTCAGAAAGTCCTGAATGCATGGCTCGAAGAGAATGACGAAAAGATCCAGAAGGTCTTTGACGGATTTTTGCAGGATACCGCTCGTCAAGCGGCTGCAAGCAGCCAGCGCGTGTTAATGCAGGAACAGTACGGGCCGGTCTTGGAGCTTATCCGTAAAGTCCGCACAGAACTCGTTCCTCAGATGTTCGATTTAAAAGCCTCGAAAGCGGTCCGTATCGCGGAATGGGCCGCTCTTTTTGAAAAACCCGTTTTTTCCGACCCAAAATTTTTAGAACTATCTGTCGCCGTTCGAACCTCTTTTGAGACGGAGCTTTTCAGAAAAGCAGCTCAAGACCTCGAAACGCTCATCGACAGGCAAAAATACAGGATCTATGAGCTTTGGCAGCAAAACCTTCAAAAATCCCTTTTGAATGTCAAAGGCGATATGTCCCGGCTGTCTCATGAAAAGATCGAAAGGCTCTGGGAAAAGACCTCCGAGGAATTCCGCGACAATCCCGACGATTTTGGAGTGGCTTATAAAGCGGCTGTGGAAGCAAAAAACTGGAAGGAAAAAGACAGGCTGGATGTCCTCGTAACGCTCAACCAACTTTGGCATCTAAGGGGCGATTGGATCAAATACGGCCCCGAAAAATTCACAGGAACGATCCAGACAAAAGATTTGGAAGCGAAAGCCAGCTGGAAAAAAAGGACCCGGCCTGCGCTTGAAAGAACGAGCGTCCTTGACGCGGCAAGCTGGTTTCAAAAGAGCCGCGAAATCTTCCCCAAAGAAAAAATACTTTTAGACCTGCTTCGACCCGTCCAGGGAAAACCTCACGACAGGACCGCGATCTTTGTTGATGATAAAAAAATGGCGCGGCGTCTCGTAGAGCTGATCAAAAAAGAATTTCCGGACCTTCGGGTCGCCATGCTCGTAGGACGCGGCATGGGGGGATCCGACGAAGGAATGACCCCCCGCGAACAAGAACGGGTCAGGGATGATTTTAATAAAGGGAAATTGGATATTCTGGTGGGAACCGATGTCATGGCGGAAGGCCTGAACCTCCAGGGCCTTCGCCGCGTTATTGAATATACGCCCGCCCGGCGCGCCATTGAAAAGATCCAACGGCAAGGCCGCGTTTCTCGCTTTGAAGAGGGTTGGGTACTCAGTCTCGTGACGCCTTGGGACAGAAGCATTTATTTTGGAACGCAGCAACGCGTGGAAGCGACCCGTCGGCTTATTCGGGACCTTCAAAAACGCAACCCCTACACGGAATTCCGTTCGGAGACGCGTATCAGTCTCCGCACTGAGAGAAACGAAGTTCCCGTACGTGCCGAGATGCGGGCGTCGGTTGCCGAAGAGATCGAGGAACGGGTTAGCAGCATGTATGACAAAGGCGATCTTGAGGTCGGTTATTGGTGGTTCGATTTCGAAGAATATGACGCCCGGCGCAAAGATCCCGACTATCCCACCCTCCCTACAGATCGTATCTCGAAGATCCGTGAAGCTATGGAAGAATTCCGGGATCTTAGGACGGATAAAAATCAGATGATCTATGCGCGGAATATTCATTGGATCCTGGGGGTTCCGTCCGTCGGGATCATGTTGATTCATCTGCTTCTCCTTGCGCAGGGCGATGGGGAGGTCTACTGGAAGACATCCTTCGGTCTTTTAGGGGCAGTGGCTCTCTTGAATTATTTCTTCAGCCGGGTGGTCGACTACACGACCAATGAACATCCTTACGAGAAGATCCTTGATATCTTGGAATCCATCGACAGGCAAGGACCGGACGAATCGCAGGGACCTTCCGTTCGCTCGGAAGCGCGGGATCGCGTATCCCAGCTTGCGCAAAATTTTGTGATCCAAAACCCGAACGGGATCCATCTGCGGCCCGCGGCCGGCATTGTCAAAATAGCGCAGCAGATCTTTGCGGCGCTCGGCATTACCGTATGGCTGCAAAAAAGTGGCCAGGGAGAACGGGTCCCGGCCCAAAGCGAAACAAAAGTCGCCCTCCTTGGGTTGAGGCAGGGTGATTCAGTAACGGTCATTTTGGATTCGCGAGAAGGCGAATCCTATCCCCGCCGGTTCTTTGAAAAGATCATGAAGCTTTGGAAGAAACTTTTTAACGACCCCGAAGCGCTCAAGGCCGGTCTTTCCGGGGAGAAAGGCCTCCCGTATTTTAGCGCCATCACTTCCCTGGTTCCGGAAAAAGACGCATCCCGTCGTTCCGAGATACGGACAAAACATCCGCCGCAGAAACGTGTTATGAAGTTCCGGGACGTCGCCTATTACTACAACAATTTTGACAAGGCCGCCGAGATATTCAAAAAGATCCTCAAGGCAAGCGAAAAGGGCGTGATCAACGCCGGAGACCGCATCTGGCGCGAAACGCTTCCCGCGATCAAAAGTTATTACGATGCCTACAACAAAAGAGGGGAGATCCCTGAAGATTTCAGGGTCATGGCTATGCTTGTCCGCGCCATCATGATCTTTCAAATGCTTATGGGCAAGAAAACTTCGATTCCCCAAACATCCAAGCCCGCGAAAAGAAGCGCCGTTTCAGAAAACCATTTTAAAGACCGGTACCGTTTCTGGTCTGACGCGGCACTATTCAATAAAATCGCCGAAGTCCTCAAGGCCCTGAAAAACCCGGACATGGCCGCCAAGATCCGGGATCCGAAACTGGGACTTCCCCAATTCGACACGCCTCAGATGACGCGCCTCAATGAACTGG
The DNA here is from genome assembly GCA_022709525.1 of Candidatus Omnitrophota bacterium. Lineage (GTDB taxonomy): Bacteria > Omnitrophota > Omnitrophia > Omnitrophales > Aquincolibacteriaceae > Aquincolibacterium. The sequence goes on from JAKLIQ010000006.1 coordinate 49,344, forward strand.
CCGCTATGGATCGATTCGTTCATCCCGAAAAACTCGAATTGGAGGATATTTTTACCCGCTTTGATCGCCGTCATGCTGCGGCCCGAGGAGAGACCTCTTTTCGTTCGGAAACGAGGGAGCCGCTTCTTCTGGATGGTAATGTCAAACTGACCGCGATCCGGGAAAAACTCTCTGACATCAGCGAACTTCACCTCGACCGGGATATCCGCAAGGCCGTCGCCATGCAGATCCGCCGTGTCATTTTGGCGAAACAGGACCGGCTGGGATGGGAGGACCTTCAAAAGATCGAAGGGCTGGAAGATCTGAACCTTTCTGTCTTGAAGGAAAATTTCAAATTGCCCGTCAAAACTCCCGTAAGATCCCTGAAATACAGCCGCCGCTTCGCATGGGGCTTGGCCGGCCTGCTCGCCGCATCGGCACTTTCGATCGCCGGCTGGTTCAAGTGGGAATCTTCTAGAGCAAGACAGTCTTTGACAGCAACATTCCAGAAGGCGGGAGACGTCAAAAGCGAGATTTATCAAGATTTGGAAAAAGTTTATTTTGAAAAAATGCCTCTCTATAACGTTTTTCCAGCTGCGCTTTATAAAGATCCGCTTTATTTCCCGAATCAGGAATGGGGCAATTATCACCTGACTGTTATTGGCGATATTCACACACATCCGGACACCCCCGCGCTGATTTTGGATGCCGCCCGTTTGATTGCTGAAGATCCCCAGCAGTGGGTTCTTTTAGTGGAAGGGTATGAGGAGTGGAAAAAGAACAGAAATGAGAATGCCGTGGATCTGGTACTTCTGGATGAACTTATCAAGAGAACAAAAGCTCCTGTTCTGGATTTTGTTCCATTGCCTAGCGATGCTGATGTTCTCGAAGGGATCCAGGAACGTCTCGAATTTTCAAAAGAAGAGATTTTAAATATTTCATGTTTTCTTAAACTTGGTTTTTATTTTACCGTGGCTGATGATTCCGGTCGCCCTCAGGAGTGGGCCTTGGAAAAAACTCTTAACCTTATGTCATCCCGAACAGGCCTACCCAAAGAATATTTTTTAAACCAGCTCACGGCATTGGCGCAGTCCCTAAAGGATTTAGATGATGTTGGTTTAAAAAAAGTCTGGGAGAAAATAGTTCGCTTTCAGCTTATAGAAATTGAAGCGCGCAACACAGTGGGTCAAAAACGTGTTCGGGAATTTTTATCAAAATACCCAAACCGTAAGAATATTTTTGTTATTACCGGATCCTTACATCTCCCCATCTTTGATATTCGCTTACCTCCCGAGCATCAACCAATGACATTGCCCTATGATTTTTTTACCGAATCTCTGTCGCGTTATTACAGCGTCTTAGAACTCAATGCATCTTCTTTCCGCTCGGAAATCCGCGGCGATACGAAAGATTCCGCGTTAGCGTGGTCGCACAAACGCACCAAAGAGCTTTTGGCGGCGATGTCTCCTGCCGTCCAGGATACGATCTCCAAATTCTTGAAGGAAAAGATCCTTCGCCACCGGAACAATCGTTTGATGGAATGGAGCAGATCGCTTAAAAATCAAAGTCATGCTGCAAAAATAAAAAATGATATAGAGCAATGGTCTGGCGGAATAGAGTCCCCAAAGGGTAAGAAAAACGAAGAAATTATAGCCCTAATCGAGCCTTGGCTTGATGGAGATTATTTCTGGTTTGATGAGATTGCCTGGAATCCCATCCAGGTAACTGAGTATATGCTACAAGTTTTTTTAAGCCACACGAGCCCGGCTTTTTCAAATTGGGCAGAAGAGAAAGCCGCTCAATTCAACATGACCCGTGAAGAATTTTTAACCCGGCTTCTGACGGATATCCGCCTGATCGAGCTTCTCGTCATTGTTTTTATGCAAAGCAACCTTCACTCGACTTTCCCGGGCATGCCGGTGACAATTCTTACCCTCAAAGACGAGGTTCTGGCAAGCGCGACCCATACGGGAGATACGATCGCAAACGGACAGAATCCACTCGAAACAATCCCCGAAAAGAAAAAAGAACCCTGGCTCGAAGTTCTGAAACGGTCATTTCAGAAACCGCAGCCTGTTTCCAAAAAAGAGCCCGAAAAAGTCGCTTGGTATAGGCGCGTGATCGCAGTGAGCGAGGAGAAGATCCGCGGTCTGGTGGATGCGAAAGCGCGCGAAAAGGGGACCGAGGAGTTCCTCGATAGCTTTATTCCGGAATTGATCCATTTCGTCAAGCATTCGCGGGATTTTAAAGCTTCGGAACATGAACTTGTCAGCATGAAAAAAGAGCTGGATCGATATGTCGGCCTTAAAAATCTTTTTTCATTCATCCCGCGCTCCGATCCGCCTGCAAGGCAGGACGGATCTCCGACAAAGAACTCGACGGATCCGTCCGGCCCCGTGGCGGACGTCCTGCTTTCCCGGGCGGAAATGCGGATCTCCGCGGCGGAACTCGTCAAGAGGGAACGCCAATTGGATCAATGGGCGCTTATGGCGGAAGAACTCAAAAAAATAAAGCGCTTGCAGGATACCTCGGAAAAAGCGTTCCGCAGACAACGCGAAAGCATCGCCGAGCAGGTCATGAATTACGCGATGTCGGATGAAGTGTTCATGGACCGTTTGATTACCGCCGATTTTGAGGCCGCGGCCGGTATGTTGACATCATTCCCTTACCTGAAAAAAGAAGACCAGCCGATTTTAAAAGTCATGCTGGAGATCGTTTTCCCGCCCGAAGCGGCGACGCGGCATTTGAAGGCCTCGTGGCTCCAAGTGATCTGCTGCGGCGTTTCAGGATTAGGTCTTTTTTTAAAAAACATTTTGCGGCCTAAGAAGACCTTTCAAAACGGAACTCAAGGATCAAAAAGCGAAAGCCCCGCAGTTTTTACCGATACCACTTCTTCGGCTGGCCGGCGTTCCGAAATGCGCGCAGAAGAAAAAAACCTGCCGCAGACCGAAGGAAAGCTCTTCAACAACCTTTCGCTGGATACGTTGGCGGAGACCCTTGCGCCCGTTGTTTTAGATATGCGGGATAGGCGGGAAAATGTTTATGTTGAGGGCAAAAACAAAAGAAGGGAAGTAATTGGAGTTGTTCGTTTTCAGCCCGGACTTCAGATCGCTCTGGCGCCAAGGTTTGCTGGCAGATCATTTTATAATTCGCATGACGAGTTCGCTCAGAAAGCAGGTTTTACCGAAACGGTTGATGAGAAAGGATATGCCCGACTATGGTTAACCTTTAATGAAGAAAAAGAACTGATCAGGATCGGCCTCTCCCCGGATGCGGACAAAATCATTTCTTCTGATGAAAAGCGAAAACAGCTTGCCGCTCTGGCGCTTATGACAGCCAAGATCTTAAGAAGTCTCGAAGATCACGATCTCGATTTTAAGCTCGGAGGTTTTGCTTTGGAGATCGGCGGGAGGACGAGTTTATTGGGTGACCATGAACGCAACGCCGTTTGGGGTCAAAGCCAGTCTTCGATCGAGATGCTGGACCGGCTTTCGACGCTTGGAACAACCGAACCCGGGGTCCAAGAAATGCGGAGCGAACTTCGCGAAACAACGGGCGATATTGTGTTAAGACAAAAAGGCCGGGACATGTGGGAGACCGAGCGCAAGCCCGATAAGATGGTTTTTCATTTCGAAACGCTCGAGATGCAGAAGCTTCCTAAAGGAAGCCAGCGTTCCCGGGCCTATGAATTCCGGACTGTTTTCAAGACGTTATTTCCCGCTCTGGCTTATGAAGCTTATAAAGGTGAACGGAGCTTCGCCTTAAATCCCGACCGGATCAACGTCCTTCTTCTTTCGGAAGGAAAACCCGCCGGCTTTTACAGCTATTCCAAATTACCTTATCAGCGCAACCAGTTGTTGGGTTTCGGCGTGATCCAGGATTATCGCGGCACTGGCGCCGAAGACGTGCTTTGGGAAGATATCAAAGCCCGCGTTTTTTACAATAACCCCAAGGCCAGGATCATTGTACCGGATATAGCATTGCTCAATTCCCGGGCCGCGCCGGGCCGGTTTGAAGGCACGGCTGAAGATTTAAAATCAGCCCTAGGCATTGAAGGCGCTGCTCCAAAAGAGGAAAGCAGTGCCGGACAAGGTGTAAGAGCCGATGAGACGATCGCTCAAGAGCATGCTTTTGAAGCTTATACCAAAAGGATCTTCACGCCTGAATTCTTGAAAAAATACGAAACGAAGCTCGCCGAGATGAGAGATGCGATCGGCCTGACTTTAAGGTCCTATGGGCACCAGCTCGTGAACCGGCAGGAAATGGCCAAAGAGATCGTGGACTTTTTGGAACAATCCGCCGCTACTACTGAAACAAGGCTTTCTTTGGCGAAGCTGCCGCAAGGCGTCACCCAAGAGGGATCAAAGCGAGCCACCTTCTTCTTTTTTATAAATGAAGAATATCTGGAATTTATCGGAGGCGCGCGCTATGACGAGAAAGGCGAAGAATATCACCACGGACGCTTGGCTCAGGCCTTTGAGATCGACCTCACTCAATTTGACCATGTGCTTATTTACGGTTCTGCGGAAGGCGCCTCTCCGAAAAACCCGGAAGGAGAGATCAGTTTGACATTCTTAGAGAATCATTACCCGCAGGAAAAGGGAAAATTCCTGGCGACGCTTCTTGCGGCAGGCGGGGTCCCGCTTTCGAAAAAAATAAATGTCCGGAACAATTCCGTTCCCGTCAAATCCATCAAAACCCTCGCTGACATGCTTTCGTTTAATGACGGCTCTTCAGCTCCGCGTTCGGAAACGCGCGCGCCGCTCAACTTGACGATTCGATACTCCCAGGATTTTTATAATGTGATCGCCCGGATGCAGGCGAATGAGCGGTACGCTTTGATGAACCGGCTATATCGATTCCTGAGAAGCGCTCAGCATACCACAAGCACCACGGGAGTCGGCAAGCCCTTGACCGGCGGTTTGAACATGTACAAAGAGTTCCAGTGGGGGGATTACAGGATCCTGTTCATTTATAATATCCATCGAAATTTTCCGGAAAATGATCCGGCGCGCCGCGAATTCATCCTTTTCCTCTGCTGGTACAAAAAATGGAGCATTGATAGTCAAAAACCTTTGAATGACGAAGCCCGTAACAATAAAGCCATTCAAAAAATACTGGATCCGGCTTTGCCGCAGGACGGAGAAAAGATCCAACAGCTCCTCAAGTGGTTTTATGAGGAGCGCGAAGAAAAACCAATAGCCGATCTGGAAGATTTTGATTTTTTAAATCAGGTTGCGCCTTCGCTCCTTTTTTCCCCCATTCAAAAATTAGACCTTGAAGATCTAAGGGGGACCCTTGAAGCCAATCTCAAAGTTAAAGAAAGTTTTACGAATGCTCCCATTTTATACTTTGCCATTCACGACATGCAGGCGGCGCTGGAAAAAGAACCCGACAATTTAGAAAAAGCCGCGCATCTCTGGCTGGGCAAGAGCGGGACAGTGCCGCGGGAAGAAGCCGAGCGGGCGAAGCAGTTTTTAAGGCAATGGACCAGCGCTGAATACCGGCTCTTGGCGTTGATCGAAAATGATTTAAAAGAAAATGAATCCGCTCAAGGTTTTCGCAAGGCGCTTGGTAACATTGCGTGGGTTTATTTCGAACTCGCGGAAAAACCTTTCAGAAAAAAGATCCAGCAGAAAATAGAAGAATGGGCGCAGCGCCGGCCCGAGACCTCCAAAGGGTTGGGGCAGATCCAAGCGGCCTATGCTCAATTAAGGAAAGGAAATGCGGGGGAAGATGTTTTTTCGAGCCCTCTCGTTGAAAAAATGATCGAAGCGCGGAAGGAATGGCTGCGTTCGCCGCCAGTCGTAAAAAAGCCTGTGTTAAAACCGGAACCGGCCGCTGTATCGCCGGCAGAAGTTACGCCTGTTTTGGCGATTCGCAGGGAGCCGGAACCGGCTTCCGTTCCACCGTCCATCGAGCGCGAACCTTTGAAACTTCCGGACACGCCGGTTGTTAAGGAAGCGATTGGGAAAGCCAAGAAGCTTTTTGAAGATTGTAAAATCCGGCCCGATCTAATAACGGACGCCAACGCCGAAACCGCTTTGGCCGTAGCGCTGGATCCCCAATACACGTTCAAAGAAGCGGGAGCGAAGCTCGAGAAGCTTTTTGAATCTTCAATCGGCGAAAATACGGCTAAGGATCTTCGCAAAGAGCTCGAACAGCTCGGTTTTTTAGCGGCTTTGCATCAAATGAACCAAATCCGGGCCCTTAAACATTTGACACAAATGTTTAGCAAGGCAGAAGTTTCCTTCGAGTCAGGAGACGTTATTCAAGCCGAAACTCTTGTAAAGTCGGCTATCGTCGCGGATGGTTACGGCCGGCCCACTGAAGGCAAAAGCTCTCTTGATAGCTTATTGGGGAAAATAAAGGAGCTCGAAGAGTCGATCAAAGCGTTGAAGAAATGGACGGCGGTTCTGCTCGAAAATCCTGAAACCTCGGCGCCCTTATCAAAAGCGGACCTGGATAAATTGGTTGCTGAGTGGGATGGTTTTTCAAAAAAACAGCAAAAAGCCGCCGAGCATCTTTTGTCTTCCGAAACAAGCCGGGGCCGCTTGAAGGACAACCTAGCAAACTCCTTTTTTGTCGCCGCTTTTCTCCTGCCGTTTGTTAGGGAGCACAAGGCCAGTTCCGGATGGGTAGAGATTCTCATCAAGGACCCCGCCATGATAAGAGATATGAACAGAGAGCTTATAAACCGTGGGGCAAAGGTTTTGACCGAGACGCAACATGTTTTCCCCGTAAGCCCAAAAGGGTCTCTCCGTTCGGAGGTAAGAGGAAAAAAAGAAGTTACGCTCGTCATGCCAAAGGGTCCGTACGTTTTTTCTGATTTTGAAAGTCAAGAAGACCTGGCGCCGGAGGTCAGGGCTTTTGATTTAAAAGATCACGACATGGAGTTAAGTTTTAACTTCGAAGCCTTTGATGCTCAGGGGAAAAGCCGGTTCTATTTCGATCGTATTCACAATATACTTTTTTTCAACGGCGTACCGCTTGCTTTCTACGGTAAAGAACGGGACGAGAATTCTCCTCTCGAAGAGATCTATCAAACGCCGGACGAATTGGCGGCAGGCCATTCGCCAAGCAAAGTCGATGCCATCCTTCCGAGCGGCAATTTGGGGCAAAATGATTGGTTCGTTGCTATTGTGGACGACAAGGTTTACCACTATTCGAAGGACCCGCTTGACCGAGTTTACGACATGCTTCTTGTCAAAGAAGACGGTACGCTTGAGGTCCGCAGCCTTCGATTTAAAGATCAGAAAGGAATGCGCGGGATTTATGATAAAAACTATCGTTCGATCCCTTTCAAGATCCGTTACGGGTTTTACGGGCAGCGCCTCGTTAAAGACAGGAAGCTCAATCTTGCGGGGGTCGCCACACAGTTCGATGATCTCAGGCATCTTTTCCGTTTTCCTAGATTCAAATTTTCGGACGACCGAGAAGTCCATCTTGGATTCAGCGACGACGAGGGCGAACTTTACCGGGACCCTCATAAGATCGAGAAAGCTTTGCGCGGCGAAACCATCGGCCTTTCCTTAAGGCCCCTCCTCGATATGGGGGTTTCTGTCGACCAGGTCGAAGCTATTTTTGAGGCGTGGGGTTATATTCGATTGGTAATGCCGGTACCGCTCGCGGAATTCAAACCGGGCGAATATTTCATCAACGAAGAGAAGAACATAATCTGGGTGAAATTACTTCCCGGCATTCATCCGCACAATTTCTTCGGTTTGGACCAAAACGGAAAATTCCTTACCGGCGCTGTCCCGGGCGACACGCATTTTGAAGGGGCAACCCTCGAAACCCTCGGGAATCATTTGATCGAAAGATATCGGGCCAGGGATATCTTTATTTGGGGGAACGGTAAGGATTCGGTTCTAAGTCTTCCTCGGGAAAAGGAGGTTTTTGGCGCGAAACATAAGCGCGAAAAATTCTTAAGCGCCATTTTAGTGGTTCCCAAACAATTCCGTTCCGAAACGCGGGAGTCTGAAATCCGCGGAAAAGAAGAACAAGCGGTTCTTGATCGCATCGAAGCTTATCTGGCCGCCATGAAAATAGGGGATGAGCTCGAGCTTGACATCATGAAGGCGCAGTGGATGGATGAGCTCGGGAGGGCGGGAAGCAGGATGATGTGGAGCGATCTTTACGGGATCCTTTCAGTACAGCTTTTTCCAAAATACGGCATTGTCTATGAGCCCCACAAGACCGGCGGGTATTTCAAACGTTTTCCAACCAAAGGGCCGGCTCAAGAAAATATTCGCACGCCTGAACTTGCTCCGGCGGAAGAGTTAAAAATGCAGGCAGAAGCGGAAATGAACCGAGAAGAGCTTCAAGTGCCGGAGGATCTTAAGGATAAGATTTTTATCCATGACAGTCACCGGTTTGCCTATTATCAGATCAAAAAAGCCGTGGAAACCCAGAAGATTCCTAGCGGACTGCCGCTTCTTTTGCTGGACCAGCATAGCGACAATAAAGGCATTATGCTGGAAAATGTTGCCGAATGGCATGGCATCACATGGAAAATCCCCGCCGAAATGGACCGCGCTTCCGGACAGAACATCCTCGATTCCGGCAACTGGATCAATTATCTTCAAAAAGACAAATTGGTTGGGCCGGTTTTCTGGGCTTATCCCTATGGTCGTGAAATTTTTATGGGCGAAGGGCAGCAAGCCTTTGAAGCCCAGGGAGCCACTCTGCGCAAGATCTTGAAAGATCATCCGGGATCTTTTCAAGACGGCGTAATCCTTTCCCTGGACCTGGATTATTTTGCTTCTCAAGCGAATGACAAAGGGGAAAAAGGTTACCGGCCGCCCAAGGGCGAGATCAAACAAAAAATGGAAAATATTTTTAATTTGCTCAGAACGTATGGCGTCAAGATCCGTTTGCTCAATGCTGCTTATTCTCTGACGCCGTTTTCTTACGCGCCCTCCGACTATAAACCGGAATTTCAGGAAGCCCTCCGGGAAACCATCCGGGCCAATACCGAACTTTTTGTTCGCTCGGAAGCGCGGAAAAAAGAAAGTTCACAGGAATATACAGAACAGGTTGAAAAGGTTCTTGATCTGCTGGGTGGCATGAAAGCGAGTAAAGGCCGGGAGAGGCAAAAAGCCTTTGAAAAAATACAGCAATGGCAGAATTGGGTCGCTCCGGAAGATCAATATGCCGCTGATCGTTTTAAACGAAAAGATGAAAGGGTGTATGCCCCGCTGGAGATCATCACGGGACATTTGAAGAATCCAAGATTCTATCCCGAATTCGAGCAAGAAATTGTTGAATTCTTGTTTTGGGTCCATGCGGACGATCAGCCGCTCTTTGAAAAGACCGTCGAAGTTTTATTTGAAGACGCTGCTTTTCAACGTCAAAGTCCTGATGAAGGAAAGCGCAAACAAGGCGAGGCGAGCACGGGTCTTCTCCGCGAATTATTGATGCAAGCGAGCAGCCGGGATAATAAAACCTTTTTGCGTTATCTGGAAAAAATGTTCCGTGGCCTCGGGAAAAACCGTTCTACGGCCGAAAAATTCATCGGGGAACTGATGGTCACCCATAAAAATGACGCCATGGGCAGAGGATTGCGCGACGCCTTGGATAAGGTTTGGCCCTCAAGAGCCGAAATAAGGGTTTCGATGGATGCGGCGGAGGGGACGTTCCGGCAAAGCAAAGTTTCAAAAATGACGCGCTCGGAGTTAAGAGATTTATTGGAACAGGTGATGCCAAACGCTTACCCTGAAAAAACCATACAAGCCACCCGTTTTGCCAAAGCGAGGGAAATGCTTGGCGTCAAAACCGTGGAGACCCAAGACGCTCTTATCCTTACCAAGGAATTCGCGTTCGATCGTAAAGCCCTGCTGGCGGTTCAAAAAGTTTTCAGCGGTACGGAGATCGTTGTCTTAGCCGATGAAGACCAGCTTAGTCAAGCTGACCGTGATTTTCTTGACCAACTTCCTCAAGCCAACCGGCCTTATTTGGTCTCTGCTGCCCTTTTGAATCATCCGAAAGTCTTTTCGGATGCGCTGAGAAAACTCCTGGGCCGTACAGCCGTCGGCCGCTCCGTTCATTTTAAGGCTATGGCCGGAGCGAACGATCCTGCGGCGGAGCTTTTGAAATCCCAGTTTGACGATGATGCGATCCTTTTGACCGAGCGGACATTCGAAAACTTCCTCAACATCGCCGGCGTTAGCGCTCTTGTAAATGCCATGACGGTCCAATACAAAGCCACGGCGAAGTCGGCGTAAAAAGCCAAAGTTTTTCACTTCATTCTTCTTGAGGTATAATCCCTTCATGACAGATCGGAAAAAATTCCTGCCTATTTCCAAAGAAGACCTCGCCGAACGCGGCTGGTCGGAATGCGACATTATCTTGATCACGGGAGATGCTTATGTCGATCATCCTTCCTACGGCACGGCGGTGATCGGCCGCGTTCTGGAGGACGCCGGTTTCCGCGTCGGCGTCATCGCGCAACCCGACTGGAAAACTTCCAAAGATTTTCTCGCGCTCGGCCGGCCCAGGCTCTTTTTCGGGGTTTCGGCTGGCAACCTCGATTCGATGGTCAGCAATTACACCGCTTCCAAGAAGCCGCGCCGTAAGGATGAATACGCGCCCGGCGGCCGGGGCGGCCTTCGTCCTAATCGCGCTTCGATCGTCTACACAAGCAAAGTTAAAGAACTTTTTTCCGGCGTTCCGGTGGTGCTCGGCGGCATCGAAGCCAGCCTGCGCCGTCTCGCGCATTTCGATTACTGGGATGAAGCGGTGCGCCGCTCCATCCTTCTTGACGCCAAGGCGGACCTTTTGATCTACGGGATGGGCGAAAAACAGATCGTCGAGATCGCGCGCCGCGCCCGGGACGGAGAAGAGATCAGAAAAATGGCCGATATCCGCGGCACCGTAAGTTTGCAAAGCGACTCCAAGGGCTTTGAAGACGCGGTCAAACTTCCTTCTTTCGAGGAAGTCAGTGCCGACCCGGAAAAATTCAATCAGGCGTTCAAATTATTTTATGCCGAAAATGACCCGGTCCGGGGGAGGCCCGTGATCCAGCCTCACGGCGGCCGGTTCGTGATCCAGCAGCCGCCCGCTTTCCCGCTTACCACTGCGGAACTGGACCATATCTACCAATTGCCTTTTGCCCGTGATTGGCATCCTGTTTATGGTAAAGAAAAGATCCCGGGGTTTGAGACGACGCGATTTTCCATTACCTCCCACCGGGGATGCGCGGGGGAATGTAACTTTTGTTCGCTTTTCGCGCATCAGGGGCGGATCGGCCAGAACCGCAGCAGGGAATCGATCCTTCGTGAAGTAAAACTTCTGGCCGGGCTGAGGGAATTCAGGGGCACGATCACCGATATCGGCGGCCCGACGGCCAATCTCTACGGCGCCGCGTGCGACCAGTGGGAGACGGCCGGGGCCTGCAAGAACAAACAATGCATGATGCCCGCGAAATGCAAACAGCTGAAGCTTGGATACCAAAAAACAGTCGAGTTATGGCGCGAAGTCATGAAGGTCCCCGGCGTGAAGCATCTTTTTATCCAAAGCGGCTTGCGTTACGATCTTTTGATCGATAAAGAGTCCGACCCATACCTTCAAGCACTTTGCCAAAGCCATGTGGGCGGGCAGTTGAAAGTCGCCCCCGAACATGCCGCCGCACCGGTTCTTCGGCTCATGAACAAGCCTTCCGTCAAGGCGTATGAAAAATTCGCCGAACGCTTTAAAATGCTCAGTCAGAAAGCGGGAAAAAACCAATATCTCGTTAATTATTGGGTCAGCGCCCATCCCGGAGCGACCCTGAAAGAGGCGCGGGAGCTTGAAAAATATCTTCAAGCGCATCGTCTCAGGCCCGAGCAGGTTCAGGATTTTATTCCGTTGCCGATGACCGTTTCAGCGTGTATGTATTACACCGGCAAGCATCCTTTTACGGGGGAGGCGGTGCCGGTCGTGAAAACTTACAAAGAACGCGAAGCCCAGCGGCTGCTTCTTCAGCCGAAAAAGACAAAAGGCCCTCTTTTGCGCCATCGAAAGGACTATGATGCGGTATGACGTGATCGTGATTGGCGGCGGCCCCGCCGGGTTGATGGCCGCGATCTTTGCGAAGCGGAAGGGGAAAAACGTCCTCATCTGCGAAAAAATGCCGAAGCCCGGGAAAAAACTTCTTGTGACCGGCGCCGGACGGTGCAATCTCTTAAACGACACGCTCGACACTTCTTTTTATCACCCCGGCGCGGAAAAATTGGTCGCTTCTGTCCTTGAAAAATTCGGCAAGGAAGCCATGCTCGGATTTTTTAAAGAGCTGGGCCTCGCGACTTATGCGGATGAAACGGGCCGGATCTTTCCCGCGACCAATCAAGCCGCGTCGGTCTTGAAAATTTTTGAAATGGAATTGAAGCGTTTGAAGATTCCGATAGAGCTAAATTGTGAAGTTAAAAATATTCATGCTATTCAAGACGGATTTGAGCTGAAATTGTCTAAAACAACCCCCTCACCTTTATCCTCTCCCCCTTCCCAAAGGGGGAGAGGGCAGGGTGAGGGGAAATGCGCGGATATTAAATGCAACAATGTTATTTTGTGCGCCGGAGGAAAGTCCTATCCCGCGCTTGGCGCCGACGGGAACGGCTATGCGCTTGCCGCCGCGTTCGGCCATACGATTCTCGAGCCGGTCCCAAGCACGGTCCCGCTGACGGTAAAAGATCCCTGGTGTCATTTCCTGCAGGGCCAGAAGATCCGCGCGGCGGTCACCAGTTTCATTCAAGGAAAAAAGACGCGGACAGCTTCCGGCGAGCTGCTTTTTACGCAATATGGGCTTTCCGGTACGGCCATCCTCGATATCAGCGAAGAGATCTCAGTCGCCATGAACCGCGAGCACATCAAAGGCGTTGCCGTGAAAGCCGACATGGTTCCGTTCATGGAAGAAAAAGAACTTCGCGCCGAACTTTCTAGAAGGTCAAGCCGCGGTTTTGCCGGAGCAGAGCTCACGGAAGGATTATTGCCGCCTAAAATAGGGGATCTTCTCCGGAGGACGCTTAAAACCTCCGATCCCGCTTCGCTTGCGAAGATCCTCAAAGAAAAAGAATTCCAGATCACCGGCACGCGCGGTTGGAATGAAGCGGAATTCACGGCAGGCGGGATCCCGCCGCAGGAAGTCGATCCCGCCACTTTAGAGTCCAACCTTCAAAAAAGGCTTTATCTCGCCGGGGAGATCCTGGATGTCGGGGGAAGGCGCGGCGGTTACAATCTCGCGTGGGCCTGGGCGAGCGGTGCTGTCGCCGGAAGCGAGGCCTAAGTTCTAGTAAGCCAGACCAGTACTTCGATATGCTTTGTGCGGGGGAACATATCGAAGGGAATAATGTCGCGGATCGTATAACCGCCGCCGGCTAAGATGGTCTTAAGGTCCCGGATCAGGATTTGAAGGTCGCAGGCCAGATAGACGATATTTTCCGCGACATTCTCTTTCGAGAAAAATTCCGCAAGCGACGATGCGATGCCCTGCCTCGGCGGGTCAAGGAATACAAAAGTTTTTTCCTTGCGGTGTGGCAAAATGAACGCGGGAAAACGTTTTTCGACTTTTCCTGGATGAATACCTCCCAGAGGAACCCCTAACGCTTTGAAATTCTTCTCCACGCACGACATGCTGTAGGGATTTTCTTCAAAACAATGGATCTCGGGAACCGCGGAAGCGGCCAAAAGCGAAAAAGTTCCGACGCCGGAATAAAGGTCAAGGAACCTTACCGGGCCGGTCTCCCGGACCCACGCCTCAAGCTGTTCGGCGATAAGCTCTGTCACCGCGAGATTATTCTGGAAAAATCCCATCGAATTTGTCTTCAGGGAACAGGAGCCGACCCGCACGCTGTAGATCTTTTCGTTGTCGCTTGAAAAAATGCGGCCTTCCTCATCCGTTTTAAAGACCCGTTTTTCCTCATTTTTCCCCAAAGTGTGCTCTTCGGTGAAGATCTTTTTTAAAGCGTCTTCGGCAAGGAGGCAGTTTCCGATCAGGATCACGGAACGGTTATCGCGGCCGATGAAACCGAGCCGCTGCGGTTTGTTGCCTTTTTGCCGGGTCCGGTGAAGCGTGATGCTATTGCGGTAGCCGTATTCCTTCGGCCCGCGTTGGATGGGGCGGATCATAGACGGGTCAAGTTTCAGCGCCTGCCGGAAGCTTTCTTTGACTTGCTCTTCTTTCCAGCGGAGCTCTTCTTCATAGGGAAGGTGCTGGTACTGGCAGCCGCCGCAGGCCTGGATATAGGGGCATGGAGGAGCGATGCGGCAAGGCGAAGGTTCCAGGACGCGGATCAGGCGAGCTTTGGCGTAATTGGGTTTTTCGTGGACGATGCGGGCGAGGACCTTTTCGCCGGGAAGCGCGCCTTCGACGAAACAGGCTTTTTTATCGATAAACCCTAGGCCGTCTCCGCCAAAGACCAGTTTTTCGATCGTGAGCTCAACATTCATTCCGCATTCCGCACTGTGGCGGGCATCTCTTTCCACCGCCGGTGCCCCCAAAGCCACTGTTCGGGATATTGACGGATCTGGCGCTCGAGGATCCCGTTCAGCTGTTCCGTTAAGACAGTTTCCCAATCCGGGCGGTTCCTATCCCACGCGACGGCTTTCTCAGCGTGGATCTCATAGCGGCCCGGCTCTTTTCTCAAACAATAAGCCGGAACCAGGGCGCATCCCGTTTTTTCGGCAAGCCGCGCGGGGATCGAAGTGGTCGAGGTTTTTTCCCCGAAGAATTCCGTCCAAAGGCCCTCCCGGCCGGCCCATTGATCGATCAGGATCGCCACACCGCGCCCCTTTTTTAGTTCGCTTAAAACCGTCCTGATCGAACTGTCTTTTGAGATAGGATTCACGGTCATGACACGGCGCATGTCATTGATCGCTTCATTCAGGTAAGGGTTCTTGATGTCTTTAACGACGACGGACCAGGGTTGGCCCGTGAGGAAAGGAAGAAAGGAAAGGTATTCCCATGACCCGAGATGGGAGATAACGAGCACGACACCTTTTTTTTCGGCGAAGGCCTTTTCCAGCGATTCATTGCCGAAAAGCTTGAAACGGTCCCGCGCTGTTTTTTTGATCTTCCTGACCGTGAAAAGTTCTGTCATGGAAAGCGCGGCGCTTTGAAATGCCGAACGGGTGATCTGTTTTTTTCTGTTGTCCGGAAGGGCGCTGCCGAAAGCGTAAGTTATGTTCTCAAAAGCGATCTTGCGGCGCTTGCTCAGAATAAGATAGCTCAGGTCCCCGAACCGCCGCGTGACCCAATCCGTCACTTCGACGGGGAAAAGCGTCGCAAGCGCGGCCAGAAGGCGAACAGCCCAATATTGAAGACGATAATTCATCAAAGGATCCTTTTTGGAACGCATCCCACTTGATACGACTGTCCAAAAAGCTTCGGGCTTGAGCCCTCGGCAACACTTCGGGAATCCCCGGCGCGGATTCCCTCGTTCAGTCTCACTCCTCGCTCCCTGCTTACGCAGGACCATGCCCGCTCGTTCATTCGAACGTGCCTTAAGCTCAACCCTTCGCCTTTTCTGCAGGAGTGAAGACGGAAAGTGTGTTTAAGCGACGTAAGGAGGCCCGAGCGCCACGGTTCCATCAAGCGAGGACCGACGCCCCCGAGTGCCGCCACGGCTCGGTGGGCCGTGGCAAACGTTCACGAAACACACTTTCCGGCGGAATAAATATATTGCTTTGAAAACGACCGCAGGAAGCGGGAGATAACCTTCCTTCTTGTGAATCGTAGCATAAAACCGGAAAAGAGCGTCAGAAAATCTCGTTTAAAATGTATTCGACATCCTGGCGGGTAATGGGTTTGGGATTCGCCGCCGTAGAGCCGGATGCGAGCGTTTCGACGATGATCTTTTCTTTTTCGGCGAGAGGTTTTCCCTTAAAAGGGGAGGTGATCTTCAGGGTTTTTTGCAGTTCATGGACTTTTTGCAGGAGATCCATGCCGACCGCCTGGCTCATTAAAGCGTATTTCTGGTTGCCGATGGCTTCCAAATTCAGCTTAATGGAAGGCGTGAAGCAGATCGAACAAATAAGCCCGTGCGGCACATCATAAAGAACGCCGAGCGGGTGCGCGATGCCGTGGATCACGCCGAGGCGCGAATGGGAGAACGCAACACCGGATAAAAAACTTCCGAGCATCAACCCTTCCAGATCCTCATCCCGTTGGGCATTGAGGGCCGGAACGAGGTGCCGGCTGATAAGCTGCATGGCCTTCAGCGCCATGCTTTCGCTGAACCAGCTCGCGTATTTGGAAATGAAGGATTCATAGGCCTGGACCCAGGCGTCCATGCCCGAATGACACATGACCTCAAAAGGCAGGCCTTTAAGAAGTTCCGGATCGAGAATGACTTTTTTCGCGGTAAAACTTTTATCGCGGATGGAAAGTTTTGATCTTTTTTCCGGGTTAATGATCACGGCGTTGGGGGAGGCCTCGGAGCCGCTTCCAGCCGTGGTTGGGATCGCGATAAAAGGGATCCCTTTTTCCTTTAGCGAGCCGCCTTCCTGATAATAGGCGGGAGTTTCTTTGGCGTTAAAAAGACCGGCCGCGGCTTTTGCAAGATCCAAAACGCTTCCGCCGCCGATGCCGGCGATCCAATCAATTTTAACTTTGCGTCCTTGCGCGATCACGGCGCGGATCTCTTCAAGCGTCGGTTCGCCGTGCGTACGAGAAAAAAATTCCGCGAAGATCCCAACATTCTTAAAGTCATTCTCGACTTTGCCTTTGAGGCCGTTCTTTTCGAACGAAGCGCCGTGAACGATCAAACCTTGGGAACCCAATTCCGGGACTTCTTTGGCGAGGTCGGCAAGGCCGCCTTTTTTAAAGAGGATCTTCGGAGGAATAAGGGTTTCCTGCGGGAAGACGGGATGCATCAGTATTTGATGATAACTGCGGTCACGACAAGGTCTTCGTTGCCGGCATTACGGATCGAATGGGAAGCGCCTTGCCCGGTAAGGATCGCGTCGCCGGCCGCGACGGGGAATTCTTTGCCGCCGTCGGTCATGATGCCGCGGCCTTTTTGGATGATGTAGATCTCATCTTCATCCACATGGTCGTGAACGCCGATGCTTGTGCCGGGAGGGAGAATGAGCTCCGAGCAAAGCCGTGTCCGCGCCTTGATCTCTTCCGGTTTGAAATAATGCCGGACGGTGATCTCGCCCGTGCCGCCGCGCATGTTCTTGCGGACTTCCGTTTCGCGTTCGGACGATTTTTTAATCATGTCGCACCCAAATCAGCGCCCGGCTCTCGTGAGGGCCGGGCATTGGAAAAGGACCGTTAAGGTTTAAAAAGGAAATTCTTGAATCCCCAGGGATTTTTCTTATCCAGATGCGAGTTCGGGTTTTCGGGGAAGAAGACCTGATAATTCTTAAAAGGCGTCCAGTCGTAAGCTTCGGAAATGAAGGTGCCAAGGTAGGGCTTGGCGACATTCAGGACCTCTTTGTGCGGAAGATCATCCGGGACGCAGACGCCTTTATTGGGATTTTCGATCATCCACATGGCCGCCGCCACGACGCCGATCGCGACCTGGATCGTGGTGGCGTTCTGGTGCGGCACAAGCTTGCGCGCTTCTTCGATCGTGAGCGCGCTTCCCGTCCACCAGGAATTATATTTATGCCCCATGATGAGCGCGCCGAGGATATCGGCGCCTTTGATGATCTCATCAGACATGATGCGGCATCTTGGCTGAAGCTCGTAATTACGGCAGCGGAGCTCGTGGACGGATGTGAGCGTTTCATTGCAGGGCATATACACATAATGGACGGTCGGTCGGTAGATGGGTTTGCCGTTCCTCCAAACGGTAAGTTTTTCGGAAATACTGAATGCTTCGCCGTGGCGGATTACCATGCCGACGATCTCGTAATTCGGGACCCAGGAGCGCACCCAGGTGTTCATGCCCATCTGCGAAAGGAAGATCTGGTTCTGCGGGCCGTAACTGGGGACCGTCGCGAGAGGAGGAAGGATTTTTTCATGCGTTCCCCAACCCATCTCCACGGGCGAAGTGGCTTCTTCGCGAAGGCCTTCGATCGACCAGGTCCCGACGAACTCATCCACTTCTTTCGGCCGGTCCGTGATCTGCGTATCCCGCTCGCTGACGTGGATCGTTTTCACGCCGAGTTTCATGGCCAGACGGTCAAATTTTTCATCGCGGATGAGGCGCTCGAATATTCTCCGGTCCGATTTTGAAACGGTCTTATCACGCGTCGCTTTTTCTGCGATATCCAGGAGTCCCTGTTTCGTGAAATGAGAGATCAATCCGGGGTTAGCGCCGTGGTCCAGGACCGCCGTCGTGGTATCGCCTGCCCAACTCGCCGTCATCTTGCGGAGTTCCATCTGCTTGAAATAGAGCGATTTTTCAAGCGGCGTTTTTTTATCGATATTGGCGTAAGGGTCCCATTCCTCGACCGAGGTGTTCACGTAAAGGACTTTGTTTTCATGGCACCAGGAGAGCATATCGAGGGAGTCGATATTCCAGGAAAGGTCGATGATCATGCCGCCGGGGGAGACATATTTGGAAAGTGTCCGGGCGACATTGACCGGGCTCAGCTTTTCCTGCGAATAACGGACACCTTTTTTGATCCAGGGCGCGAGTTCTTTACGCTTGTCGGCGAAATCAAGGACCGTGATATTTTTGTAAGGAATGCGAATGTGTTTCAGGAGGATGGGCAGGGTGCATTTGCCGACCGATCCGAAACCGATGCAGAGGACTTTTTGTTTGAATTCCATCATGGTTATTTTCTCCCGTGAGAATTATGGGGGATTATAGAGACTTCCACTCGTCCGGGTCAACTTTTTCCTGAATTTTTTAGAAAAAAAAGAGAACGGAAATGCGTCGTTTTTTCAAACGCGGGTTTTTGAGAGTTGTGGCTATCCCAATCCCTGGTAATTTCACGAAGCTGAAATGGGGGCGGCCATAACGGCCCGTTTATCCTTAATGAAAGGAGAGTTATGGCCGTTATTTGAGGAGGATGCTTCTCACTTTTGTTTAGGTTCACAACGGAGATATGATGCAGAAAGCGCCCGCAGGGCTTCTTCAAAAAAAAGAAAGCCGCGCCGTCGAGCCCCTTAAAAAAGCGGTCATTTTTTTGACGCCGCTAAGGACGATCCAGCTTTTGGGGTTCCTTCTGGCGTTCATTCTCGCGCTTCATTTTCAGGCGCATCAAACCTTCCGTTCCCTGGACGAACCTTTTTTTGATCCCTTTCTTAAATTCCAGGCCTCCCCCAGAGTGCATCCGGCGATCGTTTATATCGGGATCGAAAAAAAAAGCGGTCAAGATCTTCCTTTCTCGCAGCGTCATAAAGCCGAAATGATCCAGGCCCTCCGGGCATGGGGCGCCAAGGCGATCGTTTTCGACCTTTTTTTCAAGCAAACCGGCGAAAACTCCGAAGACGATCGGTTTCTAATCGAAGAATTCCAAAAGACGGACAATATCTATCTGTCCGTTTCTTTTGCCGGTTCCGGAAGGGCAGAGGGAGCGTCCCCGCCCACGGGCTCGGATCCTGTTTTCATCAACCGCGCCAAAGCGGTCGGGCATGTGGATATTGAACGGGATCCGGATCATGTTGTTCGCCGCTTCCGTCCTTTTATTCAATCCGGTCAAAAACCAATACCGTATCTTGGGCTTAAAGTGGCCTACGATTTTCTGGGAGGCCCCATTTCTTTGGAAAAAAAGAACGAGCTGACGTGCGGGAAGGATGGCAGCATTCCGATCCGCTGGACGCAAACGCGGGATACCCTGCCGCGTTATTATTCTTCCGCGGATGTGGCCGGAAGTTATGCGCTGTCGCTGGAAGGAAAGACGGCTCCCGTTCGGCCCGACGATATACGAGGGAATATCTGCCTCATCGGCCTTATGGACTTGGGCTTGATGGCGACCCCAATTGAAAATGCCAGTTCGGGTATCGGCGTTCTCGGGAACATCGTCAATATGGCCTTGACGGATCAGTACATCCAGACCCTTTGTCCGTGGCCTTTCGCCGCGCTCCTTTTCTTTTTTGCCGTCGCGTCGGGTTTCGCGCTGATCCCTTACCGCGGGGCACCTTCCATTCTCGCTGTTTTCGGCATCGCGGGCATGTGGGTCCTTACGGCCTTCATCCTTTTTTCATGGATGGGGCTCTGGGCAGGGATCACGGCGCCTGTTCTGATGATCGCCGCGTTTTTTCTCATCTCTTTTACGATCGCGAGGGTCGAAGAATACCGCGAAAGGATGCATTTTTTAAGTTTGGCGGCGCAGGACGAGCTGACGGGGCTTTACCTGATGCGGTATGTCTCCACTTTTCTTGAGCGCGCGATCAATTACGCGCGAACGTTCCGGAAACCCTTTGCCGTGCTCCTGATCGATTTTGATGATTTCCGTCCCCTGAATGAAACATACGGCTACCGGACCGGTGACGGCGTGCTTCAAAGGGTGGCGGGGGTCGTTCAAGGCGCCATTCATACCCAGGCCCATCCTATCCCCGATATCGCGGGGCGTTTCAGCGAAGACCAATTCATTGTTTTGCTTTCAAGCTGCAGTCTGGCGGCCGCCACTTTCGGCGTGGCCGAAAAGATCCGCAAAGCTGTCGAAGAGCTTGTTTTTGAAGTGGGCGATAAAAAGTTCCATACCACGATCAGTCTCGGAGTTTCGATCCTGAAGCCGGGCGAGAAAAATTCTGAAAAGATCATGGCGCGAGCCAGGCAAGCCCTCCTGAAAGCCAAGACAACCGGCAAGAACCAGACCTGCATCCAAAACGACTGATCTTTTTTAAAAAAGCATAGCGCTTTCCAATACATTCCCCTAGAATCCGACCATTCAGTCTTTCGCCGTTGCCGGTCCAGTCTCTACCGAAAACCACAGCGTTAAACGGACTTTTTGTTTTATAATCTTCCCATGCTGAAACGGCCTATCCTGATCCTTGCGGCATTCTGTTTTCTGCTGAGCGGTTGCGCCACTTCCTCGCCCGAACGCAGCGCCAAAGCTTTTACCGTGGCGCAGGAGGCCGGCCTCCAAAAAGAAATGGTCAAGGCTGCTCCGTTCGTATTGACCGCTTACGCGCGTCTTTCCGCTCCCGGCAAACCGATCCATATCTATATTGAAGGGGACGGTTATGCTTGGGTGACGCGGAACCGGGTTTCCGGCGATCCGACGCCGCGTCAACCGATGGTGCTTTCGCTTGCCGCGGAGGATCCCGCGCCAAACGTTGTTTATCTCGCTAGGCCGTGCCAGTACACGCCGCAGGAGCAAAATCCCAAGTGCGAGGAGTTTTATTGGACCGGCGGCCGTTTTTCCGAAGAAGTCGTGCGGTCGATGGATGAAGCGGTTTCTTACTTTATCGGAAAAACCGGCGCGCCGGGCGCCGACCTGATCGGATATTCCGGCGGCGCGGCGGTGGCCGTGCTTGTGGCAGTGCGACGCACGGATATTTTGAGCTTCAGGACCATCGCGGGCAATCTCAACCCGGAACTCGTGAATCGCTATCACGAAGTAAGCCCTCTCGACGGCTCTTTGGACCCGATGGATGCCGCCGACAAGGTCGCTTCTATCCCGCAGCTTCATTTTATCGGCGGGGATGATGAATTAATTCCGCTTGAAACAGTAAGTTCATTCCTGAAAAAAATGGGCGACGAGCGGTGTTTCCGGATGAAAACGATATCTGACGCCTCTCATGAAAACGGCTGGATGGAGGCCTGGCCCGAATTGCTTCGCGAACCTGTTGTTTGCAGGAAAGAGGCAGTCTAAGCGGGATTTTTGGAGACTTCGCGTTTCATCGCGAAGAAAAAGGGGAGCGAGGTGAGCTCCAGGGCCGCGGCGCTGATCATAAGGGCGGGAAGCGAACGCTCGTAAAGAAATCCCATCACAACGCCGCCAACGAGCATCGCAAGGCCGTAAGCTACGTTCAAGATGCCGTAACCCGTGCCGCGTTTTTTAAGCGGCGTGATATCTGCGATCGCCGACTTCATGATGGTTTCATGCCCCGCCATGACAATTCCCCAAAACGCGATGCTTAGGATCGCGATCCAGGGAACGGTCGTAAAACAAAGGAAGGGGATCACGATCGAAAGAACGGGGATCATCAGAAGCGTGCCGATACCCGCCCAGTCGTGTTTTTGTTTTTCCTTCATCCCGTCGTAGACCTTTCCGATCACAAGCGCTGCCGCGCCGTCGATCCCCATCGCGATGGCGTAAAAAAGAGGGATCTGCGCGTCCGAGAGCACCGCTTTGGATTTAAAGTGATAGGCCATCAGCACGAAATTCACAAAACCCATGGTCGCGAGGAAACTGAACGCCGTGTAAAGCCAGAAGATCTTCGGCAATTTTTCGGATTCTGTTTTTTTGACGGCGGTCTCAAGCGTTTCGGGATTCGGGGTTTTCCAAAAAGCAAAAAGGACGCAGGCCATCAGGAAGAAGAAAGGAAGCCAGAGAAGATGATAAGCCGATTGGTAATCCCGCAACCCTTTTTCCGCATGGGAGGTGCCCATGAAGGCCACGGTAAAAAGGAGCGGGCCGATAATGGCGCCGATCTGGTCCATGGCTTCGTTCAAGCCGAAACCAAATCCGGTGCCGACCTGTTTGGTCGCCTGCGAAAGGATCGTGTCTTTGGCGGGGCTGCGCATGGCCTTACCAATACGTTCCATGACGATCAAAAGTGCCGCGATCTGCCAGAATCCGGTGAGCGCAAGAAGCGGGACACTCACGAGCATGCCGTATCCCAGGATCGTGAAAAACCAGTAGGCCTTCGTTTTGTCCGAAAAATATCCCGACAAAAGCCGGATGCCATAGCCAAGGAATTCTCCGAGGCCCGCGATAAATCCGACCGCGATCGCGTTCGCGCCGAGGACTTTTAAATACGGTCCGTTGACGCTTCGCGCCCCTTCGTAAATGATGTCCCCGAAAAGGCTTACAAGACCGAAGAGAAGTATGAGCTGGAGGGCTTTTCTTTTATTGGGAGCGAGATCTTTTATGTTATTCATGGTTTAACCCGCCGCCACACCCGGTGTGTACACCAATGTACACACCGGGTGTGTACGCGGGTGTGTGAAGCTTACTGATTTTATAAAGGAAATCAAATACAATATTCCTGCCGAAATACGGCACGGGACTCGCTGCTCGGGACTCGCCCCTCGTTTTTTGAAATAGTTTCAACGAGAGGCCCGTTCGAGTCCCTAGTCCCTAGTCCCGAGGAACGGATTTGTGGGTAATCGTTTCTTCAAGCATTATTCCTTTCCCATCTTTCTTCTCATCTCCATTTCTATCGGGGCTGGATTAGGGATTCTCTTTAAGGAAAAAGCCGCGGTCATAAAGCCGCTGGGGGATATTTTCCTCAACCTGCTTTTTACGGCAGTGGTGCCGCTTGTTTTCTTTTCGATATCCTCCGCCATTGCGGAAATGTCCGATCTTCGCCGTCTTGGGAAGATCATGGGTTGGATGATCGTTATCTTTATTGTCACAGGCGTTCTTTCTTCTCTTCTCATGATCCTCGGTGTGAAATTTTTTCCTCCGGTCTTAGGGGATCATCCGGTGTGGACCGCGCCCGCGGAGGCTGGACAGATAAAAACTTTTGGAGAGATCCTCAAGGCGTTCACAGTTCCGGATTTTTGGCATCTCCTTTCCAAGCAGAATATGTTGGCCTTGATCGTTTTCGCGATGCTTGTGGGGCTTGCGGCGTCGCTTGCCAGGGAGGACGGGAAACCGTTCACAGCTTTTCTTGTTTCAGGAAATAAGGTCATGATGAAAGTGATCCATCTCATCATGTTCTATGCGCCCGTGGGCCTTGGGGCTTATTTCGCTTATCTTGTGGGAAAGCTCGGAACCGAACTTCTCGGGTCTTACCTCCGCGTAGTCGCGCTTTATTACCCGCTGGCCCTCGCCTATTTTTTTATCGGTTTTTCCCTTTACGCTTTTCTGGCGGGCGGAACGGAAGGATTCAAGCGTTTCTGGGGGAATATTCTCACGCCGGCACTGACCGCTTGGGGGACCGGGAGCAGTCTCGCGGCGGTTCCCGCGAATCTCGAGGCTGCCGATAAGATCGGCGTTCCAAAAGATATCAGCCGGATCGTGATCCCGATCGGCGCGACCGTTCACATGGACGGGACCTGCATGGGAGCCATTCTGAAGATCTCGCTTCTTTTCTCTTTTTTCGGAACGCCGTTTGCGGGCGCCGGCACTATCGCGACGGCGATCGGTATCGCGATCTTAAGCGGCATGGTGATGAGCGGGATCCCGGGAGGAGGTTTTTTAGGGGAACTTCTGATCGTAACGCTTTACGGCTTTCCCGTGGAGGCATTGCCTCTTATTTCCATAGTCGGCACCTTGGTCGACCCACCCGCCACCATGGTCAATTCCACCGGCGATACCGTTGTTTCCATGCTCCTTACCCGCATCCTTGGCAATAAAAAATAAAAATTCCAGGGATCGCAAATCGATTGATAAGCTTTATTTTTTCATGATTTTTTGACATCTTCGTGCTATAATGCCGCCTCGAAGTAAGAAGTAAGTGCCGCCAGACTGTTATCCAGCCATCCTCACGGCAGTTCTCCCTTAAAAAAGAGAGCCCAAGGTCGCTTTAACATCTTGCAGGCAAAAGACTTACGGAAAGTTCGAAGGAAAGATGGAATTATTCTTTTATGCGCAGGTCCTTCTCCATTGTTTGGGGGGAGGCGCGGGTTTTTTATTTGATCAACAGAGCGAGAGCGCAAACCGCGCGACACATTTTCTAGCTGTAGCGGCCGGGGCGGCAGGCGTTGTTTTCTCTCTAGCTATTCTTCTCACGGGAAAGCCCTGGATTTTTGAATTGCAGGGGAGTCTGCCTGTTGGCCCTTTACGGTTCGTGATTGACCCTTTTTCCGCTTTTTTTGTCCTTACCATATCCTTTCTGTCTTTCGCGGCCTCCCTTTTCGCGGTCGGTTATACCCGGGAATATCAAAGAAAGAAAAACATCGCCCTTTTAGGATTTTTCTATCATATTTTCATCCTGGCGATGCTGGCTGTCGTAACGGTGCAGAACGCTTTTTATTTCCTGTTCTTTTGGGAACTCATGTCGCTTGCATCCTATTTTCTCGTGGTTTTTGAACACGAGAAGCCCGAGGCCCGCTCCGCCGGCACGCTTTATCTCATTATGACGCATATCGGGACCGCTTTTATTGCGGCGGCTTTCCTGCTTCTTTATGTTCATTCGGGATCTTTTTCTTTCGATGCATTCCGGTTCGCCGCCGCGACGCTTTCTCCCGCTGTCAAAAACGCCGTTTTTTTAGCGGCCCTGATCGGGTTCGGGACCAAGGCGGGCGTGATCCCGCTCCACATCTGGCTGCCCCAAGCCCACCCGCAGGCCCCGAGCCATGTCTCGGCCCTCATGTCGGGCGTCATGATCAAGACAGCGATCTACGCTTTCTTGAGATTTCTTTTTGGTTTTTTAGGAGAGCCGTTCGCGTGGTGGGGGCATGTCGTTCTTGCCCTCGCGATTCTTTCGACGCTTCTGGGGATCCTTTACGCTTTAATGGAAAATGATCTGAAGCGTCTGCTTGCTTTTTCAAGCATTGAAAACATCGGCATTATTCTTCTGGGGATCGGTATGGCGCTTGTTTTTAGGGTCTTCCACCAGCCTTTTAATGGCGGTTTCGCGCTTATGGCGGCCCTTTTTCATGTGATCAACCATGCGGCGTTCAAAGGCCTTTTGTTTCTTGGGACAGGTTCCGTTCTTCATAGCGCTCATACGCGACAGATAGAAAACCTCGGAGGACTGATCCGGAAAATGCCATGGACTGCCGTTTGTTTTTTGACCGGCGCTATGGCGATCTCCGCGCTTCCGCCGCTCAACGGTTTTGTCAGCGAATGGCTGACTTTTATGGCGCTGCTCCTGGGGTTTCACGGCGCGGGCGCGGGCATGCCTTTCTTTTCGCCGGTCCTTGCCTCGCTTCTCGGTCTCGCCGGCGCTTTGGCGGCTACATGCTTTATCAAAGTTTTCGGCATCAGCTTTTTGGGAAAGCCCCGCTCGGAACACGCTGTTCAAGCCCGGGAAGTAAGCGGGTCGATGAAGTTAGGTATGGGGATCCTTGCAGTGAGTTGTTTGGGATTATCGCTCGCCGCGCCTCAGGCCTTAAAGATCCTGGCAAAGATCGCCGGGACGCTTGCCGGTACCGATATTCCGGTCGAGACTGTGACTCAGAGAATATTTTTGATTTCTCCTTTAAATTCCAGCCTATTCTCTCCTTTGGCTGTTGCCCTGGTCCTTTTGGCTCTTCTGGCGGTGATAATGGCGCTTCCCAGGATTATTTTTGGAAAAAAACTTGTCCGGACCGGCCCCAGCTGGGATTGCGGGATGCCCGCGCTTTCCTCCCGGATGCAGTATACCGCGACGGGTTTTTCAAAACCGTTGCGCCGGATCTTTTCCTTCCTTTATCAACCGACCCGGCGCGTGGAGTTGGAAGATGAAGGTCATGAAATGCTCCGGACGGCGCAGCGCTTCGAAGCCAGGATCACGCATCCGGTCGATGAATGGGTCTACCGTCCTTTGGCCGCGCTCGTTTCCGAGCTTTCTCAAAAAGCAAAACGGATCCAAACGGGCCATATCCAGCTTTATCTGAGTTACATTTTTATCACGCTGATCCTCCTCCTTCTTTTTCTGGGAGGACATTCCTCATGAACCCGGTCCTTCTCTCGTTCCTTCAGCTTTTATTTTTGATGATTTTGGCGCCGGCCATAAGCTGGTTCATCAAAAAAATGAAGGCGGCTTCCCAGAATCGCATTGGGCCGAAGCTGGCGCAGGTTTACGCCGATCTCTGGAAGCTTTGCCGCAAGGATATGGTTATCTCAGAGACGGCGTCATGGATCTTTCATGCCATGCCGTTCGTTCTTTTTGCGGCGACGCTCGCGGCGGCCTCGATGGTGCCAATCCTGTGGAATCACTCTCTTTTTGGTTTTATGGGAGACGCGATCCTTTTTGTTTATCTTCTGGCCCTAGGCCGTTTTTTCATCGCGCTCGCCGCGTTGGATACCGGCACGACTTTCGGGGGGATGGGATCAAGCCGGGAAATGACGCTTTCTTCCATCGCCGAACCGGCGCTTTTGCTTTCTTTTTTTGCTTTGGGCTTTCATGCGAGAACCTTATCGTTGGAAGGCATGACGGCACATTTCGCCAATGCATCCTCCCTTCAAATATTATTCTTCACAAGTCTGGCGTTCGGATCGCTTTTGATCGTGACCATTGCCGAAAGCGGCAGGATCCCCGTGGATAACCCCGCCACGCATCTGGAACTGACCATGATCCATGAGGCGATGATCCTGGAATATTCCGGAAGGTATCTCGCCCTGATCGAATGGGGCCATCAGATCAAGCAGCTGGTTTTCCTGACGCTTTTGGCTGATTTCTTTTTTCCGTGGGGGATCGCAACGACCGGAGGTGCGGCGGCGCTGGGGTTGTCGCTCGTCTTTTATCTGGCGAAGGTCTTCGGGCTGGCTTTTGTGATCGGATGGATCGAGATCCATTCCGCGAAACTGCGCCTTTTCAGGGCGCCGGATCTTTTGACGGTCGCTTTTGTCCTGGCGATCCTTTCCCTTTTGGGGCAGTTGATCATCGGGAGGGGCGTGTGAGCGCGGAATTTATGGCTTCCCTGATCCATTTTCTTGGCATGATGCTTTTGATCGCTTCTTTCTGGATTCTCGTCTCTTCCCAGATCGGGGCGTGCATTCGCGCGTACGCGACGCATTCTTTCCTACTCGCGCTTATCACCGCGGTAGTTGCCTGGAGTCAGCACATCGAACATTTGATTATCCCGGCGCTTTTGACCCTTGCGCTGAAAACGATCGTGATCCCGCACGTTTTTTTCCGGATCATCCGGCGGCTCGGGATCCGCAAAGAAGTGGAAAGTTATATTAATATTCCCTTCTCGCTTCTTTTGGCCGTCTTGCTCGTTTTCATTTCGTTTTATGCGACCGGGGAAGGGAGATTCCTTAAGCCCGCGGCGTTCGGCGAGTTCATCCCGCTCGCCATTTCGACCGTGTTTTTCGGTATGCTCATGATGACGACGCGAAAAAAAGCGATCAGCCAAGTTCTCGGCCTGCTTTTGATCGAGAATGGGCTTTTTTTAATGGCGATCACCATGACCTTCGGCATGCCGCTTCTGGTTGAGATGGGGATCTTTTTTGACGTTCTCATTGCGGTGATGATTATGGGGCTTTTTGTTTTTAAGATCCGCGATGCTTTTGAGGGCATCGACGCGGACGACATGACGGTTTTGAAAGGATAATATGATGACGATCGACAAGGCGCTTTGGATGCCGCTTATTTTTGCATTCCTTTGCCTGATCCCTTCTCCCAAGCGGATCACCCGCCTAACTTTTATCGCCGGCGCCGTTATTTCCGCGATCGGAGCATGGGGCTTTGTGTTTGGGGCTTCCTGGTCACCACGGGTATTCGCGTTCAACGGAAACCTTATGATGGATGCGCTGTCCGCGGTTTTTGCGCTTCTCATCACGGGCGTGGGCGTGCTTTCGGCTGTTTATGCCGGCGGGTATCTTTTCAAGGAAGGGGACGGGAGTATTTCCCCGTTAAGGCTCCGGCGGTATGCCTGTTTTTTCCATCTTTTTCTCTTTACCATGCTTCTGACGGTCTTTTCCAATAACCTCGGGATCATGTGGATCGCGATTGAAGGAACGACGCTAGCCTCGGCCTTTCTTGTCAATGTCGACGACAAAAAAAGCTCGATCGAGGCGGCATGGAAATATCTGATCCTTTGCAGCGTCGGGATTTCGCTCGCTCTTTTTGGGATTATCCTGGTCTACTATTCGGCGATCGCCCAGGCCGCATCGGGTGAAAGCGGCCTTTTGTTGAACTGGACCTTCCTTTTAAGCAAAGCCAAGCAGCTCGATCCGCAAGTGCTCCGGCTCGCTTTTATTTTTATTCTTGTGGGTTACGGCACCAAAGCCGGCCTCGCGCCTTTCCATTCCTGGCTGCCGGATGCGCACAGCCAGGCCCCGGCCCCCGTGAGCGCGCTTCTTTCCGGCGTGCTCTTAAGTTGCGCGACGCTTGGGATATTGAGATTCCATATCCTGACGAAAGCCGCAACCGGTTCCGCGTTCTCCGACACGCTCCTCATTTTTTTTGGCGTACTTTCGGTTGTCGTGGCCACGCCTTTTATCCTGGAACAAAAAGATTACAAACGCCTTCTGGCCTATTCGAGCGTCGAACATATGGGGCTTGCGGCGGCCGGGCTCGGCTTCGGCGGGGCTTTGGGACTTTACGGGGCGATCCTTCATATCATGAACCACGCTTTTACCAAGTCGCTTCTTTTTTTCAGTTCCGGTCATCTCTATTACCTTTTTCACTCCAAAGAGATCGCTGATGTCAAAGGTCTCTTAAGGAAAAACGCCTTTTTAGGGATCATTTTCTTTTTGGCGGCCTTAGCGATCGCCGGGATGCCGCCTTTCAGCATTTTTGTGAGCGAATTCTTGATCTTAAGCGCCGGGTTCCTTGGCGGAAAATATATTTCATGCGCCGTCCTGCTTCTTTTTCTCGCGTTGATCTTTGTCGGTTTTTTGAGGCACGCGAGCCGGATGACCTTGGGCGGTCCCAATACCAATCAATCGAAGCAAAGCGGAGATTGGGGCCGTCCAAACTACCATTTTGGAAAAGAAATAAAAAGTTTGGGCGGTTCGGAGGAACCTCCAAAAGTTGAACGGAGCCTTTTGATGGACAGCGTGCTTGTCGTCGGCATGATCGTGATCCTCACAATGGGGTTTTATATTCCGGGACCTCTGAACGCGTTGATCCAGGCGGCCGGCCGCATCGCCGGTGGGACGATCTTATGAAGACAGCCCTGGAGATCTTAAGGGAAAGATTCGGGGATGCGATCCGGAAAGACCTAAAAGGACTGGCGAAGCAGTCCCATATTCTCGTCACGAAAAACGAGATCGTGGAAATAACAATCTTTCTCGTCCAGAACCTCCGCATGAGGTTTCTCTTTCTTTCCGGTTCCGATACGAGAAAAGAGAACGGCGCCTTCACGCTTCATTACATTTTTTCTTATGCCCAGCAGGACGAGTTCCTCGTCGTTGAGACAAGGATCGAGGAAAAAGATCCGTCATTCCTCTCTCTTTCTCCTTTTTTGCCGCAGGCCAACTGGCAAGAGCGGGAGATCCAGGATCTTTTGGGCCTGATCCCGAAAGGACATCCGGATCCGAGGCGGCTCGTGCTTCATGAGGATTGGCCGGAAGGGCTTTTCCCGCTGCGAAAGGATTTTAAGTTTCAGGCAAAGATCCCGAGGCAAAAAGGTGAATATGCTTTTGAGCGCGTGGAAGGCGAAGGGATCTTTGAGATCCCCGTAGGCCCTGTTCACGCCGGGATCATTGAACCCGGCCATTTCCGTTTCTCGGCCGCAGGAGAAAGCATCCTTAAACTTGAAATTCGTCATTTCTACACGCATAAAGGCACCGAAAAATCAGGGGAAGGAAGATCCCCGGCGCATCTTCTCTGCTTGGCAGAGCGGATCTCCGGAGACAACTCCCTGGCCCATGTGGTCGCATGTGCCCAGGCCCTTGAGACGCTCGCGCAGATCGACGTCCCGCCGCGCGCCCAGTTCCTTCGGGTTGTTTTTCTTGAATTGGAGCGTCTTCATAATCATATGAGCGATATCGCCGGGATCTCCCTGGATGTCGGTTTCAGCTTTGGGGCAAGCCAATTGATGCGTGTGAAAGAAACCCTTTTGAGACTTAATGAACAAGTGGCCGGGACGCGTCTCTTGCGGTCGGCGGTTCCCTTGGGCGGTGTCCGCGCGGATATCTCTGAGGCCAGAAAACAATGGCTCATGGAACAGATAAAAAAGATCAAAGAAGATTTTGAAAAAACAATTCAGATCCTCTGGCAAGTCGACTCGTTGATGGACCGGATTGAAACGACGGGAATTCTCAAAAAAGAGATCGCCGAGACCTTGGGCGCGGTCGGCCCGGCAGCCAGAGCATCCGGCATTGACCGTGATCTTCGCCGCGATCACCCTTATGGCGCCTATAAAGACCTTTTTTTCATGATCCCTGTTTTCAGCGACGGCGATGTTGAAAGCCGCATGAAAGTGAAGGTCCAGGAGATCTATCAATCCTTCAAACTTATTTATGATGCCCTTCGTGCGATGCCTCAAGGTTCTTTGCGCGGCGAGATTAAGCCGCTTATACCGTCTCAAAGCGCTTTGGGCTATGTGGAATCACCGCGCGGCGAGTGTTTCCACTGGATCTCCACGGACGGCCACGGAAAGATCTCCCGCTGGAAAGTGCAGTCGCCTTCTTTCGCGAATTGGCCCCTGATCGAATATGCGGTGTTGGAAAATATCGTTCCGGATTTTCCTCTCATCAATAAAAGTCTTAATTTGTCCTATTCAGGGAACGACCGGTGAAGAAGAAGGAGAAATAAAACGTGTTCAGGATTCTTAAGAAAAATATCGCGGTAGGGAAGGCGACGCTTCCGCCGGCGTTTGTGAATGCCTCAGCCCCGGAAGGCTCTCTCGGCGCGCCTGAGATCGATTTTCTCAAATGCACCGGTTGCGGAAAATGCGTTGCCGCCTGTCCTACCAGTGCTTTGACCGCGGAAGATCGCGAGGCCGAAGGCAAGCGTCTGCTCCATCTTTCCTACGGAAATTGTATTTTCTGCGGCCTTTGCGCTCCCGCGTGTCCGCATCAGGCGATCTCCTTTAAAGGAAAATTCGATCTTGCCGCCAAAACAAAAAAAGAATTAGTCCGGAAACTTTCTTTTTCTTTGTCGGGTTGCCGGAAGGATGCCGCATTCGTGACTTCTAGCGCCTTACCCGTAAAAAAGATGGCGGAAGAAGCGCCGGGATTTGCGCAAGGCGATTTCGCGGACAGGATCCCGATGAGGGAAATAGGATCGAAATTAAAAGAAAAGATCAAACGCCTTTTTGGCCGGTCACTTCATATCCGCGAAGTGGACGCGGGTTCCTGCAACGGCTGCGAGGTGGAGATCGTGAATCTTTCCAACCCCGTTTATGACGCGGAACGGTTCGGCATTCATTTCGTGGCTTCCCCCAGACATGCGGATATGCTTCTTGTGACGGGGCCCGTAACGCGCCAGATGGAACTTGCGCTCGTGAAAACCTACGCCGCGGCGCCTTCGCCCAAGTTGGTCGTCGCCTGCGGGAGCTGCGCCGTTAGCGGCGGGATCTTTGAAGGGAATTATGCGACCGTTGGCGGCGTGGACCGGGTCGTCCCCGTCGATATTTATATTCCCGGTTGCCCGCCTCGTCCCGAGGCGATCTTCCAGGGGATCTTCCTCGCCTTGGACAAGTTTCGGGCAAAATAAAAGATCAAATAGTTTCTTCGTATTCTTTTCCGGTCCAAATGATCCTGATCCTTAGAGGACGGACCTCGTCAGGAGGAGTGACCGAGCCCCAGGCCACAGCGATCTCTTCCATCTGGACCTCAGGAGAGAATTTCTCCGATTTCCCAAGCACTAATTGCTGAGCTTTCAGGTCGAAGGCGACCCGCGCCATCACATAATAGGGGTCGTTCGTGGGCACTGACAGGAGAGTGACGGGCCGGCCGACCTTTTCGGCTGCCGCGATCACACAAGTAAAGATCTCTTCTTCCTGGGGGTAGGGTTTTTCGAAGGAACCTTCCAGTTGGAGCCCCTTTCCGACCTTGGAGGTCAGGACGATCACTTCGGTTGTTTCGGGATCGATCTCCGAGAGGACTTTTTCAAGATGGACAAGGTTATGCGGAGACCGCGCGGCAACGACGATGCGGTTAGGTTTTAAACAATGGCATGCTTCCGGCGTCAAAAGATCCATTTCGCTGAGGTTAACGCGGTCGATATGCTGGCGCTCGCGATCCGAGCCTTCTTCTTTATGACGTTTGGCAGTATTGATCTTTTCAGAAACTAAAAAAATGATAAAAAAGGCCAGTGTAAATATGGACCCTGAGATCGTGGCGACCCTTTTGGTCAAAAGGTTAACGCAAGCGGTCGCGAAGAGAACAAAAAAGATCGTCACAAGCCCCATCGGGATCTCCAGTCCAAAAATCCTGAGGTTCACCGGGACTTTCCATTCGCGCGGCGACTTATCCTTGTAGCGCAGCATGAGAACCGCCAAGGATTTAAAGACAAAACTCCAGATCACCCCGAAGGCGTACGCTTCGCCTAATACGTAAATATTTCCTTGGCACAAAAGGATCGT
Organism: Candidatus Omnitrophota bacterium; assembly: GCA_022709525.1. Lineage (GTDB taxonomy): Bacteria > Omnitrophota > Omnitrophia > Omnitrophales > Aquincolibacteriaceae > Aquincolibacterium. Next base: position 82,445 of record JAKLIQ010000006.1, read on the forward strand.
AAGGGCCTGAAGGCCGACGACCAGATTGATCATTCGGTAGGATGTTCCGAAACGGGGGTGGGGATGGCGCAGGGTTTCCGGCAAGATACCGTCTTCGCCTAAGCGATTCAAGACGCCGTTCGAACCCACGATGGACGTGTTGACCGCCCCCGAAAGGATCAATGCTCCGACAAATACCACAAAAGCTTGGAACAGGATCTTGACCGGCGTCGGTCCCACAAGGTACATCGCCAATCCGCTGATCAAATTGCCGGAATACTGGCCCGTCCGGGCAGCATCCGGGATGATCATAACCGCAAAAAAACTGACCAGCGATGTCAAAAGCATGCTGTAGAGAAAAATAATAAACCCCGCCCTTTTCAGATTTTTCAGCTTGGGGGCTTCCATTTCGCGGTAAACCTGCGCTAAGGATTCTTCGCCGCTCATGGCCAAAAGGGAGTGTCCGAAAGCGATCATGATCCCGATCACGCCGAGCGGCGCTATCTTGTCGCTGAAACCGTGCAGCCATCCGAGGGATTCTCCGGTAAAAACAGGCGCAAGGGGCGGCCAATTGAAACCTTTGACCGCCAGTGTAAAAGAACCCCAGGCGATCAGGACCACAGCCATGACCGTAGTGATCCCCATGATCTTTAGCGCTTTTCCGCTCGATTCCGGGATACCTTTGACATTCTGCCACCAGAAATACAGCGTGATCGCGATCGCAAACAGAACGGAAAAGAACTCGGAAGGAACGCGGAGAGGGACCTCAAAAATAGGCAAAAGCGTGTTTAAAAGCCCGGCTAGATATTGACCCGCAGAAACGGCGCTGATGGGGCCGGTCAGAACGTAATCGAAGATCAAGGCCGAGACGGAAAGCTTGGCTAATGTGCCGCCCATGGCCTCTTTTACTACCCGGTAAACACCACCCCGCACGAACATACTGCAGGATTCGATATAAACGGCGCGGACCGTGTAAGAGAAAAGCATGACGCCGAGGATGAACCAGGGAGCCGCTTTTCCGATCGCCTGTTCAGCGATGCCGCCGATATAATAAGCCGTGGATGCCAGGTCACAAAGCACGATCGCAGCGGCACGCCAAAAGCTGATAAAGCTCAGCATGGCGGTTGTGACCAAAATGACGTTCCGCGCTGTTTTTTTTCGTTCGGGGATATTAGGCACGACCGCACCTCCTTGGAAGGGAGGGGCAGTGGACGAAGAAATAGCAGCTACAAATAAGCTTCATGGTAAAACTCCTCCAATTCGCCTACGGGGTTAGCTGACGGGCTAAGGTCGAGGATCTGACCTTTCAACTGGCGTTGATTCGCCCCTTGTTGTTCTTGGGTCCCCCGTTCCGCGGCTTGCGGATTCGGCATATTAGTTGGCGAATATACTCCCTTTTTTCGAAAAATCAAGACCCGGGGCGATCTTAGCAAGGAAGAAGTAATGGCAATTTTTCGAAGGGCCCAAATGAGCTTTATTCGGATTCTTTCCAGATGTCGCCGCGGCGGCCGATCTTGATGACACTTTCGATATGGACCTTGATCACGGCGAGACGTCCCGTCATTTCCATTTCATAATGGGTCCGTTTTTTTCCGGTCCGGACAGCTTCGATCACCCGGTCGGTGGAAAGTTGGACGAGTTTTTCATTCCAACCCTTCAAAACAGCGTCAAAGACGGGGCCTTTTTCAATGATCTTCGCGGTTCCGTTCAGACGGTAGGCCTCAAGCGTATCAAGGTCCATAAAGGAGACCGAGGCCTTGGGGTTTTCCCGGAGGTTCCTGACCGTTTTGCCGATCACATAATCAAGGAGGTAAATAAAGTTCCCTTTGCCGCGGAACAGGAATTTCGGGACGGAATTCGGCTGTCCGTCCCGTCCCACGGTGGCGATCGAGACGAATTCCCTTTTTTCCAGTATCGCTTCGAGTTTTTCATTGATCTTAGGCATCTTCATTCCTCGTAAGAGGTCTGTTAACAGCACACAATAGCGTAACTTTGCACAAGCAAAACTCGTGCCAATTTAAAGCTCGTTCCTCGGGACTTGTGCCTCGGGATTCGTAAAAAGAACAAACCCCAAACGAGTCCCTAGTCCCGAGTCCCTTTTCTTAGAGTTTCTGCTACAGAGCTGTTTAAGGTTATAATTCCTTTATGGCCAAAGGTCTCTACGTCCATATCCCGTTCTGTCAAACGCGGTGCCACTACTGCAATTTTGTCACGACGGCGGATCATTCTCCGGTCCTGCAAAAACGGTTTTTTGATGCCCTTTCTACGGAGATAAAATATGCCCGTAGTCGCTTCGGGAAACTTGTTTTTGATACGCTTTATTTGGGCGGCGGAACCCCTTCAAGCTTAAGCATTCCCGAGATATCACGCCTTGTCGCGGAAGTCCGTTCCGCATTCGATTTTCGAAGGGATTTTGAATTTACGATCGAATTCAATCCCGGCGACGGGGAGGAGACAAAACTCAAAGAGTTCCACGCTCTTGGCGTCAACCGCGTCAGCTTAGGATGTCAGGCCTTTCAGGACGAACTTCTCAAAAGGCTCGGTCGCCGGCACACCGTCGAAGATATTATCAAAACTATTAACGCGGTCCGGCGCGCAAAGATCGAAAACATCAGCTTCGATCTTATGTTGCGGTTGCCCGGTCAAACCAGGGAAGATTTTAACCAGTCTCTTCAAAGATGCGTTGAGCTTGGCGCCTCCCAGGTTTCGCTTTACGATCTCGAAGTTCACGAAAAGACTCCATTCGGCAAGTTACAACAAGCAGGAAAACTTGGATTACCGGGCGAGGATGAGCATGCGCGCATGTATGAAGACGCGATAAAGATACTTTCGGATGCCGGCTATGAGCATTATGAGATCTCCAATTTCGCGAAACCCGGCATGGCTTCGCGGCATAACCTGATCTATTGGCATAATGAAGAATATCTAGGGCTTGGGCCGGCGGCTTTCAGCTATCTCGAAGGCGTTCGTTTTCAGTTCGCTCCGGGACTTGAAAGCTATCTTGAAAAATGTGAGGCCAAGGATTGGAAGAATAATATCGAGGACAGGCTTTCGGAAGAAGAAAAGGAAACCGAGACCTTTGTCATGGGCTTGCGTTTAAAAGAAGGCATTCCAAAAGAAAAGTGCCCGGAAGTTTTTAAAAGGCTTCAAGGCAGAATCAAAACTCTTTGCGACGAGGGGCAAATGAAATTTACCGGTAACACCCTATGGCTTACCGAGCGCGGGAAATTCTTGGCTGAAGAAGTATTCGGTTTTTTGCTCGAAAAGGAAATGGCAAAATAATGCGTTTTTGTACTATATTGGAGCACTGCATTTTTCAATAGATTCATCACCAAGGAGATCAAGATGAAAAACACAAAAAAGATCTTTTTTGCGGCCGTTTTTCTTTGCTTAACCTTAGCGGTTTTGGTTCACGCCGAAGAAGCCAAGACGGAAAAAAACGTTCCGGCCGTTTCTCAAGATAAGGTGGCCGTGGCCCAAGTCGTTCCGGTTCGTAACACCACACTCGATAATCTCCAGGAAGCTTTTAACGGAGAAAAGAACGCCAACGCCCGCTATCTCGCGTTCGCCAAGAAAGCCGACGAGGAAGGCTACGGAAAGGCCGCCAGTCTTTTCAGGGCGGCCGCGCGGGCCGAGCAGATCCATTTCGAGCGCCATGCAGCGCTCATCGAAAAAATGGGCGGGATCCCGGCGACCCGGCTTGAAGCGCCGGTCGTCAAACGCACCATGGAGAATCTTCAAGCCGCATTTGACGGTGAGACTTACGAATCCACCAGAATGTATCCGAAATTCGTTAAAAAAGCGAAAGCCGACAAGAATGAAGACGCCATGGATTCCTTTGAGGACGCCGAGAAGGCCGAAGCCGTTCATGCCGGTCTTTATAAGAAGGCCATGGATAATCTGAAAGCTTGGAAGGGAAAAAGCGGCAAATTCTATGTTTGCGGGTTCTGCGGGAATGTCACCGAAAAAATGAATTTTAAGGAATGTCCGATTTGCGGCAGGAGTAAAAAGATCTATATCGAGGTTCGCTAAAGCCGGAATTGGAGCGCCCTAAAATAAAAAAAGGCCTGATCCAAAAGATCAGGCCTTTTTGTTGGGAAATCTAAATTTATTTCTGGGCTTTTCCCTGGCTGGCGACGGCTTCCATCGCGGCCTTGATCTTTTCCTGGTCTCCCAGATAGTAATGCTTGATCGGCTTGAGGTTCTTATCCAGTTCATAAACGAGCGGGATGCCGGTCGGGATATTCGTCCCCACGATCTCTTCTTCGGAAATATGATCCAGATATTTCACAAGCGCGCGAAGGCTGTTGCCGTGCGCCGCGATCAGGACTTTTCTGCCCGCCTTGATCATCGGAGAGGCGACATCGTGCCAGAAGGGAAGGACGCGGGCGACGGTATCTTTAAGACATTCCGTGAGCGGAAGATCGCTTTTTCTTAGAGCTGCGTAACGCGGGTCCTTGGCCGGGTTGCGGGGATCGTTCTCCTCAAGCGGCGGCGGCGGGGTATCGTAACTGCGGCGCCAGATCTTGACCTGCTCTTCGCCGTATTTGGCCGCCATTTCCGATTTATTGAGGCCTTGGAGCGAGCCGTAATGGCGTTCATTCAATCGCCAGTCTCGGATCACGGGGATCCACATGAGGTCCATCTTATCCAGCACGATCCAAAGCGTCCGGATCGCGCGTTTTAAAACGGAAGTAAAAGCGATATCAAAAGCATAACCTTCTTTTTTTAGCAGTTCACCGCCCTCAGCCGCCTCGCGCAGGCCTTTTTCCGAAAGGTCCACGTCGGTCCAGCCGGTGAACCGGTTCTCTTTATTCCAGGTACTTTCCCCGTGACGGATCAGAACGAGTTTGTACATGATTTACATCTCCTGACACTTGGGTGAATAGCTGTTTTATGAAGATCGGACAAAAGATATGAGGGGCTGGGGACATTTCCCAACCCCTCATGAAATATAAGAACTCCCCCGCCTGGGATCGAACCAGGGACACTGCGGTTACGGTCTGACTTCAGTTACCTGAAGAGTCGGACTTTCTCTTTGCCATATCCAAAATTCAAGGACTTAGGCAGCAGGTGTAAAGTCTCTGCACTTGCCCTCCGCGCCTTTCGGCGCAGGTGCTAGCTCAGGATTGCCCGCCATGAATCTTTGACGGATTTCCCTGACTTAGCCTGCTTGTCACCTCAATGTTTCCATTGAGGGCTGCTAACTTTGAGCGTGAAGTTCCCGATGGCAATTGGCACAAAGCATAATACATTTATCCAACTCCTCCTGGACCCGCTTCCAGCTTCGCGTATAACCTTTACTGGAAATACTAAAGTCCTTTTGAGCCGGATCACGATGATGAAATTCTAAAGCTTCCATACAACGGGCATATCCACATTTCTGGCATTTGCCTCCTTTATAATCGACGGCCATGAGGCGGACTTTCTTTCGCCTTGCATGAACCGCTCGTATAAGGTATGGCCTGCGATCGCTGTATCGACGCTTATCTTTCTTCATCGATTGCTTTGTGCCCCTTGCACTCGTTTGCTTTGCTCACTCGTGCACAGCCGCATGCTCTACCAGCTGAGCTACAGGGGAAAGCCCTCGGAGTCCGTTAGGATCTTCCAAGGAAGCCCCCATTATAAAGATTGTCGTTTAGGGGTCAATGGGTGTTTTAAAACGGTGTGTTTTTATTTTGTCATGTTGGAGCGGCATAAACGAGAACATAATAATATTCTTTTAATTAATATTTATATTGCAATAAAGCAATATTAAGGTAACCTTCCTTAGCGAGAAAGGCGCCTTGCGTGTTTATACCAAATATGGTATATTATGAACAACTGTAAAAAAATAAAACCTTTGGATTTCATAGGGTCATCGCGGGAAGACTTAAAAAATTTTCCCAATGAGGTGAAGGAAGATATCGGGTACGCGCTCTTTGAAGCCCAGCAAGGATGTAAACCGGCATGCGCTAAACCTCTTAAGGGATTCGGAGGGGCAGGCGTTCTCGAGATCCTGGAAGATCATCGGAGCGGAACTTACCGGGCGGTTTATACGGTAAGGTTCGCCGGCGTTATTTATGTTTTACATTGTTTTCAAAAAAAATCGAAGCACGGCGTCAAAACACCGCAGCAGGATATAGAATTGATCCGGAGAAGGATAAAAGCGGCGGAAGAAGATCATAGAACTTATTACGAGACAGGCGGTAAGGCATGAGCGGAAAAGAAAAAATTCAAAGAGGAAGCGGAAATGTTTTTGCGGATATCGGAGCGGTGTATCCGGATCGCGTCCAGGTCCGCGCGCAAGTCATGTTCCGAATTGCGGAAATCCTCCGCGAACGGGGATTAACGCAAAAACAGACGACCAAGCTTCTCGGGATCCCTCAATCCAAAGTGTCCTGTCTCATGAACGGAAAGCTCAGCGCGTTCTCTTTGGATTATCTTTTTAAGATCCTGAACGCGCTCGACAGGGATGTGGAGATCGTCATCCATCCGAAACGCCGGGAAGAAAGAACGGCAGTGACCCAGGTTTGGCTCAGAACCGCTTTTGCTTAGAATATGCAAATCTTAGCAAAACATCTCTAGTTCGCAATCGACCTCATTTGTTTTGATTTTGAAAACAAATGAAGCGTTAGTCCTTGAAGCGAAGCGGAAAGGGATCCCAGGCGGGGAAGTTTTTCAAAAGGCGTTGCTGTGGCATGATTTGCGGCAACGCCTTTTTTCTTTATGGTCCCAACACCTATCATCCCGCCGTCACAAAGGCGGGACGGGGCCATCCTTGTTGTCATTGTTGAAAGAAATCTTAAACAAGGATGGTATAATCTGTCACTGCGAATATTCACGTGGCGGAAAACCTTGTCAATAAGGGCGGGAAGGTGATGGAAAGAAAAAAAGTACTCGGCTTTTGGGATCTTCTTCTTTTCTCTTTCTGCGCCATTTTCAGCTTCGAAGCCATCTCGACGACGGCTGCCATCGGACCTTCTGCGATATCCTGGTGGTTGATCTGCATTGTTGGCTACTTTCTTCCTTTCGGCCTGATCGCCGCCGAATTGGGCTCGACCTATCCGGAGCAGGGCGGTATCTATGTCTGGGTCAAAAAGGCGATGGGCAGACGCTGGGCGGCCCGCACGACCTGGTGTTATTGGATCGGGCTGCCGTTGTGGTTACCCGCGATGTACATCGCGTTCGCGGAGATCTTGGGGCATATGTTCTTTCCGGGCATGGGGCTTTGGCACCAGATCCTGGTCGGGATCGTTATGATCTGGATCACTGTTTGGATCAACACTTGTTCACTGGGGACATCGAAGTGGGTCACGAACATGGGTTCCGTCGCCAAGATCCTTGTGCTTGTCGGGATGGTCACCGCGGCGGTTTTATGCGTTTTAAGGAACGGTGGTTTGGCCAACGAAATCACTTTTACCAATATCCTGCCGCATTTGGGCGCCGCGTTCATTTTTTTACCGATGATCATCTATAACTTGGACGGCTGCGAGCTTTTATCTTCGGCTGCCGGGGAGACGAAAGATCCGGTGCGCGATATCCCAAAAGTCGTGCTTCTTTCCGCCTTCGTGATCGCATCACTCTATTTGATGGCGACACTCACGGTTTGGGCTGTGGTCCCGATCAGCGAAATTCATGTTGCGAGCGGGATCCTTCAGGTGTTCCACATCGCATTCGGCGATCAAGGCTTCGGGAGGATCCTTACCCTGGTCTTCGGTGTGAGCATTCTGATCACCTTTTTCACGGTGATCATCGCCTGGACCCTGGGCCAGAACCGGACGGTTGCCGAAGCCGCTCGGAACGGGGAACTGCCCGGAGCGCTCGGAAGGATGAGCGAAAGCATGGCGCCTGTCGGTGCCGCGGTCATCTCGGGGATCATTTCGACCTCCGTGATCGTCCTCTACGGTTTTATCGCCCGCAACGCGGGGGAGCTTTTCTGGCACGTGCTTTCCTGCTGTCTTATCGTCGGGCTTGCTTCCTATCTGTTGCTCTATCCGTCCTTTATTATTCTCCGGCTGAAAGACAGGGACATTGTAAGACCTTACCGGATCCCGGGCCCCGACGGGTTCGCGATCTTTTTGGCGGTGATGGCGGAATTTTTTGTGATAGGGACCATCCTGATTCTCTTGATCCAGCCGGGACATGATTTTATGAGATCTTCCTTGCCGATCATCGTCGGGGTCGTGATCACGGCGGCTGTTGGTGAAATCCTCGTGGCCCGCTCCGTCAAAAAAGCCGCGTAACCCAGGTTTGAGTTGATGGGCTGATTGGATAACTGATCCTGACCCCATCTTGAAGGTTCTTGTTTCTGACCAATTCGGGAAGCCCCTTTGGCTAATAGGCCGAAGGGGCTTTTTGTTTCTAGGGCTGAAAATGGGTTTTGCCGGGGAAGGCGATCAGGCTATTTTGTGACGGCGATCGATTTGCGGAAAAGCTTCAGACTGTAGATGAAAAAGGCAAGGCCGATCCCGGAGACCATCAGGAATTGGGACCAGACAGCGCTTAAGCCACCGCCCCGGTAGATGATGATCTGGGAAAAGCTCACAAAATGCCTTGAGGGCAGGAAAAAAGTGAGCCGCTGAAGCCATTGGGGCTGGCTTTCGACCGGGGTCGAGCCCCCCGAAAGAAGCATCAGGACGAGGACGAGCAGGATATTGAGGAGCGCGAACTGGGCCATGGAGCGTGAGATCGTGCCCAGGAAAATCCCGAGCGCCGTCGCGAAAAAAAGATAAAGTATCACGCCAAAAAACCAGAGCAGGTGCGAACCGGCAAAGGGCACTTTGAGCGCCATCTGCACCACCCCAAAAAGCGAGATCGCCGTCGCGATCAGGATCACAAGGCCGTTGGCCCAAACCTTCGCCATCGCGATCTCAAAGGCGGTCAGGGGCATCACCAGGAGGTGTTCCAGCGTTCCGTGTTCGCGTTCGCGGATCACCGCGGCGCCGGTGAGGACGATCGTCAGAAGCGAGATCTGGTTGATGATGGCCACCACGCTTAAGAACCAGGAGGCCGTTCCGTTCGGATTGAAAAGTTTGCGGATGATCAGCTGCACGGGGGGAGAATCTTCTTCATCCGTGCGTTTCAGGAAATTCGAGATGCGTTTACTGATGATGTTCTTGATGTAGTTGGTGCCGATCCCGGCCTGCTGCATAGCGGTGGCGTCGATGTTGATCTGGATCTCGGGGTTATGCCCGAAGCGTAAGTCCTCTTCAAAGCGCGGCGGGATCGCCACCACGAACATAAAAAGCCCCTTATCCATCGAATCCTCGACCTCGCTGGCGCTGATCTTTTTGGGGATCTGGAAACGCGGCGGGTAAAAAGTATTGAAAAGCTCCTGCGAGAGAGCCGACTTGTCCTCGTCGACAAAAGCGATCGAGGCGTTGTTGACCTCATTGGAGGTGCCGGTGGCCTGGATGTAGACGGCCATCGTAAAGGCGTAGATCACAAAAAGGATCATCACTTTATCACTGATGAGACTCCGGATCTCTTTAAGTCCGAGCCAGAGAATATTCAAAAGCGATGTCATCACTATCTCTCCTGTTTTCGAAGCCCGAGAGTGCTGAAGGCCCAGAAGATCGGGATGCAGCACGCCAAGAAAACGATATCTTGCATCATAAGTCCCGGGCTAAGGCCTTTGGTGTAAGCGCCGACGCTTGAGTGCATGTAATAGGTGGTCGGCCAAATCGAGCCGATGATCCGGGCCTTCCCCATGAGCGTAGAGACCGGTTGCAGAAGGCCCGAGAACTGGATGGTCGGTGTGATCGTAAGGATCGCCGTGACAAAAACCGCCGCGACCTGACTGCTTGTGAAAATGGAGATCATCATCCCGATCCCGGTGGTGGCCGTCACATAAAGCAGCGTGGTGAAGGCCAGCAGCAGAAAACTCCCTTTGATCGGCACGCCGAAAATGACAAGCGCGATCACGACGAGGATGACAAAATTAATCAAACCGATCCCGACGTAAGGCAGCTGTTTTCCGAGAAGATATTCGAACCTTCCCGTGGGCGTGACATAAAAATTGATCATCGAGCCCAATTCTTTTTCGCGCACGATACTGACCGCCATCAGGATCGCCGGGATGAGGACGAGGAGGAGGGCGGGGATGCTCGGGACGATGGAATAAACGCTTTCAAACGTGGGATTGTACATGTAGCGTTCTTCAAATCGAGCCGTGTCCTTCATCGGCTGCAATTGAAGCCCGGCCGCCGGATCTTTAAGCATAGTGTTATGAACCCCTTGAACATATTGAGCGACGGTTTCGCCGCGGAAGGTCATGGCGGCGTCCACTTCAGCCAGGATATCGGGCTGGGATCCTCTGCGCAAATCCCTTCCGAAATTAGGCGGCACCTCGATGACCACTGAAACTTGATCGGCTTGCAGTCTTTTTAAACCTTCCTCGGCCGACCGGACGGGCGCTGTCGGGGTAAAATAACGCGAAGTTCCGGCGAATTGCTCGAGATAAGCCCGGCTTTCGGGCGATTGATCAAGGTCAAAAGAGGCATAGCGGATGTGTTCGATGTCGGTGGTGATACCGAAACCAAAAACGAGCATGAGCAGGGCGGACCCGATGAAGGAGAAGACCAATCGCACTGGATCGCGAAGGATCTGCATGGTTTCATTACGGGCGTAGGCGAACATCCGGCCAAGCCGCAGCTGCAAGCCGAAAGGCTGCGGCCCTTTTCGGGTCCCGGCTTCGCCCTTCGCGGCATCCGCCGCTTTTTCTTTCTTCTTTCCGGCCGCCTCATCGGCGATCGCATCTTCCATGTAGCCGATAAAAGCGTCTTCCAAATCGGCCGCTTTGCGTTTTTCGATCAATTTTTGCGGGGCGTCGCACGCCAGGACCTTTCCCGCGTTCATAAGCGAGATCCGGTCGCAGCGCATGCCTTCATTCATAAAATGCGTGGTGATAAAGATCGTGACGCCCTGTTTCCTGGAGAGATCGATCAAAAGCTCCCAAAAGCTGTCGCGCGCGACCGGGTCGACCCCCGATGTCGGCTCGTCTAAGATCAGGATCTTTGGTTCATGCAGTACGGCGACCGCCAGGGAAAGCCGTTGTTTTAAACCCATCGGCAGGGAATCCGCCAACACATCAAGATGGGGCCCCAAGCCGAATTTTTCGACCAGCTCTTTGATCCGTTCTTCCGCCTTTTTTTTAGGGATATGGTAAAGGAGGGCGTCCAGGACCAGGTTCTGGCGGACGGTCAGTTCGCCGTAAAGCGAGAACGCCTGCGTCATGTAACCGAGTTTCTTGCGCACTTCGATGCTTCCGGCTTCGACCGAACGGCCGAAAAGCGTCGCGGTCCCTTCGGTGGGCGGCAGAAGCCCCGTCAGCATCTTCATGGTCGTGGATTTACCGCAACCGTTGGAGCCGAGAAAACCGAAGATCTCGCCGCATTCGATCGAAAGGCTCACATGATCGACGGCGGTGAAGCTGCCGAAGCGCCGCGTAAGCCCCTTAGCATCGATCACAACCTCGGATCTTTCGGTCGCGAGCGGTGGAATGGTCAACTCGGCATGCCCTTTTCGTTTTTCCTCGGGTAAAAGGCCGATGAAACATTGTTCCAGATCCTTGGTTCCGGTCCGCTTCATGAGTTCTTCCGGCGTACCGGTCGCGAGCACGCGGCCGGCATCCATCGCCACGATCCAATCCCACTTTTGCGCTTCGTCCATATAAGCGGTGGAGATAAGGACGCTCATGCCGGGATGGCTTTTGCGGATATCGCTTATCAGCGTCCAGAACTGGCGTCTGGAGAGGGGATCGACGCCCGTCGTGGGCTCATCAAGAATAAGAAGGTCGGGTTCGTGGACGAGCGCGCCGCAGAGTCCGACTTTTTGCTTCATACCTCCGGAAAGCTTGCCGGCGGGACGGTCGGCGAAAGGGCCAAGACCCGTCGCCTCAAGCAGTTCCAAAACGCGTCCGTGCCGTTCCGCCGCGGAAAGGCCGAAAAGGCGGGCCATAAAATCAACGTTATCGTAAACGCTAAGCTCCAGATAAAGATTTTTGCCAAGACCTTGCGGCATGTAAGCGATCTTGGGGCAGGCGCTGCGCCGGTGGCGCGCGCTCGCGATGTCGCCGTTTAAGACCGTGATCTTGCCTTTTTGCATTTTTTTAGACCCCGCGATCAGGGCCATAAGAGTGGACTTGCCGACGCCGTCAGGACCGATGATGCCGACCATGATCCCGCTTGGGATATCAAGCGAGATGCCGTCTAACGCGGTAACTTTACCGTAAAGGTGAGCGACGTTCTGGATGGAAACGACAGGCTTCCCCGAAGGAGCGGCCGGGGATAACGGGGAAGCGGGGGATGTCATCGCGCGTTTTACTTTTTATCCGGTTGCTCCGCCGGATCGGCAAAACGTTTTTCAAGCCAGCTTGGCCAGACGGCCGAATCCTTTATTTTGACGTATCCAACGCCGCGGATGCCCGTTTTCACGCGGTCCACATGGGCGGAAACCAGTTCTTTGGGCACCTGGATCTTGACGCGGAACATGAGCTTGTCCCGCTCGCTTTTCGTTTCGACCTGTTTCGGAGTGAATTGCGCTTCCGGCGAAACAAAACTCACATAACCGGGCGCCGCACGGCCGGGAGCAAAATCCACCGTGATCCTGGCGTCGGTACCGACCTTAAGTCCCGCGGCTTCTTCCGAAGGAAGGTAGATCTCCATGTAAACGTCTTCCAGATTGACGAGAGTAAGCGCCTTTCCTCCCGCCGCAAGCATTTCTCCCGGTTCCGCCAGACGATAGAGAACTCTTCCAAGCACGGGGGACTTGAGCGTTGCGTCATCAATATGGGTTTGGATCGTTGCCACGCTTGCTTTTGCGACTTCCACCTCCGCTTTGGCCGTAGCAAGCTTTGCTTCTTCTTCCGAGAGGGCGGCTTTGGCCGTTGCCAACTGCGTGGTGCGGGTATCAAGCTCGCGTTGCGCAATGGCGTTTTCTTTGACAAGTTTCAGATCGCGGTCGTATTCGATCTGGGCGTTCTCGACCAGGCTCTTCTGTTTGACGACGGCGAAATTGGCGCTTGCCACGCGTTCTTCCGCGCTAGCGACCCTTAAAGTAGCTTCAGCCAACTGAGCGTCAAAGGTCGCGGTGTCCAGGCGCACCAATACTTCGCCCGGCTTGACCAGATCGCCTTCATCCACAAGGATCTCTTTGACCCGCAAGGCGTCTTTGGCGACAGCGTCCACCAGCTTGGCTTCAATGCGGCCGTTCCCCGAAACGATCCCTTTTGGCAGCGTGGACTGCTGTTCTTTCCAATATTGATAGCTGAAGAACGCGATCGCGCCGATCGCGGCAAGGAAGACAAGCCATTTTAGCAAACTTTTCGAGATCATTTTGGGCATAGAGAGTTCTCCGAAAGTTGACGGCTGAAAAAAACCGAACGAGCGATATTATGCCCTTAAATAGTATGAAGTAAATATTTTTCATGATTACCCGCCTTTAGGTTCAGGAACACTCCAGGCCGCGCGAAAGCTTTCCGATAGCGCTTGACCTTCTCGCGGGAGCAAAGGAAAATATCACGCTTAAAATCTTAACGCATAAACGTAGAGCAAGGGTTTACACAAAATGAAAAACAAGACGGTCTTTCCGGAAAAAAAATGGCATAGTTTGGAGACTTCCGAAATCCTGGGTCAGTTAGAGGTTTCTGCGGAACAGGGGCTGAGCACGGAAGAGGTTAAAAAGCGCCAGGAGCTTTACGGGTTGAATGTTCTGACCCCCAAAAAAGGGAAACCCGCATGGCTTCGTTTCCTACTCCAGTTCCACCAGCCGCTTGTTTATATCCTTTTGGCCGCGGCGCTTGTCACGTTGGTCCTCAAGGAGTGGGTCGATAGCTCGGTGATCTTCGGCGTGGTGTTGATCAATTCGATCGTGGGGTTCCTTCAGGAATCCAAGGCGATCAACGCCCTGGCCGCTCTGGCCCGCTCCATGACCACTCAAGCCACAGTGTTGCGCGACGGCGCTGAAAAAAGCGTCCCGTCAACGGAACTCGTTCCGGGAGACATCGTACTCATTCACTCGGGGGATAAAGTCCCCGCGGATATGCGCGTTCTGAAGGTGCGGGAACTTCAGGTCAATGAATCCGCCCTGACGGGAGAATCGGTCCCGGTCGAAAAAAAGCCGGACGTTCTCGCCGAAGGCGTGGTGCTCGCCGACCGTATGAACATGCTTTACACCTCCGGGCTTGTCACTTACGGGCAAGGACGGGCGCTCGTGGTGGCGACCGGCGATTCTACGGAAGTGGGAAGGATCTCGGAGATGATCTCTTCGGCCGATGACCTTGCTACGCCGCTCACAAAAAAGATCGCGCATTTCAGTCATTTTCTCCTTTATGTGATCCTCGGAATGGCCGCGCTGACCTTTCTTGTCGGGCTGCTGCGAGGCCAGCCCGCCGTGGAAATGTTCATGGCGGCTGTGGCACTGGCGGTCGGCGCGATCCCGGAAGGGCTTCCCGCCGCAGTCACGATCACGCTCGCGATCGGTGTGTCGCGTATGGCAAAACGGCGGGCCATCATCCGCAAGCTTCCGGCCGTCGAAACGCTCGGCAGCACCATGATCATCTGTTCGGACAAAACGGGGACCCTGACCGAAAACCAAATGACGGTGCAGGAGGTTTTTTCCGGCGGCTTTTTTTATACGGTCATCGGTTCGGGATATCAGCCGAAAGGAGAATTTTTTTCGGAAGGAAAACCGGTGGATCCTTTGAGGTCCGGGCCGTTAAAGGAATGTCTTACCGCCGGTTTTCTCTGCAATACCGCGCGGCTTGCTGAAAAGAACGGACGTTACGAGATCGAAGGCGACCCTACGGAGGGGGCCCTGATCGTTTCGGCCCGGAAGGCCGGGATCGATGAAGCCGCCGTCGGGATTTTAATAAAAAAAATAGACACCGTTCCTTTTGAATCGGCCTACCAATATATGGCGACACTGCATCAAACCGGCGAAGGGAAAGATCGCTCGGTGTTCATGAAAGGTTCCGTGGAGCGCGTTCTTGACCGTTGCGCGGACTCCTTCGACAAGCAAGACGTGCTGGCTAAAGCGGAAGCCATGGCTTCCAAGGGACTGCGGGTACTTGCCTTCGCGAAAAAAGAAATGCCGGCCACGACGGAAACTATCGGGCACGCGGACCTTCAAGCGATGACCTTTCTCGGGCTTCAGGGCATGATCGATCCTCCGAGGCAGGAAGCCATCACGGCCGTTCGCAGCTGCTACGCGGCGGGCATGCAGGTCAAGATGATCACGGGTGATCATGTGTTAACGGCCGCAGCAATCGCCAAACAACTCGGCCTTCGCTCTGCGGGGGATGACGCCTCTTTAGGACTCGCGGCCTTTTCCGGGAAACAACTCGAAGATCTAAACGATGAAGCGTTCACCCGCGCTGCGGCGGGCGGTTCGGTGTTCGCGCGCGTCACGCCGGAACAAAAACTGAGACTCGTCAAAACGCTCCAATCCCTCGGGAATATTGTGGCGATGACGGGAGACGGGGTCAATGACGCCCCGGCGCTCAAACAAGCCAACATCGGGATCGCGATGGGGATCACCGGTACGGAGGTGGCCAAAGAAGCGGCCGATATGGTCCTGACGGATGATAATTTCGCGTCGATCGAGGCCGCCGTCGAAGAAGGACGCTGTGTTTTCGACAATCTGAAAAAATTCATCGTTTGGTCCCTGCCAACCAACCTGGGAGAAGGCCTCTCGATCCTCCTGGCGATCTTCCTCGGGACGGAGCTTCCGATCCTTCCGGTCCAGATCCTCTGGGTGAACATGACGACCGCCATTTTTCTGGGCATGATGCTTGCTTTCGAGCCCAAGGAGCCGGACATTATGCGAAAACCCCCGCAAAACCCTAAATTGCCGATCATGACAGGAGACGTTGTGATCCGGACGCTTTATGTCGGACTGTTGCTTGTGGGCGGCGTTTTCGGCCTTTTTAAATACGCGTTAGCGCAAGGCGCTTCGCTCGCGGAAGCCAGGACCGTCGCGACCACGATGCTTGTTATGGGGGAATTTTTCTATCTTTTTAACTGCCGGTCCCTGACGCGTTCGATGTTCTCGATCGGGGTTTTTTCCAACCCCTGGATCTGGATCGGCTGCGCGCTCATGATCGCTACCCAGTTACTTTTCATCCATGCGCCCTTTATGAACCAAATGTTCCATAGCGCGCCCATGCCGCTGATCGAATGGGAAGAGATCCTGGGCGTGTGTCTTTTGATCTCCGTTGTGGTGGGGGCCGAAAAATATATACGATTCGGACGGAAAGCTTCCGCCCGGAAATGAACGCGAAGGCGTGATATCGCCTTAATTTTAAAAAAACGCGGAATAAAATATGTTCGATGTTTCATGGTCGATCACGACAGAACAGGTTCTTTTGGCGGCCGCGTGCCTTCTCTTCCTCGGCGTCCTTTCAAGCAAGCTTTCCGATCGGTTCAGCATTCCTTCGCTTGTTCTGTTCATGGGGATCGGGATGCTGGCGGGCTCCGAAGGGATCGGCGGCATTGATTTCAATAACGCAGCTCTCGCCAAAACCATCGGGGTCATCGCGCTTTCCTTCATTCTTTTTTCCGGAGGCCTTGAGACGGATTTCCGGGAGGCGAAACGCGTTTTCGCCAAAGGGATCACGCTTTCCACGCTCGGCGTTCTGATCACCGCCGGCGTGGTCGGTGTTTTCGCCTCGTGGATCTTCCGGATCCCCGTCAAGGAAGGGCTGCTACTCGGGGCGATCATTTCTTCCACGGATGCCGCCGCAGTTTTCTCCATTTTGCGTTCAAAGAACATAAGCTTGAAAGGACAGCTTCGCCCGCTCTTGGAGCTGGAGTCCGGAAGCAACGATCCGATGGCGGTTTTTTTGACCCTCGGCATGATCCAGCTGATCCAGCACGACGCCATGCCGTGGCATTTCCTGATCGGTATGTTTCTCAGGCAGATGGCCCTTGGTTTTATCGTCGGGTGGGCTGTCGCGGAAATTTTTCTTAGGATCATCAAGCGCTTAAGGTTAGAGTATGAAGGACTGTACGCTGCGTTGACGTTTTCCGTCGTGTTGCTTGCCTACGGCGCCGCGGAAACGGCCGGAGGCAACGGCTTTTTGTCGGTCTACCTTGTCGGCCTTCTTCTCTCCCGGAAAGATTTTTTCTATAAAAGGAATCTCGTACGTTTTCATGCCGGGCTGGCCTGGCTGATGCAGATCACGATGTTCGTGACGCTGGGATTGCTTGTTTTCCCATCCCAGCTTGTGCCGATCGCCTGGGGCGGGATCGCGACAGCCCTTGTGCTTTTCTTTGTCGCGAGGCCCGTGAGTATTTTCTTATGCCTGCCCTTCGACCGGTTCCGGGAAAAACTGATGATCTCCTGGGTCGGCCTGCGCGGCGCGGCGCCGATCGTGCTGGCCACGTTCCCGCTTCTGGCGAAAGTCTCGAATTCCGAACTGATCTTTGATGTCGTGTTTTTTGTCGTGCTTGTTTCCGTGTTGATCCAGGGGACGAGTATTCCGGTTATTTCCAAATGGCTTCGACTGCACGCGCCTCTTCAGCGTCGGCCCCGCTATCCGCTTGAATTCGAACAGCACGAAGGGGTGGATGCCGAGCTTCTGGAATTTTTCGTTCCCTACGGCGGAAAGATCTCCGGAAAAAGGCTTTACGATCTGAATTTCCCGCAAGACAGCCTCGCGGTACTTGTCGGCCGAAACGATAAATTCATCGTCGCGAAAGGGAACACGCTTCTGGAGGACGGCGATGTAGTGCTGGTGCTCGTCGGAAAAAAAGATATCGAGGCGGTTAAAGAGATCTTTGGCCAAGTCAAAGAAAAAAAGACTTCCGCCTAAGCGAAAAAGAACCGATCTTGCCGGGGTTTTTATTTTAAGAAGAATTTTTTAAGAAAGATTTTTTGAGGAATATTTCTATGGCCTTACAAAAAAATGACCAGGCATTAATGCTAAAAGCGGCTCAAATCAGCCTCTTTGGGAATATCATTCTTTTTACCGCGAAGTTTACCGCGTTGCTCCTTGTCCGTTCGCTCGCCATCGCGACCGACCTCGGCATTACCGTAGCCGGGCTCGTTGTTTCCGTTATTCTTTATCATGCCGTCAAAGTTTCCAACCGCCCGGCGGATTTTTCGCACAATTACGGTTATGGAAAGATCGAGCATATCTGCGAGGCGGTCGAGGGGATCGTTCTGATCGGGATCGCTCTTGTGATGTCCGTTCAGGCCGCGATCCATATCGCGCACCCTTTCGAGATCGGGACGCCGTGGCTGGGTTTCGGGTTCAGCGTTTTTAGCGCCGCTGTCAATTTTATCGGCGCGGCATGGATCCTTTCTTTGGCGGCCGATTGCCGTTCGCCCGCAGTCCGCGCCGAGGGCGTTCATTACCAGCTCGAAGGATGCATCTCTTCGACCATCGCGGCCGCGTTCCTTCTCGCGGTTTTTTTGATGCCGACCCCTTTGAAACGGTGGACGGTCTATCTGGATCCTTTCGCCACGCTTGTGGTAAGCGCATGGATCGCCTTCCCTTCTTTTCAGATGGCCCGCCATGCCTTTCTGAAACTCTTGGACGCTTCGCTGGAAGAGGGAAGCAAGCTCGAGGTCATGAAGCAACTTGGAAAATACCTGGGGCGGTGCTGTGAATTCCGCGATATTCGCAGCCGGAATTCGGGACGGAAAAAATTCGTCGAATGCAGCGTGGTCTTGCCGCGCGGCATGCCTTTTCCCGAAGCGCATCATATCGCCGACGAGATCGAACGCGATCTGCGCGACAGTATCCCGGAATGCGAGGCGGCGGTCCGTATTATTCCGTGCGCTGAAGACTGCGCCTTGCTCGCTTCTTCTCAAAAATGCCCTTATTTTTTTGGCGGAAGATCCTCCTAGGCGCGTTCAAGCCATGAAAGACCGGGCAACGGCGCATATCGGGGTTTTGACGGCGGAATTTTTTATTCCGGAAGCCCATTCCCTCAAAGAAAAACGCTTTGTCTTGAACAGTCTTCGCGACCGCATCCGCAACGAGTTCAATGCCTCGTCGGCTGAAATCGGCTACCGGGACAAATGGCAACGTTCCGAGTGGGTCTTTTGTTTCGCGGGTTCCGACAAAACTTATCTTGAGGGCGCGATCGGGAAGCTTCTCGACTTCCTGCGTTCGGGCCGTCACGCTTCCCTGATCGACCACCACGTCGAATTCCTCTAGCCGCACACTGCCGCTAAAAAATCCTTGCAAGAATAGATAGCTTTTCCGACCAGCGCCGGGAGCTTCAAGCTTCCGGCGTTTTTTGTCGATAGTCCTTCTAGCATCGATCGTAAAAAATACTTTTGAAATCCGCCGGTATCGGATATTCTTATAAGCGAACTGGTAGCCATTCTCCAAAGGGTTCCGCATGACAGGTTTAAGATCGTTTAAGCACATCGGTTTTTTTCTGATTTTTGTCTTCGGATTTGTCGCCATCGGATCCGCCGCCGAAAAAGACGCCGAACGTTATGCCCCGGTCTATACCGAACCCCTGACCTCCCGATCGCTTAAAGACCCTCTTTCCGCCCTTTTAGAGCTTCCGTTCCGGCTCATCAAGTACCCGATGGACAAAGGCCTTATTTTCACCGAGAACCACCGTCTCGATAAGAAGACCCTGTGGGTCTATGAACGGATGGTGGAAAAAGGGTTCACGCCTCTTTTGGGCGGTTCGGAGACGACCCTCATCCCTTACTATGGCGGCGAGTTCAATCTCATGGCGATCGCGAAGCAAAAAGAAAAATATCCCGACTTTATCGCGACCGCCACCATCATGCACGGCCCGACCGCGTTTTTTCTTGTCGGGTCCGAGGTCGGCGCCCAGAGGATCGCCGGCACCGGGCTCCACGCGGGAGGTCTTTTTCAATATCACATGCGCGAGAAAGAACCCTTTTACGGGATCGGCCCTAAAACAAGCCGCGGTGAAGGAACCTCCTTCAAAATGGAAACGACCCAACTGACCGCAAACGCCGGATATAATTTTTCCCCCTCCATTGACCTTTCAGGCGCTTTTACTTATAGGAATGTCAATATCACCAATCGCGAACACGACGGCAAGGGGGATATCACAAAGATCTTTGCCAACGAGGTCATTCCCGGTCTTAATGGGGAACGCCTGCTCAGTTACGAAGCGGCTTTAAGCCGGGATACGCGCGACAGCAGGGATCAAGCGTCGAAAGGAAGTTATCAAAAGTTTCTCTTTAAATACACGGACGGGACCGATCATTCTTCCGCGCGTTATTTCACTTATCTGGTCGACATGGCCAAATATTTTCAGATAGCGTCGCCGCGCCGCGTCCTTGTGCCGCGTTTTTTCATGGAATACAATCAGCAGATCGACGGCGGGACCGTTCCCTTCTTTGAGATGGCCAAACTCGGAAGTTCCGGAACGTTCCCGACACGAAGCCAGACGGCGCGGGCTTTTGTCTACAACCGTTTTTACGCCGAAGGCGCGATGCTGCTTAACCTCGAATACCGCTATACGGTCATGCAATACAAGGACTTCAAACTGAACACCGCTCTTTTCGTGGATGAGGGGCAGGTCTTCAGCGATTTCGGCAAGATCGCCATGAAATATTTCAAGACATCCTACGGTGTCGGTTTTTATCTCAGTTACGCCAAGACGACCCTTTTGGCGTTTTCGGTCGCGCACGGGAACGAAGGTACGCAATTTTATATCGATAACAAGATCGCGTTCTGATGAAGGAAAGACGATGATGCGAAAGAGCAGGGTCCTGAAAAAGATCGGGTTGGGAATAGGCGGAGGCCTTTTGTGTTTTGCGGCGGTCGCGCCGGTTTTACTCGCCCGCGAAGCGGGCGAGATCAAAACGAATCCCGAGACTTTTTACAGTGAATTTTTTGAACAAAGTTTCTATGACGAAGGGGTCAATCTGCTGGATTTCGGGCGTTGGGGGAGAAAGATCTTCCGCCAAGAGATCCCGTCGGCCAATGTGAACGTTTTTGACGAAGTGCCCGATTCTTCTTTCTTTACCAATCGGCACGGCCGCAAGCGGCTTTCGGCCGAAGAGATCGAAAAGGGATACCGGGAAAATAACGGGCCCGATCTCAGCCAGCCGCTCCGCGTGATCGAGGCCGAACAGCGCGGGATCTATCCGAGATTTTGGGTCAAAGACGCCCAAGACGAGGAATACCTTCTTGAATTTGATCCTCAAATAGCGCTCGATCTCTCCACGGGGGCCGAACTGGTGGCAAGCCGCTTCTATTACGCTTTAGGTTATCACGTGCCGCAGTATACACCGCTTTTCTTTAACCCCGACCAGATCCAGGCGGTTTCGGCGGCCATGACCTGGGAAGACACGGGCTTCAAGAAGCCTTTAACGCAAAAACGGTTGATGGAATACTTATTGGTCTTGCCGCAGAACGCCCAAGGCCTTTACCGCGCCTCGGCGCAAAAGATCCCGCAGGGAGAAAAGAAAGGGCCTTTCAGTTTTGAGAAACGGAGAAAAGACGACCCCGAAGACATCGTCAATCATCGCGACCGCCGCGAGATCCGGGCGCTCGGGATCTTCGCTTCGTGGCTTAATCATTTCGATCTTTGCGAGACCTCCACGCAGGATTTTCTCGTCCATGAGGGCGGACAGAACGTTTTAAAACACTATCTTATGGATTTTAACGGCGCGCTTGGCGCGACCCGCGAGGGCCCGAAAGACCCGATGCTGGGCCACGAACATGCCGTCGATTACGGGGAAACTTTAAAAACTATGTTCCTGCTCGGGTTCCGGGAGAAGCCCTGGCAGAAGAAATGGCGCGAAGATAAAGAGATCGTTCCGGGTTCTCCGGCCGTCGGGTATTTTACCAATCAATATTTTGATCCCGCCGGTTACAAGACATTTTTCCCTTACGAATCCTTACGCATGGCGACCCGGGCCGATGGTTTCTGGGCCGCCAAGCTTTTGGCGGATTTCTCTGACGCCGATATCCGGGCCGCGGTAAAGGCGGGGGAGTATGAGAATCCGGAAGACGCGGAAGCGATCGCTAAAACATTGATCGAGCGACGCGATATCATCGTCCGCCACTGGTTCTCATGTTCTAGTCCGCTTGATCAATTCGAGAGTTCCGGCGGGAGGCTATCTTTCAAAGACCTTGCCGTCGAAAAAGGTTTTGAGTCCGGGGACGGGACGCTCTATCGCGCCGAGATCTTCACTCAAGGCAAAAAGGGAAAGAAGATCGCCGAACTGGAAGCCCGGGAACCCTTGCTCGCGCTCGATCCTTCCTGGACCGCGGCGGGCTCTGGCGTCAGAGTGATCCTGCGAACATTGCGCCCTTCTTCTAAAAAGCCGGGCCCTGCCGTTGAAATCCTCTTGAACGCCGATGGCGTTCAGGGGATCCGCCACGAAGATTGATCCGAAAAACTCTCCGGGTCAGGAAGGCTTGAGCCGCTTGACCGTCACGTAGGTGATCGCCAAGATCCCCGCCTCGATCACGATCGTCGCCACCGCCGCCCCCACATAAGAAAAAGAATCGATCAAAAGGAAGGTAAGCGGCAGTCCGATCATGGCCATGACCACATGGATCCTCGAATAGATGTGGGTCTTGCCGCAGACCAGCAGGAATTGCACCCGGAAAGCGTTCGCGCCCGCGAACAGCACGGCCACAAGCAGAAGCCGGAGGGAAAGCACGGTCTTGGGGTAACTGCCGCCGAAAACAAATTTGATGATGCGTTCGGCGAAAACAAAAATAAGCGGCAGGCAGATGAGCGAGATATTGATCGTGATCAGCTGGATCCTTTCCATGAACTCATAGGCGCGTTTCTTGCTTTTTTGGAAGATCCTGCTCAGACGGGGGAAAAGCGCCTGGGAAAAAGACATCAAGGGGAAGGTTTGGCATAACCCGGCCACCTTGTCGGCGATCGCGTAAAATCCGGTGATCGCATTATTGGTCAGAAGCCCCACCGCAAAAATACGCGTGTTGGTATAAGCGTTGATCGCGACGATCGAAACAAAAATGTCCCATCCGGCCGCGACCCTTTTCTGGATGCTCGTGTATCCCGGGAACTCAAAAGAAACCCCCATTTTCCGGAAGGCGATATATTGCCCCCAAAGCCCCGTGATAACGCCTACGATCGAAGTAATGATCGGAACCATCAGATAATCTCGCGGCCCTTTCACGCAGAAAAAAAGGAGAAGCACGGTCAAAACGCCGCCGGCGATATTGATATCGGCGATATGTTTCATTTTTTCGGTGCCCTGAAAGAACCAGACGGGAAAAAGCGTGTTCCCCAGGACGGCGCCAAAACTGAACACGTAGACCGGCCAGTCGCTCCTGAATTTGGGGATGAAGTAAACGGCGCAGCCCAGGATCGCAAGACTGACCAGGGCCAGGATGACCTTGACGATCATGACCGATGAGAACACGCGGTTGATCTCGGCGCGGTCGTGCTGGCAAAGCGAGATCTCCTTGGTGGCCGAAATACTGAAGCCGTAATCGGTCAGGATCATGAAGTACTGGATGAAGGCCTGCGCAAAGGCGATCAGCCCGAATTTTTCGGGACCGATGACCCTGAAAAGGTAAGGCAGGATCAGGACCGGCAGGATGTAAGTGATGGCCTGAAGCACGGAAAGGGAAGCGAAATTTTGAAGGACCGTCCGCCGTTCATGAGGACGGGCCATGCCATAGGTTTTTTTGATCTGTCGGATGAGTGACGGCATGCGTGTAATTTATACCGTTCCCGTTCGCGAAACAAGCACTACAGACCAAGAGCAGGGACTCGCGCCTCGCGCCTCGGGACTTGTAAAAACCAAAGCGAGTCCCGAGGGACAAGTCCCGAACCCCGATTTTTGTCGGGTTATGATATACTTTTGCCATGTTTAAATTTCCAGGGAATTTTTTATGGGGCGCCGCGACTTCCGCTTATCAAGTGGAGGGTGGCAACACGCGCGCCGACTGGTGGCAGTGGGAAAAAGAAACGGGCAAAGAGCCCTCCGGGGATGCCTGCCGCCATTACGGGCTTTACGAGCAGGATTTCGATCTTGCCAAAGGCCTGCATCATAACGCCCACCGGCTTTCACTTGAATGGAGCCGCCTCGAGCCCGAGGAGGGGCAATTCTCCGAAGAAGCCCTTGAACATTATCTGAACGTAATCCTCGCGCTGAGGGCGCGGGGCATCGAGCCGCTCGTGACTTTACACCACTTTACCAATCCCGCCTGGCTCGCAAAAAAAGGGGGCTGGGAAAATCCGGGAACGGTAAAGCTTTTTTTAAAGTATACGGCTTTTATCCTTAAAAAACTCGCCCCCCAAGTGCGTTACTGGATCACGATCAATGAGCCCACCGTGTATGTCTATGAATCCTACATCATGGGCCTGTGGCCTCCGCAGATCAAATCGCTTTGGAGAGCCAGGACGGTTGAAAACCATTTAGCCGCCGCGCACATCAAGGCCTACCGGTTGATCCATGAAACTTACTGGCGGAAAAAAATGCAGCTGCCTTCGGTCAGCATCGCCCAGCATATGCAGGATTTTGTGCCGTGCGTCCCAGATTTCAGGAACAAGCTCGCGGCGTCCTTGCGTCATCGGTGGTTCAATCTCGGCTTGATCAGCAAGTTCCGGAGGCATAAAGCCCTGGACTTTATCGGCGTTAATTATTACTCGAGGCAGCGCGTGGAAGTCCAGAAGTGGGGGCTTCGCAACCTCTTTATGGATATTTGCGTGAAAGCAGAGCACCGTGTTCCCGAAACGAATTCGTCGGGATGGGAAGTTTATCCGGAAGGCCTCTGCCGGGTATTGCTCAAGCTTAAAGGTTATCATCTTCCTATCGTGATCACAGAAAACGGTATTTGCACCCCCGACGATGCCTTGCGGTGGCGCTATATCGAGGCCCATCTCCGGTCGATTCACCGCGCCATCCGCGAAGGCGCCCCGGTCACCGGGTACCTCTACTGGTCGCTGATGGATAATTTCGAGTGGCACGACGGTTTCGGGCCGAGATTCGGCCTGATCGGGATCGATTATCCCACCCAGCAAAGAACGGTCCGCGAAAGCGCCGTCCAATTCGGGAAAGTCTGCAAAACCGGAGCGTTGGAACAAGACCTGTAAATGATTTTATTCCCTCGTATTTTTAGTCTACCCGTTCTATACTGGCGCCCATGACAACGCATCCGGCGGCAGAACCGCCCGCCGCCC
This sequence comes from Candidatus Omnitrophota bacterium, assembly GCA_022709525.1. Classification (GTDB taxonomy): domain Bacteria; phylum Omnitrophota; class Omnitrophia; order Omnitrophales; family Aquincolibacteriaceae; genus Aquincolibacterium. The sequence continues at coordinate 107,527 of JAKLIQ010000006.1, forward strand.
CAAGCTTTTACGGCCTTGGGATCGCTCCCCATCTTCTGGAAACCCTCCAGAAGATGAAATTCCATACGCCCACGCCGATCCAGCAAAAAGCCATTCCGCTTGCGGTCGAGGGCCAGGACGTGATCGGGATCGCGCAAACAGGGACCGGGAAGACCCTGGCGTTCGGGATCCCCATGATCCAGCGTCTCGCTCAGAAAAAAGGGCGAGGGCTCGTCCTTGTGCCGACGCGCGAATTAGCTTATCAGGTCCACCAGAGCATTCATAAGATCGATCCTAAATTGAAGTTCGCCGTCCTGATCGGCGGCGCCTCCATGCACCATCAGATCCAGGAACTCCGTCAGCACCCGCGCATCCTGATCGCGACACCGGGTCGCTTGATCGATCATATGGAGCAACGCTATGTGTTCTTGAACGAGATCAGCGTTCTAGTGCTTGATGAAGCCGACCGGATGCTCGATATGGGTTTCGCGCCGCAGATCCAGAAGATCCTCCGCGTATTGCCTAAGGAGCGTCAGACTATGCTTTTTTCGGCGACCATGCCGGACGCCATCATGAAGATCGCGACCTCCCAAATGAAACTGCCGGTCCATATCGAGATCGCCAAGTCCGGAACCGTGGCGGAGAAGATCACCCAGGAAGTTTTTGTTGTAAAGAAAGAGGCCAAACGGGACCTCCTGAAAAAAATACTGGCCCAATACCACGGAACCGTCCTTGTTTTTTCAAGGACCAAGATCGGCGCTTACAAGATCACGCGCGCGATCCGGGAAATGGGGCATCATGCCGCCGAGATCCACGCCGACCGCTCCTTGGCGCAAAGGCGGGAAGCGCTGGAAGGGTTCAAGTCCGGGAAATACCGGATCCTTGTCGCGACCGACATCGCCGCGCGTGGGATCGACGTCAAAGGCATCGAATTGGTCATTAACTACGACCTTCCCGACGAATCCGAGAATTATGTGCATCGTATCGGCCGCACCGGGCGGATCGGGGATAAGGGGCATGCGATCTCGTTCGCGACGCCGGAGCAGGGGAAAGAGGTCAAAGATATCGAAAAACTCATGCGCATGGCGCTTCCGATCTCCGAACACCCCGAAATGCCGCTTGAGAGTTTTATCGAGCATAAACCCGTGAAGGTCGCCTCCTTCGGCGGCGGCCGTTTCGGCCGGCGAGGCCGCTCCCGCGGCTATATCGCCTCCGCTTTTCGCAGAGCCCGTTGATCCTTCAGAATTAAGGTTGAAAAAGGCCCTGGTTCGGCATATCCTTTCCCTCACGACGATCCATTTCCGTACGCTTTTTAAAGCGAGGACCTTTTATGAAAGTACGCACGCAGCTGATCGCCCTCATCTCCCTCCTTTTCTTTATCTTTGCGCTGGCGTTTTTTGCCATCCGCGCCGATGATACAAAAGAAGCCGTTCTTTTATTCCAGAACGAATCCACGGAAAAGAAAGATGTTTTTGACAAGCTTCTCCGGCTTCAAAGCCATTCGGCCTATGTGTTGGCCTACGATTATACCTATTGGGACGAAATGGCCGATTTTATCAAGACCAAGGACCCGGTATGGGCGGGCGAAATGATGAGCGCCAACACGCTCTCCACCTACCAGGTCGACAGTCTGTGGGTTTATGATCTGGCCGCTTCCCTGGTTTATTCCTTTAGCGATCCCGAAAAACACAACCTCGCGACATTCCCGATCCCGGGCGATGTGATCCCGCAGCTTTTTGAAAAGGCCCCTCTGACCCATTTTTTTGTTCCCACCGACCAGGGGCTTTGGGAGGTCCGCGGGGCCAGCATCCACCCGTCGAATGATCCGGAGAGAAAAACAAAACCCGCCGGCTACTTTTTTAACGGGAAAGTATGGGATCCGGAGTATCTCGCGAACCTTGAAAATCTTTTTGAGGCCAGGATCCGGCTCGTTCCTCCGGGTTCTCTGAAAGATCCCCGCGATATTTTTGACCCCGAAAGCGGGAGCATCGCTTTCTTCAGGCCGCTTAAAGGCTGGGACGGACAGACCCTTATGTTCCTCGAAGTGAAGATCCGGTCGCAGGAAATGCAAGCGTTCAACCGGAGAAGCCAAAAATACCTGGTTCTTTTTCTGGTCTTCGCTGTCGGCGTGATCGGGATCGTCGCCTTTTTTTCCGTGACTTCGATCGGGATCTCGCTTACCGCTATCTCCAAGGCGCTTACCTCGGGTTCGGCGACCTTTCTTTTCAGGGTTAGAAAAAGCAAGACGGAGTTCGGCGAGATCGCGCTTTTGATCGAAAAATTCTTCGAGCAGAAAAAAAGACTCACTGAAGAGATCGCCGAAAGGGAGAGGGTCGAGTGGCAGATCCGGCACGCGGCGCAGGAATGGGAAAAGACCTTTGACAGCATCTCGGACCTTGTATTTTTGATGGATAAAGAATGCCGCGTCGTCCGGGCGAACAAGGCCTTTTTTGATTTTTTTCACGCGAAGCCCGAAGCTGTCCTGGGCAAAAAATGCTATGAACTGGTCCACCATATGGAAAGCAACTGGCCGACCTGTCCTTTTCAAAAGACCATCAAGGATCTCTTGCCGCACACCGAAGAAGCGCAAACTTTCAACGGGATCCCTCTTTTGGCGACCGTTTCGCCCATTTTCGACGACAAGGGGGAAGTGGTTGGCGCGGTCCATATCGCAAAAGACATGACCAATCTCAAAAAAGCGGAAGCGGAACTTCAAAAGGAGAAGGGCCTTTCCCAGCGTTATTTTGAGGTCGCCAAGGCCATTATGGTCGTTTCGGATCGGGACGGCAATGTCACGCTGATCAATCAAGCCGGTTGCGATATTCTGGGTTATGCCAAAGAAGAAGTGATCGGAAAGAACTGGTTCGACCACTTCATTCCGGGCGATATAAGGGCGTCCTTAAAATCCTTCTTTCGGGAGATAACCGAGGGAAGAAAAAAAATGGACGAAGCGGAGCATCATGAAAATCCCGTTCTAAGAAAAGACGGGACCCAGAGGATCATTGTGTGGCATAACGCCCTGATCAAAGACGAGCAGCAACAAGTAACCGCCATTTTAAGTTTTGGTGAAGATGTCACTAACCGGGCGAATTATGAGAAAAATCTTCGGGAGAAGGTCGAAGAGCTCGAAAAATTTAAGAAGATCGCCGTCGACCGCGAACTTAAAATGATCGAGCTGAAAGAAAAACTTAAGACCCTCGAGGGAGGCAAGGGCGCCGCTTGAGGCCCTTTTACCGCTTCCGGCCTCAGAAAAACCGCTCTATCTTGATCTGGGGATGCCGATACTAAGAACCGCAATCATTTGAAGGACAGGAGGTTCGATGAAAAAAAAGATCCTCGTAATCGATGATGATCCCGCGGCGTCCCAGCTGATCGCGGAATTACTCCAAGCACAGGGCCACGAGGCCGTCGCGTCTTTTAATTTTGAGGACGCCCTCCGCCGTGCCCAGCAAGGGGCGCCCGATCTTGTCGTGGTCGACGCCGTGATGCCCGAGATCTCCGGGTTCGAAGCCTGCCGCAAGCTCAAAAAAATGTTCGAAACGCGCCCACCCCTTGTGATCATGATGACCGCTAAATTCAGCGCGTTCGATCCCATTCTGGCCCGCGAAATGGGCGCCGATGATTTTGTGGTCAAAACAGGGGATATGTCCTTTGTGGTCAAGGCGGTGCGGGATATCTTTCCAAAAGAAGGGCTGTCTTCTTGAGCCAGCATTCCTCCTGCTCAAAAGATTCACAGCGCGGGTTTGGTGTCATTGGGGGGGGGTCGATCATGAAAGAACCCAAAGGGCTTAAGCTGGAAAAGGCCTTTTTTATATTTCCCGTGACCATTTTTTTGATCACGCTTTTTTCGGGGATCCTGCTCGCCGGCCTTTTGGGGAATGTCGGAGCAACCTTTCTCCGGCTTCAAAGCGAAAATACGGTCGCGGCGATCGGTACCGGTATTCGCAACGACCTTCAGCAGGGAGAAGCCGCGGGAGGCGCCATGGTGGGTTCTCCCTGGATCGTCCCCGCGTTGATCGATCCCAGCCCTTCCAATATCGAAAAAGCCAATTCGGTCCTGGACCGTTATAACAAAAACCTCAATTTTTCTGTTTGCTATCTTTTAGACCTTCAGGGCAACGCGATCGCTTCCTCCAACAGGAACGATCCCGATAGTTTTGTCGGGAAAAATTACGCATTCCGGCCTTATTTTCATGAGGCAGTCCTGGGGAATCCCATGGTCTATATGGCCACCGGCGTGACGAGCCGGGAAAGGGGTTTTTACGCTTCTCATCCCGTCAGAGACGGGCAGGGGAGGATCGTCGGTATTTCGGTGATCAAAAAGAACGTGGAAGCGGTCAAGGCATTGCTTCTTAATTCTAAAAATATCTTTTTTGTCAGTCCGGAGGGCGTGATCTTCATATCAGGATCTCCCGACAAGGTTTTAAGGCCGCTCTGGCCCTTAAGCGAGGAGCGTCTCCGCAAGATCAAGGATTCCAAACAATTCCTGCTCGCGTCCGAAGAGCCCGTTTTCCCGGATCCCGTTCAGGATGGAGCGACAGTCCGCCTTGAAAAAGAATCCTATCAGTTCATTCAAAGGCCTTTAGGGCCGCAGGGATGGTCGCTTGTTTTTCTCGCGCCGCTTAAAAGCGTTTTTTATTATCAATTCTTGGGATGGGTGATCGCCGGTTTCATGGCCATCATCATTATTTTCCTGACCGTTTGGGCCCTCTTGCGCATCAGGGCCCGCGAAACTCTCCGGGAGATCGAAGAGCGTTTCAGTTCCGCCTTCAGGGCCTCCGGAAGCGGCATGGCGATCGTGAGTTTGGAAGGCCGTTGGCTCCAGGTGAATCCGTCGCTGTGCCGGATCGTGGGTTATACCGAAAAAGAACTGCTCCTAAAAACGTTCCAGGAGGTCACTCATCCGGATGATCTTGAAAGGAATCTTGCTTATGTCAAACGTCTCTTGGCCGGGGATATCCAAGATTACCGCATAGAAAAGCGCTACATGCATAAGGACGGCCACTTCGCGTGGGTCCTTGTTTCGAAGTCGGTGGTCCGCGGCAGTAAAGGCGAACCGCTTTATTTTGTCGCGCAGATCGAAGACATCAGCGACCGTAAGGCGGCGGAAAAAAAATTAGAAGAGCAGGTCAAAGAACTTGAGAAATTCAATAAGATCGCGGTAGATCGGGAACTCAAGATGATCGAGCTTAAAGAAAAGATCAAAACCCTTGAAAAGGGAAAACAAAATGGGTAAAGGTTTTTGGGGCGGAAAAAATAAGCCGTTTTTCCCTGTTTTCAGCGTCAAAGACACTTCCGCCAAAAATAAAACAAAAAACGGTCCTGCCAAACGCTTTTGGAGCATCCGCTACAAGGTCATTCTTCTTGTGGCCTTCATGATGTTTTTTACCGTCGCGGCGCTCTCGACCTCCGGTTTTTTCCTTGTTTATAACATGCGTTCCCAGGCCATCGGGGAGAGCATTCAGATGGACGCGCGGCTCGCGTCAGAAGCTTTGGCGGACGCGGTCGAAGAAAAAATGAAGGCGCTTCGCGTTTACTTCGCCGATCCTGAGTGGAAAGAATTTTTACAAGAGGTCAACGCGGCGCGCGAGGCGCTTTCCCCGGAAGAGCGTGAGGCGTATTTTAAAAAAATGGACCTGGCATGGCCCGGCCTCGATGCGGGGGAGTGGGAACAGGCATTGAATGGACCCATGAGCGTTCGTTTGAAAAACTATGCCAGCGAGGATGATCAGATCGCCGAGATCTTTATCACGGACCGGTACGGGGGCTTGGTCGCCGCGTCCGGAAAAACCACGGATTTTTTTCAAGCCGACGAGACTTGGTGGCAGGATGCCTCCAAAGGCGAGGAAAGCCTCGAGCTTTTACGGGACGTATCCTTTGACGAATCTTCAGGTATCTTAGCCCTCGATATGACGACGTCGATCAAGGACAAAAAGGGGAATGTGATCGGGTTCGCCAAGCAAAGCGTGAACACCGAAGAATTTTTTAAGCTTTTGGATCACTACACATTTAAAGAAACGGGACATGCCGTTCTTTTAAATAGTTACGGCGACGTCCTTTTTCATGAAGGCGTCAATCCTCTTTCGGTCAAAGTTTTTGATGAAAAAACGCTTCAAAAAGTCCTCTATGATAAGCGCGGCTGGATCATGCTTCCCGGAAGTTCTCTTCATAGGCATAAGATACTTGTAGGGAGGGCCAAGGTCGATTTTTCGGCGCTTGAAACAGGTAGCGTCCAGTGGTATGTCATTACCACGCTGGATGAGAAGGAATTTTTTCATCCTTTGAAAAGGGTCATTGCGATCCTTAGCTTAAGCGGAAGCGCTTTCTTTCTGTTTTTTTTCCTTCTCGGGTATTTTTTAAGCAAGAAGCTGGTCGATCCCACCCGTCAGCTTCACAAAGCGATCCTGGAGGTCCAAAAAGGGAATTGGGATTATCCTTTGGAGATCCATACCGGCGATGAAGTGGAGGAGCTTGCTGATTCTTTCCGCGCCCTGATCAAGCATCTCAGGCAGAGACAGCTTGACCTCGCCAAGGCCAGGGAGGAAGTGGAAGCGCTTTCTCAGAGTTTGGAAGAAAAGATCGAAGCAAGGACCCAGGACCTTTCGCAGAGCCAGCGCGCGACCATGAATATCATGGATGATCTCGCCGAAACGAACGAAAAAATAAAAAAACAAACGGAAGAATTAGAACGTAATCGTGAGCTTCTGAACGAAACCGGCGAAATGGCGAAGGTCGGGGGCTGGGAAGTGGACCTTGCGACCCAAGCGTCGACTTGGACGGACGAAACATACCGGATCCACGAGCTAGAGATCGGACACGCGCCCAGCCTGCAGGAGGCGATTGGTTTCTACGCTCCCGAATCGCGGCCTATTCTTGTCGAAGCGGTTAAAAACGCCATGGAAGAAGGACAGCCGTTCGATCTCGAGCTTGAGATCATCCCGGTTAAAACAAAGAAAAGGCTCTGGGTGCGCGCCAGCGGGAAGCCTATCTATGAACGGGGCAAGATCTTCAAACTGCGCGGGACGTTCCAGGACATCGATGTCCGCAAACGCACCGAGATCGAACTTAAAAAGCAAAAGTCCGAGCTGGAAACCCAGTCTTGGGGGCTTCAAAAAGCGAACGAAGGCATCAAAGCACTTTATCAGGAATTGGAGGCAAAGAGCGTGAAACTTGAGAAGTTGGACAAAATGAAGGATGAATTTGTATCGGTCGTCGCGCACGAACTGCGCAGCCCTTTAAGCGTGATCCATGAAGCGGCCGCCCTGATCATGGACGGGCTCGCGGGGCCTGTTTCCGAACAGCAAAAGGGCTATATCGAGATGGTCCGGCGGACCGCGGACCGTTTGATCCATATTACCAATGACCTCTTAGATCTTGCGAAGATCGAAGCCGGGAAGATCGTTCTGAACTTTGAACCGATGGACATCATTTCCGCGGCGCGGCAGGCGTGCGAAGGAAGCCGCCTTCGCGCCAATAAGAAAGGCCTCGAGATCCGCGAAGAATTTCCGGCCGAGCGGCTTCAGATCACCGCCGATTACGATAAACTTTCACAGGTCATGGTGAATCTTTTAACGAACGCGGTGAAATTCACCCAGAAGGGATCTGTGACCTTCGAGATCAAGGACCTCGGGGGCGAAGTCCAGTGCGCTGTCCAGGATACGGGGCCCGGGATCGCCGAGGAGAACCTTTCACGGCTTTTTAACAAATTCGAACAATTTGGCACGCAAGCGACAAGCGGCGAGAAGGGGACAGGGCTTGGGCTCGTGATCTCCAAAAGCATCGTGGAAGCCCACGGCGGCCGCATCTGGGCGGAAAGTCAGCCCGGCAAAGGATCTTCTTTTATTTTTGTCGTACCGAAGCAGCCGAAACGGAAACGCAAGCTCGGCGAGATCCTTGTGGAAGACAAGACCCTCACTCCCGAGCAACTGGACGAAGCCCTTCGCCGGCAGAAGGAGCACGAAGAACAAGGATCTTAGGTTTGAAGCGATAAAAAAAGCCGGTTCCCTTTACGGAGAACCGGCTTTTTCTTTTTCGGGAAAAGTTATTCGATGCTGCCCGAATAATTCGAGGATTTTTTCTTATCCTCGTCTTTCTTTTCTTTGGGTTTTTCCGCCACGACGCACTCGGTCGTGAGGATCAGCCCCGCGATACTGCAGGCGTTCTCCACCGCGATACGGACGACCTTGGCCGGGTCGATGACCTTATCTTCCACAAGGTCGGAAAACTCTCCCGATTGCGCGTTAAATCCAAAACTGCCCTTGCCTTCAAGGATCTTCTTTACGACGACCGATCCGTCGACGCCCGCGTTATGGGCGATCTTGCGCGCGGGTTCCTGAAGGGCCCGGCGCACGATCTGAACGCCGGTCGCTTCATCGCCGGAAGCTTTCACGTCGTCGAGTGATGCGATCGAGCGCAGAAGCGCCACGCCGCCGCCCGGAACAATGCCTTCCTCGATGGCCGCCCGGGTCGCGTGAAGCGCGTCCTCGATGCGGGCTTTCATTTCTTTCATCTCGACTTCGGTCGCCGCGCCGACCTTGACGACGGCCACGCCGCCGGAAAGTTTCGCCAGGCGCTCCTGGAGTTTTTCCTTGTCGTATTCGGAGTCGGATTTTTCGATCTGGGCCTTGATCTGCTCACAGCGGGCCTTGAGGTCCTTCGCGGCCCCCGCGCCGCCCACGATCGTGGTGTTATCCTTATCGATCACGACGCGCTGGGCCGTGCCGAGCATATCAAGATCGACATTCTCAAGCTTCACGCCGAGGTCCTCGGAAACGAATTTGCCTTTGGTGAGGATCGCGATATCTTCCATCAACGCCTTCCGCCGATCGCCGAATCCCGGGGCCTTCACGGCCGCGATCTGAAGTACGCCGCGGATCTTGTTCACGACGAGGGTCGCGAGCGCCTCGCCTTCAATATCTTCGGAAACGATCAGAAGCGGTTTCCCGAGGCGAGCGACTTTTTCAAGCGCCGGCACAAGGTCTTTGACCGCGCTGATCTTTTTCTCGTAAAGGAGGATGTAGGGTTCTTTTAAGACCACTTCCATCCGTTCGGCATCGGTCACAAAGTAGGGCGAGAGATAGCCGCGGTCGAACTGCATACCCTCGACCACGTCCAGCTCGGTCTTAAGGCCTTTGGCTTCTTCGACCGTGATAACGCCTTCTTTGCCGACCTTTTCAAGAGCGTCCGCCAGAAGCTGACCGATGCTCTGATCATTGTTAGCGCTGATCGCGCCGACCGCGGTGATGTCTTCTTTGCCTTTGACGGCTTTCGACATTTTCTTTACCGCTTCAACTACTTTCGCGGAAGCCTTATCGATCCCGCGTTTCAGGGCCATGGGGTTAGCTCCCGCAGTGACGTTTTTCAGGCCTTCCGAGACGATGGCTTGGGCCAGGACCGTGGCGGTCGTTGTGCCGTCCCCGGCGTTATCGGAAGTCTTTTCCGCGACTTCACGGACCATCTGGGCACCCATATTTTCGTAAGGGTCCTTCAGGTCGATCTCTTTGGCGACCGTGACACCGTCTTTAGTGACAAGCGGCGCCCCGAATTTCTTGTCGATCACAACATTACGGCCGCGGGGCCCGAGTGTGACGCCGACAGCCCGCGCGAGGATATCCACGCCGCGTTTGATCCGCTGGCGCGATTCTTCCGAGTAGGAAATAAGTTTTGCCATGGTTTTACTCCTTTAATGAGCGCATAACTTACGGAGTGAAGCGACGTAAGTTATTTGCGCGAATTAAACCCCACACCCAGCGCCTGCTGATTTGTGAGATTTTGTGAATAGTGTTTTTCATGATTTATTTTACCGGATTATTTCCACGACCCATTGCTGGGCGTGGGGTGAATTCGGGTCTACCATTTAGCTTCACTTCGCTCGCTAAATGATGCCCTCATTCACTCCTTCTCGTAAACGGCGAGGATCTCGCTCTCTTTGAGGATCTTGTGCTTGACGCCGTCGATCACGATATCATCGCCGGAATATTTCCCGAAAAGCACGCGGTCGCCTTTTTTTACTTCGATCGCCTGGACTTTGCCGGACTCGAGCGTTTTGCCGGCGCCGACCGCGACCACTTTACCCTCGGTCTTTTCCTCTTTCGCGGTATCCGGAAGGATGATGCCGCCTTTGGTTTTTTCTTCCGCTTCAAGAACTTCCACCAGCACTCTGTCCGCTAACGGTTTTACTTTCATGTTTGGGTCTCCTTTAATGAGCGCATAACTTGCGGAGTGAAGCGACGTAAGTTATTTGCGCGAATTAAACCCCACACCCAGCGCTTAGCTTAAGGATCGCTTGATCCGCTGCTTTAACGCTGTTAGTGCCTGGGCATAATGTTTAAGTTTTCGTTCGCGATCCCTAGCATCAGTCTCAGATCGGTAAGCTTCATAATATTTAAGCTCCCATGATCCTTTCGCCTGATGCTCGGCCATTCTCCTTTTTAGATTACTGCTATACCCGTAATACAGGTCTTGGGTTGATTTGTTCTTCAAAACATATACATAATGCATACAAAGCTGGGTGTGGGGTTAATTCCGAAAAATCACTTAGCTCTCCGCCGTTAGCGGATTCGCTAAGTGATGTCGTCATTAATAGTCCATTCCGCCCATACCGCCCATCCCTCCCATTCCTCCGCCACCCGGCATCGGCGGCATCTTCTCTTCTTCAGGAAGGTCCGTGATGAGAGTTTCGGTGGTGAGAAGAAGGCCGGAAACGCTGGCTGCGTTCTGGAGTGCGCTGCGAGTGACCTTTTTCGGGTCGATCACGCCGGCTTCGACCAGATTCTCGAACACGCTGGTCTCCGCGTTATACCCGATATTGCCTTTTTCGGACATGACGCGCTGGACTACGACGGAACCTTCATCGCCGGCATTATGCGCCAGCTGGCGGAGAGGTTCTTCAAGCGCCCGGCGGATAATATCAGCGCCGATCTTCTCATCGCCTTTGAGTTTGAGGCTATCGAGCGCGGTACCGGCGCGTAACAAGGCCACACCGCCGCCCGGGACAATGCCTTCTTCCACGGCTGCGCGGGTCGCGTGAAGCGCGTCCTCGACGCGAGCTTTCTTTTCTTTCATTTCGGTTTCGGTCGCGGCGCCGACATGAATGACCGCCACACCGCCCGCGAGCTTCGCGAGGCGTTCCTGAAGTTTTTCTTTGTCATAATCGGAATCCGTATCTTCAATCTGTTTCTTGATCTGACCGATGCGGCCGGTGATATCCGCGCTCTTGCCGGCGCCTTCAATGATCGTGGTATTTTCTTTATCCACGGTCACGCGTTTGGCACGGCCCAATTCCTTTAAGGTGACATTCTCGAGCTTAATCCCGAGGTCTTCGGTGATCGCCTTGCCGCTGGTGAGGATCGCGATATCCTCGAGCATGGCCTTACGGCGGTCACCGTATCCGGGGGCTTTGACCGCGCAGACATTGAGTGTACCGCGGATCTTATTGACCACGAGGGTCGCAAGCGCTTCACCGTCCACTTCCTCGGCGATAATGAGGAGGGGCTTTCCGGCTTTGGCGGCGGCTTCAAGAATAGGGAGCATATCCTTGACGGCCGAAATTTTCTTTTCATTAATAAGGATGAACGGTTCTTCGAGCACGACTTCCATGCGCTCAGTGTCGGTGACGAAGTACGGGGAAAGATATCCCTGGTCGAATTGCATACCTTCGACGACATCAAGTGTCGTGGCGGTGGCTTTGGCTTCTTCGACCGTGATGACGCCGTCTTTCCCGACCTTGTCCATGGCCTCGGCGATCTGATCACCGATTGTGGTATCGGAATTCGCGGCGATCGTAGCGATCTGGGCGATCTCTTTTTTATCCTTGCCGATCGGTTTGGCGATCTTGTCAAGTTCTGCAACGATCGCTTCGACAGCCTTATCGATCCCGCGCTTGAGGGCCATCGGGTTCGCGCCGGCCGTGACGTTCTTCAAGCCTTCGCGGTAGATCGCTTGCGCGAGGATCGTGGCGGTCGTGGTGCCGTCGCCAGCCACATCCGAGGTCTTGGAAGCGACTTCTTTGACCATCTGGGCGCCCATGTTTTCGTAAGGGTCTTCTAATTCGATCTCCTTGGCGACCGATACGCCGTCTTTGGTGACGGTGGGGGAGCCGAATTTCTTTTCAAGGACCACATTGCGGCCTTTGGGACCCAGGGTGACTTTGACCGCGTTTGCGAGTTGATCCACGCCATGCAGAACGGCGCGGCGCGCCTCTTCGCTGAAGAGAAGTTGTTTTGCCATGTTATTGCCTCCTTAAATGAGCCCCGCCTCTTGCATCTGCAAGATGCGGCGGGGCGAATTTAATCCGCCGATGCTTTGTGGCGGATCGTTAAAGGTGATGTAATGCTTCGAGGTTAGCACTCAAAAATCACGAGTGCCAGGAGGCGTTATTGTATTCAGGAGGCTCAAAAAATCAAGAGGATTTTTTCAAATGCTCGCGAAAAAGGGCGAGAATGGACTTGATGGAGTGCTTAGGGTCGATGGTATCGATATGCTTCGTATAAGGGCGTATCACCTCAGCAAAGCCGCCGGTAGCCAGGACTCGGAGGTTCTTCCCATATCGCTTCCGGAACCTCTGGATCAGTTCGTCGGTCATGGCGCCATAGCCCTCCAGGATCCCGGATTCCATGCACTCTCTGGCGTTTCGTCCCAGGAAAGACTTTTGCTTCTTTGGCATAGCGATTCCCTTAGGGAGTAAGGCGGCCCGTTGGCTCAAAGCTCTATAGGCGGTTTCGGGTCCAGGGATGATCATTCCTCCCTGGAAGACCCCTTTGGAATCAATATAGTCAAATGTAATGGCCGTTCCGTAATCAATAACGAGGATTGGAAGCCGGTACATCTGCATTGCGCCATAGACATTGACCTTCCTGTCGCATCCTAACCCATTGAAATCATTGTAGTTGTGCCGTATTTTGACTGGAATATCTCGGCCAAGGACCCATACAGAAAGGCCATTTTTATTTTGTAATTTACATTCAATAAAACACGTTATTTTTGGGAAAACAGAGCTTATAACGACATCTAAATGACTATTTTTACCACTTTTTAGGCATTTTATAGCATATTTTGGGATATCGTTATAATAGATAGATCCAAAGTCCAATAAACGGCCACCTTCATAGAACCCGACCGTAGCCGCTGTGTTCCCGATATCAATAGCCAATATTCTCTTCATCATAGACTTCCTTGTCATTTTGACACAATCAAAAAAAATCCTTAAAAAGGTCTAGATTTACCACTTCTATATCAAGAATCAATGAATTTTGGGATAAGGACTACTTTATAGTGCCATTTTCGTATAATTCATTAATTTTTTGACCCAATTCCTCGAGAATGCCATCCAAGACTTCCGGGATTTTGTAGAGCCTCTCTTTTAGCGCCATCATCGAGATGCCTTCCGGAGGGATCTCCGAAGCTTTCGCGTTAACATTAAGCCCGATCCCGATAACGACGGCCTCTAGTTCTGACGGAGAGGAAAGGGCCTCAACCAGAATACCGCATATCTTGTGGCCACCGGCCATAACGTCGTTCGGCCGCTTGAATTCGGAAGCAATATCATACTTCTCTTTCAAGACCTTGGCAACGGCCCGGCATGCGACCTGGGTCAGCATCGGCGCTTGGGCCGGGCTCAAGGGGGGCCGGAGCAAGATCGAGCAAAGGAGGTTCTTATCTTCGGGAGAGACCCAAGTTCTTCCGGGCTTCCCGCGTCCCAGAGTCTGGCATCGCGCGGTCAGAACAAGGCCTTCCGGCGCGCCTTGGCGGGCACGGTCCAGAAGAAGCGTATTGGTCGATGTGACTTTGCCGAGATTTTCGATCTGGAATGCGATCATTTGCTGTTCCTTTGTCTGCGACAGCCGGGCAGGTTTTCAGTTAATGAACAACGATCCGGGGGATATGAGAGCTTAAGCGTGTGACGATTTCGTAGGGGATCGTATGAGCCCAGCCGGCAATATCTTCGGCCGTAATGCGTTCGTTTTGATCCTCACCGATGAGCGTGACCGTATCGCCTTCTTTGGCTTCGATATTTCCGAGATCCACGGCGATATAATCCATCGAGACCTTGCCGGCCAAAGAACAGCGCTTGCCGCGGCAGAGGACAGAAGCTTTTTTCCAGGCGGCGTAAGGATAACCGTGGCTGTAACCCAGCGGCAGGATGGCGACCGTTGTATCCGTTTTAGCCACGAATTCACGGCCGTAGCCGACCGATTCACCGGCGCGGACTTTCTTTACGAGGACGATCCTGCTTTTAAGCGAAAGTACCGGCTCGAAATGAGCCTGTGTTTTTAACTCCAGGTCGGGATAGATCCCATAAAGGGTCAGGCCCGGCCGGATCATATTAAAAAGCGGGGTTTTCAAAGTAAGCGTCGCGGCGCTATTGGTCGCATGGCGGAACCGGAAAATGATCCCTTTTTGCTCGAGAATTTGCAAGAGAAGTCCGAATTCACGGACTTGGTTTTCGCGGAAAGCATCGTCCTTTTCGGCCGTCGGAAAATGGGTATAAATACCGTCAAGCATGAGGCCCTTCAGGCGGGTCATTTCCTCTATACAAACAGCCGCTTCCCGGACCGGGATTCCCATGCGCCCCATACCGGTGTCGATCTTCACATGAACGGAAGTTTTGCGGCCGAGATCTTCCGAAAGATCCGAAATTTCCTTGGCTTTTTCAACACTTGAAACGCTCAACGTGATGCCGCCTAAAAGCGCCGCGGGGATCTCATGGGGGAACAAATGCCCAAAAAGAAAGACAGGGGTTTGAGGGTGGTTTTCTTTAAGTTCCAAAGCTTCGCGCAGGGTCGCGACGCCAAAGTAAGTAACGCGGCCCGCAAGGGCGTTCGCGATCTCGCTTAGACCGTGGCCGTAGGCGTTCGCTTTGATGACGGCCAGGACATCTGTTTGCCCGGAATGCTTGCGAAGGGTCTCGAGATTTTGGAGCAGGCGGTCTGCGCGCAACTCGATCCATGAGCTGTGCTGGATCCTGGATGTGCTTTGATCGAGTTTAACCATGTTTCCTTTTTTCTGCCAATCTTTCTTCCGGTTCGGAATTGCGCAAATAGACCGGCAGAAGATCGTTCGGCCGCGTTAATTTTTTAAGAAGCGGGCTTTTCGCTTCAAAGAGCTCAATTAAGACCGATGCCCGGGGATGCCAGTCTTTTTCGGGCGTCCGCTCAAAATGCTGGGCATCGAACTTTGTAAGGCCGTCACCGGCGATCCGGCTGCCTCGCGGGAATTCCCGCGCCGCTTCTTTGATCAAAAGAACGCGAGCCGGCCCTTCCGGAACCCATCTTTTTTTATGATAACGGTATGAACGAGCGTAAAGTTTACCACGTTTTGCATCGAGGCACACCGCAAGATTTTCATGGCGCGCTAGGGCGAGATCTGGCTGTTTGCCGGGCTTAATTCCGGCTGCGATGAGGTCTAAAGAAGAAGCGCCGTAGCAGGGTTTTTTCCTTATGGCGAGGAGGCCTTTCAGCGTCGCGAAACCGATGCGAAGCCCTGTGAAGGACCCCGGTCCGCGGCCGATCAGAAAAACATCCACATCGCTGATCTTGAGCTGCTCCCGTTTCAGAAGCCGGTCGATCACGGGGAGGAGATTTTCAGCGTGTTTCATGAAGCCTTTGACCGTGGCATGACGCGCCTTGCCCCCACATTTTTTCAGGGCGACGCTTAAGACAGGGCTTGAAGTCTCAATGGCTAATAAATTCATAGGACAGTATTCTATTCAGAAAGCGGAAAAAGGGAATGCTTAAGAACCTCATTCCGGGATTGACATACCCCATGGGGGTATGTTAGTATTTGATCAGGGGGAGGAGGAAGGAAACATGAAAAAAGGAGCAGATCAAACCGACAAACTGGTGGCGCTGAGGCGCATTGAGGGCCAGGTCCGCGGTATTCACAAGATGATCGAAGACCGGCGTTATTGTATCGATATTCTAAACGCGACAGAAGCTATCCACGGCGCCTTAAAAAGCGTTGAAGCACAGATCCTTAAAGGGCATCTGGACACATGTGTTAAGAACGCATTTACGGGCGGATCGAAAACAGATAAAGAAAAAAAGATCCGTGAGGTTTATGAACTTTTCTCAAGGATCAAAAAATAAAAGTTCCAAGGAAATCTAAAGAGCTCTAGAATGAGCCATCAACGAGGGCTGCTGCGATGAAACAAATCTTCGTAAGCGTTCTGATCGTATTCATTGGTTTTTTAACACCCGCCTCCTTTCTTCATGCTGACGAGAATCCTCCGCCAGCGCTGAATCTTCATAATCTGATCTCGCAAGCCATTGAGAAAAACCCGGAAGTCCTTGCCGCTAAGGCGGAATGGCTGGCGTCGAAAAAAAGGATCATGGCCTCTTGGGCGCTTCCGGATCCCACGGGGGAATATGACATTATGGGTCCGATGGTTGAGACGATGACGGGCCCTCAGAAAAACCATTTTGCCATCGAGCAGGAAGTTCCTTTTCCGGCCAAATTATGGGAGAAAAGAAAAGCCGCCAAGGCCGAAGCCGATGCTGCCAATGCCCGTTTCCTTGCCCTTGAACGTGATATCACCGCCAAGCTCAGCAAGCTTTATTACGAACTCTATTTTATCGATGCCTCGGTGGACACTTTAGCAGAGATCAAAGACCTCCTTAAAAAATTCGAAGGAGTTACCCAGGCGCGCTATTCCAATATATCGGGTTCCCAGCGGGATGTCGCTAAAGCGCAGGCGGAATTTTCCATGAATCTGGAAAAACTTTATATGCTCCAGCAGCAGCGAGAAAGCATCGCTGCGCAGATAAACGCGCTTCTGGATCAAGATCCCATGACACAGATCGGGAAAGCAACGCTACCGGCCAAACCCGAATTGAAGAACGATCTGGTGGAACTTGTCAATCTCGCGGTAAAGAACCGGCAGGCGATCAAGGAGGCGGAGGCCATGGTGTCGAAAACACACTATGCCAAACGGCTTGCGCAGCTCGCTTATCTTCCGGATATCAACGTCGGGTTCGAATACACGCAGGTCGGGAAGGACGCGGCAGGGAATGACGGTGAAAATACCTGGATGTTCCCGCTCAAAGTTAATCTCCCGATCTGGCAGAACCGGATCATTCCGGAGATCCAGGAAGCGCAAAAACTTGAGGAGGCTCAGAAGGCAAAACTTCTGGCCGTGAAGAATCAGACATTTTTTGAGGTCAAAGATGCTTATTACCGTTTCGAGTCCGCTTCCAAGATCGCGGATCTTTATGAGGTGGCCATTGTCCCGCAGTCGAAACTTGCGCTCACTGCGGATCAGGCAGGTTACGAAGCGGCAAAAACGGATTTTCTGAACCTGCTCGACAGCGAGCGCGTTTATCTTAACGCTAAACTTTCACAGATCCGGTTCTATACCGAAGCGCTTAAAGCATACATCGATCTGTGCTGGGCTACAGGTCTAGACCTCGAAAAGAGCTTAAAGGAGCAAGCGACATGATCAGGATGAATCGTTCATTATCCATTGTTTTTCTTTTAATCGTGGTCGTCACCGCAGGCGTCGTCGCATTCCGGTCTTTGGGACATCTTTCGTTTCAGTCAACGAAACAGGTTGAAAAAGCAACTTACTATTGCCCCATGCATCCGAGCTATACCTCGAATAAGCCAGGGGATTGCCCTATCTGCAATATGACGCTCGTCAAAAAAGAGTCCACAGACCACAGTCCACAGATCACAGAAAAAAAGGCTACGGACCATGAACTGTCGACGGGAGACCAACCGAAGGTTTTCACGGTCGAACAACTCATGGCCATGAAGCCGGGCGAGATATGTCTTCTTCATAAATGCAAACACGGCACCTGCATGATCGCGATGACGCCGGAACTCGCACGGCTCGGGAAATGCCCCATGTGCGGCGAAGACCTCGGCGTGATCATTAAAGATGCGATGCCCCAAGGATATGCACAAGTCCAGCTGGGCGCTGAAAAGCAACAGGTGATTGGCGTGAAAACCGCACCGGTCGAAAAAACAATGATCATAAAAACAATCCGCGTTTCCGGACGCATTGCTTATGATCCGGAGCTTTATCAGGCTGAGGAAGAATATTTACAGGCCGTTCAGGCCATGAAAAAGGCCGAAACCGCGGATCCCGAGATTAAAGAACAAGCCGCAAAACTCGTGGACTCTGCCAGGATCAAATTGCGGCTTTTGGGTTTGAGCGATCCGATCGTCCAGGAGCTCGAAGAAGCCGGAAAACCCGACCGTTCGCTTCTTTACTCTGATGCGGGCGGCAAAGTTTGGCTCTATGCTCCGATCTATGAACATGAAATACCTTTTGTGCATGTCGGAGACAGCGCGGAAATCGAAGTCCCGGCCATCGCCGGCAAGACGATCCCCGGGGTGGTCCGGTCGCTGGATTCTGTCGTGGATCCCGTAACGCGTTCCATCCGGATCCGCGCGCAACTTGAGAATCCCGACGGGATCCTCAAACCGGAAATGTATGTAAACGTCACGCTGAAAGCTGATCTTGGCGAAAAGTTAGCGGTACCCGAAGAGGCGGTTTTCATGACAGGCGAAAAAAACATTGTTTTTGTGGCCAAAGAGAACGGAGTGTTTGAGCCGCGCGAAGTGACCGTGGGGGCAAAAACGGACCAGCTCTATGAGATCAAAAGCGGGCTCATCGAGGGGGAGCAAGTGGTAACAAGCGGAAACTTTCTGATCGACTCCGAAAGCCGCCTCAAAGCGGCGCTTGAAGAGGTAGGAAAAGGAGGAGGGCATGTCCACGGAGGCTGAGAAAAGCCCGTCTCCTCAGTTACGGCAAGGCGGATGGATTGAAAAGATCATCGAGTTCTCCGCTCACAACAAGATCCTCATCTTTGTTCTAACGGCCTTCGCGATCGTCGCAGCCATTTGGTCGGTCCAGAATATCCCGCTTGATGCGATCCCGGATCTTTCCGACACACAGGTCATTATTTATTCCAAGTGGGATCGCAGCCCCGATATCATCGAAGACCAAGTGACTTATCCGATCGTAACGGCCATGCTGGGCGCGCCCAATGTCAAAGTGGTGCGGGGATTTTCGGATTTCGGTTATTCTTATGTTTATGTGATCTTTAAAGACGGGACGGATCTTTATTGGGCAAGAAGCCGGACACTCGAATATTTAAGCAAGATCGTTCCGAAACTTCCCGAAGGCGTGCAAACTGAATTAGGGCCTGACGCGACCGGGGTGGGGTGGATCTATCAATACGCCCTGGTGGATAAGACCGGAAAACATGATCTCCAAGAGCTCCGTAGCTTCCAGGATTGGTTTTTGCGTTATCATCTTCAGAGTGTGCCGGGCGTTGCGGAAGTAGCCTCGCTCGGCGGATTCGTCAAGCAATACCAGATCACCCTCGATCCGAACAAGCTTCTCGCCTATAACATCCCGATCACCAAAGTCATTGAAGCGGTACGCAGCGGCAATCAGGAGACCGGCGGCCGGCTTCTGGAATTCTCCGGCGCGGAGTATATGGTGCGAGGCCGCGGTTATGCAAAATCCGTTCAAGACTTTGAAAATATCGCGGTTGGCGTCGATGCAAAAGGAACGCCGATCCTGATCAAAAATCTCGGCGATGTAACGATCGGTCCCGAAATGCGCCGCGGCATCGCGGACCTTAACGGCGAAGGAGATGTGGTGGGCGGGACCGTCGTCATGCGGTCCGGCGAAAATGCTTTGAACGTGATCAAACGGGTGAAGGCCAGGATCGAGGAATTGAAACCTTCTTTCCCTTCCGGAGTAGAGCTTGTAGCCGCTTATGACCGCTCGGAGCTGATCCTGCACGCGATCGATACTTTAAAACATCAGCTTGCCGAAGAAATGTTGATTGTGAGCTTCGTGATCCTGCTTTTTCTTTGGCATTTTCCGTCGGCCATTGTGCCGATCGTCACGATCCCGATCTCGGTATTGCTTTCCTTTATTTTTCTTCACGGGATGCATTTAACCTCGAACATCATGTCGCTTTCCGGTATCGCTATTTCCATCGGCGTCTTGGTCGACGGCGCGATCGTGGAAGTGGAGAACGCTTATAAACGTCTCGAGCAATGGATCGAAGGCGGCCGGAAAGGCGATTTCCACGCGATCCGGCTTCAGGCGCTTAAAGAAGTCGGTCCGGCGGTTTTCTTTTCGCTTCTCGTGATCGCGGTCTCGTTCTTGCCGGTATTCACGTTGTTGGATCAGGAAGGCCGTCTCTTTAGGCCGCTTGCCTGGGCAAAAACTCTTGCGATGGCGATGGCGGCCGTTTTAGCCGTGACATTGGATCCGGCAATGCGGATGCTTTTTACAAGAATGGAACCTTTTAAGTTCAAATGGCCGTGGCTTTCCGAAGCGGCGACCACCTTGGCGGTCGGAACCTACTATCCGGAAGAAAAACATCCCGTAAGCAAAGTGCTTTTTAAGATTTACGAACCAGCCTGCCGTTTTGTTCTAAAGCACCGAAAAGCCACAATCATGACAGCGCTCATTCTTGTCCTTACCGCAGTTCCCATTTACTTCAAGCTGGGTTCCGAGTTTATGCCGCCGCTTTGGGAGCAGAACCTTCTTTATATGCCGACCACGCTTCCCGGCATTTCCGTGACCGAGGCGCAAAAACTTCTTCAGAAGCAGGACCAGATCCTTAAGTCATTTCCCGAAGTCGAACGGGTGTTCGGAAAATCCGGCCGCATGGAAAGCTCCACGGATCCCGCTCCTTTTTCGATGATGGAGACCGTGATCCTTCTGAAACCGGAAAAAGATTGGACGCGGAAAGAAAGGTGGTATTCGAAATGGGTCCCCGCTTGGTTCAAGTGGCCGCTTGAATGGATCTGGCCGGAACGGATCTCGCGGGAGGAACTGGTTCAGAAGCTGGATCAGGCTTTAAAGATCCCGGGCACCACGAATGCCTGGACCATGCCGATCAAAAACCGCATTGATATGCTTTCAACCGGTGTTCGAACACCGATCGGGATCAAGGTGCTCGGCCCGGATCTTAAGAAGATCGAAGAACTCGGAACGCATCTGGAAATGATCCTGAAGGACGTGCCTGACACGCGAAGCATTTACGCGGAGCGTGTGGCAGGAGGGTATTTCCTGGATTTTGATATCAAGCAGGAAGCCCTGGCGCGTTACGGCCTTTCGGTAGCCGATGTCGAAACCGTCATTACCTCAGCTATTGGCGGAGAAAATATCACGACCACGATCGAAGGGCGCGAGCGTTATCCCGTCAATGTCCGCTATTCGCGGGAATTTCGAGACGATATCGAAAAATTAAAACGCGCACTTGTACCGACGGCAGCCGGCCAGCAAATCCCAATCGCGGAATTGGCCGATATCAAAAAAGTTTCCGGTCCCGCCATGATCCGCAATGAAAACGGCTCTTTAGCAGGCTATGTTTATGTGGATATGGCAGGCCGCGACATTGGAAGTTATGTCCGGGAAGCAAAAAAGATCGTGGCGCGCGATCTTCAATTGCCCGAAGGATATACGCTGGTCTGGAGCGGGCAATATGAAAATATGATCCGCGTCAAAGAGCGGCTCAAAGTGGTTCTGCCGCTCACGATCTTTTTGATCTGCCTCTTGCTTTATATGAACACAAAATCCGCGGTGAAAACCGGGATCGTGCTTTTAGCTGTTCCTTTTTCGTTGATCGGAGCCATCTGGCTTTTGTGGATTCTGGGTTATCACATTTCTATTGCGGTGTGGGTCGGGATGATCGCGCTGATGGGCCTTGACGCGGAGACGGGGGTTTTCATGCTTCTTTTTTTAGACCTTGCGTATCATGAAGCTGTTGAAAAAAAGAAGATGCGGACAGAGCAGGATCTTGAAGAAGCGATCATCCATGGCGCGGTCAAACGCGTGCGACCCAAAATGATGACCGTGATGGCTGCGTTCATGGGGCTTTTGCCGATCATGTGGGCTTCGGGGGCGGGCTCGGACGCCATGAAGCGGATCGCAGCACCGATGATCGGAGGGCTTGCAACCTCTTTCATTCTGGAGCTATTAGTCTATCCCGTCATTTATTTTATCTGGAAATGGCGGTTTGAAATGAAACAGGGAAAAGCGGTTTGGATTTCATCGGTTTAATATCAAAGAGAAGGAGAATCAACATGAAAAAAATAGTCGTTGTGGTGTTGCTGTTAGTATTCTTGATGCCTGTCATGGTTTCGCCGGTTCTTGCGGCAGAAAAATCAGAAACGGGCATTACGGATGTCGGTAATAAAATATGTCCGGTGATGGGCGGCCCCGTAAGTGGGAAGGACTTTGTGGTTTATCAAGGCAAGCGTTACGGCCTTTGTTGCCCGGCTTGCAAAGCGGCATTTTTGGCCCATCCGGAAAAATACGCTTCTCAAACGGCGTAGCTTTTTTCGGATTTCTTAAATATAGAAAGAACTATTTTAAATGCACGAGGCACAGGAAGAAGCGCGCGCTTGCTGCGAGCACGGCACGCATGAACATGGCGCAAAAAAGCCGTGGTATCGGGATAGCCTTTTCTGGATCGCTCTAGCCTGCGTCGCGCTCCTTGTAATCTCTCTTCTTATTCCCCCATACCGCGCTTTTTATGATGCCTTCATGGGTTTTGCCAAGATCGTTTTTTTGCCGGTTTTGATCGGTCTTTTGCTTGGAGGTGTGATCGAGCATTACATCCCGAGGACTTATATTTCCAAACACCTTGCCGGGACGGGAAAGCGGACCGTTCTTTATTCCGTAGGGCTCGGGTTTCTTATGAGCGCCTGCAGTCACGGCGTCCTCGCGCTTTCCATGGAACTTTATAAAAAAGGCGCTTCAAGTCCCGCCGTCGTGAGCTTTCTTTTGGCAAGTCCTTGGGCGAATCTTCCGATCACGATCCTGCTTTTTGGATTTTTTGGCGCGAAGGCGCTCCTTATTGTTTTTGGCGCGCTTGGGATCGCGCTTATCACCGGCTGGGTCCTTCAATGGCTTGGCCGCCGGAATCTGATCGAACAAAATCCGAATTCTGTCGTTACCGAAGAGGGTTTCTCGATCCGTCGTGACATAGGAAGAAGGCTCCGGGAATACCGTTTTAGCTGGGTCGGCCTCGGCAATGACCTTAAAAGCATTTTGAAGGGGAGTATCGCATTAGCGGATATGGTGCTCGGCTGGATCTTGATCGGCATGATCATGGCCGGCCTTGCCGGCGCTTTTGTGCCGGCTCATATTTTTCATCAATATCTTGGCCCCACCCTTTTAGGATTATGCGTGACGATCATTGTGGCCACCATCATGGAAGTTTGCTCCGAAGGGACTTCGCCGCTCGCTTTTGAGATCTATCGCCAGACAGGAGCGTTCGGGAATGCGTTCGCGTTTCTGATGGGCGGGGTGGTTACGGATGTGACCGAGATCGGCCTCGTCTGGAAGAATATAGGCCGCCGGACCGCCCTTTGGATGATAGCGATCTCACTTCCCCAGGTGATCTTATTAGGCTGGATCTTGAATCAGCTCTTTTGATGAAAGCAGTTTCTTGATCTCGTCGGCTTCTTTTTGCTTTCCGCGTTTTAGAGCTCCCTCAATATAGATCTTCGCTTTTTCTTCAAGTGTTTTACGCGCCGCCGCTGATTGTTCCGGAGAGAGGATGTTTTGCGAGAGGATCTTTACAAGCGAGCGGATCCGGAATTGATCCATCGCGGGAAATTCGCGCGAGCGCTGGTTCGCGTGGCCGCCATATTTGACGATATAAGGTTTTTCAATCAAACCGATCGGATATTTTGCGGCGATCCTGAGCCAAAGATCGTAATCCTCGCAAGCGGGGAGCGATTCATCGAAAAGCCCCACTTCATCGAAGAGTTTCCGATCCATCATCGTAGCCGACGGGCTTACGACGCACAGCGGCAGGCATTTCTCGAAAATAAAACCGCCGTATTTTTTATGTTTTTTCATGGGATTAACACGTTTGCCGTTCCGGATCCAGATCTCCTCGGTCTGGCAGATCCGGTAATCCGGATTTTTTTTAAAAAATTCCAGCTGCGTTTTAAGTTTGCCCGGCTTCCACTCGTCATCGGAGTCGAGAAAAGCAACCCATTCACCTCGAGCATGCTTGATGCCGAGATTGCGCGCGGC
>JAKLIQ010000060.1 GCA_022709525.1 Candidatus Omnitrophota bacterium
GAGGGTTTCTTTCTGCATATCCACCTGATCCGAAACAGGTAATATAAATTCATTTTTGACTAATTTTTTCAAGCTTAAAATGCATCGGCGCAAAAATAAAAAAAATGCCGCTGAATATAAAATACTTGTCAAAACAGGGCTTATGAATATGTTTTACGCCATCTGTCCCAACCGGCCATTTTTATTTGAGCAGGGGTAACGCCATGATCGATCTTCTTTTCCCTTCAATTTCCGCGGTAGTAAGTCTTTCGCTTCTTGCGATGGTTTTCGCGCTGATCCTTTCAGTAGCAAAGATAAAACTGCATGTAGAGAAAGATCCGCGCATCGAAAAGGTGCTTTCGGCCCTTCCCGGTGCAAATTGCGGCGCATGCGGTATGCCGGGATGCTCCGCCTACGCGACAAGGATCGTCGAAGAGAACTATGCGCTTAACCTGTGCCCTGCCGGCGGGAGCGAATCCGCCGTAAAGATCGCCGAGATCATGGGAGTGGAGGCGGGAAATGTGGGACCCGCTTTGATAGCCCGGGTGCACTGCCAGGGAGGAATCGCGGAGACCGTGAGACAATTCGTCTACGAGGGCCCGAAAAGCTGCGCGGCGGCCCAGGGCGTCATGGGCGGATTCA
>JAKLIQ010000061.1 GCA_022709525.1 Candidatus Omnitrophota bacterium
TTACATTGAAATTCGTGATCTCGGTTGCAAGATTCTTTGCGGTAATCGTCACGGTCGGGAGGAAATCTGCAAGCGGCCGGTTGTCCGGAACTTCCAGCCGGTTTTTCATCGCGCCGGTTGAATGGCCCCCGAAGAGTGCCATATCTCCTTTGCTCCGGATCCGGGCAAAGCCCGATTCATCCACGCCGCGTTCGTAAATATTCCGGGATAATTCCTTTTCAGAATCCTTCAGGTGTTTTCTTGCTTTCAGCCGTTCAGCAAGCCGTATATGGTCTTCAATGATCTCCTGCTTCCGGGTCTGGACCGCGAAATAACTCTGGGCAAACGCGATCTCTTCCTTGCGGGGATCGCCATTCTGGGCAATGAGGTAACAGGCATACCGGGTCAAGAGGAGATCCCCGATTACCCGTTCCCCGCCTTTTGGAACCGCTATCGATTTGTTGGCGTCAACAAAATGATCTAAAACCGGGTGGTTTGCTGTTTTGCAGGATTCGCGGGCTTTTTCAATAACTTTTAAAAAATTTCTCCATTCATCATACCCGAGAAGTTTCTGCAAA
>JAKLIQ010000007.1 GCA_022709525.1 Candidatus Omnitrophota bacterium
TCCAGTCCGGCGTCACCTACAGCGGGCTCCAGACGGTCAATTTCGACGCCCAGACGGTCCAAAAGGTCCGCATCTCGGTGGGCGGAGGATACCAATCCAACGGGACCTGGGCAAAAGATATCCGGGTGAACGGGCTGAGCGCGGTTTATAAAGCGCCCGCTTCCCTGCAATACCAAATAGAGATCCTCCACGACGGGACCTGGAAAGACCTCGGCACATACACCGTTGACAGCGCGGCGTCTTCCGGAACCTTCCAGATCTCAGGCGCTTCCCAGCTGAACGGCATCACGCTGGCCGGACAGCAACAGGTCCGGATCACGCCGCTCACGCCGTATGCGACGATCACGATGGATTCTCTGACGGTAAGCAGCAAACCTTTGAATAGTGCTTTTATCAGGCCGCCGGAAACACGGCTGATCTCGACTAACTTTTATACCGGGCCGAAATTCAGAGAGATCCTTGATACCGCGTCGACTTTCAGTTATGCGGACAATCAACGGATCACGGATACAGTTTCGATCTATTTCTATGAAGATCCGGAAACTCACGCGATCGTGCGGGCTTCGGAAGTGACGAGCAAGTCGTGGAAAACGGCCTATGTCGATATCCGCGACCCGAAAGCGTCTTATTCTTATTTACAGACCGGAACGGTCCAGCCGCCGGCGTCGGGAAGCGGAACTTACACCGTTGATTTCGGAACAGGAACGTCCGGGAATTGGATCTTGACGGGTGCCGTCGTTAACCAGGCAGTGATCAACACCGATTTTGCCAATCCTCACCAGCCGGACCTGGTTGGAGTCACTGCAAGCCCTGCGCCCGGAACGACCGGGACGAGTAGCGCTTGGTGTTCTGGCGGCGGAACCGTCTGCATGGTTGATGGCTCGGTAGCCAACAACAATATATGGCAGAGGTCGATAGCGGCAGGAACCATGGCGCAGATCGGAACGATCGATCTTGGACGAGTCAGGGAGATCAATCAAATTTCGATCAATCTTCATACACAAGGCAACTACACCTACCGCGATTACAAAATTGAAATTTCAACGGATGGAAGCAATTGGACCGAGGTTCCTCCGGGAGGGACTCCGGACAACGGCGTTTACAAGGGATTGCAGGTCGTTGATTTCGGGACTCAGGGAGTTCGTTATATAAGGATCTCGACGACAGGACAAAATTCAGGATCTACTAACTACAATTGGGGACAGATCCTGGAAGTGAACGCCCAAAGGGTTATTTCTCCGGCAGACACTTTCAGCTACAAGATCGAGGTGGAAGATGGCGGCCGGTGGATCGAGCTTGGGACTTACCAGATCCCCGCAGGGACCGCCCCGCAGTCTTTTGTGCTTTCGAACGATGCGATTCCGGATGATATCGCTTTGACCGGATTGCATCGGGTCCGCTTTACCGCGACATCGCCTTTTTCCTCGGATATCCGGCTACAGACTCTTACGGCCTACGGCCAAGTCGTTCCCAATGTAACGGCGGTGCCGGCCGCGCCCGTGTTTTACCAGGGAGCGTTGCCGGAAAATGACATCGAGGCATTTGCCGGAATGCTGTTAGTGTCCCGCACCTATTACAACCCGGACGGAAAGACGACGCACCATGTCGATTATTTTGACGGCCTGGGCGCTTTGACCCGCCGGGACACTTACGTCTATAGAGAAGTGGCCGGCCGCAATCCCACTGAGGATGACATTGTTTCGATCGTGCAATACGGATTTTTCCAGGGCGTTGCCACGATCACCGGCGTCCAGTTTACCAAGAACTGGCAACCGGGCTATCTTGCCGCTTCAACCGCGAATGCCGCCGAGAAAGACGCGATCACGGCCGCTTTCTCCGGCGACACCATATTCAATGCCGCGCTGGCCGCCGCTTCGCGGGCTATGGCGACGGCGCCGATCATGATAGCGCAATTCGGCTATTCTGTCGGCGGGACCCGCTACGTCAGTTCGAAGGAATATTTCATCTATGAAGGGTTGACGCTCAAGCGTTCGGATATTTATTCCCGGGAAGCGGTCGGCGGCGTTGGCGCTCTTGCGAAGGTCCAGGAAAAATTCTACCACGCGGATACGGCGCTTTACGGCGAAATGGCCGTTGATTACATCAACTATTGGGAAAATACGGGGGACGGCGTCCGGGCGGTCACAAGCCGCGCCCATTATCGTTACGACACGACCGACGCTTATTCCGGCGCGAACCGGCTTGCCACGGTCGATACCTACGGTGTTTATCAGGGGTCCGACACCTTCCTGCAGAGGAAAGAGATCTACAATACTTCTTCCGCCTATACCTCCGCGTACTGCACTGCCTGGCAAAGTTGCTATCAGGATGTCACGAAATACGGCCACATAGCTGTTTTGACGCATACATATGAAGCCGTCATTGATCCGGCCGCGATTAACGCCGCGCATTTAGTGACGGGAAATACTGTCAATGGGGTCACCTACAGGTCGGCTATTTACGGGTTTTCTTTCCATCAGTATGACGAAGCGGATCGCCATCTTGTCGCGGACCACAATTATGAACGGCACTACGGCACAGGCGACCTGTCCGCCACGAACCTGGGATACACCAATTCCAGGACCTCGATCACCTATTATCGACGCGATGGGAATGTTCAATATACGAATACTTATTATTGGGGGCATCCCGACACGGTCGTAACAAGGATCAATTATGTTTACCATGAAGGCGTTGCGAACGGGAACCTTCCTCCGATCCTGCTTTACACCGAAACAAGGAAAGCCGGAGCGACCATTGCTTATAGCATTTATAACACGGCATTTGAGGCCGGCATCACATTCCCGTCCTGGGTCTACTCGGCCCAGGCCGCGTCCTGTCCAAGCGTTACTTATGGGCCCCGCGTCGTTCTCGAAGCATCAAAAGAAGGGGATGCTTTGGCAGCTACGGCCTATATCTACCGCGCGTCGGACGGCACGCTGGAACGAACCGTAACATATCAGGATACCCTGGCGGGCGATTGGCATAAGGTCGCCGAATCTTCCTATTCCACCGACGGAAAGCGCCTCCTTAACGTCAGGAATTTTGATTGGTACCGGAACGTGAGTTTTGAGACCTATACCGAAACTTACAGGTACTGGACCGAAGGCCTTTCAAATTACCAGAGATCCTCGACACATACGGAACTGGGGAATGATGTTTTTAGGATCGGCAATAATGTCGTGACGACTGTTTACAGCTATGTCCTGAACGGAAAAGCGCTCAAGCATACCGTGACCCAGGCGGGATTGGGCCGGGTCGAGCAATTCTATTACACTCCCGGAGCTCATCTTAAATATAGCGAGACCAGATGGACTTCTGCCGCCGCTACTGATAACTATGGTTCCAGCATCGCTCCCTATCTGACAAGAAGTTATTACGACTATGAGACGGGACGCCTTCTTTCGACTTACGACTGGTATGGCAATACGACCGAGATTTATAGCTATCAGTCTGATGGAACTTTGGTCCAGTCCTTTGGGATCGAAGGTGATTACGCGCAGGCATGGGCAAATGGCTCCTTCATCAATACTCCCGCAGCGATGACTTCCAGCAATATCTATACCATTAAGGACTATGATTCTTACGGCAGGGTGACGGAAGCCCGTAGCTATTCGCCTTTTGCGCCCGATACGCGCGAGGTTTTCCGATATGACCAAAACAGCGCTTCAGCGACTTTTGGAAAACTCTATGAATCCAAGGTTTACCGGAGCAACGGCGGAGCGCTTGTTCAGACGAAGCATTAT
Source organism: Candidatus Omnitrophota bacterium (assembly GCA_022709525.1). Classification (GTDB taxonomy): domain Bacteria; phylum Omnitrophota; class Omnitrophia; order Omnitrophales; family Aquincolibacteriaceae; genus Aquincolibacterium. The sequence continues at coordinate 3,747 of JAKLIQ010000007.1, forward strand.
GACGCGGTAACCGGTATTTTGTACTACTCCGAAGACCACATTAACGGCGGCCGCTGGACCACTTACACTTATGACCGTTATCGCCGCCTCATAAGAACAGACACAATGAGTGGCGGCGGCACGACCTACTATAACGCGGCCAACGGCAGCCGCATGATTTCCACAAGCGATGGTACGACCTACCACTATAACAACAACAGCACCTCAGCAAATTACGGCGCTCTGGTTTCTGCGACATCAAGTCAGCAGGGCGGGGACATCATAACGACCATTGCATATTCCGGCAGCCGCGGCCACGAGCGCCAAGTGTCCCAGGTTTCCGAAGCCCGCGTTGGATATCTATTCCCGAGAGGAAGATATTTGTCGTGTTGCAGCAGCGGCGGGGCGGGGCAGCGGTTGTTCCAAGAAGGAATCGTGGGGGTTGACAGCGATTCTTACACGAAGATATCGGAGTATACCTATCATTATTCGGCCGGCGGTGAATCCGGCGTCACGCTGGTTGGCCATACGTGGGCTTATTCATTCGATTATATGGATGATGATAACTGGACGCATGGCAGCAATGACATGCACTATCGGCTAAGGTCCGGCGTAGAGATACAGAAACGCACTTCAACGATCGTGAAAGACGTAAATGGCCGCACGATCTATACAGTGGAAAAAGACAAAAACGGCGTTGTGGTAAGCCGCACGTATGGTTATCAATACGATCAGTACGGGAATGCCATCAGCTATTATCAATACTCCTACGACACGACCGCCGATAAACCCGAAGCCCACCGTTACCAGGTTTTTAACACCTATGACAGCTACGGGAATATTACCCGTTCGGTATCTTATGAGCTTCATGGAAGCGCCCCGCGCACTTTAGCGAGTATCACAACCTACACCTACGAGAATGGAGTTCTTTCCAGGACCAGAACAACTTCCTTTGACGAGAACGGCCACCGGGATGTCGTCACGATAAATTATTATGGCGCCGACGGAAGCTTGACCGGCACTTCTCAAACGGCAGTGGCGGGAGGGGAGACCGCGAATTCCTTCGCGGAAATGAATGCCGCCATGGCTCGCGCGGCCCGGGCCCAGGCCGCCGCCAATGCCCTCGCTGCCGCCGCCAATGCCCTCGCCGAAGCCCAAGCGGCTTTGGAGGAAGCGCAGGGCGCGATCGCGGAGGCCCAGGCCTTGGTCGCGGAGGCGCTCGCGCAAATGCAAGCGGCGTTGGCATTGCTGGAAGGTTTGGGCGAAGATTACGCAAGTCTTGCCGATGCGATCGAGTTGGCGATCCAGGATGTGACGAGTCTGACCGCTACAGACTGGGATTACAACTTTGATACGGATACCTGGACCTCAAGCATCGACAGTTACGATCTGGAATGCGCCTTCATCCTGGTAGATATGTTCGCCGACTACCTCAATGGCGACACGAGCGTCATCTTCATGGGCGCGACCAACGAAGAGGGCGGCGATAACAACGGTTACGCGATCTACCGCAAAACAGGGGAGTCGGTCACTGACCCCGTGACCGGAAATATCACTTACGCCGCCACCGGTTTTTCAAGTTACGACCATTTCCACTGGGCGGACATGGCGCAGACCGAAGATAACCAGGGCGTTGTCCTCCAGCAGAAGGCCTGGGATATGTATGCCCAGGACGACACGCTGACGATCGACTATGTGTATGAAGCAGGAGAGCTGATCTACACCGAAAGTCATTTCCATGTCGACGGCCAGTGGTTCACGGAAGACTCCGATACCCGGACAAGGACTTACGCGGATAGCGATGCCGGACGTGCCGCTTTTCAAAGAGACATGCTCGCGGCGGGTCACGACCAGGCCTGGATCGACTCCCGCCTTGATGAAAACGCCGTAGATGATGACGGCAATAGCACCTACCTGCAGGCCTTCAAGAACGAATCAGGCGGCGGGTTGGCGGGTTGGCTTGAGATCTGCATCGATTTTTCGCTCATCGCGACAGGTGGTCTCGCGGAGATCGCCTTGGTCATTTATGCCTGGTCACAGGGCGAATCGACGATCGATGTTTTAGCTGACGCTTTTGGGATCACCGATGTTGAATTGATGGGCTATGTCACGCAGGCTGTCACCAGCGCAATGCAAGCCGTGGGCGGGATTTTGGTCTGGACAGGGTGGGGGACCATTGTCGGAGTGATCCTCCTTCTGGCGTCGATCGCGATTTCAACCATATGGACCTACGGGACAACGGGCGATACCAAAGCGACCGTTACCGCTTTCGTGATCGCCTGTGTGGGCGCCCTCACTTCGGTCCTTGCCGGAAGTCCCGCGATGCAGGCAGCTCTTGCCCCCGCGCAAAGTATGAATTGGTTCGGGAGAGCTTGTTATTATGCGGCTGTTTACGGGATCGTCTTCGGAACGATCAACACCCTGGCCTATGGGACCGTAAATTATTTGACGCAAGACGGCGACAAGAGCTGGTTTGATTGTCTCGGGGAAGTGGCCGCCTATTGCTACATCGCGGCGGCTGTTTCCGGGTTTTTTGCCGGCCTTATGGCGGGTAAAAGTGGCGGTGAAGGGCAGACCGCGAAGGCGGATGCAAAACTGGATATGAGCCAGGTCATTACAAGCGCGTGCGTGAGGGGAATGGCTGCGGGCTTGGGGTCGCTTGTCCCAAATCTCGTTATGAATTATGGCAACGAAGATTGGCAGGATTTTTTAAGCGATACTCTCGGCCTCGGCGAAAAAGAGGATCCAAATGATCCCAATGATATCAATGTTGCCCGGAGGGCTTTTAGCGCCGGCCTCAGCGGGATGATCAGCAGTCTAACTTTTGCAGCGTTCACCCCCGGAAGCGTTTTCAGTTTTGCCACACTTGCTTCTGATACCTTAATGTCAGCGCTCTCGGGTCTTGTTACGGCCTCCGTTGCTCGGGAGGTGATCCCGGATCTCATTGAAGACGGCATGTACGCGGATCTGGCCAAAGAATTGGGAAATTTGCTTGGCGAAGCCGCAAACAGCATCGTAAGTTTCTTGATCGGAAGGGTCCTTGAACTTCCGATGTCGGCCCAGCAAAAATTTGACATTTTCAATGCTGTTCGCCGCGACGACAATCTTAAAAACCAATCTCCGCAAGATGTTTTGGATTTTATTCGTGCCGAAATTTTGATTCCAAGAACAGATGCCAATGGCAATATCATTGGTTTTGATTCCAATCCTTACGGGAATTTAAGGGATGCCAAGGGTAATTCGGTAATAGGGCCGATCATTTCCGGGTCCGAATGCGCGGCAAAGATGATGGATGCGACCGATCCAAAGTCCATGATGGCGATCGCGGCCGCCTATCAGTCGGATGGTAAGGGAAACTATCGTTTCGATTCAAAAGCTTATGAACAATTTTTGGCTGGTCAGAAGCCCATGGATGTGATGAGCCGCGGTCAGGATATCGACTGGAGCAACATCGAAGCGATTCAAACAAAAAATATCGAGGGTTTGGAATTTATAATCTCCGCAACTCTAATGGATGGGACGACCTGGCAATGCGATTTGACTCCGGATGATATCAAAACTCTCGAAGGGATCATAACGCTCAATCGCGGTAACCTTGCGAAGATTTCAACAGAGATCCAGCTAGCCATCAGCAGCGGAGGGCTTAGCGTTTCGATGATCCGGATCAGTTTGGGTAGCTATGAATATGCCGGGCGGACTTATGAGCAAGCGGAACTCGATATTACGGCGACAAGCGTGGAATTCAGCTTCAGTTACGGCGGCGGCCGGTTAGGCGTTGAGGCCGGCACCATGGACGAGACCATGAAGGGTCTTGAGATCATGGGTCAAGTTTTGGATGGCATTGGCCGCGAACTGGATATGAAAAATGAGGCGGATGTTTTGATGCTTGGCGACAAGCTTCAAGCGTGTGCGGCGGATTTTGCTGGCAAATTCACGATCGCCGGGGTCATGAAAGTCGGCGAGCGGGATATCCATTATAAGCTTACGATCTCGGCTGATTCCGTCATGTATGAATTTACGGCTTATGGTAAAGACGGAGCAAAGATCGACGTGGTGGGCGTTGTCGGGAACACCAAAGAAGCGTTGCATGATATTCGCAAGATCTCCGAGCTTGCTTCCAATTTCAACCTGAATTTCACAGAGGCCAACGCCGGCGACATCATCGCCTTTTTGAGCCAGCTGCAGGATTGGCTTGGGAAGGGCCCAGAAGGCCTTTACGCAAAACAGTTAACGATCACTTTTTACCGGGATGGCGTGAAATTCGGCGACGTTACGATCTTCGCGGGTACAAAGGTGATCCTTCTGGCTAATTTCAATCTCAAAGGCCAGGAAGGTAAAGTGGTGTTTGGCGGGATTGCCATGAATGCCGAGAAGGGGATCAAAGGGGTTTTTGAGGTTGAAAAGATCGCGGCCAAATACGACCTGCGCGCCGACGCGATGGTGGATGGGGTCGTGGGCGGCGGCATGAATGCTTTCTTGACGGAAGTGTGGGGGAAAATGGGCGAGCTCGGTTTTACGCAGATGAATTTCCAGTTCTTTAATACGGACGGAACCCTCTTTGGCACGTTCACCATGACAGCGATCGGCGGTTTCTGGAGTGATGTTCAGGCGAAGGGATCGGACGGATTCATCACCTTGAATGCCATTCAGGTCAGCAATGCCGGTCAACTGGGCGCCGCCATGCAAGATATCCAGACCTTAAAAACGGAAGCTCTTAAATATGATTTTACGGATCAAAAAGGCCGAAAAGCTTATGCTGGTTGGGTTTTAAAGGTTTGCGAAACGAGCTTAAGCGGTAAGGTCGTGTTGGGCGCCGATGGGAATCCCGTACCCTCGATTTCCGAAGAAGTGGCTCGGGGCGGGATCGATATCATGTTCTTTGACGGTGGTCCGGGAAAACAGTTCCTGGGGAATTTCCTGCTGCAGACGGTGATTGACCCGGTGACCGGGAAGGTTTCTTATCAGATCACGGTTTCGAATGCGGAGCTGGTCGGCAAGGATGGCGGATTCGCAAAATTCGGACAAACTTTTACGATTGATAAAAAAGATGGGGAAACCGGCACGGTTACGGCGGAATCGTTTGTTTCGAGTGTTATGAGCGGTGTGGAAAGCCTCCGCGCCTATGCCCTGACATTGGATTTAAAAACCCCGGCCGGTCGCGATGCGCTTTTGACATCTTTTGAAAGGATCCTTACCGGAATGCAGGCGGAAGGGATCCAGTTCACCAGTTTGGACCTTTTGGTCGGTCCCGCAAGCTTTCAATTCTTTGACGGAGCCGGAAAAGCTTTGGGGCAATTCACGCTCCAGCTGGACGGAGGCGTTGTCCGTCTTGGTGTTTCCGTGGATATGAAAGGAAGTGACGGCGGGTTGGTTCGTTACAGCCAGGTTTTCGAAGAAAGCGTTGAAAATCTTAAAAAAGATGACAGCGCTTTTGTCTCGGGAGTAACAAAGACGGCGCAAGCTCTCCAGAAATATGCCTCCACCGTACCGCTCAATACCCGGGCGGATCGGGAAAGCTTCCTGACAAATATACAAACAGTAGCAAAGGGTGACAGTATCGCGGGAGTTTTGACGCCGGGGGATCTTCCGGCCCTTCAATTTGCCGCCGGGTCGTCGCTTGTATTTGAATTTATGGCAAGCCCTGTGGTTTCCTTGGGGTCGGTGCTGATCGGAGTCGGTCCTGAGGGAAAGATCCAGTATCAAACGACCATTTTCGGTAAAGGATTGACCAAAGTGGACGGCGTTCCGATTGATGCGACATCGATTCAGGAAGCCTTGACGGGAATGGAGTCTGTTTCCAAATTTTCCGAAATTCTCGGAAAATACGATCTCTCAATAGTGGCCGAACGTTCTGCCTGTTTAAAAGAAATTACGGCAAAATTAAATCTCGAGAACGAAAACGATCGGGCGACTTTCTCGGCGTTAAGCATGGCTTTCCTTGGCGGCGGCATTATACCCGTGGAAGATATGGCCGCTCGTATTGTGAATAAGAACGGGATAACGATCGGAACCGTTGGCTTTAATGCTAATGGCATGATCAACGTTTCTTCAGCTTGGAACCCGGCGCAATGTACAGGGCCCGTGGATATGAATAGGGACAAAACGGTCGATGCCGCGGACCAGCGGACTTACAACGATCAGCAAGTGAATGTTTATCAAAATCAAGTGACGATCATGAACGCGTCGTCGCTTTCTCAATCAGAAGTCAATCAGCTGACGGCCCAATACACCCAATTTGCCTATGTGGATCCTGAGACTCAAAAGACCGTTGCGATGCTGACATTCGCGACAGCAGGGAACGTTTCGCTGGGCGGCGGCTTCCTGATCACAGATGCCGACGGCGAGATCGTCGGCGTGGCCGACAGCACGTTCACTTCTGTGGCCGCCACCGAATTAAAGAATTATCAGGTGAATGACGCTCACGGGATCAGCACGGAATCGGTAAAAGCTTTCACGTATGTCGGAGCGGACGGGAAGACGTTCTATACCATCGCGATCACGGCGCGGGGAAAACTTGCGATGGCGGGTCAATGGGGCCAGGGCGTTACTCGGAGCAGCGCGGCCATTTCCGATCCTTCGTCATTCACCGTGCTTACGGCTTTCAATTATGCTTCGATGACCGGGTGGCAGCGGCTAAGCGGGGTCGGTGCGGGTCAGCCAAGCCTTTATGGTCAGATCGATCTTAAGACCGGTAGCTTTGTTGAGTATCAACTGATCGATCCCGCAACCGGAGGATTGAGGACTTTTGCCTTTGCTCCGAAGGTGGAAGGCCAGCCGGTCGACTATCAGCTTTATGAAACGACCGGTGGAACGCGTACGGCCGTAGCGGGCATCGAGGTCAATGCGAACTTCAAGGCCGAGGCGAATGCAACCCTTGGCGCTCAAACATCGATTGTTTTGACGCAACAGCTTGGCGCGGCAGTCGGTATGACCGCAGCCGCCGCTTACTCCGCACAGTTTAATCTAAAAGTGTCGCTCCTTGACTCAAACGGCGCTTTCATCGGTGCCACCATCCTCATCGACGCCAAAGGCAATGCGGTGTGGTACCGCACCATCGATATGAAAGAAAATGCCTACATTGGCGCAGGAGTGAATGCGGGATATGTCTCAATTAATGGGGTCCAAACAACGGGCAATCCACAGGCGTTTCTCGGCGAGACGGCGAACCCAATACCTGTCAAGGATGCCCAAGGCAACGCACTCACACCCATTGAGGGAACTCGCCTACAGTATTCGGAACCTTCCATCACTAACGCTAATCTTTTAACTCCGGCCGACCAGCAACTCGCCACCTCCATGCTCACCAGCATGGGTGTGTTGCATAATCAATACGAATTGATGATTGGCGACAAAATAGTCCAGTCGCAATTTAATGCTGCGGGACAATTAATATACTTCGCGAATCCTGAAGTTTCAGGCCAGTGGCTTATGAATACCGGAGTCTTGGAAGGTGAGGCGGATTCATTCGTCGCCTTTTCCGTAAAGGGCGTAACGAGTGATAATCAGCCGTTAACCGCTGACGCGCAAAAAGTCTTTGCCGCAAAAGATCCGAATGTGACGCAATATCAAACCGCAACCTATGCTTTGCAGGACGCTACTGGCAAATCCATTCCAAATGACTCAGTGCTTGGCATGCAGATCGCGACAGTTATGGGCCTTAAGAGCCAGACAATATTCATGGATGCCGCAGGCAATGCGCTTTGGATGATGAACGGGACAGATTTGAGCGCTTTATCGAAATCCGGCGCGGTTCTTATCGGTGTCGGGGATAACAAAGGGCTGGTTTTTGGAAATACTGACGGGGTCTGGATAACGGCCGATACAAGATCACCGACTGGCTATGATTTTGGCGTCGAGGGTAAAACAACCGCAACCTTGAATGGCGGCACCGAGGTTACGATTCGCCGTAATTATCAAGTCGAAAACGCAAAGAATTACAGCTCCGAACAATTGCGCTCATTCGATAAGCTGATGAGCGATAACAATTTGACGCAGTATGTGTGGATCAATGCTCAGGGCGGGATTGGCGGTCGCGCGATGTGGAATGGGGTGCTGCTTGATTACGAAATGGGACTCGACGCCAACGCTTGGTATTTCTTCAACCAAACTTCCGGCCAGTTTGAACTTTATGATGCAAAGCGTGTCGGATTTGATCGAGTCATTGAAATGGTCAATGTCGGAACCCTAAACGATCCCGAGTACGTAGCGGCCAATGTCAACACGGGCTATCTTGACGGGAAAGTTGTGGATCCCGATAGTCTGACGGCGAGCGCTCTTTCGGCTTTGAATGCGTTTAATGGCAACCGCCTAGGCCAGGCGACGTTCGAGGTGAGTGCGGCTCTTGGGACCATGTATTCGATCCCCGAAGGAACTCAAGCGACGGCACAAGTGAGTTTGAGCGGAAGCGTATCAATGTGGTCTTGCGAATTTAATGGTTTTACGCATGTTTTTGCAAAAGGATCGATATCGTTCGAATTGATGGCAACTCAGAACGCGCACATTTCATGGACGGAATATGTTTTGGATTCCAAGACCGGGAAATTAGACATGATCGAAGTTCGCCTGGATGACGGAACGATTGTCCAAGCCGCTGAAAACTCCGGCACCCTCGAAGGACTAACCGATTATACCCATGTAGCGACTTACACTTATGCCGGCCAAAATCACACAATTCTTTATGAAAATACGGCGTTAGTCGGTTCTTTTACAGGCGCTAGTCTCGAAATGATGTTGACGGGGCCCATTCCCGCCGGTTCAAGTTTTATCGATGTTTGGAATAAAGACATTCAATATTTAAATGCCGGAACCATGATTTATACAAGCGGACGCACGAATGAGGCGTTGATCGGCGTTAATATAGCAACAGGAAAAGCGGAAGCTGTATGGAACCGGGATACCGGTAAAGCCATGACTCTCAGCGCGGATCCGTCTCGCGTAAGTGCGATTGCAAAATTCTATCAAGGAACAGGTGCTTACAATGATGAATTGATGCCGTTACCTGTTGATGTTTCGATCGATCTGTCGCGTGCGGATTCAGTCGCTTGGGACAGCACGGGGCTCACGATTTTCTTTGACGGCGCGCTTGAGATCGGAGTATTCACGCAAGATCTGACCGGTTTTTCTGTCAATTTCAATTCGATCATATCATCTCTTAGTTTTTATGCGGGGGCTGACGGCGCTACCATTCGCGCATCGGGCGGTGCGCGTCTTGTCTATGACTCAACCGGCAAAGTGATCGGCGCATTCGATGTCAGAGATTCGAAAAATGTTGTGTCGTTTAAATGGGACACCGTCGGAAATAACGTAATTGATTTCGATTCCAAAACTGAAGGCGCACAAAAAACACTCACGCTTCAAAGTGGTACAGAAATAACTTTACGCGAAGCTTCTCATGTTCTCGTAAGCGCCGGAACCGATCCTGCCCAAACCATACGGATTTTCTTAGATGCCCAATCTATGGTGCTAGGCATGACGATAGGTGATCTGTCTAATCCTGCATCGATCCTCTTCTTCAGAGGCACCCAAGGCGAAGTGGTCCAGCGCACTTCTAATTTTGAATTAACGGCAACCGGCAAGAACGGTGAAAGTTTGGGTACTTTCAATCTGCAAGAAAGCGCTTTAGCGGCAGGAAGCCGGCTTATTCGCGAGCAGAGCGGCTCGGCAAAGACTTTAAGCGGCTCAACGATCTCCGTGAAGCTGAGCGTTGTGGAGCGCGCAACGCCTGCCGGGGAAACCCAGACACTTTACTATCTCTATGACAGCACTGGCGATCTTCTTGCCACGGGTATCCAAGCCAAGAACGGAATGATCTTTTTCCAAGGGGTAGATCTGGTGGAAACGCAATTTGTTCCTGTTGCCGAGCTCTACGTCATGCTTGACCCCGAAGAAGTAAACCTGACACAAGTTCCCGTTAAGGCAAACCAAGCCGAGATCGATTTTGCCCGCGAAGGGGTCTGGGAAGGCGATAAATCCTACTCGGTGCAATTCCGCTCTCTTGCGCTCGAGGTATCCGGCGATTTAGGCACAGTCAGCGCCGACGCTTCGGTCCAAAAATCGATCATGGATACGGTAAAGGTCCTGTACGGATCGACCACCGTTCAGCTGCTGGATTCTTTCGGGAATTCTTTCATGCAGGGCCATTTGGTTACCTTTCAAGAGAACGGCGTTGAAACCGTCGCGTTTTTAAATATCGACAAAGCCCAAGCGGGATTTGTCTGGACGACCTGCGAGGTTACAAAAAATGGAACCACCCGCCAGGAATTGGCCCAAATGCAGATAAAGACCCGTGAGGACAGGACTCACTATGCCGCGACTTCGACAGAGCAGACAGGTTACGTCCATTTTATGAAAGAATTTATTGATCATGCCGCCCAAGGCGAAAGTAAGGTCCAAAAGGCCTATCAGCAGCTCGGCTTCACATGGACCGCCGAAACATTTACGCAAGCCGCCGCTGCGGCTGAGGCCAATCCCGGCGATATGTCGCTGGCCGTTTTATTTGACGCAGTGCCGACCGGTATTCTTGATCCGGACAATTTGATCAGCGGAGCTCAAGAAAAAGCGATTGTCAATTATCTTAACCTTCCGGATTCCACCGGCCTGCCGCGTTTCCGGCAGAATCTTTACTATATACCAACCGGCCCTGATTCAAAGACCTACGTCCAGGTTTCTTTCAGTTACGAAAAAGGATCCGGCGGGCAGATCTCAGGGATCTTTTTTTCCGCGTCCCCAACGGGGACCGAAGGAAAGCCCAACAATGCTTTTATTTTCGCGGAGCGAAGCGCTGCCGTTCAGGGCGATCTTTACTATGATGCGTTTACCCGGGGGTTTTATGTCGGTACTTATTGGGGTGAGGTCATTCGTTTGCAGGAAGGCCTCATTGATTTTTCAAAAACACAAGCCGCGGTAATGGAACTGCAAGGCGGGATTGATTACGGGGAGGCGATAAGCGCTCGAAGCGTTTTCGAATCCGAAACAGCGACGGAAGGGAGATATAGCGAGAAGTTCCACTCCGATATCTATCGCGGCCAAATTTCCGGCTCCATTACGGATTTTGATGTTTTAACGAACCTTACCCTTAATAACCAGGGACAACCTACGATCAATGCTCAAGAACTTTCCAATCAAACAGGCATGAATGCCCTGATCGACCTTTTTGGTGTGAACGACGGAAATGGGCACGGTATTAATGTGGCCAATCTCGCAAGCATCACATGCAGTTTTGATACCAATTCCGGGCATTGGTATGGGTTAGTTGAGGCGGGTCTGATCGAGGGAACTGCACCCTATCAATATAGACTCAATGACGGCACCTATGCGACCCGTGAAGTTGATCTGAAGCCGTTCTTTGCCAAAGGAGTCCTTGACTCTTCGGCGCAAGTCCAGATCTCTTATTCGCCGACGGTCGCAAAGGGCCAAGGGGGATACCAGCTTCAGCTCCAGCAATCTCTTGTGGGCTATCAGGCGGTTCTTTTGCAGAATCCGGGGGCTTTGGAGCTGATGAGCGGGGTTATGGACAAGGTAATGGGGCCCGAATTCAAGATCGTAGATCCGGAGACGTTTTCTCAGGCGGTTTTTGCGACCGCCGCTTCTTTAGCAACGCCCAACAGCAGGGGTATCTATCCAAGCTCAGAGGATTTTAATCAGTTATTGGGCTCTATGGCGGTATTTGCCAATCGTAATTGGGAGTCGGTGAAATTGACACCTTCACCGGTCTCGGGATGGTCCCATGCGGGGATGTTGGATATGAACGGTAATTTTGTGGTCGCTAAAGATGCCGGGTACTCCATATCTTACCTGGACCCGGATTTTGGTTTTGCGCAAGCCATTCAGCTGGACATGCTCGTAGGTGCGTTCCTTGAAAGCGTTCAAGGAATAACGTTTGGTTTTAACTTTACTTTGGACGCCGTCGAGCGGGGCGGGGCTCTCTTTTTTGAGCCCAGCTATCGGCTTGATATTTCAAGCCAAAATCCCAATAGCGTCGAATTTGCCGAAAACTTCACTCAAAACATTGTCGGAACCTTGGCCGGGTCCGATGTTGCGGTCAAATCTTTCACCAAAGAAGGATTGGAGCGCACGATCGGCGTAGATGGTGTGGCGGCCATCAAATCGATTTCGATCACCTTCTCTCCGGTCAATGACCAGGCCCTCGCTCAATCCCTTACCTTTAACGTTTCTTTTAAATTATCCAGTCTTTCGGGTTTGTCCAAATTGGACAATTTGTACCGGTCGATTTACGGTTGCACAAGCCCCTCGATTACTACCCTGAAGGGGGGAAGTGCGACCCTGGCTCAAGCGGTCGATCTGGCCGGAGCCACCGTAAGCTTCGCTGTTTTCAGTGGGTTGAACGGGATGAATATCCAGTCGGCCAAGCTTTCAGGCGAGATCAACAAAGGTTATCAGATTAAATTCCTGGATTCTCCGGATTCTCAGGCCTTTACCCAAGGGCTTGTCCATATCGACCTTGCGCTTTTGCCTGATGGCAAGAGAGGGATTGATGAATGGATAGCCATGCCTTTGGCCGCAAGGTTTATGGTAACTAATCCCATATACCAGCTTACAAGATTTACCGCCTGGGTCGGTGAGGGCGTAAGGGGGTTTTTAGGGTTTGAAAGTTCCAATATTCTCAGCGATGCAGTCGATCTTGCAAATAGCTGGACGGGGGCGGGCCGGAACCATGGATTGGATTTTAGTCTGAAGAGCATCGTGGCTTTTGATACATACGGTACCCCGGCGGGAATCGTCTATGAAACGAGTTCGGGTAGTTGGTTTAATTTGTGGGATAAGGATTTTGTGACCGCAAGCTTTACCCGTGATGCGATGAATTACCTCCAGGTCGTAAGCATGGGCGCTGATGGTGAGCTTCTTTATAACTCGATCGGTACGATCAGTAACGATTATATCCTGAACCTTGCCGGCGATTGGCGGGAAGGGCCTCTTGGTTATTTCTATGGGACCAATGAAATTTCGCTTACCGCCCATCTTGATTGCCGCAACGGCTTTAATGTGCTCGCTTATCACGACTACGCCTCTGAAGGTTATCAGCAAACACTTGAAAATCTCAAATCTTTTGGCCAAAAAGTCGTCGTGTCGGTTCAGAAGTGGACGTCAGATAGGATGCAGGAAGGTTATCTCGGCGCAATTGCAATTAGCGGAGCAGCGCTCGCAACTGGGGCCGCTCTTGCGTTGGGCGGAATAGCTCTAGGCGCTGGCGAGCTTGTTCTGTGGGGCGCCACAATTGCCGTATCGAAGGCAGCAGCGTTTGGCATCGTTGCTCTTGGCGCTTGGAGTGCCGTTTCTATGTTGGGCGGTGTGTATACAGCTGATGAATACGCAACCTTGGTCGGACAAGGAATCGACCCCTGGCAAGCCGCGATCAAGATCAGTCAAGACAACAAATGGCTTGGCGTTACAGAAAATGTTTTGTTCAATCTTGCCCTCATCGCCTTTACTTGGAATATCGGCTCCGGGCTCATGCAATTAGGCCAGAACCAGGTGGCTTTGCGCGCTTCCACGGCCCGGTTCGCCAACTGGCTTTCCCAGACGAAATTAGCCCAAGGGCTTTCCAAAATACCCTTTTTCCAGAAGCTTTCTGAACGGACGGGGGTACATGTCCTCGTCAGAACCAATGCGGAAGCGGCGATGCTTGCAAGGTATGCAGTTTGGCAGGGAAGCCAGATAGCCGTAGGCAGTACGATTACCTTAAGGGGCGCAAGCGCGCTGGCCGTTCACCTCCTGAAAGGTTTTTCGCTGGTGGGTTTTACCGGGGAAGCCATCCACCTCATGATCGAGTTGCCGCTTATGCTCAATACCGCGGCGAGCATCCTTATGGCCGGGAGTTCGGCAACGATCGAAAGCGTGATGCTCGGTATGCCGGCGGGCGGCCTCTGGAATGATATCAAGCGGGAAGTGGCTTTGATGTTTGTCAGCATGGGAAGCGGCACCGGGTTGGGCAATATGCTCCAGGGGTTTCTCCAGCCGGAAACCTGGGCCTTTGTCGCGGTCTTCAGCTTCTTAGGCGCAGTTCCGACTTATATGGGGAATACGTTAGGAATCTGGCTCGGCGGGTTTGGCTCCTGGCTGGGCTCCGTGGTCGGGGTCACAAGCATCGGCGGCCTGCGGGCCGGGGCCTTCAGCGCTGTTTTTAGCGGGCTTAAGAAGATCTGGGATACGTTCCTGCAGGGCGTTTGGGAAGAAGGCATTAAAGAGCCGATTCTGGGAAACCTGCTTCTTGGTTGGCTGCCGGAGTCTGCCCGTGAATTCTTTGTCGAACTTTTTGATATCGCCGACGGCCGGGCCTCGGGTTTTCATCGCGCCGCTCTCAATCGCTTGCAGGGCAACGTTTTAGCGGCAACGACAGCCGCGCCACAGGCGCTTTCGGCTTTGACTAAGCTGGGAAGCCAGGAGGCGTTGGCGATCCAGCGGGAGTTGGAGCTTGCGCTCCAGACCCAAGATTTTGATGCCATCCAGCGCCATGTCAAGGAAGCCCTCACATTGATCGGGACCCAGGAAACAGGCGTCGCCCGCTTTGACCAGGCCATTCGGGACTTACGCGCCATGCAGGCGAGTGGAGAATCCTTCGGTCTCGGTATTCTGGATATTTTGACGCAATCAGATGCTCAGCGGGCCACCAATCCCTTGGTGAAAACCTTTGGCATTGAATTCCTTACGGCGGTATACGAGTACCACGAGAATAATCCTTTCGTCGATCTTTCGGGGAATATGGCGCAGGATGTGGCCTCGCTTGCCGTGGTAACGGCGCTTTCGCTCAAGCTTCATGGCTTTTCAGGGAAATTCACGATCGGCACGGAAAGCTTTGGTATCGATCAGATGCTCGGCCGTCTTAGCGGCGAGAATGCCAATATCAAGGCCGCGATCAAGGAGCTGGAGCTCCGGATCAGCAAGATCGCCGACCCTGCTCAGAGGAATTCCGCGATCAATGCTTTTGTCGCCAATCTTGCGACCGCTGGCTCCGTCCTTACTTATACCGATCCGGCGACAGGCCAGTCCGTTATCTCCGGCCAGGTGCTTGCCAATGCCATTTGGGGAGCATTGGGCGGGCAGATCTCGGTGGATTTTCTCACGCTTCTTGGCGTGGACCAGAATTTTATCGCGGCTTTTTCAAAATTGTCTCAAGCCGTTCAAGAAACATTCCTGCGGGCGTTAAGCGAGCGTTCGGCTTCTGCGGATGCTGCGGCTCTCAGCTCTTTGATGCTGGGGGCCCAGATGAGCGTGGACTCCGGGGACATCGAAAAAACCGTGGCTTTGGCGCGCGATCTTGGAGCTTCAAGATCCGCCCAGCGCGCTTTGCGCGATTTTATGAAATCCAATACTCGCGCGGCCCTTGAAGCTGCCGGGGCGATCCTTACTTTTAACGGCGGTTTTGATATCGGAAGTTTTCATAATTTCTCACAACTCATTCTTATCGCAGCCCAGATCTATCAAGGCGGAGAAACGATGGTTGCGGCCCTTAGAGGGCTCGGCCTGCAGGACGCCGCAATCGAGATCCTGGTCCAAAATCCCCATCTTGCGCGAGAAGCTGGTCTGACCATGTTGGAGCATACCGCCAGAGGCGAAATGCCTTCTTCCGGCGAGATCGCCCAGTCCCTGCGCGCGGCCGTACTTGCCAGAGCGGACCAAGCACAGTTTAAAGCGATCGTTAAAACCATGTCAGGACGCCTTGCGGAGACGGTTTTAAAACGCGTGACGCCGATGTCAGAGGCCCTCTTTGAGGAGTTCCGTACGGATTTCGCCCGGCTTTTAGCGAATACCAGCATTACAGCCGACGGAGCGCTTGTCTGCGCCCTGATCGCGGCCGAAGGCGTGATCGCCTTCAGCTTGGATGCGGGTCTTTATGTCAGCTCCGGCCTCCTGACGCAGAAGCAGGCCGATGCTCTTACAGATCAATCAACGGCCGGAAGATCAAGCGCTCCGGCGAGGGAAGCAAGAGAAGCGCTTTATACGGCCGCTTCCCGCTATATCCTCTACAGCACAAGAAAAGACGGCATTGCTTCCCAGTCAACGCGTGTTCGCCTCACCCAGCTTTTTACCAACCTCAAACTTGATAAAGCGGCTTTGGCAAATGATCCCGTCAAAGGGGGCCAGCAGTTTACGCTTCTGGTGGGGGTTCTCATGTCCTTGGAAGGCCAGCTCCAGGCCCTGCATGACCAGCAGGCCCGCCTGATGGAGCAAGGCGCTTCCCAGGCCGTTTTAGCCGACAGCATGGCCGCCGTGCTGGCATTAGAGCAGTCGATCGACGCCGTCAACGGTGCCTTGGAATTTTATGGATATAGGAAGGCCCAAACGGAGGATGTCTCTGAAAAAGCCGCAGTTAAAACAGCGGAACAAAAGTCCGAACTATCCCCCGCGAAAGCGGTCCGAAAATCAGAAACGCTCGAAGAGTCAATCAAGCGGCAGCAGGATCCCGCCGCCGTGGCTCGGGAGGTCAGGAAGCAAGACCGCGAGGACGCTCGCGAGGCCGGCAAGATGCGCGCTGAGCACCTTGATAAATTCGGGGTAAAAGACTTGATCGTCAATGCCTTGAAGGCGGCGGGCTATAGCGTCCTTTACTGGTTGGTCGACCGTTTTGCCGGCGTCAGTTACGACCTTAAACGGATCGATCAGGGCGTCGATAAGGGGAATTCGAAAGCTAAAGAAAACCGCGGGATCATCCTGAAGGCCCTCGAAAACTCCGGGAAAGCTGATCTCATCACAAAAGAGATCGCCAATCGGCGAGGTCTTTATGGCGAAAGAGCCGAGGCCATCTCCTTAGACGGCCTGACGCTTTCTGAGATCTATCAAACCGAAGTCGGCGGGAAGCTGATCGGAGGTGAGGAAACGATCAATCGTAATCACATTAATCTCGTCCAGCAGCTTCGTAACAGAGAGATCGGCATGCTCCTTTATGAGGACGAGGTCTCCCACACCCAGGAGCTTGTCGCGGGGCATGCGAAGGATTATTTGATGCGGGATATCCGAGGTCAGTTAGAAAAAGCCAAAGCCGAGATTGAAGCCTCCAAAGAGACCGACCCCGCCAAACAAGAAGAACTCTTAGAGGAGCTTTTTGTTCTGGAGGCCCTGCTTAAAGATACGAGCGCAAGGACAGTGGGCGATTTCTTAAAAATTCTCAATCGTTTTCAAGGGCTCAAGAAAGAAGACGGGACGGACCTTTTCACGGAAGGCGAAAAAGAAGCCCACCTGAACGCTTGGGCGGTTTTACTTGAAAAAACCGGTATTGCCAAGGCGCTTATCGCAGAAGGCGATTCGATCATCGCAAAAAACCTCGGCAGGAAAGAGACACTTCGCCAGCTCATGGGGCTTTATAGCTTTTCAGTGGCCTTGGCGCAAGGATGGGCGGGGCTTCATAGCTCCCAGGTCATGGCCGCCTGGATCATGGCCCAGGGCTGGAACATTGCCGAGCTTGCGACCGGAGAAGGCAAAAGCGCGGTCGGGGCCCTTGCGGCTTTCGTGAATAGTTACACCAAAAAAGGATCTTTTATCGTCACAACGACCGATATGCTCGCCAAGCGCGACGCCGAAGGGATCGCTTCCCGCGTAAGCCGCTTGACGGGAAGGACCGTGGGATTGATCCAGGACCGGATGGATAATGCGGCCAAGACCCAAAACTATGCCAAAGATGTGACTTTTGTAAGTGTTAAAAACCTCATGTTCGATGTCAGCCATGACGTCTTGACGGCCAAGACCGATGGGGAGAAGGTCATCCGGCGGGATGTGAACGGCTGGTTTAAGGATGTTTCAGTGATCGTGGATGAAGCCGATAGCGTTTTAATCGACCAATCCATGACCTCTTTTATCCGCGCTTCCCGGGCTGGGGAGATCACGGGGGTTCAGCGCGAGATCCGCCTTGCGTTCGCGAAGATGCTCGACCAAGAAGAGGGAGGGTTCGGGAAGCTTCGGGTGGGCGAGCGGGTTTACCGCATTGAGAACGGAAAACGCGTCTATGACGATGTGGCGGAACGTTATAACCAGGAAGCGATGAGCCAGCTTGACGCGATCTGGAGCCCTTCGGGCGCTTATGCCGTAGCGACAGCTAAGGGCGAGCAAACGGCGCTGGGGATCTTGCGGGAACTTCAAAGGAACGGAACTCTTTCCAAAGAAGCTTATGAGCTTCTTGTGACAAAGAATAAAGCCGGAGAGACCGTTTTAACCCAGGCCGGTAAGGATTACTTAAGCGACGCGATCCAGGCCGAATACCTCTACCGTGAGGGCGAGAAATATTTCATTCGGTCCGGGGAGATCATCTTGGTGGATAAAGATACCGGCGTGACCCAGGATGGCCAGCGCTTGAACCGGCTCCACCAGGCGATCGAGGCGAAAGAATATCATCTTCACAACCCGAATGTCACGACGATCCATGAAAGAAGCGTGGAGATCAAGATCCAGGGAGAGAACCAGACCAGTTCGAGTCTTAGCGCCCGCAACGGCATCCGCCGCTTCGGCCGCGTCTCGGGCATGACGGGAACCGCCGCTCAGGGGAAAGCGCCGAAACAATTTAAGGAGCTTTACGGGCTGACGGTCCGCGAAGTCCCGACCCATAACATACGGCTTCGCCATGACCATGAGGTCGAGATCGCGCAAACAGACGCCGAAAGTCTGGCGCGGCTTAAAGCGATCGTGATCCACCACCTCCTGATCGGCCAGCCGATCTTGATCAACACGCTTGATGTGAATATGAACAATCAAATAGCCGATTTTCTGGAAGAAGTAAAAAAAGAGCTTGGCGAGAAAGCTCAAGGTATCCCGATCCGCCGTTTTAATGCCGCGATCCAGGCCGAAGGCGAGGGCGTGATCGAGCTCGCCGGCCAGGGCGGGATCGTTGTGGCGACCAATATCGCGGGCCGCGGCACCGATATCAAGATCAGCGAGGAACTCCAGGAAAAAGGCGGGCTTGTGCAGATCAGTATCGGCATGAATGATACGGTACGCGCCGACACGCAAACCAAGGGGCGCGCGGGCCGCCAAGGCGCGGTCGGGGAAACCTATACGCTCCTTTCTCTGGAGCGTGATCGCGGGTTCCTTGAGCGCGGCCTTCTTAATATCCCGGGCCGCAGTTGGCGCGGCCGGTTGGCGCGGCTTTTCAAGCAGCAGACCCGGGAGCAGAAACTTTATAACCAAGCCATTCAGGCGGGCGTAAGCACGAAGGAGACCTTGAAGGCGTTCGAAGTAGCGCAGCGAAATATCGAAAACTATAACGCCAAAACGCTTTTAAGTTCGGCTAGGGCAAGCGATATGCTCTTTGCCTTCCAGCTTATGGCCAAACCGGTCTTTGATCGCTTAGAGCAGCTTTTCCGCGAGAGAGTCCAGCGTGCGTATACGGATAATATCCCGTCTATTATCAGCGAAAAGCTTACCAAAGAAGTCGGTTTTGAGTCCTTTGTCGATCCTTCCAAGCCCTCCGAAGATTGGGATCTTGGAGGTCTTGCAGCCGCGGTCGAGAGGGAATTCGGTGTGCGCTTAAGTTTCGGGGACCTTCAAGGCGCGGATGCGGGCCTTTTCCGCGATTATGTCGAGCTCGCGCTCGCGCACCATTTTGCGCACCGCGCGCTTGAGGCGCGTCTTACCCAAATCCACGGCGAGTTTTTCACAGCAGCCGAAAAACTCCGGGGATCGACAAGCTCGATGAAAGCGTATAGCGAAGCGCTTGCCAAGGCCCATGCCGAGCGGATGACGAAAGCCGAAAAAGCCTTCTCCGAGGGCATGATCACCGCCGACGAGTTGGCCAAAACGGTTCAAGATGAGGTCAGCGCGCTTAAGCAGCATCGGGAGTCGGAAGCGCACGCCCTGGAGCTTGAAAATGAGGCCCGCCAGAAACTTGAAAAAGAAAAGCGCAAAAAGATCCAAAGCCGTTTGGACGCTGCTATCGAAGGAATGCAGAGCCCCGCAGCGCCCGCACTCGGCGAACTTAGCCGTGCGAGGAAAAGAGAACTTGGAAAATTAAGGGTCGTAGAAGATATCCAGCTAGTCGCTGCGCCGATCCCTCAGGTTCAGGTGGTCCAGCCCTACCAGGTGGCCCGGGTTGATGTTTCCGTGCCATCCGCTGCGACCGCCCGGGCGCAGACGATCGAAAGCCAAATCCAGGCCATGCGGGACTCAGGAGAGCGCCTCGGCCTTGTCAAGTCCGGTGAAAGCTATCAATTGATCGCTCTTGCCGCTGATGGAAAAAGCCATACGGTCCATGAACTTGGCATAAAGGAACCAAGCCGGGAATATCGCACGCTTTTAAGTATTCTTTCAAGGAATTATGATTTGATGGGGGTCCGGGTAACTCCCAAAGGAGCTATCCTTGCCGGCCACATCGAAGGCGAGGCGTTCCTTGATGCGGAGGCCGGGTCGATCGTGATGGATGCGAAAATAAAAGGGGAACTCCATATCGCCCAAGGGGCTGTGGTCGCCACCGCCTCGCTTGGCGGCGGCCAGGTCGGTCCTCATAGCGTCGTAAAGAATGTTGATGTAAAAGGGAAAATACAAGCAGGAGAAGGTTCGCGTGTCGAGTTTGTCAAAGCCGGGCAGGTGATCGTCGGGAATGAGTCCGTGCTTCTTTATGGAAAACGCGAAAATAAGAGAATTGAAGTGGGAGATCGCCAATATCGGGGCCAGGATGTGGATGGGGTTTGGAAGGCCCGGGGTAATGAGAATCTGGCTCGTATGATCCTTGAGGGGCGGATCTCAACTGAAATGCGCCCCAGTTTTTGGATGTCTTTAAAGATGTGGTTTTTAAGGATCCTTTATGCCCCCGAAATAAGAAAATCCGATCCTCTTCCGGTCAAGCGGTTCAAAAGATGGCTCAATGAGCTCGGGAAAGCGCTTTATCCGCTCATCCTCTCAGACCTGGTCATGAGAAATAAACTTCAAGACGAGATCCGCTGGGACCTTCGGGACCTCCACGACTATCGCAGGGAACGGCTCGCGCGGGCGCTACTAGCACAAAGAGGCATCCATTCGGATGATAAGCAGAAGATCCTTGAAGCGGCGCTTACGACCTTCCAATTTGATTCGCTTGAATTCAGGATCCTGGCCAAGCGGCTTGGGCACCGGGCCTTTGAGCTTTGGCTTAAAGAAGCATACGGAGTGGATCTTACAGTCCAGTCGGTCCACGAGGCCAATCAAGCGCTGCGCGAGCGGCCTGAGCTGGCCCGGGAATACGGCAAAGAAGGAGGGCAGCGTTACGACATCTTAGCGGGGCTTTATCGACGGTTCTTGATGGATAAGAAGACCTCCGACGATTTTTCAAAGAAAGCCGCCGAAGAATCCTCCTTTTTCAAGGGGCGTCCCGTAAGGGGAGCGTGGGGCGATGCGCCGGTCATGGTCCAATCCCTGGCGGAAAAACTGGCAATGCTTGAACTTAATATCACCCGCGAAGACCTTGCGGGGGCGGATATCCGCACGCAATACGAAGCACTTGTTAAAAAATATAACGAAACGCTCGCCCTTGAATTGCAACGCATGGCCTCTTGGGATTATCTCCATTATGAGCGCCAGAACCTGGCCGTCCAGGAGGTTCGTACCCGCCTTGACGGGTGGCTTAAGGCCGGGGACTATGCTGCGGCCGCTGAATTTTTAGTTAGCCAATGGGAAGGCATGAGTCCTAGCGCAAATCGTCCTAATACAAAAGATCGCGTCGCATTGGTCAGGACCGTCCGGGAACTTCTCAAACGGGGGGATTTAAAAGTCCATGCCGAGCGCATGTCGCGATTTGCCAATATCCCCGAGGCCAGGGAGTTGATCGTGCGTTATCGCCAGATGGGCTATGACGAGGCGACCGCGAAGATCATGGCCAACCGGGAGTGGCTTAAGCAGATGGGACATCCGGACTATTGGAACGTGGTCCTTGAAGTGACGGAGCGGGGAAGCCGGGCGCTTTCCGGTTTCTGGGCGATCAATGACGCAAAACTTGAAGATTGGTATTGGGCAAGCGGCGCCGAGGCGTTCGTTTCGGCGGGCTCGTGGGATCCGGCTAAGCGGGAAGATCCGGGGATGCTTCTGGCTAAAACCGGTTTTGCGGTGATTGGCGATAAGTGGATGAATGAATCGGATATCCATGAGAAATTGCACCTTAATTTCCCGATGCCGACCGGGGTTGACATGAAGACAAACGACATCGAAGAGATCATCAACCTCCTCACCCAGATGGAATCAGGCCTGCGGGAAGAGGGGCTTGACGGAATGCATTATACCCGCGAGAAGATCCTCGGGAAATTGCGTTCCTATGCGGCGCGCGGCCAATTTGAGGGCGATCCCGAGCTTGCCGAAGCGGTCTTAGATGCCGCGCTTTACCTAAGGAGCGTTCTTCCCATGCCAGCCGTGATGAAGATCCTTAAGAATTCAAGGTCACCGCGGAACCTTTTGATGTGGCACCTCTTGCCGCCCGAAGAGATCAAACGGCTTGCGGCAGGCACCTTGCCTGAATTTCCCGAAGATGCCGCGCAGCTTTTAGCCGGCGAGGATCGAGAGATCCAGTTATCCACCGGCAAAGAAGGCCGGGCCCAGGTTGATCTGGCTGTGATCCAAAAACAAGTCCAAGAGGCCTTAAACGAGGATCGAATCGATGTTTTGATGGCCCGTTTATTGGCTGGCGGCGCAATTAGCGTCTGGACAGCTTACTATCTTTTCCGCGATCATTATGAGGATTCCGTTGTTCAACAGATCCTGGCGCTTTTTGTGACAGGCGATAAGGCCTATGAGAATCTCACTTCTCTTGCCGCAGCCGTCCTTAAGGTCTATCCAGGCGATCCCAACGGAGCCATCTCAGAACCGATCCTAAGAGGTATCTTCGAAGCAATTGCCAAAAATGCCGATGAAACGCAGATCCAGCTACTTGACCGGATCCTGCGGTCGGATGCCACCGAAGAAGAAGGCGGTCTAAAACGCACTGTTGCGGCACGCGTCTGGGATGCGATGCTTTTCCAGTCGGTCAATAATCCGGCCCTTAAAGAGTTCCTGAAAGCCAATTATGTGACTCAGGTGGATACGCTCACCTCCTTGCTTGGGGATATCCAATCAGGCAAGATCCCGAATCAGGAAGCGATCCGGGCGCTTCAGAGCCTGCCTACGGCGGATGCGCTATTTGACCAAGCCCATATGCCTTTTGAGCTTGGATTAAGCCTGCCGGCGGATGATCACGCTAAGATGCAACCGTCCGATCAGGTCTATGCCGTGACAGGAGCGCGCCGCACGGGTTATTCCTCCACCTCGATAGTTTATAACCTTCTTTTCATGCTCCATAACCACCCGATGCACGGCGCGTGGGCTCAAGTCCTTCCATCGGGTGAATTTGCCCAGTATGACGGCCTCCTGCAGTTTACAGAAAAGACCGCTGACGATAAGTTTAAACGGACCGGTTACGGCTACATCGAAACTCCTTTTGGGATTCTGCGTTATTCAGTCGTAAGCACGGCCGAAGGAGAGATGGCACCCTCCGGCTCTTCGGTCACGTTTGACGGAAAAATGCATACGATCGAGGCAAGCATACTCCAGGAACATAACCAAGACCGGCAAGGTGTCCCAAGCAAGCTCGAAGAACTTGCTTATGGCTTAGCCGCCCAATCTAAGGATTTCACAATGGTCTTAGATGATAAGCTTCCGATCAAGTTTGAGTTCCGGAGTTGGCAATCCCTTGCCCAGAGAAAAGATATTAGCGCTTTTGTCATCAACGGGAACGGTCAATCGATGGTCCAGCCGATGACCGAGGAACAGAGCCAGAAGATCTTGACCGAACTGGCAAAACAAACGCCGGAAGGCCGGGCTGAGCTGCGGCTTGCCGCCACTCCCGCACAAGTCGCACCGCGCGCTGAACTCAAGGAAGCCGCTATCACACCGGTCGCACTACCGGCAAAGGGCGTTACAGAAGGGGCTAAGGATCGAGAAGCATTGCTTAATACTGCTTTTGAGAATGGGAAGGTGACAGTCCAGCAGATAGTGCCCAACTATCAATTCCCGAAAGAAATGCCCGAGTATCGCTGGGCGTCCGAGGAAGACCTTAGGTTGCGGATGAAGGGGAATGTAGCGTATTTCGATGAGGGTAAGAATGAGATCGTCATCAACTACGAAAAAGTTAAAGACCTCCCCGAGGCCGAGATGCTCCAGAACCTCGAGATCGCCATGGTCCATGAACTTATCCACGCCGCAGGCGGTAGTGAGGTTGAGGCCTACACCGCCCAAGTCGAGGCGATGAAGAAGCTTGCTCCCGAACGCTTCGCTTCACAGATCGACCTTATCGAAGCGCTTCTGGCCTTAGCTCAAGGTAATGTCTCGGATATCACGATCCCTGAACGCGAAAAACTCCAGATCCTTGCCAATGAGATCTTGATCGCCAAAGGCGACAGGGCTCAGATCTTTGAAGAGATCTTAAACCGCCTCCAATCTCAAGTGTATGCGATCGGCAACACACCTCTTAACGCCATGGCCGGGTTCATTCCTTTGACGGATGCAGAGCAAGTCGGCGGGCTCATCGAACGCAAGTTCAAATATGAAGCCACAAGCCGGGAGCACAATATCTTTACGGTCACAACGCAGGATATGGAAAATATCCCCGGCCTTGCCGCCCAGGTCATGCGGCTTAAAGAGCTTGGCTACGCGGTCTTTGAATTTGATGAGGCTGCGATCCGCGAGATCTTTGGCGCAAGCGTTGATCCTTACATGGCTGTCGCGCGGCTTGCCGAGCTTGCCGCTGCTCTTGGCAAATCACAATTCGATAAATTGATGATGCAGTATGAGATTCAGCCCCGCGGTGCCAATGGCCTTTATTCCGTTAAAGCATGCCTGTCAGGCGTTATCAAAACCCTCATCGGCGAGCTCGTCACTTACCAATCCATCGCCCAAGCCGCCTAACCATTTCAACTAGCGCAGTTAAAATCGGTTAGCGATCAGCTTCCAATCTTCCCTCCACCCTGCAGCATAACGCTGTACACACCCGGTGTGTACAGGGATGATCTACAACCATTTCACACCCGGGTGTGTGAAATGGGTGTAATGCTCCTTATTAGTTTTCCTGTTGTATTATGGGTGACAATCGTATATATTATGAGTGACAAAAGAGTATCACAAGGAGGTGGCTATGCGTTTTGTTTCGGTGAGAGATTTGAGGGGGAGGCCGGCTCAGATCTGGAAGCAATTGGCCCGTTTTAAGGATATGGTTCTGACGCTAAACGGAAAGCCGATCGCGATCATTTCCAGTACGTCAGAAGATCAGCTGGAAGAGAATCTTGCCGAGGTCCGGAAGGCAAGAGCGATGGTTGCGCTGGACGCGATCCGCCGGGAATCCGCCCGCCGCGGTCTTGACAAAATGACCATGGAAGAGATCGATGCGCTGGTCCAAGAAACCCGTAAGGCTCGCGCCAAATGAAAGTTGTTGTTGATACCAATGTGCTGGTTTCCGGGATCCTTTCAGCGGAAGGCCCGCCGGGAAGAATAGTGGATTGGATCATCGAAGGTCATCTTCGCGTTTGCTGCAATTCCAGGATCATCGCAGAATATGAACTGGTTTTAAGACGGCCGAAATTGGCTTTGTCTGGTTTGTTGGTGGCACGCCTTTTAACGCAAATGACCCCCGCCAGAGAACTGGCTTCTGGAGTTCCGCTTTTACATCATCTTCCGGACGCGAGTGATGAGGTATTTCTTGAAGCTGCCTTGGCGGGAAGCGTTGATTGTCTTATAACGGGGAACTTAAAGCACTTCCCGCTGTCTTGCCGGCAGGGGATGCGAGTGCTTTCTCCAAAAGAATTCCTGGAGTTCTACGCCGATCGGCAATCCGGCGGTTCCGGTAAGGTCAAAAGTCCATCGACCCGCTATAAAGCCAAAAGACGACGTTCTTAAGTCGCCGTCACGATCGATGCCATGAAACTCCCGATCGAGACCTACGAGGCCCACCAATCCGTCGCCTGATTATCATTATAACTTTTCAGTTGGCAATCAGTGCTGTCCTTGCCAACCATTTTAAAAATTAAAAGAAATGGCAAGGACGCCCAAGCCGCGTAAACCAAAACCAGCCCAAGACTTCAGACCGCAGCTCTCAGTCCTCAGCCATCAGCATTCGGCCTTCGGCAACTTTGATCTTACGTGGACACCGTACAACCATTTCACACCCCGGGTGTGTGAAATCGGTCCCATCCACTCAAATCTGTTCAGCGCCGAGCTCTAGAGCCGGGGACTGGAGGGGGTAGCTTGTGTACACATAACTTGACACATTTAAAATAGCGTGGTACCGTTATGTGTAACGGGAGGTGAATTTATGAGGCTTGAATCTATCAGGCGGTTTCGGAGCGGTATTTCAGGGTATACCCGAAGAGGGGAGATGGTGATTGTGACTAAAAGCGGCCGGATGGTCGGCTGTTTTCTGCCTTTGTCGGCCACGGAGGAAATTCCGATCGAACTGAAACGGGAGTTTGTCGCGACGTTGGGAAGCAAGATCGCGGCACAATTAGGAAAGAATAAGGTCCAAGAAAAAGAGGTTCTGGATGACTTCCGGGCATTCAAAAAGGTTCGCCGCGGACAGTAACGTTATTCTTTCCGCAGTGATCGGAAAGGCCGCGCTCCGCATATTTCTCCAGCCGGAAATCGAGCTGATCACGACGCAATTTAATTTCGATGAAGTTTTGGAATATTTGCCACGCCTTGCGTCCCGGTATCACCTGGATGAAACCTCCTTGTCTTTACAACTTAGAATGCTGCCCCTACGCGTTTTCTCTGAAAAACATTACAAAATTCAGTTTCCAAAAGCCGGAAAGCTGTTACAGGAGCGGGACTCGGATGACGCTCATCTTGCGGCGCTGGCACTTGCGGAAAATGTTCCCGTATGGTCGAACGACAAGGATTTCGAGAAGCTTCCGTTCTCTGTTTATACGACCGCGCGGCTTTTAAGGATTTTTGAGGGAAAGAAAAGTTGATGACCCAATACGAAATCCACCCTCGAGGTCCCAACGGCCTCTACTCCGTTAAAGCATGCCTGTCAGGCGTCATCAAAACCCGGATTGCAGAACAACCATTTCACACCCCGGGTGTGTGAAATCGGTCCCGCACTCCATAGCCCAAAGATTTTAACCCACCCAAACTTGACACCCGCCTGATTATCATTAAATTTTTCAATTGAAAATCAGCGCTGCCCTTGTCGACCATTAAGCAAAAGAAATAAACGACAAGGACGGTCTCAAAAGAAGTGTAATGCCCCCCATTAGCGTAATGTTCTTCTTTGCTCAGAAAAAAATAGTCGTTGCATTTGGAGCGCTATTTAATATAATTCTCGCTATACAGAACGTATTAACTCAATCCATTGAGATAAATTAAAAAAATGACACAACTACCTCATTTTAAAAGAGATATAACAAAAATTATACTGAATAGGGTCACAGGAAAGCCGAATTTCATTCAGGCGATCATTGGGCCTCGCCAGGTCGGGAAAACGACGGCGGTGAAGCAGGTGCTTGCGGAACTCAATATTCCGGCCGAGTATGCCAGCGCGGATCTTCCGGCGCCTCCCGATGCGCTATGGATTCGCAAGCATTGGGAGCGGGCGCGAGTGTTGGCAAAAGAGGCGGGGAGTGGCGTCCTTGTCCTGGATGAGGTTCAAAAAGTTCATCGTTGGTCTGAGGAGGTCAAGCGTTTGTGGGATGAGGAAGTTACGTTAGGTTCCGGATTGCGAGTGGTTTTGCTGGGCTCCTCGTCGCTTTTGATCCAGAAAGGGCTTTCTGAAAGTCTGGCGGGCAGGTTCGAGGTTTTGCGCTGTCTTCATTGGGATTTCAAAGAATGCCGGGAATGTTTTGGATGGGATCTGGAACAGTATATTTTTTTCGGAGGATATCCGGGAGCGGCCGCGCTTATAAAGGATGAACCGCGATGGGCGAATTACGTCGTCGACTCCTTGGTGGAAACGGCTGTTTCAAAGGACGTGTTGTTATTGAATCCGGTGGAAAAGCCGGCGCTTTTGAGGCGGCTTTTTATTCTCGCCTGCGAATATGGCGGACAGATCATTTCCTATCAGAAGATGCTTGGCCAGTTATCCGGGATCGTGAACACCACAACGATCGCTCATTACCAGCGCCTCCTTGAAGCGGCTTATTTGATAGCGGGTCTTGGCAAGTATTCCGGCTCCAAGGTCCGGATGCGCAATTCGAGTCCGAAATGGCTGCCTCTTACCACGACGCTCATATCAGCGCTTTCCCGGCGGAGTTTCCAGGAGGCGAAAAATGACCCTGCTTTTTGGGGAAGACTTACCGAATGCGCCGTCGGGAGCTGCCTTTTCCGGCTTGCGGAAAAGTCTGGAATGGGGCTCTACTATTGGCGAGAGGGGAATTATGAGGTCGATTTCATCCTTCAAAAAGGGAAGTCTCTGTCAGCGATCGAAGTCAAGAGTGGTTATGTTCGATCCCGTTTGAGCGGAATGGATCGAGTCGAACGGCGCTTTCCAAAAATAAAACGCGTTGTAGTCGGAGGCGATATCTCCGTTCAGGATTTTCTGGAAAACCCAGACGGCGTATTTTGAATTTCAAGCCCCACGCCTGTCGAAGTGCTCGGGAAATCACAATTCGATAAATTGATGGCTCAGTATGAGATCCAACCTCGCACTGCCGACGGCTTCTACTCCGTCACAGCTTGTCTGATGGGTGTCATCAAAACGCTCATTGTTGAACTCACTACCCGCCGAGAAGTATTGGTTTCCGCATAAGGAAGACGAGCCCAACAATCCCTGCCTCTACCTGTCGGTAGACAGGTGCCGGCAGGCAGGCGTCGCCCAGGCCGCCTAACCATTTCAACTAGCGCAGTTGAAATCGGTTTTTGCGCTCCGTTTTCTCGAATTGACTAGAAAACTGAAGCCTGTTATAGTTAGTCAGAATTCAGACTAGTCGTGGTTCTGGTCTGATCAGGAGGAACGGCAAAATGACGAAAACATTACCTTTATCGGAAGTGAAAGCAAAACTCAGTATCTTGATCGCCGGCATCGTCAAGCGAGCGGACGAGATCATCATTACTCGCAACGGAAAGCCCGTGGCTGTTTTGATGAGCCCGGATGAATACGACAGCTGGCGCGAGACACAGGAGATCAAACGCGATCCGGATCTTATGCGTCAGATTCGCGAAAGCGAGGCGGCCTACAAGCGGGGGGATTATCAAGAGTATAGGACCAAAGAAGAATTGGACGAGCTTTTTTGGGGCAAAAAATGAGCTATTCGTGGGAGGTTTCCGAAGTGCTGCGTCGGGAGATCCGCCATCTTCCGCCGGAATTAAAGTTTAAAGTGCGGGGAGCTTTTGATGATATTCGGGCAAGGCCTGAAACCGGCAAACCGCTTGAAGAAGACCTGGCCGAATACCGGAGTTACAGGATCGGAAAATATAGGTTGATTTATCGGATCAAGGAAAACCGTCTTATACTCGAAGCTTTTGGCTCTCGGCGTGATATCTATGAACGTCTGGTGCTCGAGATCGGCCGGGCAAAGATCCGGGAGCGTTCCGCAAAATACCGCGTCAAGCCACGCAAGCTTCTGAAAAAATAGCTGATCTTCGGAATGTGTCGTCATGCGTAAATTCATCTCTTGAAATCAGGAAGTTCTTCTGTAAAATTCCCTTATGCTCTATTACGAACGTATCTTAAAGGCGTTCCAAAAAAATAAGTTACGTTACCTGCTGGCGGGCGGCATGGCCGTGAACCTGCATGGCATCCCGCGATTTACCAAAGATGTGGATATTCTGATCGATGTGTCGGCAGAAAATCTGAAGCGCCTGCGGGCGGTCATAAAAAGTTTGGGACTGAAACCAAGAATGCCCGTCACTTTGGATGAGTTTTTGGATCCCGCGCAATGGAAGGTTTGGGGGCGGGAGAAAAATCTCCGGGCTTTGAGTTTATATAATCCCCAGGATCCTTACGAGGGGGTCGATATTCTGTGGAATGTCGGGTTGACCTATGAAGAAGGCAAAAAGGATCAAAAAAGACTAAAGGTCGGTGCCCTAAGGCTTTCTTTGGTGTCGATCAAGGATCTTATTAAAATGAAGAAAAAGGCGGCTCGTCAGCAGGATTTGTCGGATGTTGAAGCTCTTCGGAAACTCGAGCGGCTTAGCCAAAATAGGAGAAGAAATAAAGGGGAATAATGGGCTCAAAAAAAGGTTTTTCATATAGTTATGACGAAGAGAAAATAAAGGCATACGCTTCTCTCGCCGCAAAAGAAAAATTAGAATGGCTTTACGAGGCCAACCAGTTCTCGAAAAAAGCCATCAAAGGAAAAACCCGCAAGGTTTGGGAAGCCTTTCGCGCAGGAACCATTTGAATAAAAAGGCCACCAATCCCTCGCCTGATTGTCATTATAACTTTTCAGTTGGCAATCAGTGCTGCCCTTGCCAACCATTTTAAAATTAAAAGAAATGGCAAGGACGCCCAAGCGGCGTAAGTCAGATCACAGCTTTCAGGCATCAGCCCTCAGACTTCAGTTTTCAGCTAGCAGCTTTCAGTCTTCAGCAACTTTAATCCTCCAGACGCTGCGTAACCATTTCACACCCCGGGTGTGTGAAATGGTGGAATGCCTCGTTATATTAAAATTTCTTAAAACAGTTAATAAAATAGGATTGAATAGAGGTATCGATATAGCGATTTATAGCATTAGATAACAGCCAAAAGTTTGACATTAAGCCCATCTACAGTTACACTTATTTTAGAGTTTTTAGAACATAAAAATAAAAAGGCGGGTTTATTCTTGTCAACGAGAGTTGATGAGCGGTTGAAAAATGAACGTAAGCGGTAACGATAGAGAGAGGAAACGACGCTGATGATGATCGCCTATCATAGCGATGAGAAGCCGTGGCTCATCAAAGGGCTGAGTCTTTTTGTGATCGTGACGTTTATCATGACGCAAAGCGACATTCAGCTGGCCCATGCGTATGCCCCCGCCGCACCCGCGCCTGTTCCCGCGGGATCCGATCTCGCGAAATCCGATAAGATCCATTACGCGACTGATCTTGAAAGGCCTTTCGAAGAGCAACCCATTGCTGAGACTTCGGATCTAACGAAGTTGACCCCCGCTACAACGGCACTGCCCGACTCATCGATTCTGGGTGAAAAC
This sequence comes from Candidatus Omnitrophota bacterium, assembly GCA_022709525.1. Lineage (GTDB taxonomy): Bacteria > Omnitrophota > Omnitrophia > Omnitrophales > Aquincolibacteriaceae > Aquincolibacterium. The sequence goes on from JAKLIQ010000007.1 coordinate 34,781, forward strand.
GATAACCCTCTGGTGAATGCCGGTACGGTGGAGGCCCTTGAACCCGTGACGGAGAACGGCATTACGAAGCACTCTTTTATCGACGGCACATCGTATTCCGTGGACGCGCAGGGCAGGATCACGGAGATCTGCGATTTAACCGATCCGGAGCATCCTGGCCAGCTCATTACACGGACGTTTGAATATTTTCAGAGGAACAATGAATCTTATGTAAGGGTCGTAACGGTTGCGGCGGAGGGTACTCTTCGAGATGAATTCCAGACATTCCACCTTACCCACGAAGGCCTTTTCGGTGAGATCGCAAGTTCGGGTCTGTGCGAGATGGGGACATCCGGTCAAACGCAGTACGTCGTTACCTCGGTCTATGACAGCTTGCTGAATATCGCAAAGTTCTTTGAATATGACGATGACCCGACAGATTACATCGTCCGAACTTACGAGTGGAGGGCGGGTTCGGAGGGCTCCGAACGCGAAGTTGGGAGAATGACCGGTTATGAATGGGTCAGCGAAACAGATTCGACCGACCTGACGATCCAGTATCTTGATGGGGAGGACCGGATCCGGGTGATCGATAACAAAAATAACTTTTTTTGGGACTACGTAAACGAAGGCCAAAATCCCGGCGTTGATGATAAAACAGGGGCGCTGGCCCAGGTGGGGACCGTGAACGCCCGCGGTCTGGTCCATGAAGTGATCGCGATGTCCACGATCGAACATCATGGGCAAACCCTCCAAGTGTATGAAGTGACCCGTCCCAAAGAGCCCGATTACAAAATGGTTTATGAACGGCTTCCGGCGGGCGGGGTGGGGAGGGTCTTGATCTGCAGTTATCGGGTTGCGGAAAGCGGTGAGTTGACGCACGTTGATTATGTCTATGAAAGAGACGGCGCGGGCCAGGAAACCATGACCGTTCTTGATTATGACACAAACACCTATTTGAAGATGAGTTTTATTGACGGGGCCGGACCGGATGCTTCAAGCGGGCTGATCGACAGCTACAAGAATATCCTCGAAGCAGGGACTTTTACAGGAATAGTTCCCAACCTTAAATACAACCCCCTGTTACAAAGGGATGGTGCTATGTGGGTTGTCATCGATCCGGATGACGGCCGGATCTTTGACGTGTATCAGGAATTTTTAAGCGATGAATGGGACAATCTGGTCCGCAACTGCGGGCCGCCTGAGTCGGGTTCCTCAACTCCCGTGTGTTGTCGGTACGACTACGACACCACGAGCCGTCAAGTTTATGTCTACGATGATGCCAATGGCTATTATGCCCTCTACGACCTCAAAGATCCCAAAACGCCCCGCCTTTTAGAACAAGGCACTGTTAACTCCCAAGGCGTCCGCACCGCTACCCGCGATTACCGGGAAGTTGAAACCTTTACTTCCGTGACCGCGCCCGCCACCGTTTATGAAGACGAGCTTGCTTTTGCCGCCTCCATCGCGGCCCTTCAGGCAAGGACCGGCGCTTTACTTTCCGATATCCAGCGGTCTTCTCCGGCCGTTGTTCCGGTCGAGCATCCGACAACCCTCGACGTTATCCTGACTTATGCGGGCATGCAATATCAGTATTCTTATAACATCGCGACGCAGCAGGCGATCCTCACGCAGACCCGGACACCCCAAGACGGAGGGGCGCTTCGGGTCGTTGAATATAACGCTCAGGGCCGGAGGGTCCGGGAAACCCTTGAAGTTGCCGGCGAGGAAATCCAAACGCTTGTGAATTATCGTTACGAGACCGCAGGAGAGGTGATCGTGGTCGATCTTATTGCGCACACTCTTACGATCCGTCGCTTAGCCCAGGACGGTTCCGTCGGAGAAGTCCTTCGCAACTATACCTATAATGAAGAGAGTAAAACCTACCGTTGGCAGGAATTTGACGGCCAAGGCCGCCTTATTCTCGAAGAAGTTCGCGGTGAGACCGGATCGGTCACGGCTCTTAAGGCCTACCGTTACGAAAGGCCCGGCGAAGTGATCGTGATCAATGAGATGGCCGGCACATTTGAAATAAGCAGGATCGATGATGATGGCTCGATCGTTTCGGCGGTATTGCAGGAGGGATATTTCACTCTCGATACCGCTACGGGTAAGCCGGTTTATTCACTTCATGCGCCTGGCGAAAAAGAAGATACCTGGAAATGGTATACCTACGGGGCCGACGGGATCCCGCTGACAAAAGACGATGCCGTAACAGGCAATCCCCTGCGCGGTCCGCAGCAAGGCCAAGGCCAGCCCAGACCGAGAGGACCCGGTGGGGAGAATACGACGATCGAGGATCTGATACGCCGGCTTCTTCAAAAACAGGAGACTTTAGAAAAATGTCAGAAAGAGAGTGCGTTAAATGCCCCCGAGGGGAAGAAGCCTCCTGTCGAGTGTCAGGATTATGACAGTCTCCTTAGCTCGGTCGGCGTATTGCGGAAGCAGCTCGAGGATGAAGAATACCGTAATCTTGGCGGGTTTGGAGAAGGCGGCAAAGGAGGGGGCGGCAACAATGATCTGAACTATCACGGACCCGCGACAGCGCCCGAGTATACCGCGCCCTTGCTCGGGACGGGAAGCGCTCCGATCGGTAACCCGAATGCGGAGGTGACTTATACCAACGACGCCAAAACAGAGGCGATCGTTGCACTCGACGGCTTTACATCGGTTTGGCGAGCGGGAAGCGTCGGTTGCCCGGCCGGAGTCAACGCCTGCTGGGGAAGAGGTAACGATATTCTTGCGCAAGCGACCGAAGACACCACGGGAATGGTCTGGGTCTATGGTGCCAACGGCCGCGTAGCCAGCGTGAATAACGTAACCGGAGATCTTTTGGCCGCGTATACCTATGACGCATCAGGCGAAATAGCGACCGTTAAGTTCCAGAAAGACGGCCAATGGATAACGCAAAGCTACGAGAACGGAAAACTCAGCTCCGTTTGCGATCGGAATGGCGCCAATTGCACGGCTTATAGCTACGACACGACACTAAATCGCGCCATTTTGACTTCCGCAACCGGCACAAGGATCGTCGCTATGGGCGGGGATCGGGAGCTGGGAACCCTGGACGATTATTTGATCGATGGGACCGGGAGCCTCCATATTATCAAGGATGACCAGCAAAGGATCACCGAGGTCTTTGATTACAACGATAATTCCGGAACGACTTTCACCTATACTGGTTCTCAGGTCCTTATCCGCTCGGTCTGGCAGGAAGGGGAAGCGACAGTTTATAGCCAGACCATCGTGGATCTTGGCGAAGATGGGGCCCTGGGAACGCTCGATGACCGCACGTTAAGCGCCGAAGGTTTCTCTTTAATCCCCAGGATCGATGAGACGACAGGGAGGTTCTTGCGGGCTGACGGGACAACGGCTATGACGGCGGATGAAGCCGAGCAGATCGTCGTCCGCGAAGAAATTATTTATACGCGGGATCATTCAAAGAAAACCTTAACGATCACAACTTACCGGTTAGATGAGAACGGCCGGCGGGAAGTCGAGCCCGAAAGAGTCGTGGTTTACGGCGCCGGGGCCGACGACATCCTGGAAACCGGCGATGACGCGCTGGTTTCTGTTCGCGCCTACGATGCTGAAAATGGACTTCATTATGAGCAGACCTATGACGATCAGGGGCGCGTGATCGTCTACCGGAATCTTGATAGCGGTAATGAATTGCGTTACGAATACAATGACAGGGACCATAAGGTTACGATTCGGGCCAATGCAGGCGGCGACGATTATTTCATGCAAGTCTATAAATTCAACGAGGATCATCCCGGCGAACTTGCCTTTGCGCGGCTTATCGAAGAAGAGCGCGACGGCATCAAGCGGATCTGGGATGAAAATGAGCAGCTTATCTCAACAACTGATCTCTTGACCAACCAGACCGTCGAAACGCGAAGTGGCCAATACGTTACTTCGGTCACGGATAAAGACGGCGTCACGACCTTTTTCCAGAATGGCGTGATCCTTTCGGTGGTCGATCGCGATCCTGCTCCCAACGGGACGGTCCTCCGGACTTACACCCACATCATTGATCCCGTCACGGGCCTTTTAACCGACGTCAATTTTGAAGGAAAAGACGCTCTTAAATATAATTCGTTTTGTCTGTCGGGAGAAACAGGCGCGTGCTCGAATTACCGCGTGGTCTACGATAACGGGATCATCCTGGAATATGTGATGAAAGACAATCGTCCTGTTTTGGTGTGGATCGGCGATCCGCTTGGCACGGAATTCACGCAAACGACAGACCCTGGCACCGGGGACCTCACGATCCGCTATAACGACGGCCGCAAGAGCGTCTATTCCCAAGTCGGAGGGTTTTATGAGATCCAGGAAACATTGGGTTGGGACGGTGAGCGCGAAGTCTATTGTTACTACGGCGGACGAAGCAGCAAAGCGTGCCAGGAAGTGGATCTCGATCACGCGCTTTCCCGTATTTCGGCGACTGTCGCAGCGCTTCCTGAAGTAGGTGCGGACGTCGACCCCTCGCTTAAGAACGCCAAATTTGAAGCTCCGAAATTAGACAGCAGCGATCCACGGCTGGCATTTTCGATCCGCGAGGAAGGCGTGCTTGCCTTCTACAAACCCCGCGATCTTAGAGCATGGCAGGACATTCCGGGCGTGACTTTCCTTTTTGATCCGAAGTTCGACCATGTGACAACCTACCAATATAGCGGCGAGGACCTTCTACGGACCATTGCGATGAGGGCCGACAATAGTCTTGTTGGGGTCGACGAATTTGATAGCGACGGCCGCGCCAAGATCGGCTACCGCTATAACCTCGGCGGCACCAAGATCATCAGTTATACCACCTACGAGTATTATTCCGACGACAGCAGCGCAAAAGATTTCAGGCAACTCAAGCTTGTCGAAACCTTCAATGTCGCGGGCCTGAATATCCATCAGGTACCGAGCGTTCCGAAGGATAAAGAATCCGGTTGGCTCATGGGGCGGACGCATTATCTCAGGCGTATCGCGGCGGAAGGCGAGGACGCTGTGGCGGGCGTCCTGGAGAAACTGGATTATCTCGGCCTCGGCTTGATGGATTACTCGGAAAGCTATACGCGCCCGTTGACGGAAGACAGCGATCCTGTTTTTTATTCCATGACCCGTTACGATTATGAATCCATGCTCCTTCGTCGGCAAGTCACTTATCGGAACTTAACCGGTTCCGAACCCTGCGGGGCCGGTTTCGACGGTTGTGAAGCCATTTCTTTCGATGAATTATATTATGTGGAAGGGGCAAATGATCTTGATTTTACGAAGCGTTTTTGGCTCAACAGCGATGATCTTGAGAGCGGGATCCTGGCAAGCGTTTTTCGCACGGAGCAAGTTAACGAATACACCACCGTCACGCATGAATTCGGCGATGACAATCAGGAAGATACCGCGGATGATCAATTCACTGTTCAAACCTCGAAAGTGGTCCAGGATGATCTGGACGGGGATGCGTCGCGCGCCGAATGGGGAACCGAGACATGGACCTATGAAGGCGTTGCGGCCGGTGCGGTAACAGCGGTCAATCAATATAGCGACATTTATGCCCAAGGACTTTTCCGCGATCTTAAAAGCCACTCCAAGCAATATGACGTTTATGAAGACGGCACGCTTGTCCGGAGCAAAAGCTATGAAATGATCGGTGGCGTTGAGACCGGCGAAGTGACCTATTCGGAGACTTTAAGAAAAAGCGCAACCGATCAAGCCTATGACGGAACCCTTATGGAGACCTTGATGGCTGCGGGGTTTTTCCCGAACGCCACGCTTTCGGCTAATGACCTGCTTTCTTTCCGCGGACAAGATTTTTATTTTTCCCAAAGCTGGAAAGAGGGTTTCGATCAGCCCACGGCGGACCGCTACTTAAGGTCGGAAAGCTATTCCATCACTTCCCGGGATGAGAGGATCACGCGCAGCACTTCCCGCGATGTTCACACAGGAGAGATCACTTATACGCATCAAACGCAGAATGACGATGCGGCGTTGCGTGGTTCACTATTAGGAGCGGGGATCGAAGGAGCGCTGGAATCTTCGGAGCGCGTTTACGACGTTTATACGCTTGGCGGCGCCTTTAACGGGCCGCAGCTTTTTATGGACCATGTTGAGTCGATCGATGTTTATGGGGATGGCGCCCTGACCCGGATGAAATCTTTTGAGGTGGTGGGAAACCAATACACCGGCAAGGTAACTTTCATCAGCCAGGCCCGCGTCAGGCGCGACCAGGTCGGTTTTGACGGGCGTACGTCGATCGAAGAACTTATGCTGGGGGGCGATAAGTGGGATGAGCAATGGCTTCATGAAAGTTTCTCCTACTCGACCTCGTCCGGGGACGCATTCAACGCGACGACTCGGATCATTGATTCCGAAAGTTACCAGATCACTTCGCGGGATGGCATTGAAACAAGAAGTTCTAATAAGAATCTGTTGAATGGGATCGTCAGTTACAACAGGACGCTTAAAGTGACGTATGACGCGCGGACTTCCAATGGGACCGTGGCCGGATCCGTATTGATCGGTCTCAATCAAAATGATCCGAATTGGACTACGGCAAGCATTACTCACAGCTTCACCTCCTTTGACGCTTTTAACGTCACGGATCGCTTCATTGATTCCGAATCGTTCCAGGCAACGTCCCGGGACCGGGTCATCACGCGTATTCTTGCGATCGACCGCACGGAACCGAACGGTCCGCGCGAGACCATCCAGCAAAGCACCCGTTTCGATCGGCAGACCCTTATCGGGATGCTAAGCAATCCCGAAGACCCGAACTACATTGTCAATATGCCCGACAGCATGAGGCAGGACTATTTGGCGGTTCTGAATAGCCCGGATTCCTTGACGGCCCAGGAAGGGGTTTACCTGATCTCGACTTCTGTTGATGGATTTGACGTGGAGCAAGCCGCTCGCAGGGTCGTTTCGACTCAATATCAGATCAGCGCGCGCAACGGGAGCGTAACTCATACGCTTAATATCGATGCTTTTGTTCCCGTGGGTTTGCCGGATGTCAATGGGGCCTATTCTCAATATGAGACCATGACCACCTATTCAAAGATGCAGACGGTTCTTGCCGAAGACCTGAATAAAATTTTGAACGGACAAAGTCTTCCCGGCGTCGGCCTTTATGGGGTCGAGATCACGACCGCGGACCGGGCCGCGATCCAGGCCGCCATGGCCAGGCCGTATGCGGAATTTTATTTGACGATCTCAGGAACACAGTTTTCACTCGGCTTCTCAAGCCGCGATCGAAATACCAGCTATCAGATCTCGATCAATACCGCCCAGACCGCTGCCCGTTGGACCGTCCAAAAGTCAGAGAGGACTTTGACACAAACGGTCGGGGACCGTCTTGAGACAGAATATTGGATCCGGCATCCGGCCAGCGCGCCCGCAAGTTTCCAGACGCCTTCCGATTGGGTCCATTTGAATATGACCGATGCCGAGATCCAGGAACTTTTAAAAGCTCTTGCGGATCCCTGGGTCAGCGTGTCGCTTGTGACCATCGGTACGATCATGAATTTTCAGATCTCATTCCTAACCAACCCGAATTTAAGTTATTCGATCTCGAAAAATACCGCTGTCGCGGGTAATTGGGGATTTCAAAGAGTCCGCCGGGATAGTTCGGAATACATAACCTCGCTTTTAGAAGCCGAAGAAACGCGCCGGCTTACGAACCAGGACCAGTTCAAGATGACGGACGCCGAGTTGGAGAATCTTCAGTCGATCCTGGGTCAGCCTTTCGTTAGCGCGATGACATCGACCACGGGGACTTTTATTTCGATCCAGATCGGCATTTTCGGCGATCCTAACATGAGCTATTTACTGAGCCATGACACCGCTTCGGTAGGCGAGTTGTGGAATTTTACGGTCAACACCGTGACAACTCCGGCGCAGTTGATCCGCCATCTTCAGGAGGAACAAGCGATCCGCGAGCGGGAAAGGGCCATGGAGGAAGCTGGACTGGAGCCCGGCGAAGAAGGATATGTCGAGCCCAATCCGGACCAGATTGTGAGGGTCCAGGGGTCCGATGCGGAGATCGCAGGGCTTTTATCTCTTCTTCAGAATAACCTTTATCTTACCGTGGTCATGTCTGTGAGCGGTACCTCCATCTTGTATCAAGTGACGGCATGGGACCACCCCGGTGAATCATGGAGTTTCGGGCGCAATAGCGGACAGACCGAAGCGAAATGGAGTTTTTCGCATCAGTCCGTTCGGACGGCTCAGACGGTTTTAACCGGGCTCTCGGCGGAACAAGCGATTCGCGCGGCGGAAGCGGCTATGACGGAAGCAGGGCTTGAGCCGGGCGAGGAAGGCTATGTCGACCCCAACCCGAATGATTTGACGCGTTACGATATGACCGATACCGATCTCCAGGCCCTAGTTGATCTTCTAACGAACAATCCTTACGTCAACGTTATGGAAATAACGACCGGGACAAAAATAACTTATCAGATCTCCGTGTGGGGGGATCCCAATCTTGGGTATGTCCTTTCGACCGATACGGAATGGAACAATCCTAAATGGAATTTTCAAAAGACGGGCACTGAAACCCGCGCGGCCCTGCTCGCAAAACTGCAGGCTGAAAAAGATATCCGTATCCGGCAAGCAGTCGATGCGGCCTATCAACCTCCCGCGGAAGCGGAGCGCATCGAGATCACGGACGCGGATCTTGATGCGATGATCCTTGCTTTGGAAGATCCCTTGGCAGAAGTAGTTGTCATGACAAGCGGTACCACGGTTACCTATCAGGTCACCGTTTGGGGAAATCCGAACGCGACCTACGGAATTATGCGAAATGCCGGGCTGGTGGATTCAGTGTGGACTTATTCGGGGCAGCAGATAGTAAGCCGCGCGGAAGCTGAAGCGCAATTAACGTTCATCCAGGATCCGGACAAACGGGAAGCGGCCCGGATCGCTTTGGCAGATCCGCTCACGGTTTTCATGAAGGTCCAGAACGGCCGCTCCGATCCCATGTATCAATGGAGCGATCCTTCGGACCCGAATATCAGTTATTCGATCACGGTCAGCGAAGCGGCGGCGGGAGGATTTAAAGCCGAATTTCGCCAGACCGCAAGGGAAGCGACCGCTGTCATTGATCAACTCGTAACAGGCACTGTGACTGTCGGCGCGAATGTGGCTGATGACCGTTTCAGCACCACGCAGACCATCCAACAACTTCTTTTGGGAGATGTTGCCGATATTGACACCTCTTCGCTCTGGAACGGCGTCGAGATCCAGCTTGTTCAGGGGGTGGGGGACGATGGCAAGCTGAAATGGACGGGCTATCAAGTGGTCTCCAATGACGGATCGATCACCCGTATGGTTTTAATGGATCTCAGCGAAGGTCTGGAGGCGTCTGAACGGATCACTTATATTGAAACCGGTAAGATCGTTGAAGGAACGGTCATGGGGAATGGCCAGACCGCGATCCAGCTTTTTAGTATCCGGAGGCGATCGATCGCCTCGTGGCCCATCACACGGATCACGGAATCACGGGACAGTTTTGCTGCCGCATCCCGATCTTTTGATACCGATTTTTACGATTTTAATAACAGGGAAGGATTCCGGATCCAAGGCGCCCTAGTTGATGATCAATATCAGGTCACTTTCATCTCCGAGGTTCCCCAAACAGCAGTCGTCGAAGTCCTCTATTTGATCCGCGATGACGCTCTGCGCGCCGCGGCTCAAGCCGCCGTAAACGATCCCTTTACCATTTTTTACAAGATCGAGACGGCGGGCATCCATGATCCGGTCCTCTACCAATGGACCAATTCGCAAGACCCCAATAAGTCCTATGCGATCAATGTCAGCCAAGTTCCGGTGGGGACCAACGGACAATTCGTCCTGGAAGCCGCCTTCACATCAACTCAACGCGTGACACGCGATATTTTAAATGCGATCTATCTAGAACAGCTTGCCTTCCGGAATGGCACCCAAACGCCGCGCGACGGGGATCAGGTCTTATCGGATGAACGCCTCAGGAAGTTGGAAGCGGCCCTTCATGATACGGATTACGCCACCTCCTTTGTAATGTCCGTGAGTTCGGAGGGAACGATCTACAGCTGGCAGTCGGCCGATGGCGAGAAGAGTTATACGCTTGAGCAGGGGCTTTTAGCGCTTGAGGATGTTGACGGGGCTATCGTCGAGCGGGTCAAAACTGTTTTCCGTGAGCAATGGGAACTTTCTTCGGACGAAATGTACGCGCTTCGCAGTGAATTGACCGAGGACGGCCAGGCCGATTTTGACAGAGGATGGAACGATCGGGCGCCGGATGCGGTGTTTACGGTTGTGTCCGACGGGACCCAGGATATTTACAGCTGGAAATCCCGGGATGGTCTGACAACTTACTCGGTCATGAACTCGCCGGAATGGAAACAGATCGATCCGAGTGAATGGCCGCTACCGCCCATCGGCCGCGGCCTGCCGTTGAGTTATCAGGCGGGAGACATTTTGCCTGCAGGGTATAAATGGGGGGAAGATGGAAACATGCTCCGGCTGGATCCCGTTTGGAATTGCACTTCACAGATCCGCGTTTCGGAGGCGGAAGTTTGGCGCTACATCCAAACGCTTTCCGGTGAAGATCAGACCGATGCCATGGCGGCTTTCCGGGACCGGAATGCGACGACTTCTTTTTCAAGAAGCGTGACCCGGATCACAATGAGCTATTCATGGCAGTCCCCAAGTAAGAGCCGTGGTTATACACTTTCAAGGGGGCCTGAATTGAAATGGGATACGATCGATCTTGGCGATCTGACGCTCGCTCAGTGGCAGGCGCTCCATCCCGGCATCGAAGTAAAAACGGAAGGGGGGGTTCCATTACAGGCGGTCCTTGAGATGAATTGGAGCTTTGTCACGACGATCCAGTTGACCCAAGCTGCTTTTGAGGCCTATGGCGCCAATATTCAGGAAGGTACGGCCTCCGCAACTCAGTATCAGACAGCACTTGGTTTGATGGACGGTGAAGATACCTTCACGATGTCACGGTCCGGCGGCGATGCAACTTATGGTTTCCGGGACCGCCAGAGCGGCCGGAATTTTAGCCTCACGGAATCCGCGAGCCGCAAGATCTACGATTGGACCGATCTTGAGGAGGGCGTTGACTATACGGTCGGTGCCGGCGGTGAAAAATTACTGACCGATGCCGGGTTAGCCGCGGGATTTAAATTCGAGGATGGCGAACTTTACCGCATTGAGAACTGGAATTTTTCTGAAACGATTCAACTGACCATGGTCGCGTTCAAAGCTTACGGCTCGAATCTCCGGCCGGATTCAAAGGCATATGCGCAATATCAAGCGACTTTAGCGCTCATGGATGAGGATGACACTTTTTCGATCTCGATTGCGGGCAACGATAAAAGTTATAGTTTTCGCGACCGCCAGACAGGGAGAAATTTCAATCTCATCCATGCGCTTAGCCGTACGATCTATGACTGGAGCGAATTGGATCCCTCTTATCATATTGGTCCCATGCTCACGCTTGCGGGAAGGAATGCCGGCTTCAAACTGGAAGACGGAACGCTTTACCGCGAAGAAACATGGAGTTTTTCTGAAACGATCCAGTTGACCATGGCGGCCTATAAGGCTTACGGTGCATTGTTGTCTGTGGGATCGGCGTCGTATCTGCAGTATCAAGATGTTATTGCATTGATGGATGGAAAAGACAGCTTCACGATGTCGATTTCCGGGGAAGATGTCGGTTATAACTTCCGCGACCGTCAGTCAGGCCGGAGTTTCAATCTTGCGGAGTCCATCAATCGTAAGGTCTACAGCTGGGGCGAATTAGATCCTTCTTATCGCTCGGGAAATGCACTGACGGCGGCAGGGATCGCCGCCGGGTTCAAGATCGAGAATGGCGAGCTTTACCGCATAGAACATTGGAGTTTTTCTGAATCAGTTGATATGACCCGCGCTGCATTCGCCGCCAAAGTCGCCTCCGGCGCTCTTTCTCCCGAGGATGTTATAGCTTATAACGCCGTGAAAGATAAGTTGAGCGACACCGATTCATTTACCATGACGATCTCAGGCGGCCAAACCAGTTTTAGCTGGACGGATAAAGAGACCGGCAGAAGGTTTGGATATAGCGATGCGCTTAATCCTGTCGTGACCGGTTGGGATGATCAGGGTAATAAGATCATCACGACTTATCGTGGTAGTTTCTCAGAGACAGTTGATATGACCAAAGCCGCATTTGCCGCCAAAGTCGCCTCCGGCGCTCTTTCCCCGAAGGATCTTGAGGCGTATAACGCAGTGAAGGACAAGTTAAGCGATAGCGACTCATTTACCATGACGATCTCAGGCGGCCAGACCAGCTTCAGCTGGACGGACAAGGAGACCGGCCGGCGGTTCGGCTACAGCGACGCCCTTAATCCTGTCGTGACCGGTTGGGATAACCAAGGCAAAGAGATCATCACGACTTATCGCGGCAGTTTCTCTGAGACCATCGAAATGACCCGTGCGGCTTTCGCCGCCAAAGTCGCTTCCGGCGCTCTTTCTCCCGAAGATCTTGAAGCTTATAACGCCGTTGATGAAATGTTGAGTGACTCAGATACGTTTACGATGAGCATCTCAGGCGGCCAAACCAGTTACAGCTGGACGGATCGCGAGACCGGCCGGCGGTTCGGCTACAGCGACGCCCTTAATCCTGTCGTGACCGGTTGGGATAACCAAGGCAACGAAATTATCACGACTTATCGCGGCAGTTTCTCTGAGACCATCGAAATGACCCGTGCGGCTTTCGCCGCCAAAGTCGCTTCCGGCGCTCTTTCTCCCGAAGATCTTGAAGCTTATAACGCCGTTGATGAAATGTTGAGTGACTCAGATACGTTTACGATGAGCATCTCAGGCGGCCAAACCAGTTACAGCTGGACGGATCGCGAGACCGGCCGGCGGTTCGGTTACAGCGCCGGAAAGCACCTTGTGGTTGATGTGGCAGACGGCCAGGAAGTGACTCGCGAGTACGAGGGTAGCTTTTCAGAGACCATCGAAATGGCCAAAGCTGCTTTTGAGGCAAAAGTCGCAGCGGGCGCTCTCTCTCCGAAAGATCTTGAGGCCTATAACGCCGTCAAAAATCAATTAAGTGACTCCGACACCTTTACGATGTCCATTTCAGGCGGCCAGACCAGCTTCAGCTGGACCGATAAAGAGACCGGACGAAGGTTTGGTTACAGTACGGGCATTAATCCTATAGTGATTGCGGCCAATGAGCTTCCGGCCGGAGCGGTGGTAGTGAAGGTCGGAGAGATCTATGAAGTCCAAGATGCGAATGGGGTAAAACTTTCAAATTATGAGGTGTCCGCCGACGGTCAAACGATCACTTGTTTATACGAGGGCAGTTTTTCCGAATCTGTCGAGATGACTCGCGCCGCATTCGCCGCGAAAGTCGCTTCCGGCACTCTTCCTCCCGAAGATGTTATAGCTTATAACGCCGTCGATGAAATGTTGAGCGACTCGGACACGTTTACGATGAGCATCTCCGGCGGCCAAACAAGCTTCAGCTGGACGGATAAAGAATCAGGCCGCAGGTTTGGTTATAGCGATGTAAAAAGTCTTGTGGTTGATGTGGTAAACGGTCAGGAAGTAACACATGAATATGTGGGCAGCTTTTCGGAAACCAAGAAGTTAACCCGCGCCGCTTTTGAAGACGCTGCGGTGAACCTCACAGGCGACGCTCTTACCGCCTATAACGCGGCCAAACTCAACAATGCCTTCGCCTCAGGTGACACCTTCTCCATGACCGTCTCAGGCACCGACATTAGCTACAACTGGCGGACGGCCTCCGGCCACAGCTTCTCTTTAAGCGAGTCGCCGAGCCTCACACTTTTAGGGGACCAAGACATCCAGGCCTTAGGCCTTACCGTGGTAGGCGGGGAGGTCCTCAAAAACGGCCAAGCGACCGACGCTTACATAGCCGATGCCGGCAAGATCTACCGCGTCGATGGCTGGAGCTTTGTCGAAACGCGCCAGATGACGAAGGCCGCCTTTATCGAGGCCGGCACCAAACTCACCGGCGATGCGAAGACTTATTACGATGCCGCCGTCACCGCCAACGGCTTTACGACCGGCGACAATTTTTCCATGACGATCGCCGGCAGTGACGTCAGCTACAACTGGCGCACGGTGGGGGGCCGGAGTTTTTCCATGAGCCTCTCCCCAAGTTATGTCCTTTTAGGCACCACCGACCTTTCAGCCCTTGATCTTCATGTCTCAGGCAACGCGGTCCTTAACGGTGCCGGCGTGGCACAATCCGGCTATGAGGTGATCTCTGGGGAAGTCTACCGCTTAAAGACAAGCAGCTTCAGCGAGACCCGCAAGATGACGCAGGCCGCCTTTGAGGACGCGGCCAAGAACCTCACGGGCCAGGCCCTTATCAATTACAACACGGCCAAGGCCGCGCATGCTTTCACCGCCGATGACACCTTCTCGATGTCGGTCTCAGGCAGCGAGGTCAGTTACAGCTGGCGCACGGCCTCCGGCTACAGTTTCTCGATGGCGAATTCCCCCAACCTTACGCTCTTAGGGGACCAGGACCTGATCAATAACAATTTAAGCATCGTCAACGGCCAGGTGGTAAAAAACAATGTCGCACAGTCCGGTTATGTGGTCTTGGAGGGGAAGGCCTACCAGATCGAAGGCTGGAGCTTTATCCAGACGGTGCGTCTGACCCGCGCCGCTTTTGAAGACGCTGCGGTGAACCTCACAGGCGACGCTCTTACCGCCTATAACGCGGCCAAACTCAACAATGCCTTCGCCTCAGGTGACACCTTCTCCATGACCGTCTCAGGCACCGACATTAGCTACAACTGGCGGACGGCCTCCGGCCACAGCTTCTCTTTAAGCGAGTCGCCGAGCCTCACACTTTTAGGGGACCAAGACATCCAGGCCTTAGGCCTTACCGTGGTAGGCGGGGAGGTCCTCAAAAACGGCCAAGCGACCGACGCTTACATAGCCGATGCCGGCAAGATCTACCGCGTCGATGGCTGGAGCTTTGTCGAAACGCGCCAGATGACGCGGGCGGCCTTCGAAGATTTAGCTTCTTATTTAATTGAAGGTTCGAACTCGTATTTAGAGTACCAGGAAGCGAAGCTTTCGATGAGCGCCGGCGACACGTTTTCAATGACAATTTCCCAGGGCGGGACGAGGAGTTACAGTTTCCGGGACAAGGAGACCGGGAGGAGTTTTAGTCTTGGCTCGGCGGCAAGCCATGTTCAATGCGAATGGTCGGAACTGGACGCGGCCTACGTGACAACGACGGGAGTTTTAAACGACCTTACAGCTGCCGGTATTGCAGCTGGATATAAGGTAGAAGACGGAAAAGTCTATCGCATCAAAACATGGAGTTTCTCGGAAATCGTTGAAATGACACAAGCGGCGTTTGAGGAATATGGCGCCAAACTTACCGTGGGCTCGGAAGCGGAAAGACAATATAAAGAAGCCCAAGGTCTCATGGATGAAGATGATAGCTTCATGGTCTCAATATCAGGCGACACCATGAACTACAGCTTTCGCGACAAACAGTCGGGCAGGAGTTTCAGTCTAAGCCAGTCGACGATACCAACGCTTTACGATTGGGATGAAGTTGCCGGGCTTGACCCCGATTTTGTGGATGAAACGGGAGGTGTCAAGATCCTTACCGAAGCGGGCGAGGCCGCTGGATTTTTTATGGTTGGCAATCAGGTTTTCCGTGCCGGCGTCTGGAATTTTTCGGAGAATGTCGAAACGACAAAAGCTGTGTTCCTGGAGCAAACGCAGAATTTAAGCGGACAGGCGCTGGACCTTTATAACGAAGAGAAGGAAGGCGTTACCCTTACGGATGACGATACCTATACGCTTCGCGTGAGCTATGAAGACGGCAACAGTTTCAGTTATCAGTCGGCGGACGGCGCAATATCCTGGAGCATTAGCGCGTCAGAGGAATCTGTCCAAGGCGTTGCCGGCGTCGAAAAAACAACCGTCTGGAGTTTTACTTCCAGCTCTCAATTCACCTGGGCAGCCGTCTTGGCGGAGGTCTACGCGACGCAAGGATTGACAACGCAAGCAGAAATTAACGCATGGGTAGCCGGCCTCAAGGGAGCGGATCTTGAAAATTATAATGCGATCCTCGCGTCATCCGAAACAGATACGTTTGTCTATAGCGAGCGGGGGACTCACGACGCAAAAACTCAAAGTTACGGCGGTCAAACTGCGGACGGTTCTCGGAGCTGGAGTTTCGGGCGATCATTCAAGGCGTCGCAAGGGAGCCCGACGGAAAGCAATCCGACCGGCATTATTTATGAATGGGGGAATTGGGAATTCACGGCAAATATGCAGCTCAGCCAAGGCGCCGTGTTGGCCCAGATCTATGCCGCGAATAACCTGACGGCGGGGGATCAGGCCGCGATCGATGCGTGGTACGCAACTCTGACCGAAGAAGAACAAGCAATTTATAACGGCATTATTGCCGCGCAGGGAGCCGATACTTTCAGTTACAGTTTGAGCAGGAAATCTGAGAACTACATCCGGCAATCCGAGGACGGCACTACGGTTTGGAGTTTCGGACGGACGCTCGACCCCGTGCTCGGCCGCGCGACCGGAACGCAGGGAAATAATGTCTGGACGTTCAACGAGAATATCAATATGACCCAGGCAAAATGGCTTGCGACCTTTTACACAGAACACGAATTAGGAACCACTGAGGCAGTTAACGTTTGGGTCGCAAGTTTGAGCGCCGATGACCGCGCAAATTATGAGCGGATGATCGCCGCGGCTGGAACTGACCAGTTCTCCTGGTCCATGGCCAAAAATAGCGTCAATTTTGTCCGTCAAAGCGCCGACGGCGTCATTACCTTAAGTTACGGTCATGATAGGATCACGCTTCCGGCTGATGATTCCATCGAGTACCGCACTCGCACGATCGAGGATTATTACCGCGCTATTCTGGGTTACGGTGACGAGCTTATCGCCTCAGCGGCTGTCCAGGAAGAGATCGCAAATTGGGCCGGGAGCACATTGACGCTCGCCGCGATCGAAGCGGAATTCCGCGGAGGGAACCCGACCGCGGGAGCCGCCTACCGGATCGCCGCGATCACTACCATGTATCGCAATCTTCTCGGCCGCGATGTAACCTCTGACGCAACCGTCTCGGATATCAATATCTATGCGGCCGGGAATCTTACGCTGGAGCAGATCAAAGCGCAGATCGAACACAGCGCCGAATACCGCACGCGCATTATTTCCGGTTTCTACAGCGATCTCCTTGGGCTTGATACGACGAATACCGAAGCCGCCGCCGCGATCAGCGCCTATGTCAGCGGAAGCCTTACTTTGGATCAGATCAAAACGGAGATCATGGGGACCCCGGCGTATCGCACCCATATGATCACTAGTTTTTATAGCGATCTCCTCGGCCGCGACGCGACCACGGATGCGACGATCGCGGATATCAATACTTATGCCAACGGGACGTTCACTCTGGATCAGATCAAAGCCGAGATCATGGGGAGCGCGGAATACCGCACTTACATGATCACCGGCTTTTTCCGGGACCTCCTTGGCCGCACGGACTTGAATTCGGAAGTTACGCTCGCGGAGATCAATGCGTTCGTTAATGATGCAACAAAAGCCCTTGATCAGATCAAAGCCGAGATCATGGGGGGTACGGAGTACCGGACGCTTATGGTCACCAGTTTCTATACGGATCTTCTTGCCCGTACGGATATTACTTCAGACGCAGCGCTGGCCGAGATCAATGCCTGGGTTAACGATACGACAAAATCCGTCGATCAGATCAAAGATGCCATTATGGCGTCAGTGGAATATCGCACCTTGAAGGTGACCGCTTATTACCGCGATCTCGTCGGTCTTGATGTTACGGATGCTGCGATCCAGGTCAAGATCGATGCCTACGTTGCGAGCGATCGTTCGCTCGAAGATATCCGGGACGAGATCGTGGCCGAAAATCCGCTAACCCTTGTGTTCTGGAATTTTTCCGAAAGTGTCAATAAACACCGTTCGTACGTGGATTCGCGGCTCCAAACAACCGAGGGTTTAGGGACCGAGGATGAAGTGGTCGATACAGCTCCTCTTACGGAGGCCGAGGCGCTTTCCGCCGAAGAAGTAGCAGAGGACACCGCGCTCGGCGGGGTTGTTGGCGCCGGAGCCGCTTTAGGTAAATCGCTTGGAACGCTTCTCGCTTTGAATATGGCCGATCCCAAATGGCAGGGCGCCATGATCAGCCATATCCGGCGCTGGGTGAACGGAGTGCTTCAAAGCGAACTTTATACGGTGGAATCTAACGATCTTACAGAATCCCGGTCGATCGGTTTTGATGTGGAAGATGGCAGCGTGGAATATATTCATGAGCTTACCATTGACGATCCGACCATCCGCGCGAGCATTATCGGAAATATGGCGACGGATGCGTCCTTAAAGAAAACGATCACCTACACCGTTTCGTTCGACCAGCTTCCGGATCTTGAGGCGCGCGTGAGCGGTTATCAGCGCGTTTTCCGCCGCACAGCCATTGCCGAACTTTTCCTCACCGTTTTAAATCGAAGCGCTACCGATGAGGAATTAGCGAATTGGGACAGCACCGGGCTTTCGATCGAACGGATCAGCCAGGCCCTTGCGGGCAGCGCGGAATTTCGCGGGGATAGTATCCGGACGATGTACCAGGAGATCCTTGGGCGCGAAGCGACGGAGGCGGAATATCAGGCCGCGCTCAGCTCAGAGCTTACGCTGGATCAGATCGCCGCTCAGATCTATACCACTTCCGATTATCGCAGGATCGCGGTCTCCGCGATGTATCAGGAGATGTTCGGCGAAGACATCCCCTCGGCAACACTTGATTTTTACATGAATGATCCTGCCGCAAAAAATTTGACCGTCAACCAGATCCGGGAAGCTTTTACAGAGCTTGACGGCTATCGCGAACAGGCCATCTCCCAATTGATCGTTCAGCTCTACGGACGGACCCCGCATGCAGCTAATGCTGCGGAGAACTATGCCGGCGAAGTTGAGACTTGGATGGCAAGCGGCCTTTCGCTTGAAGCTATTGAAGAAGCGATGAAAAACGCTCCGGAATATAAAACGCAGATCATCGAAGGTTATTTCAGGACCTATCTGAATTATACGGATGAGCAGATTATTGCCGAGGCTGACCGCATTGAGGCTTTAGCGAATAGCACCCAGACGCTCGATCAGATCAAGGACGGCATCTTGAATGGCCACGAATATCGATCGCTTATCGTTAAGGATCTTCTCGAGGAGATTTGGGGCAGTATTTGGGGAGAAAACGGAAATATTTTCGGCCAAAACCTGATCGAAAAATATGTTACAGAGGCAGAGATCAATCGATGGGCTAGCACGACGCTGACCATGAGCGAGATCCAGGAAGCTGTTATGGACACCTTTGATTATCGTTTTGAGGCCGTCACCGTTTGGTATCGTGATCTTCTTGGATATACCGACGCACAAATCGAAAACTCGTATCAGATGGAAATTACGATATGGGCCAATGGAACCGGATATCCGGGGGGCAGCGGGAAGCTCACTCTCGCGCAGGTAAAAGCTTATCTCATGACGACACCTCGATACCGCCAGTATCAGATCCGCACTTATTATGAAGATCTTCTAGGACGTCCGGCGAGACAGTGGGAGGTAAATCACTGGGATAATTCCGCCTGGAGCCTGGAGGAGATCGAAGGCAAGATCCTTGAGAGCCAAGAATACCGGAAAAAGATGATCTCGGGTTATTACGGCAGTCTTTTAGGTCTTACTGACTCCCAGATCGCGACCGATACGATCCAGGCAGAGATTCAAAGCTGGGCCGGTAGAACTTACCTGACGCTTGATGATATCGCGAACGAGCTCAAAGGTCAGCATTCTGTGACGGGATTGAATTATCGCCGGCAGCAGATCACTGCCATGTACCAGGAATTGCTTGGGCGGGTCCACTCCGAGCAGATCGAGGCATTCGCCACCGGGACCATGTTGCTCTACGAGATCCGGAATCAGATCATGAGCGGCCAGGCCTACAAAACCCAGTTCATCCAGAATTCGTATCTGGCCATGATTGGCCGCGCTGCCAACGTCGATGAAGTTGCCGCGCTGATCGGCAAGAGCTGTGAAGAGATCACGTTGTATCTCTATGGCACTGATGCTTATCGGCGGAGAGCCGTGACTTCTTTTTATAGGGACCTTCTCGGCCGCGAGCCGGAAACAGGAGCGGTCACTTACTGGGTTACCGTAAAAAAGAACGTGGGTAATGTTACCCGCCTATGGACGGTCGAGGAGATCAAAAACTACTTTTTAGAAACCGAAGAATATTCCAATAGAGTCGTCAATGGTTATTACCAAGAGCTATTGGGCCGTTCGGCGACGAAGGGTGAAAAGTCATCGGCATACGCAACGCTTTCTAACAAAACTCAGACTTTCGAGGGTATTCGGACTGCCATTATCAATAGCGCAGAATACCGTAAGAAGATCATTACGGGATACTATAACGATATTTTGCTTCGCCCTCCTGATACGGAAGGCCTTAACTACTGGGTGGGAACAGAGCTCTCACTTGCCGAGATCGAGGAGGATTTCTACGGAACCCGGGAATACCGGAATCGTATGGGGGCCGAGTCTTTTGTCGCAAGCGTTACAGATATTTATCAAACGCTTACGGGGCGCCCCCCCACGCAGGCCGAGCTAAATTATTGGCTTGCCACCGACATTACGACTGTACCCACTAGCAAGTCGGACCCTAACTATGCCCGTTATTGGTATACAGTCCCTTCGGGTATCCGGACGGAAGTTCGAAAATCCGAGGCCGGCCGCCGGTTTGCTATCGAAAAATATTATCGTGAAATGTTAGGTATCACCGACTATTGGGGAGTGCCAGGCCGTTTTATACCCAGCATCGATTCTTATATGGGGACAAACCCTGATACTAAAAAGACTTATACCCTCGACGAAGTCAAAGCCGCGATCCAAAAGCTTATGGCCTATAAAGATCGAACGCTCCGTAGTTATTTTGTCACCTATCTCGGCCGCGTCGCTACGGAAAACGAGGTTCGAAGCTTAGTTAAAAATGGCGATTGGGGGAATGTCGATTTGTCCAGTCTTGAAGAACAATTCAAAAAATGTTCGGTGACGACCTACGATTTTAAGCTTTCGGACGGTACTAATTTTCATTTTGGCTCCGTTGGTACGGAAAGCAAGACCTATCAACTCAACAAACTTTATCAGAAACTTTTAGGGCGTAATGCAACGGAGGCGGAAAGAAATGCCTGGAATCCCGCGGCTGTAAAGATCGAAGATCTAGAGAAATCGATGAAAGCAAGCAATTTGGAATATCGCGGCCGCGAAATAAAAACGGCTTATAAAGATCTTTTGGGGATCACGCCTTCCGATGCCGAAGTGAACCGCTGGCTTGCTAGCGGATTATCTGCGGATACGGTTAAGGGCCTTATTGCCGGCGCAGCCCCCTCGCGCTGGCGCGCTGCCAGCAGTTACTACCAGCAGCTTCTGAACCGGACTCCGTCCACCGCAGAGATCTACGCTTTGTGTTCGACGGGGAAGACGTTCGACCAGATGCGCAAGAGCATTGAGGACGGAACGGAATACCGCACGTTGATCGTCGGTCAATATTATGAAACGTTATTGGGACGTCCGGGGAGCGCCTCGGAGATCGCAGGGTGGGTGAACCAAGACCTGATGCTTTCCGAGATCGAGGCCGATTTTAAACAGGCGCCTGAATACAGAAGCCACCAGATCAACGCAGTTTATCAGGAAGTGCTGGGGCGGTTAGCCACAACAAATGAGATGACCGCGGCGCAGGCGATCCTGACGGATGCGTTTGAAAATCCGCCGGCGGATCCCGCTCAAACCGCTCTTGAAGTCGGATTAGCCGCTATACGCGCCCGCCTTGTCACGCGCCAGGAGTATCGCGCGAAACAGATCGCTGAAGCCTGGACATCCGCTTTTGGAAACGCGCCGAGCGATTCCACGCTGAATTACTGGAAATCTTCCACGATGGGGTTGCGGGAAATGACCCAATTATTCTCGGTCTTAAGCGAAGCTTTGCCGGGGGTTACCGAAACGGTCCAATCGCAATTGACCGGGGTTCAACGTATCGCTTGCGGTTCAAGCAGCGCGACTAACTGCACCCGGAACGGATCCGATGCCGCGAACAGTACGACGAATTGGACGCGCGGGTGGATGCAATCGGGAACCGGCCTTTACACATATTGGCAGTCGGATTATTCGACAACGGGGCCCGCTTATTATCGAATGGATTTTGGAGATCCCGGGGCCACCAGCTGGGAATTGTCGCTTGATGTGCAGAATCATAACATCAGAAATACCAAACCCCCTCTTGCGGGCACCTATTTTGAGATCGAGGCCCAGATCTGCCCTCTGGAATCCTGCACACAGGATTCGCAATGGATCTCGGCAGGCACTATCCAGATCCCGGCAACCGAATCCGAACAGACGGGAACCTACCGGTTTGATACCGCCGCGCCTATCACAGGCCAGCACCTCGTGCGCTTTAAATGGAAGAATGACCAAGCGGACAATACGGGAGATAACAATCTCCAGATCAATCTCGTGAAGCTTTCATCGCTTGTCTATGCGAGGGAAGCTGAAGTTAACGAGATCTGGAGCGATAGCCATCCTGTCATTACTTCAGCCGCTGAAGCTTTAACGGCACGGTATCAGGCCGCCGGTCTTGGGGCTTCTCCGACCGCGGCTCAGCTTGCGGCTTACCGGGCCGGGCTCTCAGAAGACGAACAAAGCGTTTATGACGCACTCGTCGAAACGGTTGCCGCTAACAGCGCCGAAAACCGGGAGGCGGGGATCCGTCAAATGTATCAACTCCTTAGAGGCGAGGCTCCGGATGAGACGACTTTGGAGCAATGGCAAACGTCGAGTCTTACGCTGAACGAGATCGAAGGGCGGCTTATTGACGGCGCCGGCTATATCAAAAACGTTGTTTATAAAGTGGATGCTTACGGGGATGGCAGTTTGGTGCTCGGACGGACTTTTGATCCTACGAGCGGCAAAGTGGAATATTTTGGCCAGCGACAGCTTACGGACGCGGCCGGTCTTGATCACGGCATCGGAACCAATCAACGCGCCGTAGAATTCTGGACATACAGCGGAGCGCTGAACGATCCGGCTTCCAAGATCGTGTCGCATCGGGTGACGTTGGATGTTTACGGGAATGGGACCCGCACACGCACCGCATCATGGACGGTCGTCAACGGCCAGGATGTTGCCGGAAGCGCGGCCTTCGAAGAAACTCGAGAGCTTTCCTGGTCGGGCGGGCTTGATCAAGGGCTGGCGGATAATACGCAACGCGCGAGTGAGACGATCCGCTACACGGACAGCACTTTTACGACCCGCGGTTCGATCTCCTTTTCGCTGGATGTGAACGGCGATTCATCGCTTGTCCGTTCCGCCAGTTATTTTGTGAATTCCGACGGAACACGCGGAGAATTGATCGGTTCGACCATAAAGGAGAATCGGTACGGAACGGATATTTCGGTCAGTAAGAGTTACGACGACTTAGCTTTCAGCGAAGTAAAGACTATCAGCGAGCAGGAATCCTTGGCTGACGGTACAAGCGATATTACGACGTATGAGGTTTTGGCGGACGGATCCAGGGGCTCGGCGTTAGAATATTCCAACACGCAGCAGCTCGGCGCTCTTCTTTCCCGCACGATCGTTTATACCGGTTCCAGCCGGACAGCCATTTCCCGCGCATTTGACAGCATGCAGGCGCTTATTCCCAATCGGGGTTACGACGCTTTCCGTGTCCTGCATTATCAGATTGAACCGCTCAGCGGTCTTGCCAGGACCCAGATCACCTCGGATCATTTAAGAGGCGATTACTTGATGGAGTACGTTTATAACAGTTCCGGCGCTGTGGTCGATCTCAAGACCTGGGAATTTCCTCAAAATGCCGTATCGGGCGCGCCGGAGATGACCGACACTTTGACAGAAACAACGCCCTCAGCCCTTGTCGATTCCAGCATCGTGACCGACAGCGCGAGCGCTCTACCCGTTGTGATCGAAAGCTTTGACAATGTTAACCAATTGCGGTGGACACTGCAGGGTAATACTTCCATTGAGAACGGGGTTTTGAAGTTACAAGGCGGTACGGGGGGCTGGGGCGACAATGCGTTTCTTCAGTCGGTCAGTCCTATTCATAATCCAAGCTGGTCGGCAGATTTTTCGATCGCTGCGGGGGCTACGCAAACCCATCTGGCGGTGGAGGGAACCGGGACAGACGGCCGCTACCGGCGTTTGGGGATCGTTCAGCAGTCCGCTAATCAATTAAAGGTTCAGATATACAATGCTGCTACGAACAATTGGGAATATCCCGTTCAGAATATTCCCTTTGTGGCCGGCAAAGAATACACGGTCGATTTTGAGGTGGTGAACGGAACGCTTAGTCTTTATCTGTACGAGAAAGGAACAGCTCATCCCGCCGCCTCGCTTTATTCCGTTTCAGTCCGGGATTGGGCGCAGGCGAATTTCCATACCTGGATATGGAGCGGTTCGGCGACGATCTCCGGTCTCCGTTACGGCGCGAATCCTCCGTTGCCTTCCGTTCTCCAGTCACAGGTAAATGGGGCTAACCGCGTTATTTGCTCAGGATCCAGCATGGCAAACTGCACCAGGACCGGCAACGACACTTCAACGGATGTCGGAAGATGGACAAAAGGCTGGATAGAATCGGGCACCAGCGCCTATACCTATTGGGATTCGAATACGACGGGAGCGGTTTATTATCAGATGGATTTTGGGAGCACGCCCCAAACGACCTGGGAATTTTCAATGGATGCGCAAAATCATCCCTTCAGGACAGCTTCTCCCGTCGCTAACAGTTTTTATGAAATAGAAGCCCAGATCTGTCCGTTAACGGTTTGCACTCAGGAGTCTCAGTGGGTCTCCGCCGGGACGTTGAAGATCGCCGCGAACGATTCGCAGCAAACCGGGACGCTTCAATTTAACGCTGCCTCGGCTCTTTCCGGCCAACACACAGTCCGTTTTAAATGGAAAAATAACCTTGGGAACAGCACAAGCGATAACAATCTTCAGATCAATTCGATCCGGCTTTCCTCACTTTCTTATGCGATCCCGTCCCCGACACTAGCGACCAATCTATTGCCGCTAAACTGGACACTTCGGGGGAACACCTCGTTGCAAAACGGCGCGTTGACGTTGCGGGGCGGTACGGCGAACTGGGGGGATAACGCCTTTCTCCAAAGCGTCAACCCTCTCAGCAACCCAAGTTGGTCCGTGGATTTTTCGATCGCCGCGGGATCTTCCGGTTTTCATGTTGCCGTGGAAGGATCAGGGGCGGATGGGAGCTATCGCCGGTTAGCGTTGGTCCAGCAATCCGCCAACAAATTACAGGTCCAGATCTGGAATAATAATCGTTGGGAGTATCCCAAGCAGAACATTTCTTTCGTGCCCGGAAGAGAATATACCGCGGATTTTGAAATGGTGAACGGAACGCTCCGGGTCTTTTTCCACGAAAAAGGCACCCCGCGTCCCGCCATAGCGACTTATTCGGTCTCTACCAGGGACTGGGCGCAGGCGAATTTCCATACGTGGATCGCTTCGGGATCTGCCGTGATCTCCGATATGCGCGTTTCATCCATGACTTACGCTTCGCAGCTTCCGCTGATCTCGCAGCTTGAAGCGATCGATCCTTCCTGGAATTTTGACGGGATCGTCGGAGTAGCGAACGGGACCCTTCAATTGACGGGGCCGGGAGGAACAGCTTATTCGCATTTCAATACGAGTTATTTGGTTCCAAGTCTCAATCCCGCTTACTCCGTCGATTTTTCACTTACCAATGTGGCCAATCCGTCATTTTATCTTGCAGTGGAGGGAGTGGGACCGAATTTAGGGAGTCCGGATAACGGAACATATCGCCGCTTCGGGATCAAAGTCGATAGCGGAATAGCGACCATCCAAGTTTTTGACGGCTCGCAGGCATGGAGCTCGGCTCTGCAGAACGTCTCCATGCGCCTTGAGGCCGGGAAAGAATATACGGCAGATTTTATCTCGCAAAACGGCGTCATCAGGATCTATCTTTACGAAAAAGGCGCGCCGCGTCCGGCTGACCCATTTTTTACCATCCAGAATACGGATTGGCAGGGCATACGGCTTCATAGCTGGATCATAAACGGAACGGCCAATATCAATGAGATCCGCACGGAGCTGAACCCTGTTTCTGTTGCTTCGAATGTTTCTACGGGAATGATTTACAATCAGAATTATGCAAGCGCCGCGCTTGGCGCAACCGTGACCGGCGGAGTGAGCGTTGAATCCGCCATCGATGGACTTCTCACCGATAGCGGCTCCACCGGATTCTGGTATGTCAATGCTGCTCGGAACGAGAATCTAGCGGCGCTCGGCACGATCGATCTGGGTCAGCTAAGGCGGATCAACGAAATCGGTCTTCAGCTTTGGGACGGCCAAGTTGATCGGGTTTATTACAACTATAAAGTTCAGATCTCGGCGGACGGGGTCAACTGGACAACCGCTTTTGACGGAACGGGGTCTGGGACAAATTTTCAGGGCCTGCAGACCATTCAATTTGCAGAACAGGATGTCCGTTATATCCGGATCTCGGGAAGCGGCAACTCAGTGAACGCGGGCTTCCATGTTGAAGAAGTATACGCAAAACTTGTGCCGCCTTCCGCGATCGATTATGCGTCGCTTGCCATGGGTGCCCGGTTCATTCCGGCCAATCTCAACGTGGGCGCCCCGAACGCCGTTATCGATCCGGGCGTTTCAGCTACGGGCCACTACTTGTATTCTTTCCTCTGGAGTACCGCGGCAAAAAATGAAACGCTTTACGATATCGGCACTCTCGACCTTGGCCAATCCCGGACCATTAATGAGATCGGCGTTCACTTCTGGGATGGCGATAACCGCTCTTATTACAATTTCAGCGTCGAAGTTTCCACTGACAATGAACATTGGACCACGGTCTTTGATGGCACGGGTTCCGGGCAAAATTATCAGGGTCTTGAAACCGTCCAATTCAACGCGCAGCAAGTCCGTTATGTCCGGATCAAATCGAGCGGCAATACGGTCAATAACGGAGCGCATATCGAGGATATTTCAGCTCGCTACATAGAGAGTTACCAGTCCGCCGGGGCGCCGGCCCCGATCGGCGGGATCGTGGGTTATACGCATACTTATAATGTGGATTTTGGCTCCGAAGGCGGAGATACGTGGAGCATCTATGCTCCTTATGAGCAACTCGCGGGGTACGGCGTCAATTATGCCTCATCCGCGCAGGGCGCCACGCTTTTCTCCATCGCGTCGGGGCCTTCTCTCGCCGCGAACGCGATTGATGGGAATAGCGGGACTTTCTGGATTGCCGGCACCAGCGGCACGCAGAACGAACGACTTTATGAGATGGGCACGATCGACCTGGGTCAGCCCCGCAATATCAACCAGGTCTCTTTTGATTTTAGCAGCGCGAATAATCGCCTCCACTATAACTATAAGATCGAAGTGATGGACGCGACCGGCCGGTGGCAAACGGTCTTTGACGGGACGGGTTCGGGGCAGGATTATCAAGGTCGCCAGATCGTTAACTTCAATACCATCAACGCCCGGTATGTGCGCATCTGGTCCAGCGGGAACAGCCACGATACAAGCGGCGCGGCGATCGATAACCTCGTTGTTACGCGCAGGCAGCTTGCCGGGGATGAATTGAGCGGCCTCATGGCGGAAGTCCTTGAAAACGGCGAATGGGTTTCGCTGGGTGAGCTTTCAGCCGATGGGATGTTTTCTTTTACCAAGGCGCTTTCGGGCGTTCAACAGATCCGATTTGCTTCGCCCCTGCCGGAAGATTTTTCGATCAGCGAGCTAGTGGCCTATCGCGTTTTCAGGGATCCCGGGGTCTCCACCGAAACGCTTCCTCTGATCAGCGAGACTTTTTATAAAGGGACCCGAGGTTCCGAGATTATGGATTCCATCGCGCAATACACTTATGTCAATGGGGCGCGGACGAATTCTTCGGTGATCCAGTATTTTTATAAGGATGAAGCCGGCAACGCGCGCAGGGCGGCCG
This sequence comes from Candidatus Omnitrophota bacterium, assembly GCA_022709525.1. Lineage (GTDB taxonomy): Bacteria > Omnitrophota > Omnitrophia > Omnitrophales > Aquincolibacteriaceae > Aquincolibacterium. Next base: position 62,826 of record JAKLIQ010000007.1, read on the forward strand.
AGGCGGTCGGACATGACACATGGGAAATTTGGTATGCCGACACGCTGAATTCGCAAGGCGTCGAGCGTCATTTCCTTAATACAATTTCCGGATCGGCTTTTATGTCAACAGCCACATCCGGCTGGTCACTGGATAGCCAATCTGCCTGGGCGACGGGATCTGATTCCGGCTCTGCGTATTATCTGGCGGATTTTGGAACGGAAGGGAACGATCTTGAAATTGTTTTGAATGTTCAAAATCACGGCGCAAATCCGATCCCGGGCAGCCGGTTCGATATCAAAGTCGAGGTTTGCGTCAATACGACATGCTCGGATCCTTCCGACTGGGTTAGCCAGATCGTTTCCGTTGATGCGTCTAGGACGTCCCAGAATATCGCGGCGGTTTTCGGAGGCGGCCTGACGGGTCAGCATCAAGTTCGTGTTTCCTGGCTGAATTCAACCGAGCAGGCGACTGTCCCAGAATCATTTGCGGCGTACCGGAATAATCTTCAGATCAATTCTCTGACCTTCAATGAATTCCGGTCGGTGTCGGGTCAATGGACGCTGGATTCCAGAACTTATTATCGGGACGATAAACAAACAATCGATTACGTTTTAGAATATGACGCGGTGACCGGAGAAGCCGTATCGTATTCGAAAAATATCTACAGTGCGGCGGATGGAGTCATCGGATCAGATGATCTTGCGGCGGTTGTTCAATACAACATCAGCGGTCAAGCGGACGTCCTTGTCCCGGGAGACGCTGCCGCCGATGACATCACGGGCGTTCAGTTCACGAATCTCTGCACCGATACGGCGTTGCCGACCACCGCGAATACCCGCGAAAGCGCGTTTCTCTCCAATTTTCTCGCCAATGGTTTGGTTGCGCAGCTTGCGTCCGAGCAGTCGTTCGACAGGCTGGGTAACAAAGCCGTTCTGGTCTATCAATTTTCTTATGGGATCAACACGAACACTGCGGGGCTTATAGTTTCAACGCTCAATCCTGCGGCAGCTCTTTATCTTTCTCAGCGGATGGAATATCAGTACCGCGCGAATGGAACGCTTGAGTCGGTGGAAAATTTTATCCAGCGCGCAAGCGGCTGGGCTTTGAACACCACCACGTTCTATCAAGCGGATGGTAACGATATCGATTATATCCAGACCCATGTAACGGGAGGCCCAGACACCTTCACCTATTACAGTTATCATGCCTCCGGAAAGTGGACGGGGGATTACCGTCTCTACATGACCGCGCGTTATTCGGAGAACGGAAATTCCGGCGAGCCGGGCGCGCTCCTGGGGAAAGCTTTCTTTAACACGAGCTCCGCTTATATCGCAGAAGGCGAAAGCGCCGCGGGCCGGGTTTACTACGATCCTTTGAAGTATGGCTCACTCATCGTCCGCGCGGAAGACTACCAGGCGGTTACGGATGATCTCGCGCCTCTCGCAAACCGGGAACTCGTGAACGGTCTTTTTGTCGCAAGATTTACGACCACGTATTATGACTATGACGCCGTCACAAAAGAAATGCTTTCATCTTCGTCCTATGCGACGACCTACGCCAGTGGGACCGCTGCTACGGCATGGTCCAGCACGACCGGTTATCGCGCGGACGGGCAAACTGATTATGCGGTGTCATCCGTAGGTGGAGACCCCAATAACCGGACGCGGACCCAATATAACTATTTAGAACTCGGCCACGGTCTGGATGGCATTTATCTCTACTCCGAGACAAAGAACGAACTAACGGGCGCGCTCAAATCGCGCGTTTACACAAATGCCGCTGTGGAAGCGGACCTTTTAGGGCTGATCTCCCTTGATTTTGTGAACGGGTGGCCGGCAGCTCAGTTCGCGACAGCGCTTTATGGTGTTGTCACGCTCACCGTAGAAGAATTCCCGGTCGACCAGGGCCTGGATGCGCTCGGGACGCACCCTTACAGTTTGACGCTTTCAACCTATGCCGTGTCGGGGCGCTTGGCCCGAACCGATCGCTTCTATGTTGCCGAAGGGCAACGGACGCTTGAATCGCAAACCTTTTACAAGACCGACGGAACTCGTATCGATTTCATCATCAACTGTAATGCCGCCGGAAAATACGAAAGCAAGGATGTCTATATTTACCGCTCCGGCGCTTACAGCCATCTGCTTTATCAGACGGAGCGTTACCACCGGAGCGGGGTACTTACCATGGTATCCACCTTTACCTACTCCATAACCGGTTCCGCGCTCCGTTTAACGTCCGTTAGCCATCCCTCGCGGAGCACAGAGACTTTTTACTATACCGCCTCGGGCATTCTCGAGCGATCGGTCATGGTCAACCACAACGGAAAAAAGCTGCAGGAGACCTTCTACGATTCCGTGACCGGCCTCAAGAACAGAGCTGTTTCTTTCGGGATGGACGGTTCGGTTATCGCCGAAGAAATCTATGAATACGATGCCGACGGGCGATTAATGAAGTCGACAAGGGCCCAGAAAGACGGGACCGGCCGGGTCATGATAACGACTTACGAAGGCCGGAAAGGTTTTGAGCGGGCGATAAGCCGCAAGACATACGCCGATGGGAGTCTTACGGATCTCGAACAGGAAACCACATCGGTTTATAACGCCGATGGCAGCCGCACGGACAAAACGATCGATCACACTGCCGATCCCGATAAAGAGAACGAGGTCTATAAGACCGTGACGGTCTATGACGCCCTGGGACAGAAGGTTTCGAGTGAAAGCTATGATAAGGCCGGCAAAAAAATCGGGGCGACTTCGAATTACACCTATGATGAGTACGGCCGGGAAAAAACCTACAAAACCTGGTCTTCTAAAGAGGGATGGCAGCTGGTCCGCATTACCCGCTACAACGATTTCGACCTCGTGACCGAACAGTGGACCGGAGACAAAACCAAATCCGTGATGGAGTATTACAACAATTTTACCCTGAAGCGTTCGGACTATGTCGTTTACACGCTTGGGGAAGCGGATATGTTTGGCTGGTCAACCTATAACATTATGGGCGATGAGACCGGCACGGATTCCGGGCTTATTCCCGGAGGACCGACTGACCGTATGGTCAAAGCTGCGGAAGCTGCCGCAGCTGCAGCCCAAAAAGCGGCGGCGATTGCCCAGCAAATGGCGACCCGGGCGCAGCAGCAGGCCCAGGAAGCTCAGGATGCCGCAAACGAAGCGCAGGATCGCGCGTCAAGAGCTCAGGACCGGGCAGATGCCGCCGGCGATGCCGCAGAACGGGCTGAAAACGATATGTTGGCCGCAGAAGCCGAGCGTGATCGCGCTGAGGCGAACCGGCTTCGGGAGCAAGCGAAGGCGGAGTTGGCCACAGCAAAGCGGCTACTTGAGGAAGCCGCAAGTCTTGCGCGGTCAGCTGCTGCAGCCATGAGAGAAGCGGCGAAGATGATGGATGAGGCCTCAAAGGCGATGAAAGCGGCAGCGCAGGCCATGAAGGAAGCAACCCAGGCGATGGAGAACGCGCGTGACGCTTACGAGGCGCTGAAGGCTCTCGGAACGCTCGATGAGGATGCGATCCAGGCGACGATCGACAGTTACAGCGACAGCATCTTGTCGATGCGGGACAGTACGGCCTCCCTATTGGACAATGCGGCGAGTTTGAGTGATAGCGCCGGCAGTTTAAGGTCTTCGGCCTCCAACATGGATGATGCGGCGGACAGTTACTCCGATATGGCCACCCTGGTAGGCCTGGTTTCCGCGGAGATGTTTGGCGGGGACGCGAGCACCGGGGAAGGGGCTGTGCTTTGCGATTGGCTTTCACATATCTGTTGGGGCGACGGCTGGGCGTATTTCCAGCTTGGCGATGACAATGAAGACGGAACAGACGATTCGTTCGTGATCTTTGGCAGCCCCCGTAACGTTACCACCGGAGAAGGAACGCAGATCCATAATTGGACCCTTTCCGGCGATCAGACCGCAGCTTATTGGGATGGTATTAGCACTATGGGTGACGATGGTTTTCACTGGACCGGCCAGTGGCGTGTGACGGCGGACGGCGACATTTTGAACGGGCAAGTGCTTTACACCTATCAGAATTCCGTTTACTACGACGGCGATCATCAGGAAATGGTCTATTACTACAATGCCGCCGGAGATCTGATCAAGGTTACCTGGGATTACGAGTATAGCGATTCCCAGATGATGAGCGATACAGAAGTCGACAACGAGGGAACTTGGTACAACACGGACTGTGCGGATGGTCTGGCGGCCTTCAACGCAGACTATGCCGCAAATCCGAACGGCGATTGGGAGCAGAACGACGACGGAACCTGGAGCTTAACAACAAAAGATATTTGCGAATCTGATGTGACTTGGGTCGGCATCATTTTCGTTATCGTTGTGATTATCATCGCGATAGTCATAACAATTGCGAGCTGGGGCACTGGGACCTGGATCGGCGTAGCAATGGTCGCCGCGGCATGGGTCTGCATTGCTGTCGCCATTGTGTGTGCTGCCATGATGATCTATAGCAAGCTGACCGGCGATGATGCGTTCGGTCTGGATGACACCGAATGGGCGGCTTATTCCGTTCAATTTTCATGTTTGGCTATATCTTTGGGAGCTGGCGCAAGCCGTTTATGGTCGAGTACTTTTTACGCCAGCTTGGTAACCGGATTTATTAATGCTCTATTCACATACGGAATGACCGGCGATATTGGGAAAGCAATCACCGTCTTTGTTTTAAGCGTTGTTTTGAGCCTTCTCTCAAAATGGGTACCGTCTAATTACTTTATCGTTAATTTGATCGTTTATTTTGTGATCACCACGTTCGTTTATGCGCTCGCGACTTATCTGACAGCCGACGAGGGAACCTACGACTCCTTATGGGATGCCGTGGAGGATGTCTGGGTCTATTGCCTTGTGATTGCGTTTTTTATGGCGCTCTCAGCCCGAAGCAGTAGTCAAACCGACGGAAATGCCCCTGGTAAAACAGACTCCACCGCCGCAAATACTCGGGTCAATTCCCTAGATATGAAGTTCAATTGGGGACAAGGCGTCATTAAATTTTTGCAGTCATCTGCTTCAATATTTTTTGACATGATTATGGCGAGCGATAAAACTGACAAGCTTCTTGGCGACAAATGGGGTCTTAAAGAATATGACGAGGATACGCGCGAATATGAGGCGACGACAGCCGGAAAAATTGTAATGTCCGCGATGAATTTTATGGCGACGTTGAGTTACGGAAGCCCCTCGCTTACTCTTTGGAATTTTGCTTCAGGTTTGGCGGCTGCTCTGGCGGGAACCTATGTTACCGCCAGGGAGCAAGAGAGCCTGGAGAACACGGGAATGAAGGATTATATTGCCCAATCGCTTGCCGGACAAATTGGAGGAGTTGTAAGCGGACTCGTTGGTATGGCTTCCAAATTGTTGCAATACGCTATCGATTCCGATGTAAGGGCAACGCTCAAGACGAATGGTTTTAGTCTGCTGGAGTTTCTAAGGGGCCGGTGGGATCCGGCGACGGGTAAATTGCAAGAAGTCACGATCGGTAAGAACGGACTCCTGATCGTCGACAATCAATTTTTTAATAAAAAAGGAGACGTTATAGCATCGTTCCAGACCATTGGAAACGAAGCTTTTCAGTACGCAGAAAAAGAAGCTAAGGGAGCGTATGCAGTTGACGCGGCTTTTCGACAAGGGATTGCGCAACGGGGGGAGAGCGCTTTGACAATAGCGGCACTCCAAGCGGGCGCGACGTTCACTTTGTCCAAAGATGGCAAGTTGGAGAAAACAAGTTTCGTAAGCCGGGTTCTTTCGTCGCTTTTTGGCGATGTGGCTGCGGGTACGGTTACGGCAAAGTTCGGAGACTTATCGGTAACCCTCGAGCTTACCGAACAGGGGTTGCTTTCCTATGATGCTGATCGCAATGGGCAATTGGACGTCGGTTCAGCGGCATATACAGCTTTGGCAAGGATTTTCACGAATAATGACACAAAAACTTATGAAGGTTGCGAGAATCTAGTTCAGGATCTTCAAAAATCCCTTGGAAAAGGAGACTTGAAAGGCGTTGTGAGTGTTAAGTTTGGCGTTGCTGATTTTCGAGCGAATGGGCAGGCCTATGGCGATGTGACATTTTTAGTTTCACGGCAGAGCGTTGCGATCACCTATCAGCTTGCAGGCGCCACATGGACGGCGATAGGCGCGAATTTCCAAGGCGCTGTTCATGCGATGTTTGTTTTGGATCAGGCGTTAGTTGAGGCGGGCATTGGCCGGGTTTCGGATTTCTTCAAAAATATGAATTTTGAAATGAAAGACGGAAAGCCCAACGAGACTTTGAGTAAATTTATGAAGTTTGGCGATTATCTGTCCAAGAACCTCGGCCGAGGAGAAAGTATAACCGCCACTTTCAATGTCAAATACAATGGAAAAGACTACAGTTTGTCTGCGACCTGGCGGCGGGGCAGCACGACCTTTGAGTTTAACGCGCGCGCGATTGATGGCAGCCGTGTATTGGTTTCTTTTACGTTTGCGACGACGACGGATGCCATGAAAGCATTCATGGCGATTGCGGATTTTGCTGCGACTTTCGACTCCCTTGTTTTTAGTAAGGACAATCTTGGAAAGATCATTGCATTTAGGGATGGTGTTTTTGGTGCGCTTACAAAAGCGGGGCTTTCGACGGATCGACTTGACCTGACATTTACAAAAGCGGACGGGACCTCGGCCGGAACATTTACGGTATTTGCTGATCCGGGCAGGTCCGTTCTTTTTAAAGGCGCGACGATTGGCAAAGCGGGCGGGGCGCATTTGGTCCTGATGGGGGAGGCCGTGAGTTTTTCGGATGCTGTGACCGGTCTCTCGGAACTCGATACAGTCTTAAGCGGTTTCGATGGCTCTTCATCGGGGATGCAAGCGGCTATAAGAACGTTGCTTGCAAGCGACAGTTTCAAGCTTTTTTCGGGACTCGCTTTGAATTTCATGCAAGGGAATGCGTCGCTTGGTGCGGTTATGTTTGAAAGCGTGGATGGCGTGATGACCGGGCGGTTCATGAATGTCCAAGTGAATGGCGAGAAAGGTTCGGTCCGGTTGGGAGGGCGTTTTGCCGCCGATCAAGGGGGAGTCGATCAGGCGTTCAATCGTATTAACGGGATGCAGGAAAAATTGAAGAACTCGGATTTGTCTGGGGACAATGCGGAACAGCTTGCATTTGATGCTGCCTGCGAACTTCTCGGAACGGAAGGGATAGCGTCTGAAGCGGAACGGAACGCGATGGGAGAGTTCGGGGTTACCCTGTTCGAAAAACAAACTGGGTCGTCCGTCACTTTTCTCCTGACGAACCTCGGAGACGGCATGCTTGGGCTTCGGGTCCAATTGGATCTGGGAGGCGGTTTTCAGATAACTTCGGGGACCCAATACAAATTCTCTGCGAATGACCCAAGCGCGCGGCAAATAGCATTTAAGACGGGTTCAGATTGGGCAGCCGGTCTTCAGAAATATGATGTAGGAGACCGGTCGCGAGGTTCAAAGACCGGATTACGGGCGCTTCTGAAAGACGCCGCCATCTCGTGGAAGGATGAGTTGGCAGCGGCTCCCGTTCAAGGGGTCGAGCGGGTCGCCGGAATTTTAGAAATAACTTTTTCGGGAGAAAATAATACGGCTTTCAGCCGGCTTGAGTTTAGCGTCCAAAACGGCGTTATTTCCATGCAATATTTCGGACGTATTCTTGGTAACGGGTACGAAGATCTTACCTATTCAACCACGCCGATCGAGTTTGGAGAGGGGCATGCGGATATATCCGGCGTCGATTTTGGCGTTGACCTCTATGAGGGAAATTTGCAGTTTAACGAACGGTTTGCTGGGGACATGAAAGCCCTTGGTTTGCTTAAGGACATCATCAACATGCCCGATAAACCGCGTCTGGATTCTCCGAAAGATCAGATCGGTTTCATCAGCAAAATAAATCTAATGCTCGACAGTCAAGGGGTTTTGCAAGAGACCCTGGGCCAGGAGATCCTCGCCTTTGTTACCGTCGCTTTCTTCGCCGGCACTCCCCTCGACCCGATGGGCGTTGGCGCGGATCAGAAGCAGCACATGACCTGGTCTGTTTATGATGAATTGGGAAATGTTGTCGGGCATGCCGGCAGCGTCCAAGGCAATACTCTCAGCGTCAACCTGAAAACTCAAACAGCAACGGTTAACGGAGAAGCTTTCAGCATCAAACAAGATGAGCTTGGCAGGGTAACGCTTCAATTTTCCATAACGGATAAAGGGAGAGAAACAACGGTCAAGGGTGTCCGTCAAGAATATAGCGTTCTTGACCTGAGCGCTTTCGATTTATCGACGCAGGGAGCCATCCTTACCCAGTTAACGAGCATGGGCCTCATCCACAATCAGTTTGAGCTAATAGTAGGTGGGGAACTTGTTGTTGCCGGTTTTGGCGCCGAAGGAGATGTTCTTGCTTTTTATACAGCACAAATGAAGAAAGATGGTCAAGTTTGGGTAAAGAGCAAGGGAGATATTGTCACCCTGACGCCGGCAGAGGCAACGACTCTTTTAAAAGAATCAAATAGAAATCTTTATAACTTTTTGAAATTAGAATCTGGTCAGAACGTTTTCTTGAAACCGGCAAGTACGCTCGAGGGAGCTTACATGCAGGAAGAACAACAGGCGATATGGCGGGATTTGGGAACAGTGGGGATTACGCAGACGACCACAATTCTTGTGGGGACAACATTACAAACTGCCCAACCGGTTTTGTATCAATCGCCTGGCATGGGGCAGAACGCATGGATTGTTATAGGGGGCAATGGAAATCAATATGCTTATGATCGAACAGGTCAGGGCTTTGAGGTTTATTCGGATAAGCCGGTTGAAAGTGGCGTCAAAAATGTAAGCGGCTTAAGTTCGGGAGCGCAGGAAGCCGTAGCAGGCATTCCTGCCAACTATAAAAACGCAACAACGCAGGGTCAGATTGATCAATACGCACAGGTTACCCACACGATTACGGATTCGCAAGGCAACGTTTTGAACGGGACGGTCCTTGGCAAAGAACTTGCGAGCGTTTTTGGTCTTTATGACACCACGGTGCTTATGGCCGGTGGCCAGGCGGTTTGGCAATTCGGCGGGACTAAATTCGATGCCCTGGTCAACAAAACCATTGTGCTTCGCGGGCTCGGAGTTAACGAAGGCCAGTACGGGGTCGTGAACGGCGGCTTTTATAAGCCCACCGCTAATCTCCTGAACGGTAAAGCCCAAACATTAGCGGGTGTTGACGCCTATCAAAAGAGTCATCCCGAGGCTGCTCAATACAAAATCCTCAATAGCCATACCTTCACGGACGCCAAAGGGAAGCTGGTCGAAGACGGAACAGTGCTTGATCAGACGCTTTCTAACGCTATGGCTCAAATCACTGGCGCTCGGGAGCAAATTATCCTCATGAATGCGGCCGGCCAGGACATCGGCTGGTTCTTTGGATCCGATATTACAGTATTAAATCAAGCCGGCGCTGTTGTCTTCGGCATGGATATGCAGTTTAACGCGAATACAAACAAAGTGGAGCCAGTAGGGAAACAAGGCTCCGCCCAAGTCAATGAAAACGGCACTTGGAAAAACGTTACGATCTTTGGGACCCGGGACCGCATAGCCGGCACCGCCGCCTTAAATGGCGGCATCGCTGTCACAGTCCATGGCACGGATTATACGGTCCAAGGCGAGGTAAGCACTGAGCAGTCCCTGGCGATCGAAATGGCCTTAAATAACGCTAATGTGATCAGCTACGAGTGGCGGAGCGCCACGGCCTCAGGCGTTGCTTTCTGGGCCAATGGGTCCCTTAACGCTTATATCGCAGATAACCAGCTTTGGGTGATCGCGCAAGACCGCAACGCCGCAGGCCAGGCCGTTTACTTCCAGCCCGCCACCGCCACGATCGCCGGAACTCTTAAAACCTACAACCGTGATGAAATGAGTTCAGAACAAGTTGCCGAACTCGATGCTGTGATCGCCAAAGACCCTGCTTTTATGAGCCATGTTTCACTGACCTTAAGCGGTAAGGGGACTACGGTCACGGGCTCTGAATTCTATGAATTTACAGTTAATGGCGAACTCCTTGATCCTTCAAGCGTTACGGCCAATATGCTCGGTTCGATGGGTTATCTCACCTATAACAACGAGACAGTATCAGCAGGCGCAGGAAAGATCTTCTTAAGTGATGGCGCGGCGCTTTCCGCCTCCTTTGCCGCCAATGGAAGCTTTATCTGGGCTCAGGAGGGGAATACGACCGTCATTAACGGTCTTTATGTTCAAAGCGGCAAAATGAGTCTTGGGGCGAACCATGCGCTTGTCGCAAGCGGCAGCGAGATTCGGGTGGTCGGGTCCGATGGAGTAGTGTCTTATAAAAAATCCGTATCTGTGAGCGTGAACGGAATTGCCGGAAGGACAGGCAATGACCTTGCAATTGATGGAGAGATCGCTTTCTCGGATGGAACAACGAATTATCTCCTTGGCTTTAACGGCACCCAGCTTGTGGCGGGCCTGCGCGGCACCGACACGCTCTCTTTTAACATGCTTAATGCAGCAACCCTTATGACCGGGAATATCACCAATATCGCCTTTATCCAGACCCAATATTACACTTACTCCCTTGACCGGATGCAAAAAGGTCTTTTTGAGACCGATCTAAGCGGCAAACGCACCCAGGGATGGAATCATGAAACGGGGACGATGCTTGTTTCCACGACCAATAAGACGCAAATCGCAGAGTGGGCCAATAAAGCGCAGGTAACCGGTGCTTCCGTAAATCTTGAGGGCGGCGGCACGATGCCCGTTGATATTAACGTAAGCTATGCAACCGAGCTTTGGGTGGGGGCAGGCGGTCTGGCCTTCTTCTTTGCCGGCAGCGATGAAATCGGCGTTTTCCAAGGAGCGCTTACGGCCGGAAGCATGGGGAACCTCAGCTCCGTTCTTTTCTATGCCGCTCCCGACGGTACTTATAGTCTGCAGCGTCAGGGGAGTGCGCTTTATGCCTACGACAGCAACCAAAACCTGCTCGGCGCATTCGATGTCAGAGATTCGAAAAATGTTGTGTCGTTTAAATGGGACACCGTCGGAAATAACGTAATTGATTTCGATTCCAAAACTGAAGGCGCACAAAAAACACTCACGCTTCAAAGTGATACAGAAATAACTTTACGCGAAGCCTCTCATGTTCTTGTAAGCGCCGGAACCGATCCCGCACAAACCATGCGGATTTTCTTGGATGCCGAATACCAGATCCTCGGCCAGACTTTGGGCGATATCCGAAGCGACCTCTCGATCCTCTTTTTCAAAGGTACAAATGGTGAAATGATCCAGCGCACCGGCGCAATGCAATTAAGCGCATTTGATGCGTCAGGTCAGTTGCTAGGCCAAAAGGATGTGACACAAGCAGCTTTCGAGCAAGGGCGCCTGATGGGAGAAAAATCAACAACCCTCCACCGCTTGGGAACTTCCGAAAAAGCTCAGGCGACCATACGCGCTTATGCAAACACCGCACGTACGGAATTAGCTTATTTATCGGGGCCGGATTCGACCTTAGCCCCCGGCGATGCGGCAAAGCTGCAATATGGGCTTTACATCGACAATATCCTCATCGCAATCGGTGAATTCAAGAGTTGGGCAAAAGACGGATCGGTCCTTGCGACCTCGATCCATTTCACAGGGCTTGACGGTACTGAATTCGACGGGCAGGAATTTCTGGTTCTCTCAGGAAAATCCGCCGATTTTGTTAACGAAGGATTTGAACTTTCGCAGACAAGGCAGATGAATACGGTGAGATCGGATCCCGGCAAGGCGCAAGAAGCGGCTTTTCCTAAGGGCACCAATGTCAGCTATGACGGCGGAATTTATGCGGCGGTTGTCCGCGGAGAAAGAAGGATCGAAAATATCAGCGCCCTGACAAGCGACGTGACGCTCCAGGGCTTGATTTCGGATTATTACGGATCGGCGCAATTTACCCTCTTTGATCCGGTCACAGGCAACGGAGTGCTTGGCGGAACCATTTTGGATGCGGACCCTGGAGAGGGTCAGGATTTCAGGCTGGTCGCGCCTAAAGGTTTTGATATCTTTGCCTCGCAACCGGCAGGCGCTGAGGCCGAAGGCTATGCGCATGTTCTTCTGAAGGGGGCTGCGCTTACCGCTACAGCGATTGGCGCCAATCTTGTGGAGGCAGGATTTAATGAAACGGATGCCGAACGCCTGACCGACCTTTTAGTCGGCCGCGGCGAGATTCGTGCCGGCGGGATCTCAGGTATCCAAATAACGGACCCTGCGGTAGTAAACGAGGCTTTTAAAAATATTCTCTTTGATTACGTTCAAAATTCCTCGGTTTTTAAGCAAATGTTCGCTCCCCAGGTGATCTATGCCGGCAATGAACTCTATGGGATCATTTCCATTTCAAGCCCAGCGGACCGGATAGGAACCAACGGGAGAGAGGTGATCGGCGTAGTGCATTTGAATAAAGATAATCCTGAGGTCTTATTGTGGGGCGGGTTTGCCACCTCGGGGGAGCTCGGTAAAAATGCCGTCATCACCATGAGCGCTCACGTCTTTGACCAAGAGGCCTTAAAGGCCGGAAGCTTTATCATCTTGGCCGCCCCCTTCTTTGCAGAGCTTGCGAAAGCCGAATTTGTTTCCATGAACTGGCTGAATAGTTTCCAGGACCGGATCGTGTCGAACGTGAAAGACGTATCCTTAGTCCAGATCCAATGGGCCGGCGGCTTTTTGCGCGCGGAGACAACAGTTTCCAATCTCCGTGATTCGATCTCTACGGGAGCGGGCAACACCTTTATGGTTCGCGACTTCCAAAACTCAAAGATCTTGGATTCGAAGGGTACGGTGGAATTCAGTTATTCTGCGAATGCGCAAAATTTTATCATTCAATTCACACAAAGTATCGCTGCCCAGAATCTGGTCTTTTTCTCGGAGGCCGGCCAGCATCTCCTTAATTCGATGATCCTTGCGCTCGGGGCTGGTAATGTCGATCTTAGCACGCAAGCGGGTTTTGATGCCGCAGCGCGCGCCTGGAGAGATGTTTCTTTTAGGCAGGAAAAAGTGGAACCTTCAGCGTTGGAGCGCAGCTATCCCGGCTCTGCCGCTGATCGGTATGCCTTGGATGCGGAGCCGTCTCCTTTTGAAAGCGCATTTATGGCAGAGACCGTTTCGACGCTTGCGGGAACTCAATATCAGGAATTTGAGCAGGCGCTTGCGATGGCAGGCGGTATCACCTGGACATCTTCGACCGGCCTTGACTCGATTTTGGCCGGTTTCCATAGCGCCTTAGGGGATGCGACGGTTTCAACAACCTTTACCTTAACGCCCCAAAAGCAAAATTATTATGCTAGCCCCCTGGCACAGCCCACTCCTGAAGGTTATAACCTGAGCGTAAGGGTCAATAATATCAGCAATCTAGGGACGGCTACCTACAATCAAGTCGCTGCTTTCTCCAGAGCGCTTGGGGTCAATGTCACGGCAGATCACCTGGATGATCTTTTCGGGAATAATCCGTCGAACCTAAGTCTGGCGAAGAGTTTTTCAATCTCGTTTAATCCCATGCAAACATCAATAAGTATTTCTGCTACAGGGCAGTTATGGGCTGCCTTTGACCTGAGCGCGCAGGCATCGCTTGTCCGGTTGACGGGTTTTGCGGCGGATTTCCTTGCCGGGGTTGAGTACACGGCAACGGTTTTCAGTTCAGGAGAAAATCAGCTTTCTATTTCAGGCAAGATCAATGGTGCGGCGTGGGATGAGTGGAGAAGCACCCATTCAAATGTGGCGGAGCTCCAGGGAGGTATTGTTTACGGGTTGGCGCCTGAGAGTGCTCTGGAACAGGATCGTTGGGCTAATGGATTGAGGACAAAGGATGGAAGAATCGCTTTAAGTTATGAGTTTGGAGCGGAGTTTAGCGATCCGCTGATCGGGGAAGCAAGCTTCGAGCTGACGCATAGCGTTTATTACGGTGAAAACGGTGTGCCGCTTCAAGTTGATTTAAGGGCGGCAACGGGAGGTCTTTTCAGTGACGCGAGCTATACAAGTTATGCCATTTCCCGGAACGCCCAGACTGGGTTTTTCCAGGTTTCCATTTCAGGAGGCGATCTGGGTGCCAATGACAGCTTTAATGAGAATTATCACCTCTATACCCGCGAAGAGACCAATCATGGTTTTACGACATTTTTGACCAATAACGCCTGGATTGCCGGCGATTTCCATTGCGATCTCGAAAATGGCTCAAGTTGGGCAGAGTACCATGATTATGCCGCAGAGACATTCCAAGCGGGAGTGATCAGTTTTCAACAATCAATTGAAAAAGCCACGGTATCGATCCAGCTTTGGACTTCAACTCAATGGAATGAAGGCCATTACGGGAAGCTTGTTCTCGCAGTAGGTGCGATCGCGGTAGGATTTGCGGCCGGAGGGTGGGCCATCGCCGCAGTCACGGGAACGGGTGCCATTGCTGTAGGCATGACGGCAGTAGTGATTAAAAATATCGCCTGGGGCGTGATCTTCTTTTCTGCTTTTGCCGCAGTTTCCGTTGCGGGTGGTATTGTCTATGCCGAAAAGCAGAAAAAATTAGTAACAGATCAAGATAACCCGATGGATCCATGGCAGGCCGCCATACAAATATCCAATGACAGTTGGTGGCTCCACAGGGCTCAGAATTATACCCTTACGACCGCCCTTTTCTTTTTTGCGACCGCGATCGGAACGCCCCTCATGAATCTCGGGCTGCAGAATGTGGTTGTGCATAGCTGGACTTCGGCGGTCGCAAACTTCTTTAACCGATTTACCTCAAGCGCCTTCGGAAAAGTCATTACCGCACCCTTCCGATGGCTTTTTGGGAATGTTTCCGTGGAAGTAATCGCTCAAAAAGAAACTATCGCGGCTTTAAGCCGCTTTGCCGGGGTCAAGGCCTTAGAGGTCGGAGCCCGCGTATCTTTGACGGGGGCCAATGCGTTTGCCGTCCATCTCATGAGATTTGTTTCCATTAAGGCCCTCTTCGGAAGCGCGATCCATTTGGGCCTCACGCTTCCATTCCAGATGAATATTGCCGCGAATTTGATTTCAGATATTTTCTATCAGGGGCAGGTCCGTTCCGTTCAGGAACTTGAAGCCACGATGTTAAGCGGTGGTTGGTCAAGCGGCCGCGGAGGCCTTTTGGGCGTTTGGGATGGTATTAAAAAATCGGTTGCAATGATGTTCTCGCAATCGACGACCGGCTCAGGGCTTTCCCAAGCGGTCCAGCAATGGTCAACCCCGGAGTTTTGGGTATTTGTGGCTGCCTTTCATTTCCTTTCCTTTATTCCGACGTACTCCGCCGCCGCGGTTGGAAGATTGGGTGAGTTTATGCTCATCGGCCCCGCGAAAAAGATCTTAGGCGGTTTCGTCCATGCCTTGGGGAGCGTCTTTGGATCTTCGGTAAGCATCGGGTTGGCGAATTTGCAAGCGGGGGTGGTCAGCTTTATCTGGGGCAGTGGCAGTGTTCTCTGGCAGAGCATCAAGAGTCTTTTTGCGGGTGTTTATGAGGAAGTTCTAAAAGAGCCGGTTCTGCAAGTTCTTTTACTGTCATGGTTGCCTAGCAGCGCTCAGGAGTATGTGGTGGAACTTTTGGATGCGGCAGATGGCGATATGTCGCATTTTATCAGCGCGAGGATGGGAGCGCTCAGCCAAAACCTCCAAGCCTTGGGAGCGGCTGCGCCGCAGGCGATCAAGGGTCTTTCTGTCGGGGCGCAAAACGATGTTGCAGCAAGACTTAATACGGCCATGATCGCGTTTAAGGCGGGAGATTATACCACCGCCCAAACCAAACTTGCCGAAGCGCTTAATTTAATTGGAAGCCAAAAAACCGGGAACCAGCAATTTGACGGCGCGGTCCGTAATCTCCAGGCCATGCAGGCGACCCAGCAAGGGGTTTTAAATCGCTTTAATGCCGCGCTCCAGGATCCCAATAGTGCTTTGGTTAAGCAATACAGTACGTCGGTCTTATCTGAGATGTATTCGCTTGTTTTCGCCAATCCCTTCATGGACCTTGGCGCTGTCTCCTCGACGGGGATCGGGGATTTCT
Source organism: Candidatus Omnitrophota bacterium (assembly GCA_022709525.1). Taxonomy (GTDB): domain Bacteria; phylum Omnitrophota; class Omnitrophia; order Omnitrophales; family Aquincolibacteriaceae; genus Aquincolibacterium. The sequence continues at coordinate 78,855 of JAKLIQ010000007.1, forward strand.
CCGGTCTTGCCGCTGTAGCGGCTATTTCTCTTAAACTGTCCGATCCAAAGGTCACCATTAATATCAAAGGAATGGACGCTAAACTTAATGCCGTGATCGCCAAGCTCCAGAAAGCTGTCGAAGGGATCAGCGATCCCCAGGCAAGGCAGGCGCGCATAAACGCGCTTGTAGCTAATCTTGCCATAAACGCCTCAGCCCTTACTTATACCGACGCCCAGGGCCAATCGCATGTCAATGAACAGGTTTTAGCGAACGCGGTGCTCGTTTCACTTGCCGGCGCCGTTACCGCTGAAGCTCTTACTTCTTTTGGTATCAGTCAAAGGGTTATCGATGCTTATGGCTCATTGGAAGGCGAAGTCCAGGCTGAGTTCCGCCAGGCGCTTTCGGAACGCATCGCTTCCGCAGATGAAAATGCGATCGTTTTTCTCATGATCGGCGCTCAATTGAAGACCGGCTTGAAATCCATCGCTAAGGCCGAATCTCTTGCCGGAAAACTCGGTGTTTCCTGGCTGGCCCGTGGCGTCCTCGCTCAAATCGCGACAACAGAAGCCCAGGCAAAAGCATTGGGCGAGATCCTGATTCAGAATGCCGGCAGTTTTGAATTCTCCAACTTGCTGCAATTCCAGGGCATCTTGACTGCTTCAGTCCTTCTGCAGACAGCGACCACAAAAGAACAATTGGTTGCCGCTTTCAACGTTCTTGGAATTACGCTTACAGGCGATCTCTTGGATGCTTTTGAATCGCTTATGACTAGCCGTCCTGATTTCTTAAAAGACGTTGCCGGCTCTTTAGTGGAATTTGTCCGAAAAGACGGGAAGGTAAGCGCTAGGGATATCCGAAGCACAGTCCTTCTTTCGGTTTTCCGGCATGGCGATAAACTTTCAAAAGCAGAAGTCATGAAAGTGACCCAAGCCTTTGGTCAAGAAATCGCCGGCCTCAGCACTTTAGTGCAGGAGCTTGATAAGCTCGATGAGAGCGTTCTTCCTGTGGTTTTGAAAGCGATCGCTTTGAATGCTTCTGATATGAATTTAACGATCGAAGGCGTCGTTGCCTACAGTCTCAAAGTAATGGGTGGAATGGCGGTGGCAGATGTCCGAACAAGCGGTGAAACCTTAAAAACCCTTGGAGTTTTTAGCGATGATACGGTTAAGGGCGTCACGGCTGATGAATTAGTTGATGATTATGATTCATCTCGCGGCGATCTTGCAGCTGCCTCAAAGGATTATTTAAGAAAGAAAATGCCAGCCGCTCAACAGGTAACGGGATCCCAAGCGGTTCCTCAAACCGTTCAGGAAGCAGAGCTTACCCGCGCACAAAACGAGCTTGCGGCGGTCAACGATATTTCAAAGCTCGATGCCGGCACCGCGATCGGTCTTGCCCAGCGCCTCGCTTTTGCCGAAATGCTTGTTTTTGAGGAGCGTTCCAAAGGGCTTAATCAAGAAGGCTCAACCGCGACGAAGCAGGAAAAGACCGAGACTTTAAAAACTTATCAGGACGCCCAAGACCAATACGGGAAACTAAAATCTCCGAAATTTTCAAAGGCGGTCTTGGAAGCTCAAGCAAAAGCCATGGTCAACTGGCTTGTGATCCACGGAGGTCGCACCTCAGCTGTGATCCAGCAGCGGGCGCAATATATGGCCGCCCATCCCGAGACCGGGCCTCCGCAGATCATTTGGGAGGATCTGCTTAATGAACTGGTCAGCGTTCTTCCTGAGGCTAGTCGCGCCCCCGCCCTTGAACTTTTACGCGGCGATGTGGATGGCGCTTTAGGGACAATGGAACTTGAAGCAGGGCATAATATTCGCATTTTAGAAGAGAGGGTCAAGCGATCATCCCAGCAAGCTCCCAACGCCAAGGATATGCGGGCACTTTCTGAGGCGCGTTTCACGGAACGTGCCGCACGCATGGCGCGTATGGAAATCGCCCGTGTTTTTGCTCGTAACACCGCAAGCGCCGAAGAGATCACCTTACGTATTAGGGCTGCGGAAAGTAAGCTCGCGGAACTTCAAAAGCAATCCGAAGATCCCACGCTGGCAGCTTCGGTCCAAAATGATCTTATTTTGCAGCAAGAACAGCTTATCTCCCAGATCACTTTCTTTAAGAGGATCCAGGAGAACATCCGTCTTAATCAGAAAGGAGGGGTTAAGGGGCTTTCTTTCGGTCTTGAGACAAAAACCTACGCCTTTTTAAATGAACGTGTGACCGATCATGAAGCTGGCGCAAATCCGATCCTGCTTAAATATACGACAAAGCCCAAAACAGACGGTACCGCGCTTCGCGTGATTCGTGCTGAGACAAGCGAATCGGAGTACCGAAAGGTCGCTAAATACGCCGAAATGTCGCCCGAGCAGCTTGCCGCCGTTATCGAGCTTGCCAAGCTTTATAATCAGACGATCGAAATGTGGGAAGCTTTTGTGGGTTGGGATATTGCCTCCCGCAATCAGGTGGAGCAGGGCGTTGCGATCGCAAATCTTATTTTTAGCCCCAATCTTTTCCACGAGATCCCGACGGGTACCGGGAAAACCTCGACTATTTTTGCTTCGCTCATGATTTTCCATAAGGCGTTCAAGCAAAGAGCCGAGCAACTTAAATCCGAAAAGGCGGGGACGCAAACCCTTGCGGAGATGCAAAAACTTTACAAAAATTCCGATGGGAGGCTCATTTTCATTCTTCCCGATCTCAATCTTTTCGAGCAGACCGAAGGGGACATCAAGCCCTTTGCGCAAGGCGGTCTTAAATTTGCGTATTTTACCGAAAAAACGCTTGATGCGCTTCGCACAGATGAGGCAAAAGGTGTTATTGATGAATTCCAATCGGCCGATGTCGTGATTGTCTTAAACCAAGCCGCAGCGTTCCTGCAGCTTAATAAGCAAGCTTCTGAGGCGGACTATAAACGTAAGGTTGGCGCTCCCAAGATTGCGATCGAACGTTTTTATGATATGTTTATGACCAATAACCGCGTTCTTGCCGACGAAGCCGACACTTGGTTTACGCAGCCTCCGAGCCAAATGGGCGAGGGGGAACGCTTACTTGGAAAGCCCGGATTTGAGTATGAGATCGAGCATTCGGCCTTAATTGACCAGGCGATCATGGGCGTTGTGGGCGAAGGAGTTTCGGGCCTTGATGCGCTTGAAGCGCAGCGGCGCATGCTTACGGTTTCTGTCGTACTTGAGAAGGGCGGCGCGCCCGAGCTTATGTCGTGGGAAGAGTGGCAGAAAAAAGGCGCCCCCGGCCAACTCCTTGATGCGCGTATCGATGGCGTAAGATCCAAAGAAGGGGAAGCTGCGATCGCTGCAATTTCCAAAGCTCTCGTTGGGATGCTTGCCAAATACGGTATTACCGCAGATGAAGGAACAGTGAAATCCTGGCTTCTCCAATCCCCTCAGGAATTCGAACAGCTTCCGGATGCCCGCATTAAAGAAATTATGCGTGAGGCCCGCGCCTCCCTGGTCGGTCGCGCCAAAGCGATCCGCCAACGCGAGGGCGGCGATGTTGCCAAATACATGCGCCTTGTCCCGATCAAGAAAAATGAAGCGCTTATGAAAGTCTTTACCGGTCGCGAGGATCTGGAAGGTGCGGCACTCCAACTGATGCTTCATTTTAACGGTCGTCCCGAAGCACTTCGCGACATCGCAAACGGGAAGGGTAAGTCATATCGCGACGGTGAGATTCTCTACAATAAAGAGCTTCGCGAGGCCTACGACCTCCTAGTTAAAAACGACATGCTTCGGTATCTTGATAAGTTCGCACCGCGGTGGACGATTGCAGTTGTTTCCAATAAAACCATTAATCCAAGACTCCAAATGAGCGATCCTTATCTGAATGCTCACACCCAGCTTGTTTTCCTGCGCGCTTATGGCGAGTTGGGCGCCGCGCTTGGCACAATCGATGGCGCATCAAAAATGGGCGAACAAAAAGCAGATATCAAGACCTCCGAGGGCCTTGATCGGTTTTTGCGTCATGTGACGGTCTCGGGCAATGCCACTCACTCAACTCAAGAAGAAATGATCCGGGCCCTTAAGATGCGCGGTTCGACTCTGGGTGGTTTTTCAGGGACCCTTGGTCACGTCCGGTCAGGCCTTGAAAAGATGTATGGTGCCCGGATGCTTCGTTATGTCGAAAATAACCCTTACTTTGGCGCACTTTCAGGCGATGAAGCAGCGCTCATATCTTTATCGGAGGTAGAAAAAGTCCATGCGAAGGTCTTGCTTCGGGCCGTTCAGGTCGCTTCCGAACTCGATGGCGCATCAAAGAAAACCCAAGAAGAATATTTAGCGGATCTTGAAGGCCTTCTTAAAACACTTCAAGCGTCTCCGGAGCTTCGTCATTCATTAAGCGTGGTTCGCCTTGCCCATGAGCGATTGCGCGAGCTTGGCAAACTCGATACGCTTCAAGGTCTTAAATTCGAACGCGGGAACCGTATGATTGAGGATGCCCGCATCGAACTTACGGGGAATGATCAAGCTGCCTTCGAGAGCTTTAGGGCCAAAATGTTGCGGAACCAGGCCGCCAACGCTGTTTTCTGTAACGGCCGCGCTAATATTGGCGCCGATGACGCGGCGGTCGTGAACGCCTTTCTTGCCATGTATCAGGAGCTTGCATTGAGCGATCCCAGTAAGGTTTTCAATGGCAAAGATTTCTTTACCTTGGTTTATGCCGATCGTTTGGCAGGCGTTTGGCGCGTTCGTAGACTCAATCGTCAGGGCCAGAAAGTGGATCAAGAAGGTAAAGTGCTTACCGACCAGCAGGCGGAGGATCTTAAGATTGACGTGAGCGAGGTGAAGAGTTACCTGACGCGCGCAGCTGAGAATGAACATGTCGCGCTTTACTTTAATGAAGCAACGCTTCGCGGTATCGATACGGTTTTTACAGCCAATCTCCAGACCTTTGTCTTAGCCGATGAAGGCTCGATCGGAAACGTGATGGAACAGCTCTTTGGACGTCATCGCGGCGTTCGTGAACTCGTCGAAATTAACGGGAAGATGGTCATCAAGGATATCTACGCGACAAGCGAGGAAGCTGCTCGCGATTTTGCAGCAGGTAAAATCACGCGGGAAGATATGTTAAGGGAGGTTGCTAAAGGTGAAGGTGGGAAGTTCACGACCCAAGAACAGCGTACAAAAAACGGAAAACAGGTCAATAACTACAAGATCTATCAGGCTCTCGAGATTGCCTTTGTCGATCCTTCCTCGAGTGTTCTGAGCTCACAATTACAAGCCGCGGAGGAATCCTTAAGAGAGGCCTGGGCTTCAGGCGATGAAGAGGCTTTTGAATCTGCCCAAAAAGAACTTGCACGCATCCAATCCGCCAAAGAGATAAGCGTTTTCGAGCTGGAGACGATTCTGGCCGAAAACCGCCTTCTTTCCAGCCAGCGCAGTAACTATGACGGGGTTCGTAATGCAATGGAAGGCACGATCCGTACACATCTCATTTATCTGATTGCTACGGCAAAATCCGCTGAGGCAAAAGAAGCCCTGCATCAAGAACTCGTTCGGTTTGAACAAAAGCTTGCCAAGGATATCCAGACCCAGACCTTGCGCGGCGAACTTGCCACAGAAAGCCTTTTAGGGATCGTGAAAAACGCGCTTGCGCGCTACCGTTCGATCGAAGCCAATACAGAGTTAGTAAAACTGCTCGCCAAAGAACAGCCTGCGATCTTAGCTGAGATCCGAGAGCAGACTAGGGCCTTAGAAGAGAATATGAACGATTTCTTAAAAGACGATAAGCATTTATCCCTTTTTGCAAGGCAGGAGCAAAGGTCCGCAACCGGGGAAGTTACAATCCGCTGGATCCATGTGCTTACCGATCGCGCGACCGGTAATGTCATTTCAAGTGAAGATGCAGGGGTGGTTCCTCTTGGCGCTACAGCCCAAAGGGATGGTTTGACGGGAGATTATAGCTTTATCGCAGAAGACGGGAAAAAACTTTCTATTTCCGCGGAGCGGGTGGGGGTTGTGATGGCCCGGAACCCGGCCGAGGCATTAGTCCTCATCAATCAATGGTATCGCAATGACGATTTCGCCCGGTTTGCGCCCTACGGCGGCCGTCCCGATGTCGCGGCAACGGCTTATCAGAGCAAAGAAGACGCGGCAGCCATGCTTGCTACCAAGATGGATACCGAACCGGTCGCTGAAAACAAGGAGCTTAGCCCCGACCAGAAGCGCGTCCAAATCCACGATCCTTCCGGATTAGTCGATGCGTTATTTAACTGGGCGAAAGAGCGCGGTCTTATCCAGGGAGAATATCTTACCTCCGGCGGTTCAGAGGTTCTTTCGGGCTTTAAGAGTTTCCGTGACGCGTTACTTCGTGATCCCGCTCGCGCTATTGGGATCCTGGAAGGACTTGAGGTCCGCGGGATTATCCCCGAATCATTAAAAGCAGAACTAGCAGCGATTAAAGAATCCACAACCGGGACGCTGGATCGCGAAAAACAAGAACGTCTTGATCTTGCGATTCTCAGGCTTTTCCAGGGTCTTGTGGATGCCGGGCTTCCGATTACCCAAGATGCGCTTTCAGATGTTTTTGGTATCTTAAAAGAGATCTCAACATGGCTTGAGGGTGTTTCGGATGCAAAGATCACGATGCGGGACATCGGTCGCGCGATTGCAGAGGGCCGTGAGGAGTGGCGAGCCGTGTTCCTGAAGACCCTCTTTGCCCGGGCCGATGCCACTAATGCCCGTATCATTCAGCTGAAAGCGCTTTATGGGTCTCTTGTCACGCAATACGATGCGATGCAGAAGGTGCGAGCCAAGCAGATGCGCGATGAGGTGCGCTTCACGGAGCTTTCAGCCAGGATCCTTGGCGCTCTCTCAACGAGTAAGTGGAAACGGTTGACACAGAAGCTTTGGGCGTTTCGAATCTATCGTACGGCGACACCGATGGATCCTTCCGCAAAACTTATAAAACGACTTTTTCAGAAATTCCCATGGCGTGTCTCTTTGCGCTCGGCTCTTGGTCGCGCAAGTCACGAACGCCAAAAACTCTTTAAGGATTCCTTCAAGGATATCGCGAAGATCATGGCTTCCAAGGAGTGGCATGATAAGACTACGGTGCAAACGCTTGTCGATGCGCTGTCCGAGCTGCCGGAGGGTCAGCAGGCGACAGGAGCTGATCTTGCCGAACTTTATTGGGGTACCGCCGCGGGGGCTTCTTCGCGGATGACACACGCAGCCTTTATCGCAAAGTGGGCTCCGATTTTTGAAGGCTTGCTTGCCTTAGATAGGGCCGGCAAAGTCGCCCTTTCTCAAATAACGCTTCGGGATATTGCTAAGAAAGGTCTTCTCGATAAGTTTGAAAAAATGCGCCGACTTCCCGTGTTTGATGATTGTTCAAGTGAGAACGCTGCCGCCTGCACTTCGGATCTTTTAGCGATCACGCTTGAAGCAAACAATATCGTCGCCGGATCGTGGAAGCAGGGGTGGCGTCGGATCCAAGCCTGGTTTGAAGCCCGGTATCCGGCTCAGTACGCCGTCTTAAGCGCACTTTCTGCGATCCCTGATTCTTTAGTCTCGCTTTGGCTGAAGGTTCGCATGGCTGTGGCCGCGCGATTTGATATCGGCAAACTTTCCGCAGGAGTTGCGTATTTGAAGCCAGTTATTCGCGAGGGTGAGCCGCCGAACCAGGATCTCGCCTATCGGCTGTGGCGCGATCTACGCTCAAATAATAAGGACCAGCAGAAGAGCGCGTGGGAGACGATCCTTGCAATGCAGGGGAAGGAATGGTCGCGCTTTGGCAGGAAAACACGCAAGTCAGCTGAAAAGGCAGCGCGTGAGGCGCTTTCCACCCCTGTCAAAGGCGAAGGTAATTGGATCGCGTTAAGCGGGCGAAGCAAGGTCGGAAATGTCGGAGTCACCCATGTACGTCATCTTTACGTAATTGCCAAGACCTATCAACTGCCCAATGTCGGACGGCTTGTCGTGATCCCTGAAACGGAGACAACGGGCAGAATTGCTTATGCCGAACATCCGGAGTTAGCGCCGATCGGCAGTGTTGTTTCCATGGAAACCGGGAAGGTCACGATCGAGGGAACGGCTTACACCGCGCAGGCTCGCGATGAACGTGTTGAGACCTCAGTCTACAGGGTTTCTCAGCTTCTGGGCAGCGCTCAGGAGCCGAGTGAGATTTATGTTTACCGTGACAAAAATGAGAAAGAAAAACGCGACAACCGTTATGTTTACAATGAAAAGCGTCAAACAAAAAAGACTAACGCGCTCTTAGAGCAATGTCGCAAAGGGAAGACCGTTCGGGTACGCGAGAATTACCACTCAAAGGATCTTCGCCGGAAATATCAGGAGCTTTTAAGTCGTCTAGACCGGCGCCTGCCAAAGGAGATCCGGGATGCACAGAAAAAATTTATCGAGAGCTTGCCGTCCGGTGAGCGAACGAAATACGCCGCCTTCTTAGCGGTGAATGCCAAACGCAGAGCGCTTTTGGAGCAACGGGGAGGCTCCCAGAAATTTACACCCGCCATGATCGAGGAGATCCAAAAAGACCATCCCGGTGTTAGCGAAAAAGATGTTTATGCATTCCTCGGCATTTCGGAAACGGTCTACCGAGCGCTCAAGCAGGCGCAGGACCAGATCTCCGAGCAGCGGGGTCAGATTGAAGCGGACACAAAGCTTAACGCGAAAGAGAAGACCCATCTTCTGGCAACATTAGAGGGATTGGATGAAATGTCCCGCGGCGTCGAGTTAAACCCAGATACCGAAGCCTATAACTCGAAAGGGACGTTCTACTTAAGCATTCAGATGCTTCAAGAGTTGAATCTCTTTCTCCAGGAGTTTTCACCGGAAGAACAGCCCGGCGCCATGCGCGCCTATCTCCAGCTTTACATGATTCACGAGAAGATTGAAAAAGATCTCTCAGATTTCCAGAAGATCCTTAAATGGCTTGAGCAGGATCTTAAGCAACAACTCGAACAAAGCCTTGAAGAGCAGGATATAGAGAGACTTGCTTCCTTAATGGCCCGTCGAGCTTTCTTGAGGCGCGTACAGCAAAAACTCGGATTCCAGGGTAAAGACGATATTGGCCAGGCGTTTCGCGATTTTGCGGCAGAAATGACCTCGACTTATTTCTTGATGAAATTGATGCCGGATCAAGGCGCGCTTGCCGTCAAGGCTCTTCGTGTGATGGGACAACTGAAAGGCAATAGTCTTATGGGCGATAAGGCGGATTTCTACACTTGGCGCGGCCTTGCGGCTAAGGATGCTTGGAGAAGCGCCCAAGAAGGGAATCTCTTTTCTTTCGAGATCTTGCAGAATTATTTCCGGCAGAGTTTTTCGGCTCATTATTACCAGGTCCTCGAAGCGATCAGTCGGGGAGAATTTGGGATCGCGAATTCGATCCTTGATAAAAAGTGGAATGAATCAAGGACTGTGGACGGCGAACCTGCGATAGATTATCGCACGTATGTGGAGCTTAAAAAATTGATCCATAAAGCTCGCGGGGAAGAGATCCAGGTCAGTCGCGCCACGAATGGCCCCAATAAGGGCGAGATCGAGATTAAGATCACAGGCGCGACCCCAGCTCTCCCGGATGAGGCTATGAAGGAAGCTTTTGAAATGCGCTCTCGGCTTGATCGGGATCTTAAAGATTTTATGGATCTTTTTTCGCAGCGAAGTGAGCTGACGAAAGTCCATAAAGCCGCTGAAGCGGATATCCAGAAAAAAACTGAAGAAAAAGCCAAAGAGCTTAAAACGAAGTTCATAGGATCCGGCCCCGAAGCCTGGCAGGAGCAACGGAAAAAAATGGAAGAGCGGAGCCAGGGCGCTCGGGATGCATTTGATACGTATAAAGATATGGCTCACAATCCCGAGCTTCGCGAGAAGTTTGCCGCTGAAGCAAATACATTTAAAACAAATGTGAAGAAAGAAACCGGCAAATATAAGCTTACGGGTGACGATCTTGAAAATGTCAAACTCGTTCTTATGAAAGTCTCGGATCTTCCCGAGGAACTGAGACGGCGGGCGCCCGAAGGTCTTACCGAGGTACTGGTAGGACTTGTTCCGCTGGAAGAAGCACCTGAGTTTGAGAAAAAAGCAGGCGATCACAAAAATGCGCTTGCATGGTGGGAAGGTCCCGAGCGATTTGATTCGAAGACGATGTTGGGGAGAAGCGGCATTATGTTTGTAGCAGCTGAGACGCTTAAGGATGTCGAAACAAGCGGGATTCTGGATCACGAGATCACACATACAGGGGACCTTTTAACCACCGAACGTTATGAGGAGGAGCGAGGAGCAGCGCTTTCTCAAGGATGGTTCGCCGAATCCGAAATGTTCCGTGAGATCAAAGCGTATCTGGGGCAACATGCTGAAGAAATCGAGAAAAATCCAGCTAGGCTCGAACAGGTTTTAAAGCACATTCGCGTTGAATTTGAAAGCCGTTCGGAGGGAAATTATCTCGATCAATATTATGACGATGAAGGGATTCCGAAAGCGGATCGCGAGGCCCAGCGAGCAAGCGATTTGAAAAAATTAGATGTCATGTTGGCTAAAGTAAGCGCGATTATGGGATATCTTGGCGATTCGATTGCAACAGTTCAAATCCTTCAAGGCCTTATTACGCCGGAACAATTAGCCGCGTTTGCTGCTTTGATTCCGGGGGTCAAGTCAGTAGCGCCTGCCGACACAGCTGAAACAGAAACCAAACCTCGCTCCGAGGTTCGGGATAGGGATGCGGTGCTTCATACGGCTTTTGAGAATGGGAAGGTGACAGTCCAGCAGATAGTGCCCAACTATCAATTCCCGAAAGAGATGCCTCGTTATCATTGGGCTACCACACCTGAAGAAAAAGCCATTATGGGTAACCACATCGCCTATTTTGGCGATGAGAAAAAAGTAATCGTCATTAATTACGAAAAAGTCAAAGACCTCCCGGAGGCCGAGATGCTCCAGAGTCTTGAGATCGCCATGGTCCATGAGCTCATCCACGCCGCGGGCGGTACTGAGGTTGAAGCCTACACCGCCCAAGTAGAAGCCATGAAGAAACTTGCCCCCGATCGCTTCGCCTCACAGATCGACCTTATCGAAGCGCTTCTGGCCTTAGCTCAAGGCAACGTCTCCGATATCAAGATCCCGGAGCTTGAAAAACTTCAGATCCTTGCCAATGAGCTTTTGATCTCCAAAGGCGACAGGGCCCAGATCTTCGAAGAGATCTTAAACCGCCTCCAATCTCAAGTGTATGCGATCGGCAACACACCTCTTAACACCATGGCAGGATTTACTCCGCTTAAAGATGCAGGGGAGGTCCATAACCTTATTGAACGCAAGTTCAAATATGAAGCCACTTCGCGTGAACATAATATCTTTACGGTCACAACGCAGGATATGGAGAAGATCTCTGGGCTTGCCGCTCAGGTTACACGTCTTAAAGACCTCGGCTACGCGGTCTTTGAATTTGATGAGGTTGCGATCCGCGAGATCTTTGGCGCAAGCGTTGATCCTTACATGGCTGTCGCGCGGCTTGCCGAGCTTGCCGCTGCTCTTGGCAAATCACAATTCGATAAATTGATGGCCCAATACGAGATCCAACCTCGCACGGCCGATGGACTCTACTCTGTTAAGGCTTGCTTGGCGGGCGTCATCAAAACCCTGATTACCGAACTCGTTACTTACCAATCCGTCGCTCAAGCGGCGTAAGTCAGACTACAGACTACAGCTAGTAAATCCTCAGTATTTAGGGAGCAGTTTTCGATTTTTGTGATCCAAATTCAGTCTTTGAAATCAGGAAGTTCTTCGGTAGAATCATCCCATGCTTATTCTTAATGTACTGAAGGCTCTCATGGAAAAAACATATGAATTATTCAACGGTTTTTGATCTTATTGCCGAGGCGGCTCAAAAAGCAGGCGCTCGCCTTATTCTGATCGGCGGTTTTGCCGTCAATGCGTATCATTATGCACGCAATACGAAAGATGTCGACTTTCTAACGACCGATGAAGATTACCCGAAGATCGCGCGTTTTCTTTCCTTATCAGGTTTTCGAGAATCAGTTAAGACCGACGTCTTCGTAAAGCAAGTTTTCGAAAATGCGGAAGGCATGCCCATCGATTTTTTATTCGTTGATCCTGATACGTTCGAATCAATTTGGAAAGACGGCACGGAAACGGTTCTCTCGGGAAAGATATTTCGGATGCCGTCGCTTTTCCATCTGATTGCGTTGAAATTGCATGCGATCAAGCAAGGCTCCAAGGATCGCGCTTGGAAAGATATCCCCGACATTCTCAATCTCATCGAAGCGAATCGGATCGACATTCGGTCATTCGATTTTGTGGAAGTTTGCCGGAAATACGGTCCGAAGGGCATTTATGAAGATATCTTAAAAATGTGTACCGGAGACAAAAAAAAGGATGGATAACCTTAAGTTTCCGATAGGAAAAATTCCCCAGGATAATCCTCAAGGAATGTCGATGGAAAAGTATCTCGAGTTTGTATTATTTTGCCGGAAGACTTTTCCGCCCAAGGGGGAGTCTGACATGCCGGCACCGGTCCGTTTTGTGATCCGGGATGAGGGTGAGACATATCCTCAAAAACCTCCGGTAAAATAAACCTCCCATGGGTAAGAAAAAAAGACTGAAACTCGAGGAAATGCGATGGGGGTTGGGGTTGTGAAAAAAGCGCTTATTACGGGGGTTACGGGGCAAGACGGATCCTACCTTGCCGAGTTCCTCATTTCCAAAGGATATGAAGTTCACGGGCTTATTCGTAGGGCAAGCAGCTTGAACACAAAAAGAATCCACCATCTCTGCGGTCTTCCGCATGATCAGAATGCAGATCTATTATTGCATTATGGAGATCTTACTGATAGCAGTGGATTAAATCGCCTTTTGGAAAAGATCGGTCCCGATGAGATCTATAATCTCGGGGCCCAGTCCCATGTCCAGGTTTCTTTTGAGATGCCGGAATATACCGCGGAAGTGGACGCTCTCGGCGCTTTGAGGCTTCTTGACGCGATAAAAGAAACAGGATTGAAAGAACAGATCCGTTTTTTTCAGGCGTCATCCTCCGAGATTTATGGAGAGGTACATGAAATCCCTCAAACGGAAACAACGGCGTTCTGCCCTCGCTCTCCTTACGGGGTCGCAAAACTTTATGCTTATTGGATGACAGTAAATTACCGCAAAGCTTATAGCCTGCACGCTTCAAATGGGATTTTTTTTAATCATGAGTCGCCTCGGCGAGGGGAGATGTTTGTGACCAGGAAAATCGCACAGACCGTGGTCGCGATCCTTCGGCAAGAGCAGGAATGTTTGCACATCGGAAATCTTGACGCAAAGCGGGATTGGGGGTATGCGCCGGAATTTGTCGAAGCTATGTGGCTGATGCTGCAGCAAGATCAGCCAGATGATTATGTCATCGCGACAGGAGAATCTCATAGTGTTCGCGAGTTTATCGAGAGGGCTTTTTCATTTTTAGGCGCGACTCTTGAGTGGCATGGAACCGGATTGAATGAGACGGCCGTCATCAAAAGTTTCGAACCCGTTTTTGACTTTAAGTTATCGTTTAAAAAAGGAGTTCCTGTTGTTAGGGTTGATCCCGCTTTTTTGAGGCCCATGGATGTCGAATTGCTTATGGGGGATCCAACTAAAGCAAAGCATGTGCTGGGCTGGGAGCCGAAGGTGCGGTTTAATGATTTGGTTCGCATTATGATGGAGGCGGCGCTTGCCGATCATGCGACATCCTTTCAAAATATTGGCAATCTAAGATTCGCACCATTTTGAACGTGCTATTTCTTGAATATTTTTCGCAATTTTTAATGGCGATTCGATATGGGTAAGAAAAAACGTCTGAAACTCGAGCGTGCGCAGCAAGCGGCGTTGGCTCAGAAAGCAGAAAAACTACCGCTCTCCAAAGGCGTTATTGTGTTTGGGATCCTTTTGATCTTCACTTCGCTCGAGCATATGCTTAAATTGAGCGCGCAGAAGCCCCTGTATTTTGACGCTTACAAGTATATGCCGGAATGGTTCGTAGAGGTGCGATACGCTTTTTCCTGGTTTCTTCGATTTGCTGGCCTGACCGCAGGGATCGGGCTTCTCGCGCGCCAGGAATTCGCGAGAAAACTCGCTTTTGCTATCGGGGCATTCACCGTTCTGACCGTATACTGGAAGCATCCCGTTCATGCAGTCCAGCTTCATACACAGTATCTGGATAAACAGATCGGATATCTTCTTTCGATGACCGGGACGGGCGTCACCTTCACTTCAGTTGCTCCGATAGCCGCTGTTGTGCTTATGATCAACGACATCATTTTCTGGGGGATTTTTTTCTTTTTTTTCACCCGTCCGTTGGTTAAGGGCCAGTTTAAGCCTAGCGCTTGAAAGATGGCCATCTTTCTTCTTACAGACTCTTCTTTGCGTAAAGAATTCCGACAATGATCAAAGCGGTTTTTTGCCAAAGATTTTTCTATCCCTTCTTTGGCGTTATGGCGATATCGGCCGTGCTGAAAAAAAGCGGGCACTCTACCGAGCTCGTGATGGAGACGAGCGTCAAAAAAGCCATCGCCGAGATCCTTCGCGCCGATCCCAACGTCGTTCTTTTCTCGACCCTTACCGCGACGGGGGATTTTGAATGGTCTCTTGAAGTCGCTAAACAATTAAAACGAAATAATCCGTCGATTTTGACCATTTTCGGCAATTTGCATCCTACCTTATTTCCCGAAGAGACGATGGCGCATGACGCCGTTGACATCCTGTGTCGCGGGGAAGGGGAGTTTCCCGTATTGGAATTGTCTGACCGGCTACGTCGCGGGAAAAATTATTCGGATATCGCGGGATTATGGGTCCGGTCTCCCGCCGGTATCGCAAAAAATCCCTCAGCGGTCTTTATCGAAGATCTCGATGTCCTGCCTTTTCCCGACCGTGATCTTTACCAGAAATACGGGTTTTTCGACAATTCGGATTCCATCGATGTTATAGCCGGCCGGGGTTGTCCGTTCCACTGCAGTTTTTGTATGAATTCGACTTTGCAAGAATTATTCCGAGGAAAAGGCCGGTTTGTCCGGAAAGTCAGCCCTTTGTATATGATCCAAGAATTAGAGGAGGTGAAAAGGAAATTCAGGCCCAAATCGATCAAATTCTCCGACGACCTATTTTCTGCCCATAAAGGATGGCTCAAAGAATTCTCTCAAATGTATAAGAAGCGTATTGGTCTTCCTTTTTTATGCAGTGTCACCGCGGATACCGTCGATGACGAAACCATCTCCTGGCTGGCCGACGCGGGCGCTTACATGATCTCCATGGGCGTCGAGACGGGGAACGAAGGTATGCGTTATGGCCTTTTAAATAAAAAAGTAGCTGATGCTAAATTCGAAGAGGCGGCGCGCAGGATCCATCAACACGGCGTCAAGGTCCTGACGACGAATATCATCGGTTTTCCGGGGGAGACGCTCGATAACGCCTTTGAGACTATAAGCTTTAATCAGAAGATAAAGACCGATGTCGTCTATTTTTCTGTTTTCCAGCCTTATCCGCAGCTTCCTTTAACGAAAAAAATGGAAGCATCGGGCGTGTTCGGGCCCATTCCGCCCGCTGAATTTAACACGACTTTCTGGAAGGGTTCGCTCCTAAAGCAGGACAATATGGACCGGCTTGTGAATTTGCATAAGTTTTTTTTCCTGGTTTTTAAATTCCCATGGCTTAAGCCTGTTGTGAAGTTCTTGATCCAGTTGCCACCCAACTGGTTCTTCGAACAAATTTTTATTTTCAGCTATGGTTGGCAGGCTTTGACTTCACTGCACCGCCATCCCTTGCAGCTTTTAGCGATGGCGCTCGGCAACTTGAAGATCTTTTTTAACACTAAGGGCGCTTCTCGATGATCCGGGTTATTTTTTGCCAGAGGTTCGTCTATTCCTATTTTGGCGTCATGTCGCTTTCAGCCGTCTTGAAAAGGGCGGGACATCATACGGAGTTGGTGCTGGAAGGGTCTGTTGCAAAAGCCGCTTCCGAGATCCTCCGCTTGGATCCCGATGTTGTTATGTTCTCGACCCTGACGGCAACAGGGGATTTCGAGTGGTCGCTGGAAGTCGCCAAAGCCATCAAACGGGAAAATAAAAATATTCTCACGGTCTTCGGCGGTTTGCACCCAACCCTGTTCCCGGAGGAGACGATGGCTAATGACGCCGTGGACGTTATCTGCAGGGGAGAGGGAGAAATTCCAGCGCTGGAATTATGCAACCGCTTGGGTCGCGGGGAAGATTATTCCAGCATTCCGAGTTTATGGGTTAAGTCCTCCAAAGGGATCGCGAGGAATCCTGTGGGGATGCTCGTGGAGGATCTCGATACCTTGCCGTTCCCTGACCGGGATCTTTATCAAAAATACGGGTACTTCAATCATCTTGATTCCATTGATGCGATAGCGGGAAGGGGCTGTCTTTTTAACTGCAGCTTTTGTATGAACGGCGTTCTTCGTGATCTTCACAAAGGGAAGGGGAAATATATCCGCAAGTTCAGCCCTGGGCATATGATCCGGGAACTGGAAGAAGTAAAAAGAAAGTTCCAACCGAAGTCCTTTACATTCGTTGATGAGCTATTTACGGTCAATAAAAGCTGGGTCCATGAATTTTCTAAAAAATACAAGGAACGCATCAAGCTGCCTTTTACTTGCAGCGTCACGGCGGACACGATCGACGATGAAAGCGCCGCTTGGTTGGCGGATGCCGGCGCTTACACGATCTCGATGGGGGTTGAGACGGGTAATGAACAGCTTCGTTTGGGGCTTTTAAATAAACGCGTTACCAATGCGCAGCTTGAGAAAGCCGCGTCCGCACTTCACCGTCACGGGATCGGCGTTTTGACGTCGAATGTGGTGGGGTGGCCAGGAGAAACGGTAGATCATGCTTTTGAGACTATCGAACTCAATCAAAAGATCAAGACGGATTACGTCTATTTCACGGTCTTTCAACCGTATCCCAAATTACCTTTGACGAATAAGCTGCAAGCCGAGGGAGCGCTTGCTGGGATCAAGCCGGAGGATTTTAATGCGACGATGTTTCGGGGGTCGATGTTGAAACAGGGCAACATTCATGAGCTTACTAATCTCCATAAATTTTTTTTCCTGGTTTTTACATTCCCTTGGCTCAAGCCCCTCGTGAGATTTTTGATCCGGCTGCCTTCCAACTGGTTCTTTGACCAGATCTTTATTCTTAGTTACGCATGGATGGCGTTAACCTGTTATCGCAGGCATCCGTTGCAGCTTTTGGCCATGGCATTCGGCAATATGCGGATCTTTTATAATGATAAGGGAGTGTCCCGTTGAATTTTTTAAAAGGAATTCACTATCGCAGCAGAATTTTTTATGACGCCCTCGACCTGCTCAAGTTAGGCCGAAAGCGTTTTTTTCGGTTCCAAATCGCTGCGCAGCATATCAAGCCGGGTGAATCGGTGATCGATGTGTGCGCGGGATGCGGCGCGCTCAAGGATTTTATCTTGCGGGATTGCGCTTATACGGCGGTCGAAGCAAGCCCGGAATTTTCTTTAACGCTAAAGCAAAAAGGGATCGAATGTATTTCCTGCGATCTGCATCGGGGGTGGCCGGAATCCATTCCGACGGCCGATGTCATCGTCATGGTGATATCGCTTTGCCAGTTCAGGGATACCTCTGCGGAGCGGCTGCTGGAAAGCTTCAAAAAAGCCGCGAAGCGAGTCGTGATCGTGGAGGAAGTCCTGAAAAAACCGCGGCTGAAAGGATCTTGGTTCCAAAAGCTCATAAACTATCTATGCGCGACAGATTTTTACGTGCCAGTCGATTCGTGGTATACGGGTTCGGAATTTGAAAAGCTGATGCAAAACCACGGCTATCAATGTGAGAAGACATCCGGTCGATACAGGGTGGGATCGTACGGTTTTAACCCAGGTCAGGATAAGGTATCATGAAAACAAAAATAAATATTCCATGGGCCCAGCCGTGTTTTTGGGGTGATGAACAAAGATTTGTGACGGACGCATTAAGGTCATCTTGGATCTCCGGCGGTCCTTTTGTGCAACGGTTCGAAAAAGAATTGGCGAAGCATCATGGCGTTCCGTTCTGCATCACGACGTCGAATGGGACCACTGCGCTGCAACTGGCGCTTATGGCGGCGGGCGTTGGTCCCGGCGATGAAGTGATCGTTCCTGGGTTTTCGTTCCTTGCTCCGGCCAATATGGTCCTCGGGATCGGGGCAAAACCGGTCTATGCGGATATCGATCCGGCAACTTGGTGTATGGACCCTGCTTGCGTTAAAGCGAAGATCTCGCGCAAGACCAAGGCGATCGTGGCGGTCCATAACTACGGAAATGTTTGCGATATGAATGCTCTTCGGGGCCTGGCTAAGCGTCGCGGGCTTTTTCTGATCGAAGACGTTGCGGAGGCACTTTTTTCAAAATATAACGGTCAACTGGCCGGAACGTTTGGTGATATCGGCTGTTTCAGTTTTCAAGCTACGAAAACCATCACGATGGGAGAGGGCGGATGCGTTCTCACCTCTAACAAGAAGCTACACCGCTTGATGCGCCTCATTCGCGACCATGGGATGCCGCAGCGGGGGCGTTATTGGCACGAAGTCCTGGGGTACAACTTCCGGTTGACCAACCTTCAAGCGGCCTTAGGTTGCGCGCAATTCAAGTACCGTTTAAGGATCATCGCCGCAAAACGAAAAGTTTATTCTCTTTATCGTAAATATTTAAAGGGTCAAAAGGGGATTCGGTTCCAGTTGGTTCGCCGGGAGGTCCGGCCGGTGATCTGGACGGTCGCCGTTGAGATCGATCCTTCGGTGTTTAATATGAAAAGAGACGAAGCTATCCGGTGTTTGGCGGCGGCCGGGATAGAGACTCGGCCAGGGTTTATACCCGCAAGCCTGATGCCGCTCTATCATGCGCCATCTTTGCCTACAGCCGAACGTATCAGCGCCAGGGTCCTGTGCCTCCCGTCTTTTCCGGGATTGAAGGAGTCTGAGATCAAGCGCATTTGTGGCCAATTGAAGAAGCTAAGTAGAAAAACGCATGGATAAGATCTCGGTGATCCTGCCCACGTTCAATGAGCGGGAAAATATCATTTCGCTCATCCCGGCCATTCATAGCAAGCTCCGGGATTTTTCTCATGAGATACTTGTCGTGGACGATCAAAGCAGCGACGGAACGGCTCAAGCTGTTACGGATCTCCAGGATCCGGGAGTCCGCGTGATCGTCAGGACCGAAGACCATGGTTACGCCAAATCCATCCGGTGCGGGATCGAGCAGGCGGCGGGGGACATCTTGATCCTTATGGATTCTGATTTTAATCATGATCCGCGGTATCTTCCCGTCATGGCTCAAACCTTATCCGGCTGCGATTGCGTTTCCGGATCAAGATTTTTAAAAGGGGGAGGGATGGCTCCGGCATGGCGCGGCTTTTTAAGCAGGATCTTTAACCTTTTTATCCGCCTCGTGACCGGCGGAAAGATGAGCGATAGTCTTTTTGGGTTTTTTGCGATCAAGAGGGGATCGCTTAAACGTTGCCCTCTTGACGAGATTTTCTTTGGATTCGGTGATTATGGGATACGCCTGCTCTTTTATCTTCAAAAGAAGAGAGCCGGCATCGTTGAATTTCCGGCGATCTGCGGCCGCCGGTTGGCAGGTCGAGGAAATCGCCGCTTTTTTCAAACTTTCTGTCAGTACACGGCGGCAACCTTGGCGCTTGCCGGTAAAGGCAGGATATCTTGATCATTTCTCCGATAAAAAAATGCCGCGGTTGCGGTAATCCGGACCTTGTCCCCATTGGTAGTCTTGGGACGATGGCGTTTTCCGGCATTTTTCCAAAGAAGGACGAGGCTTTTGTCCCCGAAGGGCCCCTGGAACTTATGAAATGTCATGGGGACCCGGACCGAGTCTGCGGCCTTTTGCAGCTCAAACATTCCTTCGATCCCCATATTCTTTTCGGCGAAAGCTATGGCTACCGATCAGGCCTCAATGGGTCCATGCGCGAGCATTTGCAGGATATCGCCCGCAAAATCAAAGGTTTTGTCACTCTTAAAGAAAAAGATGTTATCGTGGATATTGGCAGTAATGACGGGACGCTACTCAGTTTTTTTTCCGGAGAAAAACTTTCCTTATGGGGGGTTGATCCCACAGCCGGCCAATTCAAGAAGTACTATTCCGAAGATGTTCAAATCCTTCCGGAGTTATTTTCTGGGAAACTTATCAAGAAAAGTCTCGGGGTAAAAAAGGCGAAGGTGGTTACAGCGATCGCTGTCTTTTACGACCTTGACGCTCCGGCGGAATTCCTTAAGGAGGTTCGGGAGATTTTAAGTGATGACGGGGTCTGCGTCCTGGAGCAAAGCTATTTACCGTTGCTTCTCGAGAATCTTGCCTATGACACGATCTGTCATGAGCATATGGCCTACTATCGGCTCAAACAGATCCGGTGGCTGGCGGACCGGGTCGGTCTCAAGATCATCCACTGCGAGAAAAATCAGGTCAATGGCGGCAGTTTCTGCGTGGCGTTGGCGCAAAGAAACTCCGCATTTTCCGAAGATTCGGGAACCGTCAGTCAGTTTATCGAGGAGGAAAAGCGATTGTCGCTGGATACTTTATCTCCCTTTAAGAGTTTTTTTGACAATATTTTTAAGCATCGTAAGGCCTTGCAGCGTACGGTCAAAACCCTGCGCGCTGACCGCAAGTGTGTTTTAGGATACGGGGCCTCGACCAAAGGCAACGTTTTGCTGCAGTTTTGCGGATTCACTCCCGAAGATATCCCGTTTGTGGCAGATGTTAACGAAGACAA
This sequence comes from Candidatus Omnitrophota bacterium, assembly GCA_022709525.1. Lineage (GTDB taxonomy): Bacteria > Omnitrophota > Omnitrophia > Omnitrophales > Aquincolibacteriaceae > Aquincolibacterium. The sequence continues at coordinate 99,582 of JAKLIQ010000007.1, forward strand.
ATGGGGCCGGGTCTGTCCCGGGACCAAGATCCCGATCATTTCCGAGGAAGAAGCCAGAAGTAAAAAACCGGATGTTTTTTTTGTCCTTCCTTGGCATTTTAAAGAAGGATTTTTGATAAAAGAAAAGAAATATCTCCGCGACGGCGGCGCATTCCTTTTTCCGCTCCCCAAAGTCGATCTTATCGGCTTAAAACAGATTGATTTTCCACCAATTTACAGCCCAGCCGCATCACTAGTCACCTGAGACGTTCCTGCTATACCTGAAGGGGGAGGCCAAGGCTGGATTCGCCTTCCAAAAGGGTCAAAAATCGATCAAAAATGGGCTTTTTAGCCATCCTGCCGGCCGGGATTTCTCTTTGGTCATTCTCGGGAAAAGCCGCTCTAATAGGCTCTTTTTAGGGCCGGTTTTGTAGAGAGAAAAGCGAACCCGAATCTCACCAAGTTTTATCCAAACCGTATGAGAAAGCCGCACTTTAACCGGTGCTTTTTAGGATGGATTCCTTTAGCCTTAGCCAGAGAAATCCCTCTCTAGAGAGAATAGATACGTCTTATAATGTATCTTATGTAAAGTAGTATAGAGGGAGAGCCGAGCCTGATTTAGAACGCTTTGGGGACGCGGAAAAGACTATTTGAGAGCGGCTTTGACAGCTTCCTGGATGCGTTTGCCGTCGGCTTTTCCCTGAACGGCAGGCATCAGAACTTTCATGAGTTTTCCCATGTCAGCAGGGCCTTTGGCGCCGGACGCAGCGATCGCCTTTTGAACTTCAGTTTTCAACTCGTCGTCGGATAGCTGTTTCGGCAGATAAGCTTCAAGAATGGCAAGTTCAGCCTTTTCCTTATCCGCCAGGTCTTTGCGGCCGCCTTTTTCGAAACTCTCCAGGCTTTCCCGCCGCTGTTTGGCCTGTTTGGCGATAATACCCAGGATATCGGCGTCGTCCGCCTTGTCCTTTTTCGTCTGGATTAGATAGTTCCCGAGGGCGCTTTTAAGCATCCGCAAGGTCGAGACCTTGACCGCATCTTTGGCCTTCATGGCGTCGATAACATCTTTTTCGATCCGTTCTTGTAAGCTCATCACTTAACTCCTTTGTGTGAAGGTGGTTTATAGTTTATAAAACAAGTTCCTGGGCTGTCAGTCTTCAGCTTTCAGTCATCAGCGAACTGAAAACTGATAGCTGATAGCTGATTGCTGATAGCTATTATTTACCAATCTTTTTCCACCGGCGGCGGGTTCTTGTTGACGGGCGGCCGGCGAAGGTCTTGCAGTTCTTTTTCAGATTCCTTTAGGGCGTCCAGGAGGTTCAAGGCGTTATCCATGCTCATCTGGCCTTGGAGAGGCTGTTTCTGCTGGCCTTGGCGTTCTTCCGGCTCTTGAGGCTGTTTTTCCTGCTGTTCTTGTTGCTGTTGTTGCTCCTGTTCTTTTTCGCGCTGTTCCTGCTCACGCTGTTCTTGTTCCTGCTGGCGGCGTTGTTGCTCTTCTTTTTCCCGCTGATCTTGTTCTTGCTGCTCCTGATCTTTTTGTTGCTGATCCTGCTGCTGATCTTGCTGGTTCTGTTGTTCTTGATCCTGCTTTTGTTGATCTTGTTGTTGCTGGTTTTGCTGTTGCTGTTGATTTTGCTGCTGGTTCTGCTGCTGATCTTGTTGTTGGTCCTGTTGCTGATCTTGCTGCTGTTGTTGCTGATTCTGTTGTTGATTTTGCTGTTGCTGCTGTTGATCTTTTTTCTGGTCCTGTTTCTTTTGCTCCTGGTCTTTTTTTTCAAATTTATTTTTTTGTTTTTGCAGGAATTCCAAATTATATTTGGCGTCCTTATCGTTCGGGTCGATCTCTAGCGTTTTCTTATAAGCTTCGATGGCTTTTTCGAAGTTTCCCAACCGGTACTGGGCATTGCCATAGTTATAGAGCGTTCTGGCTTTCAGCTGAGGGTCCTTGGTCTTCCCTGCCGCCGCCTCAAGATCCTGGGCAGCTTCCTGGAACGAATCGACCTTATAAAGCGCGGTCCCGAGGTCATAGAGCACCTCCGGGGCGTCCGGGTTTTTGACCTGGACCTTGCGGTAGGCCTCAAGCGCCGACTGGTAGCGTTTATTCGTGAAATGTTCGTTGCCTTTTTTGACCGTATCCTGCGAAGTTTCGAAAAACCCCGTAAAAAGGAAAAAAGCGGCGAGGCAGGCCATCATCGCCGGACTTTTCCGGTCCCGGCGGCGCACCAGCATTTCAGCTACAAGAAAAATAAGCGCGAGGAGCAGAAAGACCTGATACTGGTCTTCCCGCTCCACGATCATTTTTTCGGCGAATTGCTGCTCGCCCCAACCGCGGAGATGCTTAAGGATCACCTCGACCTCCTTTTCACCGGGCGTGGCGGGCAGATAGATGCCGCCTGTTTCCTTCGCGAGGCGCTCCAGGAGGGGCTTGTTGAGCTTGGTGAGCACCATCTGCCCTCTCCGGTCTTTCTTGAAGCCCGACCGCTCCCCTTTCTCGTTCTTCAGAGGGATGGGCTCCCCTTCCTCGGTTCCAAGGCCGATGCAATAGACCCTGACATTGGCTTTTTTGGCTTCCTCAATGGCCCTTTCGATACCGCCTTCATGATCCTCCCCGTCCGAGAAGACGATCAGGGCTTTGTATTTAAGCTCCTTTTGAGGAAATGCCTGGATGGCCAGGTGCACGGCCTGGGAAAGCGATGTGCCGGGATCCGGGAGAAAGCCCACCTGAACGGCGTCGAGGAAAAGAAGGAATGCCGCGTGATCGAGCGTAAGCGGGGTTTGTAGGAATCCGGAGCCCGCGAACGTGACCATGCCGATACGGTCGCCCTTGAGATTGCGGACAAAGGTCTCGATCTCGAATTTGGCTTTTTCGACCCGGTTCGGCTTGATATCCTCGGCGAGCATGCTGAGCGATGTGTCGACTAAGAAGATGATGTCGACTCCCTTGCGCTGCACATTTCTTTTTTCATCGCCCCATTGCGGCCGCGCCAGCGCGAGCACCAGAAAAAAAACCGCGAGCGTCATCAGGATCGCGCGAAGCAGCCACTCGCCTTTCCGGTGTCCTTCGACAAGTTTTTGAAGAAGCCCCTCGTCCTGGACGAGCCGTTTTACCCGTTTCTGCCAGAGCTTGTGCGAAAGGATATAAAGCCCCAGCGCCGTCGGCACCATCCAAAGGTAAAAGAAATATTCAGGCTTAAAGAATTGCATCAGGGAACTTTCATGAGTAGGGTTCGCCGCAAAAAGATATCAAAAAGAAGCAGAAAAAGCGCCGGGATAAGGAATACCGGGAAAAGTTCGTTGTAGCTCCGGTACTCCTTGACCTTCACTTCGCTTTTTTCAAGTTTGTTGATCCGTTCGTAGATCTCCGAAAGTCCTGCCGGGTCGCGCGCCCGGAAAAAAAGCCCGCCGGTGATGTCGGCGATGCGCTTCAGGGTCGTTTCATCGATCTCCACATTGGCCTGGACATAACGTTTTCCGAAAAGCGGGTCATCGACGGGGAAGGGCACCATCCCTCCCCTTCCGACCCCAATCGTGTAGACCTTGATGCCAAAGCTTTTGGCGAGCTCGGCCGCCGTGACGGGGTCGATATTGCCGGCGTTATTCTCCCCGTCCGTGATCAGGATAATGACTTTGCTTTTGGCGTTGCTGTCCCGGAGGCGGTTCACGGCGGTCGCGATCCCCATGCCGATCGCCGTCCCGTCGGCGATCATCCCGACCCGGATCTCGGAAAGGAGTTCGATCAGGATCCGGTAATCAAGCGTGAGCGGGCATTGCGTGAAGGCTTTTTTGGCGAAGACCACAAGCCCGATCCGGTCATTTTCGCGGCCTTTGATGAATTTGATGGCCTCCTGCTTGGCGACGAAGATACGGTTTTCCGGCTGGAAGTCCTCGGCCAGCATCGAACCCGAGATATCCAGTGCGATCACGATATCCACGCCGTGCGTCTGGTATTCCTTATCGCTTGCGACACTGGAAGGACGGGCCAGCGCCGCGATCAAAAGCGTGAAGATCAGAACCCGCAATATGGGCAGAAGCTTGAAAAGGAACATCCGTGGAGTTGCGGGATGGTCTTTCAGGAGTTCAAAGGAAGAGAAGGCGAATTCGAGCTTTTCGCGCCGTTTTGCCCACATGAAAACGAGCGGGATCAGGAAAAGAAGGAGGAAGAACGCCGGGTTTCTAAACACCATCGGACGCCTCCTTTACGGCGGCAGGTTCCGGCGCTGGCGCGGATTCCTTGACGATCTCTTCAGCTTTTTTGTTGATCTGGAGCGTTTCTGCCGCCGGCGGGATCCATTTCGCGAATTTCGCAAGATCGGAGGATTCAAGGACGTACTGGATCTTCTGGAAAAGTTCGGTTCCGAGATGTTGCGGCTTAAGGGCGCGCAGGATCTCCATCGTGGTCGATTCCACGGCGAGGATCCCGTAGCGTTTCTCGAAATAAACCCGGAGGATCTCGGAAAGCCGCAGAAAATACATTTTGGCGAGGCCGCGCTTTAAAAGATCGGATTCAAATAATTCGGTCAGGTGAAGCATGGCCTCTTCTTCGGGGGTCAGCGGCGGCGCAGGAGGCGCTGCCAGCGCTTTTTTCTTCAAGAGGAAGCGATAAAGGAAATAACCACCCGTGAGAAACGCAAGGATCAGCAAGGTCCAGAGGAGTTTTCCGAGGCGCAGTTTGAACGGGACAACGGATTTGACGTCACGGATATCTTCCTTCGGATCCCCTTCCGCGACGCTTTTGACCGTCAAATAAAGCTTATTAGTCTGGATGCTTTTGGGAGGTTGGTTGTCCTTACGGTACTGGATCGTCACCGGATCAAGGATGAATTCTCCGAGGCGGTAGGTCGTCAGGATGAATTTACGGCCGGTCATGATCTTTTTCTTTTGTTTTTTCCGGATATCCTCGATCTTTTTGATCTCAAGAATGTCGGAATCCGGCGCCGGGATCGTCGAAAGGATCTGAATGTCGGGGGCATGTTCGGCGGTCACCGTATAAGTCACGGGATCCCCGATCGTGAGGAACGCCTTATCCACTTCGGCTTTGACGCGGATATCGTCGGTCTCGGCCGCAAAAGATGATCCCGCCAGAAAAAAAAGCATGAGTAGCGCAAAACAAAAGGCCCGCTTCATTTCCGCTCCCTGCTTTTGAAGAATTTGAAAAGAGGTTCGATGTAGGAGGCATTCGCCGGGATATCGATCCGGTCGATCTGGAGCCTTTTGAAGAGTTTTTCAAGGGCTTCTTGTTTTTCCTCGGCGGTTCTCCGGAATTTTTTTTGGAATTGGGAAGAGGCCGTGTCGACGAGTACCGTTTTGCCGGTTTCACGGTCGACAAGTTCCACAAGGCCCACTTTCGGGAATTCCTGTTCCAGCGGGTCATGAAGATGGACCGCGATCACGTCGTGCTTACGGCTCAGGATCTTAAGCGCCTTTTCATAGCCTTCATCCATAAAATCCGAAATAAGGAAGATGACCGAGGTGCGAGATTGGACCCGGTAAAGATATTCAAAGGCGCCGGTCAGTTGAGTTCCTTTTTTCCGGGGTTTGTAGCCAAGGATTTCGCGGATGACGCGAAGCGCATGGTTCCTTCCCTTTTTTACGGGGATGAATTTTTCGACTTCATCGGTCACGATCAAGAGGCCCGTTTTGTCATTATTTTTGACGGCGGAAAAGGCGAGGATGGCCGTGATCTCGGCGGCGATCTCGGATTTGAGTTTGTCGGTGGATCCGAAATATTGGGAGCCCGACATGTCGACGGCGAAAATTACCGTGAGTTCGCGCGTTTCGACGAATTTTTTGACGAACGGGTGAAGCGACCGGGCGGTCACGTTCCAGTCGATCGTTCGGATATCGTCGCCGGGCACATATTCCCGGACGTCGGCGAACTCGATCCCCTGCCCTTTGAAGACCGATTCATACTCCCCGCCGAAGAGGTCGTTAACGAGACGGGTCGTGTGGATCTCGATCTTTCGGACTTTTTTAAGAAGGGCCGCGGGGATCATAGAGCTCGCCCCGTTAGAAGTTTAACCCTATCACAAAAAATCATAGAACGATATTTTCCCGGAAATGGTTGGATATGTGTTCCCGCCATATTTTTTTGAACTTCTAACGGGGTTAAGGCACTTCGACCTGGTCAAAGATCTTTTTGACGATGTCTTCGGATGTGATGTCTTCGGCTTCCGCTTCGTAGGTGACAAGGACGCGATGACGCAAGACATCCGCGCCGATCTGCTTGATGTCGTCGGGGGTCACATAGCCGCGGCCTTGAAGGAACGCGTGGGCTTTCCCGGCAAGCGTCAGCATGATGCTCGCGCGCGGCGATGCGCCGTAAGAAATAAGCGGTTTCAGGTCTCCGAGCTTGTAATCCTGGGGGGCTCGGGTCGCGAAGACGAGGTCGAGGATATAATCCTTCACTTTTTCGTCGATATAGATCTCGTGCATCAGCTGGCGGAGCGCCATGATCCGGTCGATCGAAAGTACGGGATTGACCTTGATGGCCTTGCCGATCGCCATGCGCTCGAGGATCTCTTTTTCTTCTTTTTTGCTGGGATAACTGATCACAAGTTTTAACATGAAACGGTCGACCTGAGCTTCCGGCAGCGGGTAAGTCCCCTCCTGTTCGATCGGGTTTTGCGTTGCGAGGACAAGAAAAGGAACCGGCAGCGGGAAAGTTTCGCTTCCGATCGTGACCTGGCGTTCTTGCATGGCTTCCAGGAGCGCGCTTTGGACCTTGGAAGGCGCCCGGTTGATCTCGTCCGCCAGGATGATATTCGAGAAAATGGGGCCTTTTTTGGTCGTAAAATGGCCATCCTTAGGGTTATAGACGAGCGTCCCAACCACATCGGCCGGCAGAAGATCGGGGGTAAACTGGATGCGCTGGAATTGAGCCGAGATCGCCTGAGAAAGCGTCCTGACCGAAAGGGTCTTGGCGAGTCCGGGAACGCCTTCGATCAGGATATGGCCGTCCGCTAAAAGAGCGATTAAAAGACGGTCTACGAGATACTGCTGGCCGACGATAACCTTCCCGATCTCGCGGGTAAGGTCTTTCAGGGATGAGTTGGCGTCACGGACCTTGGCGTTCACTTCCTGGATCGAATTATCCATAGAGTTCTCCTTTTTAGTGATTAAGAGTTCGAATTTCCAATGATAATCTTGCCCTTTATATATTGCAAGAGCGTCTTTTGCACCCGGTCAAGCTCATAGGCGGGAATATCCTGCCTTGAGAACTGCATCTCGGAAAGCCGATTTAAAATACCAGAGATCTCGTTCCACTCCCCCGTTTGAAGCCCCTTGGTTTTAAGGAATGAGAGCAATGCGGCGCTATCGGTCTTTTCCCGGGGCGCGTCATAGTAAGCCGCGACAACTTTTTGGAATTGATGGGACCAGTGCGTAAGCTTTTCTTTAGGGTCCGGAGAAGCGAAAGTCGTAATCGCTTCCTCCGCCTTGGCGTAAAGATGCTGTTTTGGGTCGGGCGGAGCAATTTTCTTGGCGTCCCGGCAGGATCTCAACGCTTGCCATGCCTTGAATCCCCCCGCAGTAAGTGCCGAAAGGCCGGCAAGGATCGCGATCGCGAAAAGGGCTATCTTAACGGGGATATTCGATCTTACTTCAATATCTTGTTCGGGAACTAAAAGAGGCGTCCACGGTTCGGTCTCGGAACGTCGGTAATTTATCTCGAAAGGATAAATAACAGCAGCGCCTTCTTTGACCGGGCGGAATTCATAAATGATCGTGTGAGAGATCGAGGCGCCTGTTTCCTGGGATTGGTTTTGCTTCTCAAGGGTCAGGTTCTCAAGCTTAGGCTCCAAGGAGTTGATCTCATAAGGCCCATCCGTTTGAGGCCATTCCAGGCAGATCTTCAGAACCGCAGTTTGATCTTTGGAGATCTTTTTAGCAGGCGGTTCGATCTTTAGCTGAGGTTCTGCGAAAACCAGAGGCGCGAAGATCCCGAGCGCTAAAAATCCAAAAAAGAATTTACGCACGGAAACCTCCGCTAATAAAACGCAGAACGGGAAGCCGGATTTCCGGTTTTTCCCGTTCTGCGGTCACTGGTCTAACTTTTTATTCTTTCTTTTTCTTCTTTTCGTCGTCGTCGACCACTTCGTAATCGGCATCCACGACGCCATCATCTTTCTTTCCTTCCGCACCCGGAGCCGCGCCGCCTTTTTGCCCCGCTTTTTTAGCGGCTTCCTCATACATCTTCTGAGCGATCGTATGCGAGGCGGTGCTGAGTTTTTGGCCGGCTTTTTCAAGCTCTTCTTTCGATTCACTTGTCAGCACGCCTTTGGCCTCTTTAATAGCTTCCTCAACTTTCTTTTTCTCATCCTCGGAGATCTTGTCGCCGTGCTCGCGCAGGGCTTTTTCCGAAGCGTAGATCAAGTTGTCGAGCTGGTTGCGGGCCGTGATGACCTCGTGTTTCTTTTTATCTTCTTCCGCGTTGGCCTGGCCCTCTTTGACGAGTTTTTCGACCTCCTCTTTGGAAAGCCCGGACGAGGATTCGATGCGGATCTTTTGTTCCTTGCCCGTTCCGAGGTCTTTGGCCGACACGTGGACGATACCGTTCGCGTCGATATCGAAGGTCACTTCGACCTGCGGCACGCCGCGCGGCGCGGGCGGAATACCTTCCAAGTTGAAGAGCCCGAGCACGCGGTTATTAGCGGCCATCTCGCGCTCTCCTTGAAGGACTTTTACCGTCACTGCGGTCTGATTGTCCGCGGCGGTCGAAAAGATCTCGGATTTCCGGGTCGGGATCGTTGTGTTGCGCTCGATCAGCTTGGTCATGACGCCGCCAAGCGTTTCAATGCCGAGCGAAAGCGGCGTGACGTCCAAAAGCAGGATGTCTTTAACATCCCCTTTGAGGACGCCGCCCTGGATTGCCGCCCCAACTGCGACGACTTCGTCAGGGTTCACGCCCTGATGCGGTACTTTCTTGAAAAGATCCTTGGCTTTCTGGACCACGGCCGGCATACGGGTCATGCCGCCGACAAGGATGACTTCATCGATATCGTCGGGCTTCACACCGGCATCTTTCATGGCCTGCATGCAGGGCGCGACCGTGCGTTCGATCAGTTCAGCGACAAGCTGCTCAAGCTTGGCGCGCGTGAGCGTCAAAAGCAGGTGTTTGGGCCCCGAGGCATCGGCCGTAATGAACGGCAGATTGATCTCGGTGCTTTGAGCCGTGGAGAGTTCGCATTTGGCTTTTTCGGCCGCTTCTTTCAGGCGCTGGATGGCCATGCGGTCCTTCGAGAGGTCGATCCCGTCGGTTTTCTTGAATTCCGCGATAAGCCAGTCGATGATCTTCTGGTCAAAGTCATCGCCGCCCAAGTGGGTATCCCCGTTCGTGGCTTTGACCTCAAAAACGCCGTCGCCGATCTCAAGGATCGAGATATCGAACGTTCCGCCGCCGAGGTCATAGACCGCGATCGTCTCATCTTTTTTCTTATCGAGGCCGTAGGCGAGAGCCGCCGCGGTCGGTTCATTGATGATACGGAGGACCTCCAGACCCGCGATCTGCCCCGCGTCCTTGGTGGCTTGGCGCTGAGAGTCATTAAAATACGCCGGAACGGTAATGACCGCCTGTTTGATCGGTTCTCCCAAGTACATTTCCGCGTCAGCTTTCAGTTTCTGCAAAACTTTGGCGGAAATTTCAGGAGGCGTATAGTCCCGCTTTTCTTGCGGGATATAGAAGACCGCTTCGCCGTGTTTTCCCGCTTTGACTTTGAACGGGACCAGTTGGATCTCGTGCGTTGCTTCTTCCTGGCGTCTTCCGATGAAACGCTTAGCGCTGAAAATGGTGTTCTCGGGGTTGGTGATCGCCTGACGCTTTGCCGTTTGACCGACAAGCTGCTCGCCGTTCTTTGTAAAGGCGACAATGGACGGCGTCGTGCGATTCCCTTCTTTATTCTCGATCACTTTAGGGTCTGTCCCCTCAATGATCGCCATGCATGAATTGGTGGTTCCTAAGTCGATGCCCAATATTTTTGCCATGTTCGTTTCTCCTTTTTGAGTTTTTATTACTGCATTCCTGCCATCATAATGTCAATTATCATGCCATCTTGCGTAAAAATGCGACGCTATAAGTCTATTAATTTCAATGGGTTAGAGAGTTTTATTTTTGGTCCATAAAAATGCGGCGTGCGATTGCGCCACAATGACACGGTGGTCTGTAACCAAACGGCAACGCTTCGCCTGTACCACCCCGTACACACCCGGTGTGTACAAGGGTTTATTTCTCCGCGACTACGAGCATTTCAAAATCGTCGGTGGCGAGCTTGTCATTCCTCGAGTACGCGCCAAGCTTTGCGCCAAAGATATCGATCTTTTTGAACCCGAGCGTCTTTAAAAGCCATGTAATCTCGCTGGGCACGTAATAACGCTCGTTACACTTGAGCTCCCTTTTATTACCGGAATCATCCTCAAAAACAACCGTGTTATGGTCGCGGAAAGTCATCAGATCGAAGGAGCACTCCTTGCACTGGGACTGACCCTCTTTCTGCGCTGACTTATAGAAATCACTGACCGAATGAAACAGTGGGAACAATCCGTTCAAAGCGGTGAAAATGAGTTTGCCTTTACTTTTGAGCGCTTTTGTAGCGTTCTTCAGGATCTCAAAGTTCATCTCATCTGTTTCCATGAGAGAAAACCCGCCTTCGCATAGCATGATTGCGAGATCAAATTCACCGTCAAACGGAAGATTGCGCGCATCTTGCATTTGGAAGTCGACGATCACCCCTGCCTCTTGCGCCTTCTCTCTTGCCCTTTTGATCTGGTTCCCGGAAAGATCGACCCCCGTTACCTGATACCCTCTTTTCGCCAACTCAATGGGGTGGCGGCCGGTACCGCAGCCGATATCAAGGATCTTGATGGCTTTGTCATGCAGGATCTCTTGCTCGACAAAATCACATTCCCCCGCCGTTCCCTGGACAAAACACTCCTGATCATATTTGTGCGCATAATTTTCAAACAGCAATTCATACCATGGTTTCATGATCCGCCTTTGAATACTTGGATAAGAGTTCGCATCTGAATTTGAGAGAGCGCATTTGAGGGAAAGGACGAGACATTATGTCAGTTTGTATTCTTCTAATTTTCTATAAAGCGTACGGCGCGAAATGCCAAGTTTTTCTGCGGCAGTGGATTTATTCCCTTTTGTTTCTGTGAGAGCATTGCGGATGAGCTCTTTTTCCGCTTCCGTAATTTTGGTGACGCCCTGGAAAACGGCATTGCCGTTTGGCCTGGCAATTTTCACCTTACCTTGAAGAATATCTTCGGGAACTTGATCGACCGTGAGCATTTCTCCGGAACTTAGAACGATCATGCGTTCGACGATATTTTTCAGCTCGCGGATATTCCCCGGCCAGTCGTAGCGTTCCAGGGCCTCAAGCGCGTCCTTGTCGATCCCGCGGACTTTTTTATCATTCTGTGCGGCATATTGGGCGATGAAAGCGTTCGCGAGCGGCGCGATATCCTCTTTACGCTCGCGAAGCGGCGGGACTTTGAGGTAGATCACGTTGATGCGGTAGTAAAGGTCTTCCCGGAATTTCTGCTGCTGGACCTCATTCAGCAGCGTTTTATTCGTCGCCGCGATCAAGCGGACATCAACTTTGATCGTTTTTGTGCCGCCCACGCGCTCGAATTCCCCTTCCTGGAGAACGCGGAGGAGCTTGACCTGTGTATCCCTGGAAATTTCACCGATCTCATCCAAGAAAAGGGTTCCTTGGTGCGCCCGCTCAAAACGGCCTTTTTTCCGGTCGATCGCTCCCGTAAAGGACCCTTTTTCATGGCCAAAGAGCTCGCTAGAAAGAAGCGTTTCAGTCAAAGCGGCGCAGTGGACCGCAATAAAAGGATAAATCCGCCGTGGGCTCAGCTCATGAATGCGCCGCGCGATCAATTCCTTGCCGGTGCCGCTTTCTCCTTCGATCAGAACGGAGGCGTTCGAGGCCGCGATCTTGTCGACGGTTTTCAGGAGCTCTTTCATTTTGGCGGATTGGGCGATCAGACGTCCCTGATCATAGCGTTCTTTAAGAAGTTCCTGCTTGAGTTCCCGGTTTTCCTCCTCAAGCTGATGGCTGCTGAAGGCTTTCTTGACGAGAAATTCAAGCTCTTCAAGATTGACGGGTTTGGTCAGATAATAAAACGCGCCTTTTTTCATGGCTTTGACGGCGTCTTCGACCGATCCGTAGGCTGTCAGCAGGATCACTTTTGCCGCAGGGGCTTCAGCCTTGATCGATTCAAGGAGCGCGATGCCGTCCATTTCCGGCATCCGGATATCCGAGATCACAAGGTCCGGGTTTTCTTTTTTGAAGAGTTCCAAGGCTTCTTTGCCGTTAGCGGCGGTCAACACATCATAATCTAACCCTTGGAGAAATTGCGTGAGCCCTTTTCTGGAATTCGCCTCATCTTCAACGAGCAGGATGCTTTCAAACATGACGCTTTATCCTCCCTTGACGGCGTGGTAATCCGGCAGCTGAAGCTGGGGTTCCCGTACCGGCAATAAAATCTTAAAAGTAGTGCCTTTATTTAATTTACTCACGACCTCGATCTTCCCGCCGTGTTCGGCGATGGCGTCATAGACCATCATGAGTCCGAGGCCCGCCCCTTCTTTTTTGGTGGTGTAGTAGATATCAAAGATCTTGTCGAGGTGCTCTTCCGGGATGCCGTGCCCGGTGTCCGTGACGGCGACGATGGCGCAATGCTGTTTATGGGAAACCTGGACCTTAAGCGTTCCGCCTTTAGGCATGGCTTCTAGGGCGTTCTTGATCAAATTCATGAAAGCATAATAGAGACGCTCACGGTCCATGAGAAAGGCCGGGATGGCCTTATCACGCGTGAGTTTAATCTGGATCTTTGCCACGTCAAGCTGGGGCTTGAGAAAAGCAAGGGCATCAGCGACCACGTCGTTAAGATCGTTCAATTGGAAGCGGAGGGGCGGTTTGCGCGTTGCTTTGAGAAAATTCCGGATAATGCGGTCAAGGCGGCGCGTCTCATCCTGGATGTCGCTCAGAGAATCTGCGAGCTCGCGGCGTTTCAGCTCCGGAAGGCCTGCCAGGCGTTTTTTGAGGAGTTCCAGATGGATCGTGATAGCGTTCAAAGGGTTCCCGATCTCATGCGCGATGCCGCCGGCAAGCCGGATCAAACTTTCCATGCGCGCCAGCATGACCGTTTCGAATTCCTGTTCGGTTCGGGACGTGATATCCGCAAGGATGACCACGAAATATTTTTTTTCATCCTGCTCTTGCGGGAAGATCGTGATGCGCAGTTGAGCCTCGCGCGGGGAAAGTATTTTTAGATCGTGGACCGTGCGCGTTTTCACACTAGCAAGATTTTCCCGCAGGAAAGACGCAAGGGAAGGGTCCTGAACCTGGCTCCATAAGGGCCGGTTCGCGATAATGTGTGAATTGCCAAGCCAATCCTCCGCCTTGCGGTTGATGAAACGGAGATGCCCTTTTGCATCCGTGATCGCGATCCCTTCCTCCAGATTCTGGCAAGCCTCCTCAAGGAGCTGATTTTCGGCTGCCCCTTCGAGAAGTTTTAAATAGAGGGAATCTTTTTCGATCTGGGGAAGCCGGCTCTTGATCTTTTTGATGAAATCAAGCTTTTCGCTCATGGTTCCTTTTGAATCCTTTGGCGTTCTCAAGAAAAGCGCGGAGAAGCGCGGGGTCTTTGATGCCCGGACTTGATTCAACGCCGCTGGCGACATCCACCGCGAAAGGCCGCACCTTTTCGATGGCCTGCGCCACGTTAGCCGGGTTAAGCCCGCCGGCCAGGAAAAGCTTGTCGTGAACGTAGGGCTTATCCCCGATCACATTCCAATCGAACGGGATGCCGGAACCGCCTTTTTCCGTTTGGGAATAAGTGTCGAAAAGGAAAGCGCTCACATTGTATTCCCCGAGGCGTTTGAGGCTCATAGCGTCTTTGACGTGGAAGGTTTTGATAACTTCGTAGTTTTGCCGCATGAACGAATCGCAATAAAGCGCCGTCTCTTCGCCGTGGAACTGGAGGTATTTCAGATCGAGGCGGGCAGCGATCGCTTCCACGTCTTTTTTGGGCTGATTGCAAAAGACACCGACGATATTCTTGAAATCCGCGAGCCTGGCTACGATCTCTTCGGCTTTTTCGACCGTGACAACCCGCTTGCTTGAGGGGGCAAAAATAAAGCCGAGATAATCCGCGCCGAGATCGATCGCGAGCTTTGCGTGCTCGTAATTTGTATTGCCACAGATCTTGACGCGGGTCATACCGATCCCTCCGCTATGGCAGTCTCTTTTTTTCCAAGAAGTTTCTGCAGAGCGCCGGCGATATCCTTGGATTTCATGAGCGTCGAACCGACGAGGAATGCGTTCGCGCCGAGGCTTTTATACATCAAAAGTTCATCATGGGTCGTGAGCCCGCTTTCCACAACGGTCGCGACCCCCTTCGGAATATGCGGGAGAAGATGTTTGGCTCGCTCCGGGTCGACTTTCAAGGTTTTCAGGTCGCGGTTATTAATACCGACGATCGCAGCGCCCGCTTCAAGGGCTTTTTTTAATTCCGCATCCGAATGAACTTCCACCAAAGCATCCATGTGGAGTTGTTTGCCGAGCTCGATCATATCTTTAAGTTCCTTTTCGCTCAGGATCGACGCGATCAGGAGAAAGGCATCCGCTTCCAGAAGCGCGGTCTCATAAAGCTGGTAGGGTTCAAAAAGGAAATCTTTTCTTAAAAGCGGCAGTTTCGTGACTTGCCGCACTGTTTTGAGGTAGCTCGGACGGCCTTTAAAAAAATGAGGCTCCGTCAGGATCGAGATCGCGCAAGCGCCCGCATATTCATAGAGGGTCGCGATGCGAAGCGGTTGAAAATTTTCACGCAGGACCCCTTCGGAGGGCGAGGCCTTCTTAAGTTCGGCGACGACATTAAGGTGGCGCGTCGAAAGGATCGCGTTCCGGAACGGCCGGGGCTTGGGGCGTTCCGTTTTTTCGATGATGCGCTGAAGGCGCGCAAGCGGCATGCGCTGCTTGAGCTCCTCAAGGTCTTTGCGTTTTTGAAGGAGGATCTCGTTCAAGACCATTTCAGCGGGACCCCTTCTTTAACTGTTGAAGAGCGTTCCATGCTTTTCCGGAATCCAGGGATGCTTTCGCGAGCACGATCCCCTGCCGGACGGTCTTCGCTCTGCCGCAAAGAAGCAGACCGTAGGCGGCATTCAGGACGATCAGGTCCCGCGCCGCTCCTTTTTCTTTCCCCGAAAGAATGCGCTTGGCCCGGGTGACGCTTTCCAGGACCGATCCGACCGCGAGGTCTTTTTGCGACGCTTTTTTAAGTCCGTAAGCATTCGGCTGGATAACGGTCATGCGTATCTTGGCCGGAGTGACCCATGCCGCGGTGGTCGGCGCCGACGTCGAGATCTCATCCATGCCGTCCTGGCTGTGACAGACGAGCGCTGCTCTCCGTCCAAGTTTGGAAAGAACTTTGGCGTAAAGAGGGATCAGGCGTTTTTCGCTTACGCCGACAAGCTGGTAATCAAGATGCATAGGATTTACCAGAGGGCCAAGCAAGTTGAGGATCGTGCGTTTTTTTAGCGAACGCCGCAGTGATTGCATTTTTGAAAAAACGGGATGATGGAACGGCGCGTGAAAATAACCAAGCCCTGAAGACCGGATCGCGCGGATCATTTTCTCTGATGAAGCGTTGAGCTTCACGCCGAGCGATTCCATCAGGTCCGAGCTTCCCGATCTTGATGAAATGGCACGATTCCCGTGTTTTGCGATCTTGCCGCCGGCGCCAGCGATCACGAGCGCGACAAGCGTGGAGACGTTGATCGTGTGACGGCCGTCCCCTCCCGTCCCGCAAGTGTCCATAAGCCCCGGGATTTTGGGTCCGATGGGTCTTTCAAGGCGGCGCAAGGCCTGAAGGCAGCCGAGAAGCTCATCGGCGGTTTCCCCTTTTTTGGCGAGAAGAAGAAGGAAACTTTTTGCTTTTATCGCGGAAACAGCCTGCGTGAAAAGAAGCGTGAACGCTTTCCGCGAGTTCGCGAGCGAAAGCGGCCGTCCGGTCACAAGCCGCATCAACAAACCGTCAAACCATGCTTGGATCCTGCCTGAGACGGCCGCGGTCACTTGGAAAGGTCCAGAAAGTTCTGAAGCAGCTGCATTCCCGAAGCGGTCATGATGGATTCGGGATGGAACTGAACGCCCCATGTCGGATGGGATCTGTGTTTAAGACCCATGATCTCTTCCTCCTTGGTCCAGGCCGTGATCTTAAGAATCTCGGGTAAGGACCTTTTTTCGACGAGGAGCGAATGATAACGCGTTGCGACGAACGGGTTCGAGATCTTTTTAAAGATCGGATCGCGGTTGTGATACACCTTTGAGGTTTTGCCATGCATGATATTGGCCGCGCGGACGACTTTGCCGCCGAAGACATGGCCGATCGCCTGATGACCGAGACAAACGCCCAGGATCGGGATCTTGCCGCTGAAAGCCCGGATCACATCGCAAGAAATGCCGGCCTCTTTGGGTGTTTTGGGGCCGGGAGAGATCACAATATTTTTGGGACGAAAACGCTTGATCGCCGGGATCGTGATCTCGTCATTGCGCCAAACGCGCGGATCGGCTCCGAGTTCTCCAAGATACTGGACCAGGTTGTAAGTAAAAGAATCGTAGTTATCGATGACCAGCAACATTAGAAAAGAAGCCTTTCTTCGATGGCCTTAAGCAGCGCCTTGGATTTATTGACCGTTTCCTCATATTCGCGCGCGGGATCCGAATCTTTGACGATCCCCGCTCCGGCTTGAAGGAAGATCCGGTTACGATGAAGCATCAAAGTGCGGATCGTAATGCACATATCCATATCGCCGTCGAAACCGAAATAGCCGAGGCAGCCGCCGTAAGGCCCGCGCGCTTCGGGTTCCAGTTCGTCGATGATCTCCATGGCGCGCACCTTCGGGGCGCCGGAAAGGGTGCCAGCCGGGAATGTCGCGCGGAGAAGATCGACCGCGGATTTTCCGGTCTTCAGTTTGCTGTGAACGCGGCTTACAAGGTGCATGACATGCGAATAGCGTTCCACAAACGCGAACCGTTCGACCTTAACCGATCTGAAATCCGAGACGCGGCCGAGGTCGTTGCGGCCGAGATCGACCAGCATGAGATGTTCTGCCATCTCTTTCACCGAAGAACGGAGCTGCTTTTCATACCGCAAGTCCTGCTGTTCCGTGACGCCGCGCGGGCGAGTCCCGGCGATCGGCCGGACTTCGGCAGTGCGGTTTGTTTTTTTGACGAGCATTTCCGGCGAAGAGCCGATCAGCCGGAAAGAACCGCTGCGGAAATAGAACATATAAGGCGAAGGGTTGATGGAACGCAGCGACCGGTAGATCTGGAAATCGTGCCCGTGATGAGCGAGCTCGAAGCGTTGGGAAAGTACGACCTGGATGCAATCCCCCGCCCGGATGTATTCTTTGATCCGTTTGACTTTATTTTCATAATCCTTGCGCGACATATTCGGGCGGACTTTCGGCAACGCGGCGGTCTTGTTAAGCGCAGGCGGCCGCACCGGCGCTTGCAGAAGCGTTTTATATTTTGCCATTTGCCGCAGGGCGTTCCGGTAAGCAGTTCCGGCATTCTTTGCTTTTTTTACATCGACAAGGATCACGACCGAAAGCGTTTTGCGGAAGTGGTCAAAAACAAGAAAATCCTCAACGCGGAAGAAGATCCCAAGAGGAAATCCCGGGCCTTTTTTCGGAGAAAGCCGGATGGTTTCAAAATCCTTAACGTTCTCATACGACAGATAGCCGACAAATCCTCCGCGGAATCCCGGAAAAGCTTCGGGGTTGGCGAGGCGTCTTGTGGCGAGCTCTTTTTCGATCACATCAAGAAGCTTGGCATTTTTGAGGGTCCGTTTGGAACCCTTAGAAGTGATCGTGACATTTCTCCCGGAAGTTTCATAAACAGCGGCCGGATCGATCCCGAGGAATGAGAACCGCCCGATCTTCTCTTCCTGCTCGGCCGATTCAAGAAGGAAGGCGTGATGGGTTTTGCGGCTGATCTTCAGGAACGCCGAGACCGGTGTCTCGAGATCGGCAGGAAAGGTCTCGGAAAGGGCGACAATATTCCCCTTTCGGGCAAGTTTTTTAAAATCAGCAAGGTTTGGAGCGATCATTTTTTATAGGTTTTTTCCGGATCAAAGACCTTTTCTTGCGTAATGCGTACAATATCGCCCTGGTCGTTCATCTCATGGACGAAGCAAGTCCGGTAGCCGAGATGGCAGGCACCGCCCTTTTGGGTGACGCGCACAAGTAGTGTGTCCTTGTCGCAATCCGTAAGCACCTGAACGACATCCTGGGTGTGACCCGAAGATTCCCCCTTGACCCAATATTGATTGCGGGAGCGCGAAAAAAAGACAGTATGTTTTTCTTTGAGCGTTCTGGAAACGGCGGTTTTATCCATATAGGCCAGCATGAGGACCTCGCCTGAGCCGGCGTCCTGGATGATGACGGGCAGAAGGCCTTGATCGTTATATTTGAGGTTTTCCATCGGTTCGTAGTCTCCTTATCAATAACAGTGTTCCATGGCTTATTTCAGTAAAACGCATAAGAGAGCCCAGCCCATAGAGTTACGGCAAAAAACATTATGACTTTATCGAGGTTTTGATCGGATGATTTGGCTCGGCAGAGTGAGTATGCCACAAATGGACGGTGTGTCAAGTGGATACACTTTTTGGCAGAAGGACAACCGCAGGAATTTCCCACGATCCTGAAGCGCGCTCCCGCGCCCGAGCGGGCATGGAGATAAGACAGGGCTTGCGATTCCGGCACCGGCGGTTCGTCATTCCTGCGATAACGACCGCCTGCGCTCTCGTCCCGCAGATTCCTCTTCTTGAGGAAACCAAGCTCTGCGGGACTCCGAGAGCTGCCTTCACGCAAGCCCTGTCTTATCGAGCGAGGGCAAGGGTGCGAGTGAGTCCCGCCTCGCCGGCGGCGGGACGAACGGCGAGGAAGGAG
>JAKLIQ010000008.1 GCA_022709525.1 Candidatus Omnitrophota bacterium
ATAGCGGAGGAAATTCTTGTAACTCCTTTAAACACAGCAACATGCGGCATGAAATAGAAATGCAGAGAAATTGGCAGAAAACGCTCTGGGAAAATTAGAAGGCAGGTGCTCTATCCACCTGAGCTACGGGGTCATTTCTTGACAATCTTTTTGAGCCAGCAATGAACCCCTGCCGTCTTGCAATCTTTCTTTTCGGCGGATCCTAACGGGCAAAAACGGGCTTGATCGGGCTCTTTGAGACATCCCTTAAAAGACGGTTCACTCTCAGCGCGCCGCGCGGCTTATCAAGGTCTTGGGGCACAATAACCTGATTTTTCACAATGGTCGCCCCGACTACACCTTCCATGGCCTGCCGCAGCATCCAGCCCGCTGCGCCGGTGTACCCGTGCCAGATCATGCGCCCGGGTTCAAAGGTCGTTAGAATATCGGCCGATTGCTTGTTTGGCTGACCGCCGTAAATCTCGACTTCTTTCATATGCGCGATCGGTGAGATCTTAAGCCACAACCGGTAGGCGGCTTCGCGATAAACGCCGGCCTGGGCCTGATCGCCGCGTTTTTCAAATTCTTCGGCGATAAGACGCGCGGCGCGGACCAGCCACTGGACCCCGTGGCAGTACATGCCGTTCTCGCGGACCCCTTCGGGATACTTGCTGCTGCGGCCGAGATAAGGCTTCGTGTCTTCCCGGAGCGCCGGCCAACCCAGAAGGATCGCGTTGTCTTTTTCAAGGACTTGAAGCGCGGTGTTAAAGATGGTAACCCCGCGTTCAAAATTAATGCCGGACATGACCGACCAGGCGGCGGTCAGAGCGTCGATCTCCCACACCCCGCTGCCCTTAATGCCGATCTCCGTCCCGTCGTCATGGATCGCGCGCAAATAGCGGTCGCCCCGCCACATCTTCTCGAGGGAAACCTTAAGCGCGTTCATTTTGTCGACATAGTACTGTTTTTTGGCACTGCCCTCTTTTTGACCGATGATATCGACCATCCTCTGCAGGATATAGTAGAGGAAGAAACCGAGCCACACACTCTCGCCCTTCCCCTCGCTGCCGATCTCATCCAAACCATCGTTCCAGTCACCCACGCCCATGAGTGGGAGGCCGTTCCGGCCCGTGCGTTTCTTGATCACAAGATCGATCGAACGCATACAATGCTTGTAAAGCGTGTCCGCCCGCGTCACGCGGTGATAAAGATGTCCCCACCCCTGCTTGTTCTTCGGAAGCGGTGAGAATGGGAATTCGGAAACCGCATAAGGCGTCATCTCATCAAGGATCGTCTGATCGCCCGTTGCGCCGACATATTCCACAGTACCCCAGGCAAGCCAAAGCGGATTGTCGGAAGCGTGCGAGCGGCATGAAAAAGCCATGCGTCCGTCCGTCAACGTAAAGAACCAGTGGAACACGTCCCCTTCAATGAACTGTTGCGCGGAATGGAGAAGGATCTGCTTACGCGCAAGCGCCGGATCGATCCACATCAAATTGACCGTATCCTGCAGCTGGTCACGGAAACCGTAAGCGCCGCTCGTCTGATAGAAACCGCGGCGCGCCCAAATGCGTTCGGCCAAGGCCTGATACTTGAGCCAGTTCTGATAACGGTCGAACTCGGGCTGATTAGTCTCGACTTTAAGCGTTTCCATCAAGCTAAGCCACCATTGGCGGGTTGCGTCAAGTTCTTTGCGGACAGTTTCGAGGTTCTTGTACTTTTGGACCAACTCGATCGCTTTTTTGCGGTCTTCGGCCTGGCCCAGTACGATCGCGACAGTGGATTCGCCATGCGCCGGGACCTCGACCGTTCCTACAAAACCCGCGATCTGCCCGTCATCGGTCAATTGGGTTTCATCCGGACGGACATTTTCGACCATGAACGGGCGCTTGACGCCGCGACCGGATCCAAAAAAGCGGCCACGTTTTGTTTCAACCCGGTCCGCCGGGATCGACATGGAAGCGAACGCCCAGCCCGAACGGAAAATGTTTCGGGGATTTTCAAAATAAAGCGCGTCCGAGGCCTTGTCGTGACGGACCTGGAGCGGCCCCGAGCGTTCCGGCTGGAACGCAAGCACCATTTGAAAATAAGGCGCGATCCGCATACGGCGGGGCTTGTCCTCGTCGTTGCGGAGGGTCAGCATATAAACTCCAAGCGGATCCTCGGGCGGAACATAGACCGTCAGCTGTGAGGAAAGGGTTCCGTCCTTCATACGGAAGACGGCGGTCCCGTCGACGCTAAATTCGGATTCATGTTTCGCGTTATTGTCATTGAGCGGTTGATAGGTCGGCGAATACCATTCGTCCCGGTCGGGATCATAGAGGTAGATCGCCTCGGTCGGCGTTTCCTTCGTAACCGTATCCGGCCAATCCGGCGTCACGCGATTCTGCTGGGAATTGCCGTTGCAGGAAGTGTGAAGGCCGCGATTGGTCACCATGACGGAATGGATGGTATTGGACATCGCATGATCGTAAGGACGCGGCGTATAAGGCGTCAGCACCTTGAGCTTGTTGCCGTTATCCAGGAACTCATAATAGGGTTGCGGCGTGCCGGGCGGGATCTCGCCATGCCCGATCAGAAGCCCGCGATGTTTTTTCTCCGGCAGAGATGCGTTCTGGGCCGGATTCGGCTTCAGATATTTTGAGATCATATCCAGCGCCGCTTTTTTGTTCTTCGAATAACCCATCATGAGACGCACGGTCGCCGAAGCTTTTGGCGCCACAAGCGCGTTCACCATCAAGCTGCCGATCGGATCAAAAGTGGGATAAGGAGCGGTATCTTTAGCCGGAAGGAAATCGAGCGTTTCAAGGATGCGCGGCGCCCAAATACTCTGCGCGCGGCCGATGAAATCGACGCGGCCGGTATGGAACCCTTCAGGCGCGACATCGGAGGCCAGAAGCCCCATCGATTTCGTGGCTTTCTGCCAGGTGATGATGGCGTTGGCGCCCGAAACATATTCCATTTCAGGATAGAGGCGCTGGTATTGCGTGTGGAAACGGTCGTGAAGGCCGCCGTTTAAAACCCACTCGAGGTAAGGAACAACCTTGAGGTGACGGGACCGCTCGGTCATGTTCTCGATCGTGATCCTCCAAAGCTCGGCGGTGCTATCAAGATCCGGCAAGGTGATCTCGATCGTGGTCCGGATGCCGTGGCTTGAGTTCGTGATCTTCAGTGCATCTTCGCCGCGGACCACCTGGGAGGGCTCGAATTGTTCCATCGGAAAATTGCCGGCGACCGGCCACGCCTGGGGTTTTCCGTCCCCTCCGGCGACGGTATCGACCAGAAAGAGAATACGGCCGCATGGGTCGATGGTATCGTAAGAGCGGCGGGTCACATCGCATTCCTTGCTCAAAAGCTCGCTATAGACTTCGCCGTTCTCCTTGGCCACCACCTTATATTCGCGATTTTCCAACTCATAATTTTGAATGCGCCTGGCGCGCGCCCTGCGGCGCAGCAACCGGATCACAAAGGAAAGGCCGGTACAGACGATGATACTCGCCAAAATCAGCAATAACATCTGGGGCAGCGAAAGCGACTGCAGCGCCGGGATCAAACCTTTTCCCCGCGACGCGTTCTGCATGTTCTCCGCGGTGCTCCAGACATAATCCCACTGCTCCCCGCGCGGAAGATAGAACGGGATCAACAGCGGGGCCCATGTCGCGAACCGTTTGACGCCTTCAGGGATATAGCGCTGCGCCGCGGCCGGCCCGATGAACTTGGAAACTTTTTCATCGAGCTTGTCCATACCCAAAAAGCTTAGGTTGACAAGCGTTGCGACGCGCAAACCCATGTGATCCATCCAGATCAGAATGCGGAAGAAATCGAACGCCAGGATCCAGACAAATAGTTTCAAGCTCCATTCCTGGAACGCCGCCGCCGACATCGTCGCATTATTGTAAATGGCGAACATCGTGCGGATCGCGCCGTCCTGGTTGTACCAGGTCGGGTTCGGCATCATGCGGAGGAACGTATAGATGATGGGCGACATCCAGAGACCCCACCGTAAAACATAGATCATCAGTTCCGTAAGCTGGGCCAGACCGGCCTTGGAGAAAAAGAACTTGATCGGCGTTTTATCTTTGTCAAAGAACGCCTGCATGAAGACCTTGTTGACGGCAAAAAGCCAGGTTGCGACCGACCACTTGATAACACCATCCAAGGATTCGGTGAAAAGCAGCTTCACCCCGCCCGTACAAGGCCCGAGATCCATCTGGCCCCATTTACTGATCAGGACCGGCTGGACGTAATGCCATGACCCGTTCAGGTACGGATAGGTCGTGGTTGACATTTCCCCCGCCGCGTTGAATGTGGGATAAGCGTTATACTGGGCGTTGGAGAAAATGGAAGTGATGTAAAGTTTGAATTTGTAGAGGATCACCGGGACTTGCTGGGCATCCAGATAAAAGGCCAGAGCGCTTCCGAGGAAAATGCCCAGGCACGAATCGACCAGATAAAGCCGCCAAGACTGGATCTTCCCGCAGCCGCGCATGGAATAAACGGTATCGCGCAGGATGCTGACACCGCCGGAAGCGACGAGCCCGACCATGAGGCCAAACAGGATCCGGTCCGGCATCGCCTTGTTGATAAAACCTTGCGCGATCATGTAAGCGAATCCGAAACCGGCGACGGCGCCGCGCGCGTAAAGCGTCTTGCTACGGTAACTGTAACGGACGCGATCGAAGAAAGCCAAGCTGCCGTCAAAAGTCTCGATGATGGTCTTGAGGAACGGGAAAAGCAAAGCGCCGACCAGGATCCCGATCGCGTACGGGAACGTGGCCATGACTTTTTGCGCGGCCGAAGTCGTAAAGATCGCAGCGGTGGCAAAAAGAATGGCCATAAAGATAGCGCTATAAGCCATGCCTTTTTTCATACCGGTCGTGACGTTCTTGAAAATATTATCCGCCGACGGAGCAATGCGTTTGCCGCCGTCAAGGAGAATACCGGTGATCAAATAGACTTCTCCCCACAACCCGCCGAAAGAAAGGGCCGTCGTGACGATAGCGACCAACGCCCTGAAAAAACCGGGCAATGCGGCGACCGCCGGAAGCGCGGCCAGGTTCGCGATCGAAGGAGCGATCACGGCAAAAAAAGAAACGGCCAGAACAAAAAGATGCGCTTTCGCCGTTTTGAGCGTACGGCCTTTGATCACATAGCCGATCCCGTTAGCGAGGATCTCGTTGAAAATAAAAATGACGAAAAGCCGCCCCAATCCCTCAAGAAGGGCCGGCCATGCCGCAAAGATCCCAAAAGTAAGATTGAAAGCGAGAGTTTGCAGCAGCGTCACGTTCTCAAGAAGAAGCAGCAAGCCGATCACATACGGAGTACCGGCAATAAGGGCGCTCGGAACGGGCTTGATATGTTTGCCCGAAGCCGCCAGGGCATGCGCGTTGAAGACCTGGTAGATCAAAAATGCGACTGCTGCCGTGAGCTTATTAAGCATGAGCAGATTGCTCCACATGGTCGGAGCCTGCAGAAGCTCCAAACGGCTTGAGGACGCCGCAAGGAATCCCGCGATAAGAACGTTCTGGAAAGCTTCGGCCGGCGTCAGGTGCTTGCCGGTATATTTGAATTTCAAACAGGCGGCAATGACCGCTCCGATAGCGCCCGTGATCAGAATATCCCAAATGATTTTCCCGCCGGTTGCCGCACAGGTGCCCAGGGCATAGATCCAGATCGCGGTCCCAAGCACAAGCACCATCAGCGTTCCATACATAAAATCGCGCTTGATCCTCGCGAGAAGCGACGTCTCCTTGGGAAGAACGATGCTGGGGCCTTCGGAGCCGGACGATGAGTTTCCGCCTTGATCCTGCCCGCGCGGAAAAAGCTTTCCTAAAAAGCCGGCCAACAACGCGAAAAGAAGGCCTAAGAGAACTACGGAGCCGAATTTAACGGCAATAAGATATTTTTGGAAAAAGGTCGTTTTAAGAAAATCGAAACCGAGATACAAAGTGCCCTTCAGGGATTTCGTTCCTTTTTTAGGGGTAATGATGAAATCCACTTCGCTCAATTCGCCGATCGTTTCCCACCGGACCGATTTTTGGATCGTGTTAAGACCGGGTTTCAGACGGAGTGGAAACGATTGTTTGCCTTTCGTCCCCTGAAGTTCCGCTTTGATGGAAACCTGGTTCAGCTGCTCGGGATCAAGCAGCCGCAGACCGATCTCAAAAGTGTTCAGATTTGCGGAGGCCAGGCCCGCCGGAAATTTTTTGGCCCACACCGTGATCGCGGCCCCGTCTTCGAGGGTATAACCGAGGTCATAAACGTCTTTTTTCGCTTCTTCATCGAACGAGAAGGTGATCACGCCCTTGGAAGATCCGGTATTGATCACGCCCTTATCGCCGGCATCCAAGAGACTGTAGGAGGCCTGGATCTCGACCGGTACGGCGGGAGCGGAAACTTTTTTCGGAATGGAAGGAACGACGGGAAAATCCACATCGACTGCCGCAGCTTGGGAAGCGGCGGCTTTTGCGGCGGCCGGAGCTTCCGCGGCTGCCTGGGTTGCGGCGGCCACGGCCGTCGCTACGGGCTTGACGGCGACAATTTGCTGCATGAATTCCAACGAAAAAGAAAGGGTCCCTTCCACCGAAGCCGCGACGCCTTTAGGGCTTACGATAAAAACCACTTCGTTCAAACTGCCGACTTTTTCCCAATCGATCTTCTCTTGGACGGAACTCCAACCGGTCTTGAGGCGGACCGGGATCAACTGAACCCCTTGCGCTCCGCGCACCTCGGCCGTGACGGAAACCTCCGCCATCTGTTCGGCGTTCAGTGTTTTAACGCCAAGTTTGACCGTGTTGACGGCGTCCGCGGCAAGTCCCGCGGGAAAACCCTTAAGCCACGCGCTGACGCTCGCACCTTGGGTGATCGAGTAATCGAACTCCAGGACGTCTTTTTTCGCCGCCTCGTCAAAGGTCGGGGTTAAAGTGCCTTTCGCCGTCCCGGCGATCTTGGTTCCCCGCTCACGGGCGTCCAGGATATTGAATGTCGTAGCTGCCCAGGCCGCATGCAGGACCAAGGTCGCCGAAAAAAGAAACGCCAAAACCGGGATCATGGACCGATGTTGGCTTTTTTTCGTGGGGTTTTGAGCGGAAGGTCGAAAGGTTTGAGGGGTGCGATGCATTTCATCCATCCTATTTTTTAAGGGTTTAAAAACTTGTCAAAATTTTTTTGTGTTTCTGGAACCGGGTGATTATGGAGCCCCACGGCTTTCACCCGTGGAACTTCAAGCTTCGGCGACATCCCGCCGAAGCATCCACGCCAGAAAGCGGCGGGATTATCCCTCGCATTCAACTCCGCCCATGGGGCGGGATTTCCGCGAAAGCGGGATAAAAAGGCAAAAACAACGCGCATTTCCTGCTTAAAATCCCGAACTTAGGAGGGTCGTATTATACCAAATTAACGATTTTTCCAAAGTTTTTGTTTACCGTTCCACGCTCTTCCCGACTTGGCAGTCAGGAACCGCGCTTCCTCGAATAAGCATGCGCCGCGTGGCCATAGAACATCTCGGCGCATTCCATGAGGGTTTCTGAAAGCGTCGGATGCGGATGAACGATGCGGCCAAGATCTTTGGCTTTAAGTCCCGCTTCCACAGCCAAAACGCCTTCGCTGATCAATTCCCCTGCCCCTACGCCGCAAATACCGACCCCTAATATCTTCTCGCTTTGAGGATCGACAAGAAGTTTTGTAACCCCATCCGGCCGCTCCAGCGTCAGCGCCCTGCCCGAAGCGGACCAGGGGAATTTAACGATCTGGACCTGGATATTTTTCTCCTTCGCTTCGCCTTCGGTCAGCCCGCACCAGGCGACCTCAGGATCTGTAAAAACAACCGCCGGAATCGAGGGCTTTTTCGTTTCCTTATCTCCCAAAAGAGCGTCTACGGCGATCCGCGCGTCGCTTGATGCTTTATGCGCAAGCATCATACCGCCCGTCACGTCCCCGATCGCATAAATGCCCGGCTCTGAAGTTTGTTGCTTTGCGCTTACTTCGACAAATCCTTTGGCATGGATACGGACTTTTGTCTTTTCCAAGCCAAGATCCTGACTTGCCGGGACCCTCCCGACCGAAACAAGCACCCGGTCATAGACAGCGTTGCCTGATTCCGTTTGGACTTCGACCCCATCCCGCAGCGGTTTTAATCCCGTGATCTTGGTATTGAGTTTTATGTCTTTGAAAGTTTTAGAAGCGCGCTCCTGGACAAGGCGAACAAGATCCGGATCCGCGCCGAGAAGGATCCCGTTGAGAGCTTCGGCGACGGTCACTTCGCTCCCAAGCGCCGCATAGACGGTGCCAAGCTCCATGCCGATATAACCGCCGCCGACCACAAGCAATTTTTTAGGGATATCCTGCAAAACCAGGGCCTCGGTCGAGGTCATGACGCGGGGGTCTTTAATATCAAAGAGCGGCGGAAGCGCCGCGCGGGAACCGGCCGCGATAACGGCTTTATCGAATTTAACTTGTCGAGGACCTTCCGGCGTTTCAACGCGTAAGGTCCTCGCATCCTCAAACCGCGCCGCCCCCTGAATGACCTGAACGTTGCGGCGGCCCGCGAGATTCGCGATCCCCTGGCTTAATTTTTCCAGGACGGAATCTTTCCAATTCCTTAATTTTTCGAGTTGGACGACCGGCTTTTGGAACAGGACGCCGCATTTTTCCGCTTCCGATGTTTCACGGATAAGCTTCGCGATATGAAGAAGGGCTTTAGAAGGAATGCAGCCCCGGTGAAGGCAGGTCCCGCCAAGCTTGGCGTCCCGCTCGACTAAAGCGACTTTTTTGCCGTGGGCGGCGGCATAAAAAGCGGCTGCATAGCCGCCCGGCCCCGCTCCGATCACGACGATTTCGGTTTGCATTGATTCCATGGATCTTCCTCCGGATAAAAACGGGATATTGTAACAAAATGCGGACGGAAATGAACGGGTTTCTTGTCCGGTTCTTGGTTTTTACCCGGAGCCGGGATCAGTATTTTTGTAGAGGGCGGCCGCCCAGCCGCGGCCGCGAAGGATCTTAAGGCATTTAAAATGAGTATTTGAGAATCTTTTCCGAAATGCCTCTAAACTCCCGATGCCGATCCCGGAAACAAGAAGGTAGCCGCCTCGACGCGCAAAACCGGCGATCCGGGCACGATATTGCAAAAGCGTCTTGGAAAGCAGGTTAGCCCCGACCGCCTCAAAACGGCCTGGGATCTTGACGCTCTTAAGCTGAGCGCAGAAAAATCTCCCGTTCTCGCAACGGTTCAACGCGAAGTTTTTTCCGGCGACAAGCGTTGACGGTTTGTCGTTATCAAATCCGACGACCCTGGAAGCGCCCAACTTTGACGCGGCGATCGAAAGGATCCCCGTTCCGGTCCCTATATCCAGAAAATCATGGAACTTCCCTTCGATCGATTCCAAGAGGCGAATCATCAAGCGTGTTGTTTCGTGATAACCGGAACCGAACGCGCTGCCCGGCTCGAGAAAGATCGGCAAACGACGGTTGTGTTTAAATTTTTTCCGCTCCCACACGGGAACGATCATAAATTTTGCGCCTAAGGAACGCGTGTGATAATCCCGCTTCCACTTGTCAAGCCAGTCACGTTGCTGAAGGACTTTGATTTTAAAAGTAAACGGCCGATAAGGCAGATCGGCGTATTTTTTTCGTATGGCATCCGCTTTTGCGGCGGAGCGGATATAGCACGCGAGGCGGAAAAGACCCTTGTGGTCGGAAGAAACCAGGCTTTTTTCGGGGATGCCGCAGAGGAAAAGAAAAGCGCACGCCGCAGCTTTATCTTTTGCGGAGAGATTCCGGCCCGTCAGGGCGACTTCGATCACGGAATATCTGCCGGAGATCTTTGAGACTTTCTTCATTCCAAAGGATAGTCGGAAATTTTGACGAACTTATATCCCTTGGAACGAAGCCGCCGGATGGATTCGATCGCGCCTTCGACAAAAGAGCTCTGAAGCGAAGGGCCGCCCAGGATCGCGATCGCGCCCGAAGCGGGATTGATCATCGCGTTGAGAACTTGTTTCCGGTCAAGGCCTTGATCGCGCGGCCAGCGTATCCCCGACCCCAACGGCTCGTAGCCGAGCGCTTTGATGATGCGCACTGCCACTTCGTCATAATAACCGGCACCGGCATGGTAGTACTGAGGGAGGATCCCGGTCACGGCTTCGATCTTGCGGGCGTTCTTTTCAACCTCGGCAAAAAGTTCTTCGATGTCTTGCGTGCCGGAGATACTGCCGGCGGTTTTTCCGCTTACCGAACAGGCCTTACGGCGAAGCCCCTGATTGGCGATCTCAAAAAGCGGATTTGCGGCAAGTTTGCGGAGGACAGCGCTGTTCTTATCGACCCATTCCCCGCACAGGAAAATGGTCGCGGGGATACCTTCCGCTTCGAGGAATTTGATGAGCTTGGCGTCTTCGCCTTTTCCCATCAGATCGCAGGCATCCACTCCGATCGCCAGCACCTTATCATCGGTCTTAAGGCGCTCTTTGACCCCCGAGACCGATTCGCCCCACTCATGCGGGGCCTGGCCGGCAAATTCGGCGGTAATGATCTCCTTCAGAAGCCGGTAATCTTCGGGTTCCGCGGCCGGCTGAAGCTCTTCGGCGAAGCCAGGCTGCGCCGCCTGCATGATACCAAAGATCAGCCCCGCAAGAACCCAGGTTCTACTTGTCATCCGCCGCCCCTTTATAGGATTGTTCGTCTTGGTCCCGGTTCCTTACAAGCATCGGACTTTCGGCCTATTTCTTTGAGCATCTTTCTCAAGAGCTCCTTGGGCAACCCTACAACATTCGAATAGGATCCCCGGATCTTGCGGACGATCTTGGGACGGCCCTGAATGGCGTATGCTCCCGCCTTGTCCAGAGAATGCACAGCATCCCGGTAAAACCGGAGCCATGTCGCCGAAGCGGATCTCATCCACACATCTGTTTTGGCGCATCCAACAAGCATACAGCCCGCTTTGCGATCCCAGAGCGCGAGGCCGGTATAAACAGCATGTTTTTTTCCAGACAAACTTTGAAGCATTTGGAGGGCCTGAGCGCGCGTTCTGGGCTTTCCGAGGGAGCGGTTCTGATGCCAAACGATCGTATCGCCGCCAAGAACGAAGCGCGCTTTTTTCGGCAGAATGGCTCCGAGAACCTTTCCGGCGGCGTGGCGCATGCAAAGGATTTCGGGAAAAACGCGGGAAGATCCGCGTTCATGATAAGCGCTCGAAACAACGCGAAAGGAAAGTTTCATGGCGGAAAGAAGCTCCTGCCGCCGGGTGGATTTTGAGGCAAGATAAAGCTTAAAAACGCGTGAAGGCATCGTTGGGATCCAAGAGTTGAATTGCAAGGATGGAACGGCCCTGAAAACAAAAATGCCCCGCTTTGTAGCGGGGCATTTTCGTGAAAAAC
Organism: Candidatus Omnitrophota bacterium; assembly: GCA_022709525.1. Classification (GTDB taxonomy): domain Bacteria; phylum Omnitrophota; class Omnitrophia; order Omnitrophales; family Aquincolibacteriaceae; genus Aquincolibacterium. The sequence goes on from JAKLIQ010000008.1 coordinate 11,352, forward strand.
AGAGATTCGGCTCTTATTTCCCGCCGAGATCCACGCCACCATCCGGAAGCGGAAGATCTGCTGGAACCGGGAAGGTCACGAGATGAATCGCGCCGCCAACAGTGTTGACAACGCTATCTACCATGCCTTTTCCAACGCCGGACCAAACATTCTTGCCTTCATTGGCAAACTTGTTGGGTTCAGCGAAGAGGTCGATCCAGCCGAGAAGGGTGTTGGCCAAGCCAAATTGCAGCTTGCCGGACACTCTGTCCCCGTAGTTCTTCTCTTCGGTCCAAGCACTCGGCGTAGCGAAAGCCACTGGAGCCGCGAACATGGCCATTACAATCACCAAACTGATGATTTTTTTCATTGATTCACTCCTCCTGTTGGTTTAAAGCGCGACACCTTCGAACTGTTCACGATTGCGTCAGCGAAATTACTCTACTAAAAAAAAATTAATGATGCAACCGCTTTTTCACTTTTTTTTCAATAGAGCGCGTCGCTGGAAGAGCATCGGCAGACCCCTAAAAATCTTGAATAAATCTTAAAACCCTAAAACCGCGGCTTATAATCTTCGAATGCTTAAGATGGTAAGATCATCCTGAAGACCTGCGCCACCGAGAAAATCGGCCAACTCCTGATTTAACACGCTAATGAAGGCCTGACCTTCGAGCTTGGAACAGCGGATCGCGGCCTGGATCAGCCGGTCGGTACCGAACATCTCTCCATCCGCGCGTTTCGCCTCCGTCATCCCATCCGTATAAACCACTAAGCGATCCCCGTGTTCGAGCTGGATGGATTGTGCTTCCGGATAAAGCTGCCCCGGCATCACGCCAAGCGGCACTCCGTGAGCTTTGATCTGATCCACCTTCCCCGCCGAGGTCTTCACCAAAAGCGCCGGGCAATGACCTGCGGACATTAATTTCACCTGGCCCGTTTTTTCGTCAATTAAAGTCCCCACAAAAGTCACATAGCGCGACCCGTCCGTATCCTGACTCAAGCGTTCGTTCAGCCGGTTCATAAAAGCGGCAAGATCCCGGTCTTGCGGAAGATCGGCCCGGACATACGCGCGGCAAGAAGCGATCAAAAGCGCCGGCCCAAGCCCGTGCCCCGTCGCGTCCCCCAGCATCACAAAACCTTCCTCCGAAGGAAGTTTGCACCAATCGTAATAATCGCCTCCGGTTTCGGTCGCCGGCTTGCACCATCCGATCACTTCAAACCCCGGGATATCAAGGGGCTGGCGCGGGAAAAGACTTTGTTGGATCTCGCGCGCGATCCGGAGCTCGCCTTGTAAAAGCTCGGTCCTGCGCTTCAGGTCAGCGGCTTCGAGCGCTGCGATCACATGATGGCGCAATTCCTTGCTTACGAACGCGGCCACGCAGCCCATCAGGAACAAAAAAACAGGATACATGGCAAAGAATGGGATCATCGATCTTTCGACCCCGCCTGCTTTATGGACCGCAGCGATGATCGCTCCTGCATGACCCGCCGCGGCAAGGCTCCCAAAAAGTAGATTCAATTTTGGGTTCAGACGAAGGATATTGGCGGCAATGAAAACTCCGTAGAGAAGGATCGCGGGCGCTGCGACAAATTTTAGAGGATCAAGCCGGGCTAATGAAACGAGACAAAAAAGCGCAAAAGTCGGCACTGAGGATTCCGCGATCACGCCTACGGTCCAGAACCATTGAGGTAAAAGACGTCCGGAACGGTTCGCCCGGTTCACGATCCATAGAAAACCCGCGGCGTAACAGGCGATGATCCCGGTAAGCATCAGCGACCACAAAAAAGCCCTGCCCTGCATCAGCTTCCCGCCTGAGAAATGCCGCGCAAACATCAGGAGGAGCATCACGCCCGTAACCCCCAGAAGAAGCAGGAGCCGCCTCATTTCGCTTTTCTGGATCGCTAACCGGAATGCCCGAACATCTTCAACGACGGGAGCCATTACAAATCTCTTTCGGTTTTCTTACGAATGAATGACGATATCAAGTATCGTAAAATCATCTTTGAAGCGAATGAGGTTTGAAAAAACAAGAAGCCGTCTTTCGATCTCTTTAAAAGGTACGTCAGCTTTGGGCCAGCCGCATTCCTTAAAAATATCGATCAAGCGGTCGACGCCGAGCATTTTGCCCGTTGTATCGGCGATCTCAAAGAGGGCATCGGAAAAAAGCACCACATGATCGCCGGAGCGCATTTCGATCGAAACTTCCCCGAACTCTGGCTGTTCGATACAGCCGAGCGGCATGCCTTTGAGCGGTACCTTTTCATAGATGTTGGATTCGGCGCGATAAATAATAGGTGCCGGCCCGCCGGCGCTGACCATTTGAAGCGTTCCTTCTTTAAGATCGAGAAAACCGCACAAAGCAGCGGCGAAGGTGCCTCCCTGGGTCAGGCGATGCAAGCGTTTATTCAGTGCCTGCATGAGCTCCTGAGGATTTGCATCCAAACGTCTCCGTTCCTGCCAGAGAGAGTTAAGATACATGGTATAAAGCGCTGAGGCCATACCGTGACCGACGATATCCGCCAAAATGAACGCGTAACGGTCCTTGCTTAACCGGCTTACCGTGTAATAGTCCCCCCCAATAATATCGCATGGGGCGTAATAAGAAGTGACGGTAAGACGCGGATCGTCGGAAGCCTCGTTTATGAGGATCTGCTCTTGAATTTGTTTGACCTTCTGAATATCGCGGTATTCGAGCGAAAGATCCTGGAAGGTTTCCACCCCGCCGATCACTTCCCCCTTTTCGTCAAAAATGGGCGCAACGCTCACCCTCATCGGGACCCGCTTTCCGCTCTTGGAATTAGCGAAAACGATCACGGGAACCGTACTGCCTTTGCCGGTTACCATGGCCCGGTGAAGCGGACAGAATTCTTCGCCGCAAAGCTGCCGGCCATCCTTATCGATGTGTGATAAAAAATCATCAAAACAGCCTTTTCCGATAGCATCCTGACAGGACCATCCTGTGATCTTTTCGGCGGCTTTGTTCCAATAAACGATCTTCCGGTCCCTGCCGGTCACGTAAAGACCTGTATTGATCGAATCCATGATGTGCTGGGCGCTTAATTCATTTAAGGTTTTCATATTTTTCCCTCTTTATCTCCAACGCGCATGAATTCAATGCGGTGGTTCGCGTCGGGATTTTGCGCAGAAGGTCCGGCCACCAGAATTGCGACGCGACCCGGGATATTTTGTTCTTTAAGCCAAGAAGTGGCAAAGTCGCGCCAATTTTTTGGATCGGCTGCCACCTGAACCGGCTGCACGCCGTATGAGAACATGAGCCCCTGGCAAACTTGCGCATCCGAACTTACCGCGACGATCCAGACCTTTGGATTGAAACGCGAGATCATCCGGGCGGTCGTTCCTGTCCGGGTCGGCACAAAGACCGCCGCGCAAGGCACAGTTTCAAGCGAATGTTCCACCACAAGCGCTATGGCCTCGGGCGCCGAGGAAGGTTTAACCCGGTCAAAATTTTCCACAAGTTCGTGCAGGCGCATCGGAGGACGGTGCGCTTCCGTATAGGCCGCGATCTTCGCGAGCATGGCGACCGACTCTTCGGGATATTTCCCCATCGCGGATTCACCCGAAAGCATAACGCCATCGGTACCGTCCAAAATAGCATTAGCGACATCGGTGGCCTCGGCGCGCGTCGGCAAACGGCTGGCAACCATGGATTCGAGCATCTGCGTCGCCGTGATCACGGGCTTCCCCACCAGGCTGGCTTTGGCGATGATCTTTTTTTGCAGGATCGCTATTTCTTCGATCGGCACTTCGACGCCAAGATCGCCGCGCGCCACCATGATGCCGTCGGCGGCCCTCAGAATTTCATCGAATTTCCTAAGAGCGTCCACGCGCTCGATTTTGGCGATAATAAAAGGTTGTTTCCCAAAAGCTTTCGCGGCGTTACGCACGGCCTCGATATCGGCGGCACTTTCCACAAAAGACTGACTGACCGCATCCACACCGTTCTTAAGGGCGAATTCAAGGCATGCCCGGTCATGCTCCGTAAAGGCGCCGATGCCAAGATCGATGCCGGGAAGATTGAGCCCTTTTTTGGAGCGTAATTCCCCGCCGACCACAACTTTACAAACAACATCGCGACCCTCAACGCGTTCGACCACCAGCTGCACAAGCCCGTCATTAAGAAAAAGCCGGTCTCCGGGTTTTGCGACCTTGGGTAATCGTTCAAAACTCATCGAAACCCGTCCGGAATTACCTATGATCTCTTCGGTGGTGAGGGTAAAGCGGGCTCCGGGCTGAAGCTGGATGGGCTCGGGATCGATCTTTCCGACCCGCATCTTGGGCCCGGGAAGATCGGCCATGATCGCGACATTTTGACCAGCGGCTTTGGCGGCGGCGCGGATCCGGGCGATACGTTCCGCATGACCCGAAAAATCGTCATGGGAGAAATTGAGCCGCGCGATACTGAGACCGGCCCGAATCAAACGCTCGAGCATTTCCGGCGAATCCGACGCCGGACCGATCGTCGCAACGATCTTGGTTTTGTGGCTACGAAGTTTCATTTTTCCTCATCGAGATCTAACTGGACCCGAGCAGGCCTTTGGCGAATTCCTTGTTGGGCGGATATTTGAGCCAAACGGTAAAAAGAGCTTCGATAAAATCCTGCCCCTCAATAACAGCTTTGGATTCGCCGCGGACAATGATGTCGACCTTCCCGTCCGCAAATGAGTAGATCATCTCGTCCCCTTTTTTCATATCGCTCATAGCGCTCATAAGCTGCGGGATCCGGTCCTTGATCCCGGGATAATCCCTGGAAGCCTTTTCCAGCCCCTTTTCCCATGCCTCACGGGATTGTTCGGCGCTCACGTCGCGCTGGAATTTCATGACCATTTGTTTGATCCCTTTGGAACGGATCAATTCGTCGGGATTAGAGGTTTTCGCAGGCACATAAAGCCCGGCCACATAAACCCGGATCTTAGCCATCGTCGCAAACCGCGGGCCGAGACCGTTCAGCACGAGCTCCTGCCCCTGAACCGTGATCTTATCTTTGAAAGTGATCCCTTCGAATTCCGCCGCGCTCACCGGGGAAGCTCCTAAGATAACGCAAACCAAGATCGCCCGAGAAGCTTGGCTTTCCGGTCGAGAGCGACGGAGGTACACCCTGCTGTACCCATAAGAAGGATCGAAAGAACGATCAGAGAGGGTATTTTTTTCACGGTCAGAATTCCTTACCTTGGGTATTGATATGACGGTCTCGTTTACAGTTTCTGGAGGCAGGAAATTATAGAGGATTGGTACCGCTCCCGCAATTACAATAAAACAAACTTTTAAAGGCAGGGGTTTTCGAAAAACTACCAAGGCTTTAGGGTAAAGCTTGAGGATTTTTCGACCACGGTTCCCGGTTTGCGGTTCAGAGTCTCGACGAGCTTCGCCGCCCATTGATCGATCCTTTTTTCGGCAAAACCGTACATGCTGAACTGTTCGATATTCACAAGGGTGAAGGGTTCCTTCTGTCTGTCCGCGAATTTTGCGAGGATCTCTCCGGTTTGCGCGTCCCTAAGACGGATCTCGATCGAAACATGGCTCATATTGGTCAGATTCGCCGCTTTCGACGCCCACCCGACAAAGGGCACATAACCGAGCGTTTTTAAAAGAACCTTGTTCGGAGTGAGTTCGGTCAGGGCTATTTCAACTCTGAGAATACTGGGATCCCGCTGCATGCTGTAAGTGACCTTGAATCGTTTTTGGGGATCCGTAATAAAAGCCCGTTCGAACGCGGACCGCGTGTAGAGCGCGATTTTTTTAATGTCATTCTGGATCTCGCCGCTCCTGCCAAATTCCTGCCAGTAATCCGATTCCATTAAATATTGGGTGTCGATGGGCGCGATCACGACCTTTTGATATTGTTTCCAGTTCACGCCGGGTTTGTTCCAACCCAGCTCAAAGGGAAGATCCCCCCGGATCGTCATGTTGCCGTAATCCAGGAATCCGCTAGGCTTAGGCTCGTCTGCCGGAACGGGAAAAGAAGTGAAAAAAAACAGGAGGGATGAGATCCAAACCGTTTTTGAGAAAAAATTTTTGGTTTTCCGGCGATGTCTCGCCATGACACGTTCCCTTAATTTTTATTTCGTCAAATCGCCCTAATGCAAAAAACGCATTAGGACAGATCCTTTTGCTTGCTTCCAAAATGAATAGGGTCTTCTTAAAGAAGACCCTATTATTCAACGCAGCAAAAGAATCGGGGTGAGAGGAATTGGCTCCCCTCCGGGGTAGGCCACCCGCACTTACAAATCTGACATTGGTCAGATTTGTGGACAAGCGCTCCCTTCAATTCCTCTCAGCGCGAAGGGGCCTGGCTCGCAGGCCAGGTCCCGATTTGCCCGCTTCTTTCGTTAATAGAAAAATCGGGGTGAGAGGAATTGAACCTCCGACATCTTGCTCCCAAAGCAAGCGCTCTAGCCCCTGAGCTACACCCCGATGGACCTTAATATTTCTTCTTTTTAATTGCTCATCGGGGTTGTCCTGATTCCCTTAGAATTTTCCAACGAAAATCAGGCCCCCCGACGCGAATGTCATTCTATCGACGGAACTTGCGAATGGCAAATGCTTCTCAAAATATCGATCGCTCTTTATAAACGCTGAGAACAAGCCCGAGACACATGCAGGTCATAATGAAAGAAGACCCTCCGTAACTTACGAGCGGAAGCGGCACTCCCGCGATAGGCATCAACCCGATGGTCATCCCGATATTGATGATCACATGGGAAAAAAGGAGCGCCAGCACTCCCCCGCAAAGCATCTTCGCCTTCACGTCGGTCGTATGCTGCATGACGAGAAAGATCGAGTGAAAGAGAAATCCGTACAAGCAAAGCACAAGAAGACTTCCCAAAAACCCCCACTCCTCGCCGATCACGCAAAAGATGAAGTCGGTATGATGCTCGGGAACAAAATGAAGCTGGGTTTGCGTCCCCCCTAAATAACCTTTCCCCCATAATCCGCCGGAACCAACCGCGATCTTGGATTGGATCGCGGTGTAACCGGAACCGAGCGGGTCCAGATTGGGGTTTACAAAAACCATGAGACGTTTTTTTTGATACTCTTTTAAGAACCCCCATGCTAGAGGCGCCGCTAATGCCAGCGCGCTGAAACCCGCTATCAAAAAGCGTTTCCTTACGCCCCATAAAAATAACATGACCACGGCCATGGGAATAAAAAGGAGGGCCGTCCCAAGATCCGGCTGTTTCATCACCAGGATGAGCGGAAGCGCGATAAGCATGAGGGCGATACTTACCGTCCTCACTTGCCCTTCCCAGGGATGATGCGAGCCCAAGAAGTTAACGACCGCAAGAAGCGTTCCGAGTTTGGCGAACTCGGACGGCTGGATCACGACCGGCCCGAGCGCGAGCCAGCGCTGGGCCCCCAAAACCTTGCTGCCAAAAAAATCGACCAAGACAAGAAGGATCAGCGTCAAGACATAAAAAGGATAGGAAACGCTCAGGACGGGCCGGTAGCCGATCCACGGGACCAGAATAAGAACCGTCAATCCGGTCAAAACCCAAAAAACCTGCTTCGCTTCATAATTGCCGGGATCCCGGTAGGAAGCGCTATAGATGAAAAGAATGCCGATCACGGCCAAAGCGACGACCGAGAAAAGGAGCGGAAAATGGATCCCGCTAAGCAGCCGGCGCAGCATGAAGATCCTTCCAGGCCTCAAGCATCTGTTTGACAAGCCGGGCGCTTGTGATACCCCCCGAACCTCCATGCTCGACAAATACCACGAAAGCGATCTTCGGGTCCTTGTACGGGAAAAATCCCGTCATCCAGCTGTGGGCTTTTTCGGGCGGGGCTTGCGCGGTCCCCGTCTTGCCGGCCAATTTATCAAAATCGACCCGCGCCAACTGCCCCGTGCCATAGTCGGATTCCACGACCTGTAGCATCGCGCGGCGGATCGCGTTCAGATTGTGCTCCTGTATGGCGACATGCGGGGCTTCGTGCATCATACGCGGGTCGCGAACGACCAGATGCGGCTCCACGACCCTCCCGTTTTTTGCAATGATCGAAGTAAGGCGCAGGATCTCGAACGGTGTGACAAGCATGTATCCTTGCCCGATGGCCATATTCAGTGTTTCGCCTTGATACCACGGCTGTTTGAAGCGCGCCTTTTTCCAGGAAGAGTCCGGGATCAGGCCGGGCGCCATACGCGAGATCTCGAGTTTGAGCGGTTCGCCGAGGCCAAGTTCGTGCGCGTAATGCGCGATCTCATCGGGCGTTAACCGCTTGGCTAGATTCCAAAAATAGACGTTACAGGAGCGCTCGAGGGCCTCGTAAAGATTAAGACTCCCGTGTCCCTCGTGAAGCCAGCAGCGCGCCACCTTGGCCTTGGGGCTTAATTGGAATGAGCCCTTGCAATAAAACCTTGTTTCAGGCGTGATCTTTCCAAGATCCAGCGCGGCAAGCGCGGTCACAAGCTTGAAAACAGAACCGGGCGGGTAGGCCGCATTGATCCCGCGATCCAACATGGGAGAACTTGAGTCTTTAAGCACTTGAAGGCGCTGTTCGCTCGTCGCGGGCGAAACGAAGATGTTCGGGTCGTAAGCCGGCGCGCTCGCCATCGCCAGAAGCCCCTCTGTCTCGAGGTCCAGAACGACGATGCTCGCGTGCTTCCCCTCGATCATTGCCATGATCTTCTTTTGGAATTCCAGATCAAGCGTCAGCGTGATATCGGAACCGGGTTCGGGCTTTCGGTCCGAGAGGACCTGGACCATCTGGCCGCGCGCGTCCACTTCGATCTGCTGACCGCCGCGCCATCCGCGGAGAAAATCGTCGAATGCTTTTTCGATCCCCGCGCGGCCGATCTTGGAATTGACGCCAAAACGATCGTGATCCAGAACATCGTATTCGACGCGGTTGACCGTCCCGATATAACCGATCACATGCGAGGCGATCTCACCGTAAGGGTAATAACGGATCCCCTCAACCCGGATCGCCACTCCGGGCAGTTCGGGCTTTTTCTCTTCGAGACGAAAGGCGAGCTCCCGGGGAATATCTTCCTTGATCACGGCGGGAGCGAACGGATATTCGCGGCCCGCGCTCATGCGGCGGCGGACTTCCTTCTCCGGTATGTCGAGAAGCTTCGCAAGTCGCGGATAGACCTCGGGCGTCACGTCCTCGGGCACGGCGACAACGTTGTAGGACGGGCGATTGGCCGCGAGCAGCCGTTCTTTCTGATCAAAAACGCGGCCGCGCGGGGCCTCAAGCGGGATCAGGCGAATGCGGTTCCGCTGGCCGAGTTCGCGGAAATAGTGTCCCCGCAGGACCTGGGTATGGAAAAGCCCGAACCCAAGCAATGCCAGAAGGATGAATACAAACACCTGAAAAAAATGAAATCGCGTGAACATTAGCGAAATAACTCGTATTGTTTTCTGGAGGACCGTCCGAACCAGCCATTGGTCATAAAATTAAAAAAAGGCAGGAGGGCGCTTGTGTAAAGGGCCGTCATCGCGATCGCCCCCAGATAATTCCAGACGAGCGAGGCGGGAAGCTCTCCGGCGTATCCCGCCAAAAGCCGCAGGGCGCCCGCGGAAAAAGCGAAAAGGAATGTCATGATAAAATAGATCCCTGGCAGGGCCTTCTCCATTTTTTGCACCAAAAAATCGAGCGCCAACGCCAGAAGAGTCAGGATCGACGCTTCCACTCCGATCAATCCCCCGCCCAAAAGATCCCGTAAAAGACCGGCCCAGAATGCGACAAACAGGGTTTTGGGCGCTCCCCATTCAAAAGCGGCGTAGCAGACAAAAAGATAAAGCAGGCTTGGGTAAACACCATGGATCTGGAAGACCGGCATCACGGTCCCGTCCAGCACCGCGAGCAGAAAGAAATAAAGGATCACTTTTGCTGAGAAAAGTCGAGGCATAGCACTTCCTCAATCTTGGAGAATGGAACGGATGGCTTGACGAGCGCGAGCAGATGCAAACCGTCACCGTCGCGCTCGATCGATTCGATCTTTCCGATCTGCAGTCCTTTGGGAAAAACACTTCCGATCCCCGAAGTGATCACATCTTCCCCAAGAGCGATCTCGGCGTCGAGCGACAAATAACGCATCTGCAGTTTTTCGGTGCCGATGCCGGCGATGATCCCTTGGGCGCGGCTTGCGGACGTCAGGGCGCTTACCCGGCAATCAGGATCGGGCAGGAGAATGGCGCGAGAAGTGTAGGGTTCGACCTCGAGGATCCTCCCCACCAACCCTTCCGGCACCACGACCACCATGTCTTTTTTCAAGTTATGGCGGCTCCCTTTATCCAGTACTACCACTTTTTTCCACGGCGTCAGGTCCTCGCCGATCACGCGCGCCCCGACTGTGCGCGCTCCGAGCGGCTTGCTGAAATTAAGAAGCCGTTTCAGCCGGGCATTCTCCCGCTCCATGTCATCGTAGTGGATCAGCTGGGTCTCAAGTTCCTGGATGCGCGCGCGGTATTCTTTCTGTTTGCTGACGGCGTTGAAAAAACCGGCGGATTCGTAGCGAAGGGCGTAAAACCCCTGGCGGAGGCCGCTCGCGATCACGAACGCGGGCCGCGCGAGCGTATAAAAAAAGGCGTGGATGGCTTCGTTGAAACGGGGGTATTGAAAGAAAAGGACGAGCGCGAGGACGGGAACCGCAAGAAAATAATAAGAACGCCAGCGCCGCATGAGGGCAAAATCTCCGATACGCGATAAAAAGGGCTTAAAACATCATCCTTATTCGCAGGAGACCGCTTGTGGAAGGGCTCGAAAAATCCTAGTATTCCCGGGCGGTATTGCTATTCACCGATAAACGCTTCAAAAGATGGAAGTCGCTTAAATAACGTCCCGTGCCAAGCGCCACTGCGGTGAGAGGATCATCGGCGATATGAACGGGAAGCCCCGTTTCCTCGCTGATCAGCTTGTCAAAACCTCTTAAAAGCGATCCTCCCCCTGCCAAGATCAAACCTCTGTCGATCAGATCGGCCGACAGCTCCGGCGGTGTCCGTTCGAGAGCGATCCGGACGGCTTCGAGGATCGCGGATAGCGGCTCGGAAAGGGCCTCGCGGATCTCTTCGCTGGTCACGCTGATCGTCTTGGGAAGTCCTGCCAGGACATCGCGCCCCTTGACGTCCAAAGTGGTTTCTTCCTCGAGAGGATACGCCGAACCGATGCGGATCTTGATCTCTTCGGCCGTGCGCTCCCCGATCATCAAATTATAGGCCTTTTTAAGGTGAGAAATGATCGCCTCATCGAATTCGTCGCCGCCGATACGGATGCTTTTCGCGAAAACGATCCCTGAGAGGGAGATCACGGCGATCTCGGTCGTGCCGCCGCCGATATCGATGATCATGTTCCCGGCCGGCTCATGGATCGGCAAACCGACGCCGATCGCGGCCGCGATCGGTTCTTCCACAAGGTAGACCGGCGTGCGGGCCCCGGCCCGTTCCGCCGAATCTTTCACGGCGCGTTTTTCAACTTCGGTGATCCCGCTCGGGACCGCGATCACGACGCGCGGGCTGATCCCTGTCTTGCGGCGATGGACTTTCCGGATGAAATAGCGGAGCATGGCTTCGGTGATATCAAAATCCGCGATGACACCGTCCTTCATGGGGCGGATCGCGGTAATGTTGCCGGGCGTGCGACCGAGCATGCGTTTGGCTTCTTCGCCCACCGCAAGGACCTGGTGAGTCGAACGATCGATCGCCACGACGGAGGGTTCGCACAACACAACGCCTTGGCCTTTGACGTAAACGAGGGTATTGGCGGTTCCGAGGTCTATTCCGATATCACTTGAAAAGAATCCTAACAAACGATCGATCAGAAACATAAGCTCTGCCTCTTCGTATCTGGTGTGTGGGCTGGCACTTAAGGAAGCCGTAGTATATCGAAAGCCATTTTCACTGTCAAACCAAAACAAGCTTGCATTTTCAGCCCTTGAACTCACTGCCAAGCTCAGGGCCTAGCGGTTAAAAAGCATCTGGAAATGCTCCATGAAGGCGGGATAAGAGGTCGCGATGCAATCTGTATCCCGAACCGTGATAACCCCTTCGGTGGCGAGACTGGCCACGCCCATGCTCATGGCGGTACGGTGATCGCCAAAACTTTCGACGGTCGCTCCGTGCAATGTTTCCACTCCCCGGATGAGCGAACCGTCAGGAAGCTCCTCGATCGACGCCCCCAGAGCTCTCAAATTACCGACCATGGATTTAATGCGGTCCGTTTCCTTGACACGCAGTTCGGCCGCGCCGGAAACAAGGCTTTCGCCTTCGGCAAGCGCCATCGCGACCATGAGAACCGGAAGCTCGTCAATAAGCGACGGGATCTCGGCGCGGGTAATCCCCGTGCCTTTCAGTTTCGCGCCGCGGATCCGGATATTCCCCATGGGCTCGGGCACCGTTTGCGTGATCTCCGTTTCGATCCCGGCGCCCATGCGTTTTAAAACTTCGAGGATCCCGGTTCGCGTCGGGTTCAATCCGACATCTCGGATCGTCACTTCCGAACCCGGGATCATGGCCGCGCCCGTAATAAAAAACGCGGCGGATGAAATATCCCCGGCGATACGGGCCCTGAGCGGCAGAAGCATTTCGGTCGGCTCGATGATGAGATGATGGGCGACTTTTTGGAAGCGCGCGCCGGTCGCCTCGAGGAATCTTTCCGTATGGTCCCGCGATGGAACGGCCTCGCGGACGATCGTGCGCCCTTCGGCGTACATGCCCGCAAAAAGGAGGGCGGACTTGACCTGCGCGCTTGATAATTTATTGTCAAAATCGATCCCGCGCAGTTTTCCTCCGCGGATCGTCAGGGGCGCGAAATTACCGTTTTCCCTGCCTTTGATCTGGGCGCCCATCTTTTTGAGCGGTTCGGTCACGCGGCGCATCGGCCGCGACGAAAGCGAAGGGTCTCCGGTCAGGACCGTTTCAAAGCGTTGTCCCGCCGAGATCCCCAAAAGAAGCCGCATCGAAGTTCCGGAGTTGCCGAGATACAGTTCTTTTTTAGGCGCTGAAAGCTTGCGCAGGCCTTTGCCGAATATCCGGACTTTTCCCGTGCCTTTTGCATGATGGATCTCGACCCCCATCTGCCGCATCGCGTCGAGCGTATGAAGACAGTCTTCGGCCTCAAGAAAATTTTCGTAAGCGCTTTCGCCTTCGGCTAACGAACCGAAAAGCACCGCGCGGTGGGAGATCGATTTATCGCCGGGAGGAGTGCAGACCCCGCAAAATTTCCCGGGGCCCTGAAAGGAAAGCGTTGCCATGGACAAGCTATTTTCGGCGGACCCAAACGCGCAACTGGTCTAATTTCTCGATGATTTCAGCGTCCTTGGCCGCCACTTCTTGCTGTTGTTTTTCGATATTGGCGAGGCTCGTTTTGACCTCTTCGAACTCGGCAAGAAACTGGTCCGTCCAAGGTTTTTCTTCGGCAAAGCTCTGGCCCGCGAAGGGCATCAAAAAGAATACCGCAAGCGCACAAAGCGAACGTCGGACGATTTTTCTGTTCATATCAGTCACCGCTGTGGCGGGCCCAGATGCGGACCCGATCGATCTCTTGGATGATCTCTTCTTTTTCCGCGAGAATATCGCGCTGGGTTTGCTCGATGATCGCGAGCCGCGTTTTGAGCCCGTTAAATTCGCTCAGGAATTGATCGGTCCAGGGTTTTTCTTCGGCAACAAGCGCCGGGGCGGCGGGAAACGCCAAAAATACCAGAAGTGCGAAAGCGGAAAGTTTAAGCCCCGCGGATCTCATCGCCTTCTACGACCTGCTGCTTCGGATCTTCTTCGAGGATGGTCGCCGCGGAAAATTTATCATAAAGTTTTTCGACCTGGATCGTCGCGCTTTCCTGGCCCTGCTTGAGGACCTTCAGCTTATCCCCCATCTTAAGCCCGTCCTGAAGTCCTTGATTGATCACCACAAAATTGAATTTGCGGTTCACGGTAAGGACTTTCGCGCTTACGGCCGCGCCTGATACCGAAGAGGTTGATCCGGTTTGAGGGATTTCTTTCACGGATTCGGATCCCGCCGGAACTTCCACGGCGGTCTTGGCCGCCGGCGGCGCGCCCGTATCGGAAGATGTTGAGGGAATGACCGAAGACGCGGTGGAAGGTTTGTAAGCAACAGAAACGGTTGCCCCGCTCGGGCTTACGGGTTTGAACGTAAGCTGCGTTGTGGGTGTCCCTGAAGCGGGCGTTGAATCGCCGAAGGGTTTGGGCGCTGAGAGAATATCGGTTTGGAGGTCTTGCGGGGTCACACCGCAAGCAGCCTGCGCTTCTTTGGCTTTCCTGGCAAGATCGGCAACTTGTTTCTGAAGATCAGCGATCATCCCTTGATGGGTTTTGAGCTGTTTTTCGAGGGTAGCTTTTTCGCTATCGATCCGGCTTTGTTCCGACTGGAGCCTTTCAAGCTGCGACTGCATCGCTTCGGCTTTGGAGCGGTATTCCTCGCTCTTGGCCTTCAGCTGCTCTTTTTCCGACTGGATCGTGATCATTTTTTCTTTGACCTGGTCGTATTTCGCTTCAACGCTTCCGCGGACAGTGCGTTCCTCGACCCATCCCTGGTACAAATAGTAAGAGCCGCCCGCGGCGGCGACGGAAAGGAGAAAAGCAAAAACGATGACAAGTTTAGAACCCATAAAATCCCTCTCCCTTTTTAATCTTTTGACACAACAAAACTATCAGTCCTGAAGCGCGGCAGAAGCAGATCATAAAAAAAATAAAGACGCTGGACGAAAAAACTCAGGCAGGAGAGGTTCCGGAGCTTCGTTTCCGGAACCTCTCCGTCCATCCGACGTTACATGAACCCGCTCCGCCGCCTCATGGCTTTGGCGCGGGCAATGAAAAACGAAAGAGGCCTAAGAAAGGTGTTTGCTGACGAGTTTGGTCATCTCGAACATATTGACGACCGATTTCCCGCCGAACACAGCTTTCAGCGTGCCATCCGCATTGATGTTGCGCTTATTGGCCTGATCCTGAAGCTTGTTCTTCTTGATGTATTCCCAAAGTTTTTTCACGACTTCACTGCGAGGCATCGGACCTTTTCCGACCACTGCCGCAAGTTCCGCGCTCACACTCATCGGTTTCATAAACGCTGCGTTCGCTTTTGCCATAATGCTCTCTCCTTTTAGTTTGAACCGAGTTCTCGCATCCGATGCACTGGACCCGCGTCCACGGCCTTTGCTGGGTTAGTATCATACAATACAGTTTCAAAGACGACAATAAAGGTTTTCTTGCTTTACCATCGGCCCTGTTAAAGCATTACTTCGGCTTCGCCAGCAGAAACTTCAGTTCTTTCATAAAATGACCCACGTCCTGAAAATCGCGGTACACGCTGGCAAAGCGGACATAAGCCACTTGGTCGACCTTCGCAAGGCGCTGCATAATGAATTCGCCGATAATGCGGGACGGGACCTCGCGGTCATATTTTTCCCGCATCGTCGCTTCAAGATCGTCGGCGACCTTCTCCTGGGCCGCAAGAGGCACCGGGCGCTTTTCGCAGGCCTTATAAACACCGGCGAGGACTTTTGCGCGCTCATAAGCCTCGCGCCGCTGGTCTTTTTTGACCACGAACATCGGGATCTCCTCGACGCGTTCATAGGTGGTGAACCGTTTGTTGCAGGCGGTGCACTCTCGCCGGCGGCGCACCACTTCCCCTTCGTTCGCGGCCCGCGAATCGATCACTTTATCGGAATCCTGTTTGCAATAAGGACAGCGCATAAGACCTTTCTTTTACTGAAGCTCCGGATAAAGCGGAAATTTTTCCGTCAAGGCCTCGACGCGGGAAAGGACTGCGGCGAGGTTATCCTCTTTTTCCGGGGCCTGAAGCGTCTGGTCGATCAACTCCGCGATCAATTCCATTTCTTTTTCTTTCATGCCGCGCGTCGTGACCGCCGGCGTTCCCAACCGGACGCCGGAACCCTTGAAAGGTGATTCCTTGTCGAACGGGATCATATTCTTATTGACCGTGATCTTTACTTTATCCAGAAGTTCCTGAACCTGTTTTCCGTTAAAACCTTTGACGGTCACATCGACAAGCATGAGATGATTGTCTGTTCCCCCGGAGACGATCCTCCAACCGCGCGACGCCATTGCGGCCGCAAGCGCTTGGGCGTTCTTGACAATCTGGCCGCTATACGCTTTAAATTCGGGACTAAGCGCTTCCTTGAGCGCGACGGCCTTCGCTGCGATCACATGCATCAGCGGGCCACCCTGGATGCCGGGAAATACGGCCGTATCGATGGCCTTTGCGTATTTTTCCTTACAAAGAATCAAACCGGCGCGCGGACCGCGAAGCGTCTTATGCGTGGTCGTGGTCACGATGTCGGCATAGGGCACGGGACTCGGATGGTGCCCGGTCGCAACAAGTCCCGCGAAATGGGCCATATCCACCATAAGGAGCGCGCCCACCTGATCGGCGATTTTCCGGCCGCGCTCAAAATCAATGACCCGGGGATAAGCTGAAGCGCCGAGCAGGATCATCTTGGGTTTGTGTTCTAGGGCGAGTTTTTCGAGCTGGTCATAATCGATCCGCTCATCCTTGGGGCTTACCCCATAAGGGATGATCTCGTAGAACTTGCCCGAAAAGTTCATCTTGTGGCCGTGGGAAAGATGGCCGCCGTGCGTCAAGTCCATTCCGAGGATCTTATCGCCCGGTGACAAAAGAGCCATAAAGACCGCGATATTGGCCGAGGTGCCGCTATGCGGTTGGACATTCGCGTGTTCGGCCCCGAAAAGCTGTTTGGCGCGGTCGATCGCGAGTTGCTCGACCACATCGACGTTCTCGCAGCCGCCGTACCAACGCTTGGCCGGGTACCCTTCGGCGTATTTATTGGTGAGGACCGAACCCATCGCTTCCAGCACCGGGATCGAGGTGAAATTCTCGCTTGCGATCAATTCGATATTCTCGTTCTGACGTTTGACTTCGGCGCGAATGGCCCGGTAAATATCCGGGTCGCTTTTTTTCAGGAATGTTTGATCAACGGTGCTTCTGCTCGTAAGCCCTAATTTTGTTAACACGGACTTCATGACGTCCCCTTTCAAATGGTGTATTGAGCCAGGTATCGACCAGAGGAAAAACGATGTCCTGCGGTAAAAATCCCGCGCCAAGGATCAACATATTGGAATCGTTATGACAACGGGAAAGAC
The DNA here is from genome assembly GCA_022709525.1 of Candidatus Omnitrophota bacterium. Taxonomy (GTDB): domain Bacteria; phylum Omnitrophota; class Omnitrophia; order Omnitrophales; family Aquincolibacteriaceae; genus Aquincolibacterium. The sequence goes on from JAKLIQ010000008.1 coordinate 28,419, forward strand.
GCGCCTGTTCGATATTCTGACAAAGCGCCGCGCGGATCCCTGCGACCTTATTGGCCGCGATCGCGCTCCCGATGCCCGTATAACAGATCCCGATCGCCCGGTGGCATTCTTTTTTTGCGACCTTTTCGGCCGCGGCAAAAATGAAATCGGGGTAATCGCAAGATTCGTCGGAGAACGCCCCGCAATCAATGACTTCAAAGTTCTTTTTCTTAAGATAATCGATCAGCGCGCTCTTAAGCTGCACGCCGCGATGGTCGGTTGCGATCGCGATCTTGGGTTTCACCATGGTTTTTCGTCCTTTAATCCAATTGGAGGATCTTTGGCATATGCTGTTTCATTTTGGTCTCAATATCAAGCAAAGTCTTTTCATAGACGTTCATCCCCATGCCGATGGGGTCTTCCACATCCAGCGTGATCGTCTTCTGTTTTGAAGAAGCAAGCATCGTTTCGGCCGCTTCTGCGTGCTGCGGGCCCATCGCAAGAATCAACTCCGAACACCAAAGATCGCCCTTCCGGAGGGCGCGGCTGCGGAACTTGCTAAGATCGATCTCGCGGTTCCGCATGACATATTCAGCTTCGGAAGTGCACGGCAACCCGTCATGCGCTTTAGTCCCGCAGGAAATGATTTCGATCTCGGAGCCCAAGCCTTTTTTCTCGATCTCGCGCCGAAGCCATCCTTCAGCCATCGGCGAGCGACAGGAATTCCCGGTACAGACGATCAAAATACGCTTGCGCGGACATTTCCCGGATTTTATTTTTTCAACGGTCTTTTCGACTTCCGCACCCTGAGCTCCTTTGCGTAAAAGGACCGGGACTTCGCCGGCCACATCGACGACCGTCGAATCCTGCATCAATTCGGTCTTTCCCCCGTCGATCAAAAGGTCAAAAGAACCGTGCAGCTGTTCGGCCGCCTGGTGCGCGGTATGAGGCGACATTTTGCCGCTGATATTCGCGCTGGTCGCGATAAAGGGCTCTCCCGTCTCCCGGAATAAAGCTCCCGCAATCTTGCTGCGCGGAAATCTGATGCCGATCTTGCGCTGATGGAGATCCGGCACGATCAAAGTGACGGGGCCGGGCCAGAATTGACGTGCCATCGCGCAAACAAGCGGTGCTTTGCTGACCTTGAGCGTATCGAGCATTTCCCAGTCGCCGATATGATAGGAAAACGGTTTTGTATCGGAACGCCCTTTGATCGAACGGAGCTTTTTTTCGATCTCCGGGGCATGCATCCGGCCGCCGATCCCGTAAACAGTCTCCGTCGGGAATACCACGACCTTCCCCGACCGGCACGCGGCCACCGCCTCTTGAAGGCGGGTCATGTCAGGATCATGGCTATCCAGTTTAATGATTACGGGGGTTGTCATCACGGTAGTTATAAGGTTTTCTTCTGAGTCCGGTCCTATTTGCCCATTTTTTCCTGCAATTTTTTGTTCTTCTCCTGGGAGCTTTCTGCTAAAGAGCTCTTGTATTTTTCAAGTTTCTCGGAAAGCCTCGCATCGGAAAGGCCCAGGATCTGGACCGCCAGAAGGCCCGCATTGCGCGCGCCCGGTTTTCCGACCGCGACGGTCGCGACCGGCACCCCGGCGGGCATTTGAACCGTCGCAAGCAACGCGTCAAAACCGCTTAATTGCGTGGCAGCTAACGGCACGCCGATGACCGGTAATGTTGTATTAGCGGCGATCGCCCCGGCTAAATGGGCGGCCCCTCCCGCTCCGGCAATGATCACCTTCCTGCCTTTTTCTTTGGCTTTCGCGGCAAAATCCGCCACCAGACTCGGCGTTCGATGGGCGGAAAGCACTTGCATTTCAAAACTGACGCCAAAATCCTTGAGCACATCCGCGCACTCCTGCATCACTTCCAGGTCTGAATCGCTTCCCATCACGATCGAAACAAGTTCGTTCATTTTAGCACCTCAATGGCTTTTTGACCGATGTCCCGGCGGCAAAAACCGCCTTGAAAGTGGATCTTTGAAATCGCTTGATAGGCGCGTTCATGCGCCGCCCTGAGATTTTCCCCCAGCGCCGTCACCGCAAGCACCCGCCCGCCGGAAGCTACGATCTGTTTTTGTTCATTGAATGAAGTCCCCGCGTGAAAGACCACCACATCCGGCTGATTCCTGACCGATTCAAGGCCATGGATCGGAAAACCTTTTTCGTAAGCTCCCGGATAACCGCCGGATGCCATCACGACCGTGATGCATGCCTTCTCATGCCATTTCAACGCTTCGACCTCAAGACGTCCACCGGCGATCTGGACCATGACCGGAAGAAGGTCGGATTTCAAGCGTGGCAGAATGACTTCTGTTTCGGGATCCCCGAAGCGGCAATTGTATTCGAGAACAAAAGGCCCGTCTTTCGTCATCATCAAACCGGCATAGAGCACGCCCCGGTAAGGGATCCCTTCTTTGGCAAGTCCGTCGATGATCGGCCGGATCGCGATATTGATGATACCGCCAATTTCGTTTTCCGGGATCTTCATGCTCGGTGAAAAAGCCCCCATCCCTCCGGTATTCGGACCCTGATCATGATCATAAGCGCGTTTATGATCCCGGGCGCTGGCAAGCGGGATGATCTTCTTTCCGTCCGTCAGCACAAGAACTGAAAGCTCCTCGCCTTCGAGTTTTTTCTCGATCACGACCTTCGCGCCGGCATCGCCAAAAACTTTTTCTTCCATCATCTGCGTGAGCGTCGCTACCGCCTGCTCCGAACTATCACAGATCACGACGCCCTTGCCGGCCGCAAGCCCGTCCGCCTTGATCACCGCCGGCATTTCAGCTTCGATCGCGTAATGCTTGGCTTCTTTGACGTTCGTGAACACTTCATAGGGGGCCGTCGGAACACCGAATTTTGTCATCATTTCTTTGGAAAAGGCCTTGCTGCCCTCCAGAAGGGCGGCGTCGCCGGAGGGGCCGAATACTTTAAGACCTCTTTCACGGAACTGATCCGAGATCCCGGCGACAAGCGGCGCCTCGGGACCGACGACCGTCAGGTCGATCTTTTCTTTGAGCGCGAATTCCAAAAGCCCCCGGACGTTGTCAGGCGCTATCGAAACGCATTCCGCGTGCTGGGCGATCCCGGCATTGCCGGGCGCCGCGTAAAGTTTGGTAAGCATGGGGCTTTCGGCGATCTTCCAGGCGAGCGCGTGTTCCCTTCCGCCGGAACCGATCAAAAGAACCTTCATAAGACCGTTATCCCTCTTTGTTTTACGATCTTTCCGATGATCCAGGAATTTAATTTAAAACCTCTAAGGAGCTTTTGAGCGGCAGCAGCATAACGCTTCTCGAGGATTAATGCCATCCCGACACCCATATTGAACGTTTTATACATTTCGTGGCTTGAAATACTCCCGGCTTTCTGCGCGACGCGAAAGATCTTGGGAACTTCCCAAGAGGCGTTGTTGATCCTGGCGCCAAGCCCCGAGGGAATAACGCGCGGCAAGTTGTCATAGAAACCGCCGCCTGTGATATTGATGATACCTTTGAGCGGTAATTTTTTCAGGAGCGCGAGTACGGGTTTGACATAGATGATCGTGGGCGTCAAAAGCTTGCACCCGATCGATCCCTGAAGCTCTCTTTCTGTGAAAATCTTCCGGAGAAGCGAATAGCCGTTGGAATGAAAACCTGAGGACTGGATCCCGAGAAGAACATCCCCGGCTTTTATTTTTTGACCTGTTACCACTTTTCTCCGGGCTACCGCGCCGACTGAAAAGCCGGCGATATCATATTGGGCCGCGAGTTTCTTTTTCCGGTCAGAATAAAATCCAGGCATGATCGCCGTCTCGCCGCCCACAAGCGCGCATCCGGCCTGCCGGCATCCTTCGGTGACGCCTCTGAGGACTTCACCAATCACATTTGTTTCGAATTTCCCCGCGGCATAGTAATCAAGAAAAAAAAGCGGTCGCGCGCCTGAAGTGATAAGGTCGTTGACACACATCGCCACGAGATCGATCCCGATCGTATCATGCTTCCGGAGAAGCCGCGCGAGCTCGAGCTTTGTTCCCACGCCGTCGGTCGAGGCAACAAGCAGCGGGTCCTTGATCCCTGTCTTCGACAGATCGAAGAGGGACGCGAAACCGAGCGTGCTGCCGCAAACTCCCGGAACATGGGTCGAGCGGATCAAGCCTGCGATCTTCCGGTTATACGCAGGATCACCTTTAAGGTGCGGCACCCCGGCTTTTTCATAGGTCCAAGCGCTCATAGTCTGCAGCTGTTCCTTTTGTGCTCGAGTTTATATTTGTCGTCCGCATCGTAGATCTTGGTCGGGTATTTTCCCGTATAGCACGCGGCGCAAAAATCCTTCGGATCTTGTGTGGTCGCGCCAAGCATCCCTTCCAAACTTAGATAGCCCAGCGTATCCACATTCAGGAACTTCTTGATATCTTCCATGCTGTTATTCGCGGCCAAGAGCTCTTTGGTGGACGGAAAATCGATCCCGTAAAAACAGGGTGAGATATGCGGAGGTCCGCTGATCCGCATATGGACCTCTTTAGCTCCGGCGCTTCTTAAAAGTTTAACACGGCTTCTGGCGGTATTTCCGCGAACGATCGAATCATCCACCACGATCACGCGCTTGCCTTGCACGACCTGCCGGATCGGGTTCAACTTGATCTTCACTTTGAGCGAACGGCCTGCTTCGGTGGGACTGATAAAGGTTCGGCCGATGTAGTGATTGCGAACAAATCCATGCGAAAGCGGGATCCCTGACTCGCGCGAATACCCCAGAGCCGCGAAACTCCCGGAATCCGGGACCGGGATCACGATATCCGCCTCAACAGGATGCTCTTTGGCGAGTTGCCGCCCCAATCTTTCGCGCACAAGCCCCACACTGTCATGGAAGATAGTGGAATCCGGACGCGCAAAATAGACATGTTCAAAGATGCACTGCGCTTTCGCGATCTTTTCATCCTTGAAAGGAAAATGGCTGCGCAACCCGGTATGATCGATCACAATGATCTCGCCGGGCTCGATCTCGCGCACAAATTCCGCTTCGATAAGATCAAAAGCGCAGGTTTCGGAAGCCAGCACGTAGCTATTGCCCAATTTCCCGAGGCAAAGGGGCCGGAAGCCGTGGGGATCGCGAACTCCGAACAGATGATCCTCGGTCAGAAGCACCAAACTGAATGCGCCTTTCGCGCGTTTCGTCGCCTCCACCACTCCTTCCTCATGAGAACGATAAGAGGGCTTCGCGATCATATGAACAAAAACCTCGGAATCGATCGTACTTCCGAAGATCGAACCGTAGGCCTCGAGCTCGGCGCGCAGGATCTGGGCATTGACGAGATTGCCATTATGCGCGATCGCGATCTGGCCGCGCGAGTAGTCCACTTTGTAGGGTTGGGCATTTAAAAGCGTTGAGGACCCCGTCGTGGAGTAGCGCACATGCCCGATAGCGCTTTTTCCCGGCAATTGCGAGAAAGACGCCTCATCGAAAGCCTCTCCAACCAGCCCCGTTTTTTTCACAAGGTAAAGATCGGAACTGTCGCTGGAACAAATGCCGGCCGCTTCTTCGCCGCGGTGCTGCAGCGCAAAAAGTCCGAGCTGGGTAATGCGCGCCGCTTGAGGATGATTGTAGATGCCGAAAATGCCGCAATGATGTTTGATATTTTCGCCGCCCATTATTTGCGCTCCATAACGTTGGGGATCGTACGATCGAAAAGATTCGCTGCATCCCACACCAACAACCGGACCCGGTCCTCCAGAATGAGCGTATCCCCGCCCACCTTGCCGATCTCAAACAGTGTGGTCCCCTGTTTCTGCGCTAAATTCCTGACGTCCTTGCAATGCTCGGGTTTTACTGAAATGATCGCGCGCGATTGGCTTTCTCCGAAGTAAAGCGCGTCGTCGCGAAGGCCTTTTTGACTTTTCCGGATACCCTCAAGGTCCGTGATCGTAGCGCCGAGGCCCTCTTCGCTTTTAATGCAACATTCCGCTAAAGCGACCGCGAGCCCGCCCTCGGAAAGATCGTGACAGGAAGCGAGCTTCCTTGTGTCGGCCGCGGCAAGAATGAACTGCTGAAGCGATCCTTCGCGCTTAAGATCAAGGCGCGGCGGCAATCCTTGTTTTAATCCATGCTCAAGCATCAGATAATGGCTCCCGCCCAATTCATTGAAGGTCTCGCCCGCCAGAAAGACAATGTCGCCTTCATTTTGAAAAGCCGACGGAACCCGTTTTTCGATATTATCCAAAAGGCCGACCATGCCGATCGTGGGCGTCGGATAAATGGCGCCTTGGGGGCTTTCGTTGTAGAAACTGACGTTGCCGCCCGTGACCGGGGTCTCAAGCGCCGTACAGGATTCGATCATGCCGGCAACGGCCTGGTGGAACTGCCAGAAGATCTCCGGCTTCATCGGATTCCCGAAATTAAGACAATTGGTCACCCCGATCGGTTTGGCGCCGGAGCATACGACGTTCCGCGCGGCTTCCGCCACCGCGATCTTTCCGCCTTCGAACGGATCGAGATAAACATAGAGACTGTTGCAATCGGTCGCGACCGCAATGCCTTTTTGCGTCCCCTTGATGCGGATCAATGCGGCGTCATGACCGGGATAGAAAACCGTATCGGTGCGGACCATATGATCGTATTGCTGCCAGACCCAAGCTTTGGAGGCGATCGACGGATGAGATAACAGGCGTTTGAGCGTGAGATTAAAATCCTTCGGCTCGTAAATCGAGCGAAGATCGAGTTGCTGCGCTTTTTCTAAATAGGCGGGTTTTTCTTCTTCGCGCGTATAGACCGGCCCTTCGTCGGCCAAAGCTTTAGCGGGGATCTCTGCGGCTAACTTTCCGGCGTCAAGGACCCGGTATTTGTTCCCCGGGGTGACTTCGCCGATCTTGACGGCATGAAGGTCCCATTTTTCAAAAATAGCCTCGACTTCTTTTTCTTTACCCTTCTTGACGATCACGAGCATGCGTTCCTGCGATTCGGAAAGGAGGATTTCATACGGGATCATACCGGTTTCGCGACGCGGGACTCTTGCCAGGTCGATCTCGACGCCTGTGCTTGCGCGTGAGGCGGTCTCACAACCCGCGCAGGTCAATCCGGCAGCGCCCATATCCTGCATCCCCACAAGCGCGTCGGTCTTCAAAAGTTCAAGGCACGCTTCCATCAGAAGTTTTTCCATAAAAGGATCGCCCACTTGCACGGCCGGCCGGTCTTCATGACTTTGCTCGGAAAGCTCCTTGGACGCGAAGGCCGCCCCGCCTAACCCGTCACGGCCCGTCGTCGCGCCGACATAGTAGACCGGATTGCCGATCCCGTGCGCTGCGCCGCGGACGATCTCGTCTTTTTTAATGATGCCAAGCGCCATGGCATTGACGAGCGGATTGCCTTCGTAAGAACCGTCAAAATAGATGTCGCCTCCGACAGTCGGGATCCCCATGCAATTTCCGTAGTGCGCGATACCCGCCACCACGCCGCGGAAAAGACGCTGGCTCACAGGCTGCGCGAGATCCCCGAAACGAAGCGAATTCATCAGGAGAATAGGGCGTGCGCCCATCGTAAAAATATCACGCAGGATCCCCCCAACACCTGTTGCCGCGCCCTGGAAAGGTTCGATCGCTGAAGGATGATTGTGGCTTTCGATCTTGAAACACACGGCATAACCGTCACCGATATCGACAATGCCGGCGTTCTCCTGGCCGGGTTTGACCAAAAGGTTTTCCTGATGCGGCAACGCCGCGTTCATCTTGGAGAAGAGCTTCAGGATGGGCTTGGAATTCTTATAGGAGCAGTGCTCGCTCCACATCACGCTGAACATCCCGAGCTCCGTGATGTTGGGCTCGTGTCCAAGGATATCCTTGATGCGTTGATATTCTTCTGGCGTGATCCCGTGCGCCACGATCAGTTCCGGAGTGATAGGCGTGGTTGAATCCAGTGCCGGCATAATTTATTCCAGTGCGGTTAAGATGCTTTCGAAGATCTTGCGCCCGTCCGAAGAGCCAAGAATATCTTCGCTGGAACGCTCCGGATGGGGCATCATCCCGAGAACGTTCTTCTTTTTATTGACGATACCGGCGATATGGTCGCGCGACCCGTTCGGATTGAATTCCTCGCCGAGCTTTCCCTCTTCGGAGGAATAACGGAAAACGACCTGCGAATTATCATGAAGGGATTTAAGCGTATCGTCATCACAGTAATAATTTCCTTCACCGTGAGCGATCGGAACACAAAGCGTCTCGCCCGGCTCCATTTGCCCGGTAAAGATCGTAAGATTCTCTTCCGTGCGGATCCAGGTGTGTTTGCAAATGAATTCGAGGGTTTTGTTCCGGAGCATCGCGCCCGGCAGGAGCCCCGACTCAAGAAGGATTTGAAAACCGTTACAGATCCCGATCACGGCGCGGCCGTCATTAGCATGTTTGATCACGGATTCCATCACCGGAGAAAAACGGGCGATGGCTCCGGTACGAAGATAATCACCGTAGCTGAAGCCGCCGGGAATGACCACAAGATCCACTTTGGGAAGGTCCTGACTTTTATGCCAGACATATTCGACTGGCACTTTGACCACATCGCGAAGCGCATGGAAACAATCCGTATCGCAGTTGGAACCCGGAAAAACAATGACCGCGGCTTTCATGACCTTAATACCTCGGAAAGCGGAAAACAGCGCTTTAGAACCTGAACGGCTTCGGACTGTCCGCTTGATGCTTTAAAGTTAGGATGGCGATTCTTGGATCTCAAACGAATACTCTTCGATGACCGGATTATGGAGCAGCTTGTCGCACATGGCGTGAATGCTCGCTTCCGCCTTCTTGCGATCCGCCGCTTCAAGCGCCAGCTCGAAGTATTTTCCGATCCTCAATCCTTTAGCTTCTTTAAATCCCAAGGATTCGAGAGCGTGGAGCGTTGTTTGACCCTGAGGATCGAGAACTGACTTTTTTAAACTGGTATGAATACGAGCTTTAAACATCATACTGATTAACCTCTCTTGTTAATTAAAATTGTCCCGCCTCAGGCGGTGGCATACTTGCTCCTACTTCTGGTTTTGAACGTCTTTTCCGGAAAGACGTTTATAGATCTCGCAATAAGCCGCCGTGGTCTTTTCAATGATGTCGGCGGGCAGCTCCGGTGCGGGCGGACGCTTGTTCCATCCGAGCGTCTCGAGATAATTGCGCACGATCTGCTTGTCGAAACTCGGCTGATCGTGACCCGTCTCATAACGGTCGGCCGGCCAGAAACGAGAGCTATCCGGCGTCAAAATCTCATCGATCAGCATGAGTTTTCCGTCATGGATCCCGAATTCGAATTTCGTATCAGCGATAATGATGCCTTTTTTCGCCGCGTACTCCTGTCCTTTTTTATAAAGCAGGATCGAAAGCTCTTTCGCCTGCTGGGCGATGTCCTTGCCGACAATGCGGATTGCTTCGCTGAAATCGATATTAATGTCATGACCCGTTTTGGCCTTGGTTGACGGCGTAAAGATCGGCTCCGGGAATTTCTGGCACTGTTCCATCCCTGAAGGGAGTTTATGGCCGCACACAGCTCCGGTCGTGAGATAATCTTTCCATCCGGAACCGGTGATATAGCCGCGCACGACGCATTCGATCGCAAGAGGTTCCGCTTTTTTGACAAGGACCGAACGGCCGGCGAGTTCGTGGCGATAACGGTTAAGCACCTCTTTAGGAAGACCCATCGCGTCCACATCGGAAGTGATCAAATGTTGCGGCAGGAGGTCCTTGAAATGTTCGAGCCAGAAAAGCGTGATCTGATTGAGCACTTTCCCCTTCATCGGGATCGGATTCGGCAACACTACGTCAAAAGCGCTTAAGCGGTCCGTCGTTACGATCAGAAGCTTATCGCTTCCGACGCCGTAGATATCCCGCACTTTCCCGACCGCCACGCGAGGCAACGGTAAACGGGTTTCCAAAAGGGCTTCGGTTTTTTCAAGATCGCTGACCATATTTTTCTCGCCTCATTTTGAACGTGAAAGGATCCCCGCGCGTTTTAAAATAATGGGGACATTTTTCAAATGCCTGTCATAGCTGAACACCGCCCGGATCTCCTTGGGGGTCAATATCTTCAAGATTTTCGGATCCTTTAAAACCACTTGTTCGAGATAAAGATTCTCATTTTCCCACAACTTTTTGGCGGCATCCTGCACAAGTTTGTAACCTTCTTCGCGCGTAAGGCCTTTTTCAACAAGCTTCAGCAAAAGACCTTGCGAAAAGACCATGCCCCGGCTTGATTCGAGATTCTTGAGCATCCGGTCTTTGTTGACCACGAGGTTTTCGATCACGTTCTGCATGAGCCCGAGCATATAATCAAGAAGGATCGTACTGTCGGGGAAAATGACGCGTTCGACGGAAGAATGCGTGATATCCCGTTCATGCCAGAGTGCGATATTCTCAAAACCCGCCAAGGCGTTCCCGCGGAGGATCCGCGCAAGACCCGCGATGCGTTCGCAGGTGATCGGGTTACGCTTATGCGGCATCGCGGAAGATCCTTTTTGCCCTTTGGAGAAAAATTCCTGAACTTCGAAAGTTTCCGTTCTCTGTAGGCCGCGGATCTCCGTCGCAAGCTGCTCCAGGGATCCGCCGATAATGGCCAGCGCCCCGAGATATTCGGCGTGACGGTCACGTTGAAGGATCTGCGTTGAGACCGGCGCCGGGTTCAGCCCGAGTTTTTTACAAACAAATTCTTCGACCTTGGGATCCACATTCGCGAAAGTTCCGACCGCGCCCGAGATCTTCCCGTAGCGAAGATTTTCTTTTGCGGCCTCAAGGCGCTGAAGGCCGCGCTTGAAGGCTTCGTGAAAAAGCGCCATTTTAAGACCGAACGTGATCGGTTCGGCGTGGACGCCGTGAGAACGGCCGACCATGAGCGTGTTGGCGTGCTTTTTGGCTTGTTGGGCTAGCAGCGTGATAAGTTTTTTAAGTTCGCGGATCAGGATATCCGAAGCTTCCTGAACCTGAAGCGAAAGACCAGTATCGAGAATATCGGAAGAGGTCAACCCGAAATGGACATACCGGCCGACGGGGCCGACGTGTTCGGCGACATTGGTAAGGAAGGCGATCACGTCGTGGTTGACGGTTTTCTCAATTTCTTTAACGCGTTCAACATTGAACTTTGCGCGAGCGCGAACCTTGGCGGGAACATCTTTGGGAATATAGCCGCAATGGGCAAGTCCTTCAAGGGCCGCCAGCTCTACTTCCAGCCACTTTTGGAGCTTGTTCTCTTCAGTCCAGATCTTCGCCATTTCCTGGCGCGCGTAACGAGAGATCATTTTCTGCCTGCCTTTTTATCACTTACAACCAGTGGTAGCGCTAACGGGATTTAAACCCGTGTTTCTGCCTTGAGAGGGCAGCGTCCTAGATCAGGCTAGACGATAGCGCCCCAATAACAAACTTTATGCTTTTCCCACAAGCATCAGGGCGCCCCAAAAAACACGGGGCTTGTAATAACCTAACCCACGATTGAAAAACAAGTTGCGGGGAGAAAAAGTCATCCAAGAACTGGGGCAGTATATCTTCGCCCTCCATGAATGTCAACGACCCGCCGCCCTCTCCCGTGATCCCCGAAAAAACAAGACGGAAAAGGTCGAAAAAAGTTATTGCCGCGATTTATAATCGAATACAGTCCGCTCGAGATCCTGCATCCGGTCCGCCAAAAACCGATTGGAACGTTCAAGATCCGTCACTCTTCGTTCGAGATTATCGATACGGTCTTGTTTGAGGGTCTTTTCCAAATCCTTGAATTCCGCCGGGGTCCCCGTATTCTCACCCTCGGCAGCCCAAGCAACGGGAAACGCCGTCAAAAACAGTAACATCCCAAGGATCGAAATAGCCGTAATGGTTTTCATAGGTCACCTCGCAGGCGTGAGTATACCATATCTTGGGGTAAGACTAAAGACCAAAGCCTAGGGGTTCTGACTAACCCCGCGGATGGAATTTGGCGTGAATGGACTTCAGGCGGTTACCGGAAACGTGCGTGTAGATCTGGGTCGTCGAGATATCGGAATGGCCTAATAGCTCCTGCACGACGCGCAGGTCGGCGCCGCGCTCAAGAAGGTGGGTCGCGAACGAATGGCGGAACGTATGCGGCGTGATCTCCTTGGTAATGCCGGCAAGCCGCGCGTACCGCTTGATCATCTGCCAGACGAATTGCCGCGTCAGCCCTTTTCCGTTTTTCCCAAGAAAGAAATGGTTGGTTTTAGGCTTCATTTTCGAGCGAACGCGGTTTAGATAGGACTTGCAGGCCGAAACGGCGATGCTCCCAAGCGGGACAAGACGCTCCTTATCCCCTTTACCGCGGCATTTGATAAAACCGTTGTCGAGATAGACATTTTCGATCGGAAGGCCTGTGATCTCCGAGACGCGCATCCCGGTCGCGTAAAGACATTCCAAAAGCGCGAGATCACGAATCCCCGACTCTTTTTTGGGATCCGGTGTTTTAAGAATAGAACTCATTTCCTCGGCCGTTAAAAATTGTGGAAGCTTTTTCCAAAGCTTGGGCGATTCAAGGACGCTCGTGATATCGGTTTGCACGTAGCGTTCCTTGGTAAGAAAACGGTGGAAAAGTTTGACCGAGACAAGTTCGCGCGCAACCGAAGAGGATTCAAGGCCGCGTTTATTTTCCGCGTTCAGGAACTTCAGGATGTGATGGCGCGTAACTTTGTTCCAATCCCCCACTTTCTCTTTTTTGAGAAAGGCTCCGTAGCGGGCAAGATCCTGACGGTAGGCGGTCAGAGTATTGGCCGCCAGGCCTTTTTCGACGGAAAGATAGTTCAGGAACTCTTCGAAAAGAAGCTGGTTCTTGTCCTGGCCGCTATTTTCTTCTGACAAAAGGTTGCCAGGGCTAGCCCCATTAACCTTTAATTTTTTGAATGGAGAATGGGACTTGTCTTTGGGTTTTTCAGGGATCGCCGCTATTTTATCCATCGCTTTGAGTATCGGCAAATCAGAGGGCGGACTGGAGACTCTGGCGGAAAGGTCGCGACGCTATTATTTTTTATTTTCGATCTTTTGGAGGGCTTTTTTGAAATAGTTTTCGGCGCCTTTGATGTACTGTTCTTCGGAAATGAGGGGTTTTTCGAGTTCTTTTTGAAGTTCGCCGGTGATCTTTCCGAGCTTGACGACTTCTTCGCCCGCTTTTCGAAGAAGGTTTTTATAGCGGCGGACTGGGAACCACGACCAAAAAGATTTGTCCGTAAGGATGGTGCCGCCGCCCCGGTAGATCTCGGCAACCAGCTCAGAGCTCATATTACGGGCGATGCGCCTGAAAAGAAGTTTGAGGACCTGGAAGTGGCTTTGTTCCGGAAAGCCGCAGTTGGAGATCACGGCAAGTTTGGGAACTTTGGTTTTGTCGATCAGATGCCGGCATTCTCCGCCCGCGTCCTTTTCAAAATACGGATCCACTGTGGGAACGAGACGGTCCATAAAATTTTTCATAAGGCCTGTTACGTTATCAACATAAAGCGGCGTAGCGAAAATGGTGAGATCGGAGCCCTGCATTTTGGGAAGAAGCTCGTCCATATCGTCACGGATCGCGCATTTACCAGGCGTTTTCAGCCAGCAGGAGAAACATCCCATGCAAAAATGGATCTTTTTATGCGCTAGGAATATATTCTCCGTTTCGGCGCCGGCGCGGCGGGCCCCTTCCAGAAATGCCTCGACCATGACATGCGTATTCCCCCTTTCCGCCTGCGGACTCCCGTTAAAAACCGTGATCTTCATAAAAACCGCCTTATTACTCCATGATTAGGATTGTGTTTTGACAGTATAAACCGTCTTAGGCTTCGATGATGTCGTTGTTGTGGTTGTTGTCGACGACGTGGATTGAGCTGGCGGATTGTAGGTGCTAGCCGGAGGAGAGCTGTCCTTATGTTTTCTATCGACAGCGCTGAAAACCGTATCCAGAATTCCCGGCAGAAGGCTACCCACGGGATTATAAGCGCTTGAAGTATCTGTCCGGGTAGCCGCTTGATAAGCATCGACCCGGAGAGAACGGGTCAAGGTATTATCGCTGCGGCGGATATCTTTTTTTCTGCTGAATGGATCGACAACAAGAGCCATTTTATACATTCCGGGCGTCGTAAACGCCGGAACATCATTTTTCCCCATGGCTTTTCCGGTTGCGGGAATATTCAACGTTGCCGGAACGGCCGCGATCAGCTGTCCGTTTAAAAGAAACCGCACTTCACTAAAAACAGCATCCAAGGGCTCTTTTTTTCTGTTCCGGACAGTATAGGAAACCCATCCGCGTTGTCCGACCATAATACGCGATACCGAATGATTGACCCCCGGGACCCAAAAGGACACATCATCCGCTACCAGATCACAATCCGCGGTTTCGGATGAAGTGCTCATCATAGGGCGACGGTCTTGTGTGTCCGTTGCGACACTTGTTCCCAAGACCGTAAAACCATGATCCTCGCTGTTATTGTCCCTATTCGTATCATTTTTCTGAAAAGGCGCCGGGTCCACAACGACATACATTGTATGTGGCCCGGTTTCCGTCAAAGCAGGAAGATCCACGCGGCCAACAGCATCGCGATGATTCGCCGGCACATTGACAATTTTATCAACATCAGCCAGGACCGCGCCGCGAGGCGTGATCACCTTGATATGGACCTTGGTGTTGTCGACGGAGCCGTCTTTTTTGTTATAAACCTTGAATTCGACATAGCCTTGCTCCCCAACGTAAGCTTTATTTCCGATATGACGTCCCGGATACCAGAAAGTCGGGATCTGTGCTTTTAAGTCGCAGACGGGTCCCGTTGGCGCTCCTGTCGGCGGCGGAGTGATGGGGACAAGGGAGACTTCGCGGCCCATGGGTTCGAGGATCCTGAAGCCTTCGACAACCTTGATATCACGTTCGATGGAATTGCGACTGTCAGAATCTGCGTGATTGCCCGGCAAAGGCGCGATGGTGAGTTTCATTTTGTGAATTCCCGGCGTCGCGAACGAATAATCCTCTACTCGGACATACACCGGCCTATAAGGTTCATTAGCGACTGGCTGCGCCGGCCCTGCAAGTTGACCGTCCACGTAAAGTGATGCGATGGCATACACGGGCGAATGATCGGTATTATAAAAAGTGCCAACAAGAGCACCTTTTCTCCCGACCGTTGTTTGGGTTACCGGGTCGCCGACGCGAGTGATCTCCGTGGGTGAATATTGGTTAAATTGGACATTCAGGCATGCGAGATCGTTACGCCCCCCTCTTGTCGTTAATTCAGAGTTTTGCACGTTCACAATGCTTTCTTTATGATTATTATTCTCATTGGTTTCCTGGATTCTGTTCTGCGGATCAAGGTCGTACGTAACCTTGTAGCTGCCGGCTTGCGTGAATTTGTAAGGAACTTGGAACCATCCGTGATCATTGGCCGGCACTTCGGCCACGGTAACATTCCCTCCGGGGATAGTTCGTCCGTTCACTTTGATCGTAACACCGACATTGGATTCATTGTAATTCGTATCATTAGCGACAAAACCCCTGAAATCCCCCGGCAAGTTGGGGATAACCGCGCTTTCATCTGTGCTGAATTCATGAAAATGGCCTTCGGCATCGGTATAACCATATTGGGCGTAACCAATATCCCCAAATCTCAAATCATGGGATTCATCGGTATAGACCGAAGCAGACGGAGGCTCGGACGGAATAACCGTAAGCCCTCCTTCCCGTACATTGATGGTCGCAACCGCTGGATTAAGACCCCTCGCATTAGGCGCTTGCGCAGGATTAAATCCGGTCATACTAAAAGTAAGCGTATGCGGGCCCGCTTGATTAAAGACATAATGCTCTTTAACAAATCGGATATTTTCACGGGGCGCACAATGGTCGACATGATCATCATGAACGCCTTGCCCGTCGATATTCAAAAAGCGTGAGATATTATGGGCCGCTGTGTCCCCCAAATTGGTGGTAACCGAAATAATCCTTACCGGCTCGCCCACTACCGGCTCACGAACTTCATGACCATCCGCATCCATCAAAACAAAATCGGCCCAGGTAAGGTCCACTCCTTGACTGGCCGAAGGCGGGTTTGCTCCTGCGGGAAGAACATTGACCAGAATGGGCGCGGGGCTGGGATTGTTCCGCGCATTGGCCGCCTGAGCAGGCCTGAAGCCGGTCATGCTTAAAGTCACTTGATGCTGGCCGGGCTGATTAAAAACATAATCGTTTTTAAAGAAAGGGATATTCTGACCCGGAGCACATTGCACCGCCGCGTCATTGAGAACCCCTTGGCCGTCGATATTCAGAAACCTCGAAATACCCGTTGTCGTTGTATCTCCCGAATTGACCGTGACTGAGAAAATATTGACCGGTACTCCGGCCGTCGGTTCTCGGACTTCTCGGCCATTGGCATCGGTCATAATAAAGTCGCCCCATCCAAGATCTACGCCTTGGGTTTGCCCGCCTCCGGCCGGAGGCGCTCCTGCAGGCAAAACATTGACGGTGACCGTCAACGGATTGGTGCCTCTGGCATTCGCGGCTTGCGCAGGGCTGAAACCGCTCATGGTAAGAGTAAACGTATTCGGACCAGGTTGGAAAAAGGTGTAGCCGTGAATGACATAAGGGGTACACTGACCCGGGGCGCACTGCGGCACGTTGTCATTGCCGCCAGCGCCATTCATGCTAAAAGAGCGCGTAATATTCAGGGCGGTTGTATCCCCGTTATTCCTGCTTGAGGCGATAATATTAACGGGCACTCCGACGACCGGCTCCCTCACGTCTTGGCCCGCGGCGTCCGTCATGACGACCTGTTCCCACGTTAGGTCGACGCCTTGGGTCTGGCCTCCGCCCGGCGGATTTCCGCCCGCGGCTTGAGGCCATATAAGAGCTGACGCTTGATTGTTGGCCGGGTCTTCCGCTACGATCGGGGCAACAAGGCTTATTTTTGCCATGATCGTGCGCTCACCTTCGATGTTGAACATCCATCCTGCCGGGACCGTGGATTCCCCCACCGGAATGGGGTAATTATCTTCAAAAAGAAGGTTGTTATTTTCAATCCACTGGATATGAACGGTTACTGGGATTTGAAAACTATTAATAACATCAAGAACCAAATTTCCGGGAACTCCCACGGTGGGCTGATTGGTTCTTTGACCATTGACTTCAAACCATATGTCCCATGCCGCGATGTCATTAGCGCCGAGATTCGCGGGGCCTACGAGGCCTCCAGGGGCTACAGGACCCGCGCAGCCTCCGGTAGGTTGTGAACCGGTCGAAGTAAGTTGCCCTAAGTCGACATTGGGCTGGCAACCACCACAACCGGAAAAAGAAAAAGAAAACGACGCAACAACAAGAATAACAACCGCGAGGAAAAAAACTTTCTTCAGGATCATCATAGGGCGCTCCTCCGGATTCATACGTCTCGATGAATTGATAGATACGATAAACCGATTTCCTATTTTTAAAAGAACTTTTATTGAGCCCTCTTAAAATAAACCACGGTGTCACAATTAGGAACTTCATGAGCGAGTTCGCGCTCAAAATCCTCCGCCAGCGCCTGGGCCTGAGCAATGGTCATGGCCCCGTGCACGGTAAAACCAACCTCGAGAAATGTTTTTTTGCCCGCTTTACGGATCCGCATGCGGTGAAGCCCGGAAAAATTACTTTTGTGCTTTTCAACAATTTTGACGATCTTTTCGTGGATCTTTTGTGCGGGAACACTATCAAGAAGTTCGCGAATATTCGCGGCAAGGGCTTTGAGGGGAAAACGCATCACGGCGAAAGCTAGGGCGATCGCAAGCCCGGGGTCTAAATAGGCCGCAATATTGGAATGACCGGACCGCAAAAGCAAGAAACCCACGAAAAAGCCGGCAAACATGCCGATCGATAGTGAAGAATCAATAAGCCATTGCTTTGCGGAAGTTTTCAAAAGCTGCGAACCGGTTTCTTTCGAAACTTTCAAAAGATAAAAAGCAAGACCGATCGCAATGATCGTGCACCCGAAGGTCGCGACCGTGGCCAACCCGTAGGACGCGATATGATCGGGATGAACAATATCCTGAACGGCAAAGGCAAGACCGATCACGCAGGTAAAAATGATGGCGCTGTTCTGAAGGGCCATGGTGAGCGGCTCGTATTTTTCGTACCCGAAATTATAGCGGTGATCCGGAGGGCTATGGATCTTGCGGATAATGGAACGGACCCAAAAAGTCATAAGAAGGATCACAAACCCAGTGCCGGCATCCAACAACAGAGCCACCGAGTCAATCATGATCCCGACCGTTAATGAAACAAGAAAGATAATAACAGCACCCGCGATCGAGATCTGCGCCGCTTTTATTTCCCGCAGATCCGCCGCGATAATTTTTGTTTTTTGATTCATAAAATCACCGGGCCTTTATTTCTTTTCGGAAACCGCGTTAAAGAATTTTTCCTCATCCCAAATGGTGATGCCGAGCTCCTGCGCCTTGGCGAGCTTGGAACCAGCGCCGGGGCCCGCAACGACGATATCGGTCTTTTTGCTCACACTCCCCGAAGGATGCGCGCCAAATTTCCTCAAAAGCGCCTCGGCTTCGGAGCGCTCCATTTTTTCAAGTGTCCCCGTTAAAACGATCGTTTTACCTCGCAGGGGATGATTACCTGCGATTTTTTCAACGAGATCCATTTTGACGCCCGCGGTTTTAAGCTTCCTAAGGATCCGTTTGGTCGTATCCTGCCTGAAAAAACGTTCGACCGATTCGGCTGTGACGGGACCGATCTCGCGGATATTTTCAAGCTCCGCGGCAGTCGCTTTGGCGATTTTTTCGATACTGCCAAATTTTTCGGCAAGAATAAAAGCCGTATGAACGCCGACATCGAGAATGCCGAGGGCGAAAATAAGGCGCTGAAGCGGCCGCTTTTTGCTTTGCTCGATGCCTTCGATGAGATTTTTCGCCGATTTCTCCCCCATCCGCTCAAGATCTTCGATGTCTTTTTGTTTAAGGTTGTAAAGATCCGCAAGATCTTTTACGAGGCCTTTTTCAACAAGTTGGTCAATGATAACGACGCCGAGGCCTTCGATATCCATGGCCTCCCGGCCCGCGAAATGTTTGAGCGCGCCTTTCAGCTGTGCCGGGCACAAGGGATTGAGACAGCGAATCGCAACTTCGTCAGCGTGTTTGCCGGCTTTTTCACCGCAGATAGGACATTTTTTCGGAAAAACAAATTTTGGCAGATCACCTTGCCGCTTTTTGAGATTGACGGAGATTACCTGCGGGATAATCTCGCCGCTTTTTTCGATAAAAACATGGTCTCCGATCCGAGCGTCAAGCCGCTCGATCTCATCTTGATTGTGAAGACTTGCCCGCGAAACGGTCGTCCCCGCAAGCCGGACGGGTTTTAAGTGCGCGACGGGCGTGAGGACCCCCGTGCGGCCAACCTGGACCTTGATATCCTCCAGAACGGTTTCGGCCTGTTCGGCCGGATATTTGTAAGCGATCATCCAGCGCGGCGATTTTGAGGTCATCCCGAGCGTTTTTTGATCTTCAAACGAATCGACTTTGACAACAACGCCATCAATTTCATATTGAAGCTTGTCACGCTTTTTCTCGATCGCATCGATCACGCGAAATACATCCCGCATATCGCGGCATTTGACGGCATCCGGGATCACTTTAAAGCCCAAAGCTTTCAAAAACGCCATGGCTTCGCTTTGGCTTTGCGGCGGATTCTTGCCCTCAAAACGCGCAAGGCCGTGGATGAGGGCGTCGAGTTTACGCGCCGCGACAAGCTTGGGATCGAGCAGCTTCAAACTGCCCGCGCAGGCGTTGCGGGGATTGGCGAAAAGTTCTTCTGCGTTTTTTTCTTTTTCCCGGTTGATCTTTTCGAATTGGCTTTTGGAAATATAGGCTTCCCCCCGCACCTCTAAAAGCGCGGGGACCGGCCCGTCAAAGGAACTCCCGGGCGCGGGAATGCGAAGCGGGATCGAGCCAAGCGTTTTGATATTTTCGGTGATGTCGTCACCGTAGCGGCCGTCGCCACGCGTGGCGCCGAGCGAAAGAAGGCCGTCCTTATAAACAAGCGCGATGGAAACACCGTCGATCTTTTCTTCGACAAAATATGAGAAAGGCTCTCCGCCAAGCCCTTTCTGGACGCGCTTGGCAAATTCTTCAAGTTCATCGCGTGAATAAGTATTATCGAGGGAGAGCATCGGAATTTTATGCTCGATCGTGTTGAATTTTTCAAGTGGAGCACCGCCCACGCGCTGGGAGGGTGAATCAGGGGTCACAAGTTGAGGAAAAGCTTGCTCTAAGTCGATCAGCTCACGCATGAGGCGGTCATATTCCCGGTCCGAGATCTCGGGCTTTGCCTCAATATAGTAAAGGCGGTTATGGCGCTCCAGTTCCTTGCGGAGCGTTTTGATCTTTTTTCCCGCTTCGTCGTGTTTCATAAAGTTTTCCGGTCTTGTTGCGCGAAAGGGCTAAAGAAGCCTGTACGCCAGTTCGGGGGGCAAACCCGCAGCCAGGATCTTTTCCGAAGCTTTCTTATTATCGTAAGGCAAACGAATGATTTCAAATGTTAATTCTTCTTCGTCAAAGATCCCGAATGAAAGCCGCGGGTCGCGGTCACGAGGCTGGCCGATGCTGCCGGGATTTAGAACATAGCGTTCGTCTTTACGAAGCTTGAGGACGCCTTCTTTTAAGCGGCCGCCTGTTCCCTCTTTTTCGGCAAAAAACGATGGAACATGACTGTGGCCGACAAATCCATAAACGGTTTGCATAGCCAGAAAACATTTATGGGCGTCACTTTCGCTGAAAAGATAATGGAATTCTTCCGGGTCATGAATGGTCCCATGCGCCAATGTCAGAGAACCTTCGATCTGAAGATAAGGCAGTTCCTTGACTTTCGCGGCAAGACCGGGTTTCAACTGTTTGGCGGTCCAATCGATGGCTTTCCTGGCCCAGTCCGTGAAATGCTCGCGGATCGCTTCATTGAGGACAGCCGCCTCATGGTTACCGCGCACATGAAGCGAGGCGTTCTCGATCGCCCACTTAAGACATTCGTTCGGATCGGCGCCGTAGCCGATCGAGTCCCCGAGTACAAGAAATCGCGACAGATGATGTCTGCGCGTATAACTTAGAGCTGTTTCCAGCGCTTCCAGATTCCCGTGGATATCGGCAAAGATCGCGCAGCGCATATCAGAACGCGATGGTGAACCGCTTGAAGCATTCTTCGGGATCGGACCAATGAGCTTCAACATCCCGTATATAATGTTTCATGCCGGATTCACGGATCGTCTTGAGAAATCCCACGAGATCCGCTTCCTCACCCTCCGCGGTCACTTCTACGCGACCATCATCGAGATTGCGGACAAATCCGGTTATGGGAAAACGCCGGGCAAGACGTTCGGCCGTAAAGCGAAATCCGACGCCCTGAACGGTCCCGCTAAAGAAAACCTGCATCCGTTTCCGGGTCATGACAGAACCGTTTTTTGTTTAAGGCAGTTTCGGAAATGATAAGCCACGATCCCGAAAGCGACGGTAACATTCAGGGAATTTTTCACCCCCGCCATATCGATCTCAACGGTCTTGTCGCAAAACGGCAATAAAGACTCGGAAACACCTTCAATCTCATTGCCAACCACAAGACAAACGGGGCCGGACGGGTAATAATCCTGAAAAGAAATACTTTCGGCGGTCTGTTCGAGAAGGACAACGCTATAACCTTTCGTTTTTAGTTCCTGCAATAATTCGGAAGCGTCTTTCCGGTATTCCCAAGGAATTTCTTTTTCAGCGCCGAGTGCCGTTTTGGAGATCTGCGTATCGGGAGGATGGCCGGTAATACCGCATAGCCATAATTTTTCTAATCCTGCGCCGTCGGCGGTGCGAAAAATGGACCCAACATTATAAAGACTGCGGACATTATTCAGGACCGCGCAGAAAGGAAGTTTTGATTCTTTTTGACGTGTGCGCTGGCGCGCTAAAAGCTCAGGATGGCTTAGCTTTCTCATAAGCACGGAAGGGTCCTTGATCCCAGGCAAGATACCGACGGTAGCCCCAATGATAGAGCGACTCGGGAAGACGCGTAAAAAACCACATCACGATCTTCCACCATGACGGGACATAAGCGATCCTTTTCCCTTTTTGGATCGCTTGATAAATATCGTTCGCAGCCTGCTCCGGAGAAATGATCCCGAAAAGCCCTTTCCGGCCGCGGATCATTTCGGTATCCACAAAGCCGGGACGGATATCGATGACTTTAATGGGGGTTGCCGAGAACTTTTGCCGCAATCCTTCCATGTAATTGGACATGAAAGCCTTGGAAGCGTTATAAGCCGGCGCGCGGCCGCTCCCCCGGTGGGAAGCCACCGAAGAAATGCCGACAATACAGCCCGCATGATGTTCCGCAAAATAATTTGCGGCGACGTTCGCGATACCTGCAAAACCAAGCGCATTGACTTTGATCATTTCCTCCTCGGAATTCCAATTTAATCTTTCATTTTGGAAATGAACGCCGGCGTTGATGATGATCAGGTCCATACCGTGAAGGATCATGATAAGATTGCGCAATGTATGCATAGCCTCGCGCAGATCCCGCACATCAAGTTCGCGCGCGATACTTTCCGCGGGAAGTTCTTTCTGGAGTTTTTCCAGCCTTTCAAGTGAACGGCCGGTCAATCCCACCACATAGCCCTCCGAAGAAAGCTTTTTGGCAAGCGCGCGGCCGATACCGGTACTTGCTCCGACAATAACCGCCTTTTTCCTGGAATGATCCATATCTGATTTTATCTCACATTTCGAGGTTTGAGGCATAAAAAAAGCGCCGTTGCTGGAAAGTTCCGAAACGGCGCCTTTTTAGAAGAAAATAAACTACATGCTGAGCGATTTTTTTGCTTGTTTGCTCGCTTTTTCGGCTTCTTTTTGTTTCTTCTTCGCTTCTTCTGCAGCTTTCTTTTTCGCCTTCTCGGCTTCGCGTTGCGCTTTCTTTTTCGCCTCTTCGGCCTCTTTTTGTTTCTTTTTGGCCAATTTTTCGGCCTCGGCTTTCTGAGCTTTCAGTTTTTTCTCGGATTCAATTTTCTTTTTGGCCTCTTCGGCTTTCTTCTTGGCTTTTTCGGCTTCGCGCTCGGCCTGCTTTTTGGCTTTCTCCGCTTCGCGTTCCGCCTTTTTCTTGGCTTCTTCGGCCTCTTTTTGTTTCTTTTTCGCTTCTCTTTCGGCCTCTTTCTTCGCCTTCGCGGCCTCTCGTTCGGCTTTTTCCGCTTCTTTCTTACTTAAACCGGGAGGCATATTCCCTTCCCAGCCTTTTTTCTCGCCCTTTCCCCAGCCTGCGGGATTGGTGTTCTCCTCCTCGGCAAAGGCCAAGCTACCGCCTAAACTGAGTCCCAGCACTAACACAAAAACACACATCCGCATAAAGATGTTTGCTTTCATGATCTTGCCCTCCTCTCGTTGAATAAAAAACACTGTGATCAGGACGCGTTCTTCTTCGCTTCTTTTTCCGCGCGCTTTGCTTCGCGCTTCGCCTGTTTTTCAGCTTTTTTTGCAGCTCTCTTCGCGTCACGTTCCTGCCGCTTGATATCCCGCTTGGCTTTGGCTGCCTGATAATCAGCCTCCGCCTTAGCGCGATCGGCAGCGCGGTCGGCTTTCAGTTTCGCCAGTCTCTCTTCGTTCTTTTTCCTCTCAATGTCCCGCTCGGCTTTTTTTGCTTCGTATTGGGCCTTTTCTTCGGCTTTCTTCGCTTCGCGCTCGGCTTTCTTCTTGGCTTTCTTTGCTTCATTTTCTGCTTTCTTTTTGGCCGCCTCCTTTTCATTTTCCGCTTTCTCTTTGGCTTTTTGAGCTTCCTTTTCGGCCTCTTTTTTAGCCTTCTCCGCTTCCTTTTGCGCTTTCTTCTCGGCTTTCTCGGCTTCTTTTTGCTTTTTTTTCGCTTCTTTCTCGGCTTCCTTGGCAGCTTTTTCAGCTTTCTTTTGTTCTTTTTTAGAAGCCTTTTCGGCTTTCTTTTGAGCTTTCTTTGCCTCTTTGTCAGCTTTCTTTTGCGTTTTTTTGGCCTCTTTTTCGCTTAGGCCGGGGGGCACGTTCGTTTCCCAACCTTTTTTCTCGCCTTTTTCCCAACCCGAAGGACTAGTGCCATTTTCTTCAGCAAAAGCAATGCCTCCGCCTAAACTCAATCCCCAAGCAATTAAAAAAGTGCATACCCATTGGCTCATCTTAGTTTTCATGTTTTTCTCCCATGGTTATAAATTCGAAGCTTTGGCTGGTTCTATCATACCCCATAAAAAAAGGGGGGTTACGTTATTTTTTATTTTGAATTAACGAAACAAAGCGACGGAACGAACGGTCATAGGTCTTTTCAATGTCATCAGGAAAGTAACAGGCCGGTAACTGGTTCTGGCTTCGATGGTAGGCGATACATTCGCAGCATATTCCCTTGCGGGGACAAGGTTCGTACGAACAGTTGCACCTTGCTTTATTGGTTTCGATCTTGCATTCCATAATATTCTCCCGCAGAAAAATGAAATGAAAAATCGCGCCACTCCGTCCCGCTAAAGGCGGAACGTCGAGTGCCGCCCAAATCCTATCGACGCGAAAGGGCCTGGCCCGAAAGCCAGGTCCCGATTTTCCCGTTTTTTTATTTAAATAGAAAAATCGGGGCGCCCTGTTTTTTCATTTATTTTTTAAATTGAAAACAGGACTGCCGCTGATTACCAATCATAATTTCAATATAATGACAATCGGGGCGATAGGATTTGAACCTACGGCCTCTCGGTCCCGAACCGAGCGCACTACCAGGCTGTGCTACGCCCCGACGTACAATTGTTTAAAAATCAACAGATCGTCGGGAGCAGTCTTGATTTCCTTAAAATCTTTTTAAATAGAAATCAAGGCGCCCCGAGAAAAACAATGAAGCAACAAGAACAAAACGGCGGGGATTATAACATTCTCTGGAGGGCGATTCAATCAAAGGCGTCAAACATCCACGGCCAGATCAGCCGTTGACGCAACCTGTTCGGGCGTGATCGGTGATGGAGCGATCGAACGGCGCTTCATCCCCCGGGTTAAAAGCGCGGCCTCCATCACCTCCTTGAACACCGGAGCCGCCACGGTGCCGCCATAATAGAGAGGCCTTGGCTCATCCAGAACAACGACCATCGCGTAACGGGGATCGTCTGCGGGAGCGAACCCCACGAACGAGGACATGAACGCACTATGGGAATACCCCTTGCCCCCTGGAAGGATCTTCTGACCGGTACCGGTCTTGCCGCCGACCGGAATATCCGGTATTTTAGCTTTAGTGCCGGTGCCTCTTTCCACGACCTGTTTCAAGATCTCGCGCATTATAGCGGCGATTTCTGGCTTGATGACCTGCTGCCTTATTACGGGCTTTTTTTCTTTTAGCGTCACGCCTGCCGGGTCCTGAACTTTAGAAATGATATAGGGACGCATGAGGTAACCTCCATTCGCGATCACCGCTATAGCGTTCACCATTTGAAGGGCCGTCACCATAACCTCCTGTCCCATGGGAATATTATAAGGAGAGGTTTTGGACCACTGAGAAGGCGGCCGCGTATAACCGGGCGCCTCCCCCGCCATATCGATCCCGGCACGCACGCCGAAACCGAATTTCTGCACGTAATCCTGAAACTTGGCGGGGCCCATTTTTTGAGCGATC
The DNA here is from genome assembly GCA_022709525.1 of Candidatus Omnitrophota bacterium. GTDB lineage: Bacteria > Omnitrophota > Omnitrophia > Omnitrophales > Aquincolibacteriaceae > Aquincolibacterium. Next base: position 53,951 of record JAKLIQ010000008.1, read on the forward strand.
TTGACCGTCCCGATATTGCTTGATTTAACAATGATCTCGCTCATTGGAAGCGTCCCGTAAGCGTGAACATCACGTAATGTTTTGATGCCGTAATTCCATTTTCCATTCTCGCAAAAAAAGGTTGTTTCCGGTTTCACCGCATCCTCATTGAGGGCGCCGCTTGCGGCCACGATCTTGAAAACGGAGCCCGGTTCATACATATCTGTGATGGCGCGGTTGCGCTTAGCGTCTGCTCCGACTTTGGCGTAGTGGTTCGGATCAAAGCCCGGTTGATTCGCCATCGCCAGGATTTCGCCTGTCTTCGGATCCATAACGATCGCCCACGCGCCCTTAGCCTTCCATTGCTTGAAAGCGGACTCGAGCGCTTTTTCGGTCAAATATTGAAGGTGTTGGTCGATCGTTAATACCACCCGGTTCCCGTCGATCACAGGAAGGCTTTTCACTTCGAATGCTTTGATCTCGCGCCCTTTAGCGTCGCGCTGCGTGACGCGTTTTCCGGGTTTTCCTCTCAGATCGCCATCCATGGAACGCTCAATGCCCTCCACGCCTTCGTTGTCGACGGTAGAAAAACCCAACACCTGCGCGAGCATGGACCCCTGCGGGTAAAACCGCTTATATTCTTCCAAAATGCCCAAGGCCGGCGAATTGAGCTTCCGGATCTTGTCGGATTCCTCGAAGGTCACGCGGCGTTTAAGCCAGACGAACGCTTTATCCCGCGATAACCGCTCCAGCACCCATTTCCGGTCAAGGCCCAGGATCTTCGCGACCTCAGAGCTCAGGTCTTTGCGTTCTCCCTCCTCCAGCACGCGAGGAACGGCGTAGATCGAAGGGATCTTCAAATTGGTAACGAACTCCTTGCCGTTTCGGTCCGTGATGGGACCCCGGAGCGGCGGGACATCCACGCTAATGTAATGCTGGCGATGCGCCAGTTGGAGAAGCGAGGACTGGTGAAAGCAGGTCAATTGAACGATCTGGTAAATGATCAAACAGAAAAAAATAAAGAGGACAATGTAGAGGAACCAGAACCGACGCGGCGAAAGCAACGCTCGCATTTTTTAGGAGGAAAGGTCGGTCTTGGCCTGGGCCGTCTGGATCCAACGACCGAGAAAGCTTGAAACTTCGGACGACAACGTGCGCGTGGCTTTATGCTCCTGCGATGCCGGAATAGCCAATTCCGGCACGGGAGGGATCTCCACGACCTGGATCTTATTGGGAAGCGCGAGACCCATGTCGTGCCGTTTCATTTTTGCCTCAAGAAGGCGGGGGGCCCTCAATTGATCGACCTTATATTGGAACCTGCGAAGGAGTTCTTGCTTTTCGGCAACGGCGCGGGAATTTTTGTGGATATCGAGAGAGACAAGAACGGAAGCGATCTGAAGATGCACAAAAAGAAGCATCGAACAGGTCAACGTCGCGATAAGAATTAAAACTTTTCCGCTGCCTTTCATGATATTTTTTCAATGACCCGGAGTTTAGCGCTTCTTGATCTTGGATTATTCAATATTTCCGAACGTTTTGCAACAAGTGGTTTACGAAAAATCAATTTTCCGCGCTCTTCAAGGTCCCATGCCCGGAACTGTTGCTTGACGATCCGGTCCTCAAGGGAATGAAAACTGATGACTCCGAGCCTTCCGCCCGGAACGAGGTGCTTGAAAGCGCCGCTCATGCCTTCTTTCAGGGCTTCCAGCTCGTCGTTGACGCCGATCCGGAGGGCTTGAAAAACTTTTGTGGCGGGATGGCGCCGCGCCCAACCGGGCCGCTTTCCTTTCTCAAACCGCAGATGGGACGGAAGGGCCTTTTCAAGGGCTTGATGGAGGTCTTCGACGGTCTTGAGAGGATGATGGCGACGCGTCTCTACGATCACCTTGGCAAAACGCCGCGATCGACGTTCTTCGCCGTAATGATAGAAGAGGTCTGCCAGCTGAACTTCGGACATCTGCGTGAGCAGGTCCGAGGCCTTGCGGCCGATCTCAGGGTTCATCCGCATATCCAATTCCCCTTCCCCTTGGAAACTGAAACCGCGCTTTCCGTCCGCCAATTGTTCCGACGAGATCCCGATATCCAGAAGCACGGCATCGAATGCCTTGACCTCTAACCGCATAAAAACTTTGTCTAAATTCCTGAAATTCTCGTGGACCAAAACGATCCGCGGGTCTTTTTCGAAGAGCGCCCGGCACCGCCGGATCGCGTCCGGATCCTGATCGAATCCGACCAGTTTCCCGGACGGCCCTATCTTTTCCAGGATCGCTTCCGCGTGCCCCCCGCCCCCGAGCGTACCGTCCATCACGACGGCGCCCGGCTTGAGCGCCAGAGCGTCCAGAACTTCTTGTAAAAGAACGGGCTTATGCCGCAAAACTAAGGATCGCCTCTTCTTCCGACGGATAGCTTTCCATAAGACCGTTCACGCCGATCATCTGGAAAGTCCGTTCGACCTCGGGGCGTAAATTGCAAAGTTTGATATCCCCTTTTTGCTCGCGCACCTTGCGGAGGCGATCCACCAAGATCCCGACTCCCGCCAGCTCCACGCGCCGCGTATCCTTCAGATCCAGCAATAAGCGCTTGTGGTTGCGGTGAAGCAGGCGATTCATGCGGTCCTTCATTTTGATCATGGTAAGGGCATTAAGATCTCCGTTAAAACGCAACACATCGACCCCGATCTTCGTCCTGGCGTGATAGACCATGATGACTCCTTTCCTATTCGGATACTAGCTTTTCTGCGAGTTCTTCAAAATGGTTCTTATGATGATCGAAAAATCCCTGCCACTTCTCTTTCGCCCAGATCTCGATACGGCTCGAAACGCCGACGATCACCACATCGGTTTTGATGTCGGCATAACTTTTCAAATAATCCGGGATCAAGACCCTTCCCTGTTTGTCGCAAACGACTTCACAGGCACCGGAAAAGAAAAGGCGGTTGAAGGTCCTGGATTCGGATTTAGTAAAGGGCATATCGCGAAACTTTTTTTCTTCCGTCTTCCATTGCTCTTCGGTGAAAACGAACAGACATTGATCGAGACCGCGGGTAATAAAGAAACGCTCAACATAGCGTTCTTTAAAGATCTCGCGGAATTTGGCGGGGATCATCACGCGGCTTTTTGCGTCGATCACATGTTCGTATTCACCGTAAAACATGTCTTTTTGTTCCTTTCAGCATTCCCACTATTTACCACTTTTCCCCACTTTATTATCGACGGTAGTATAACTTTCCCTTAATTTCGTGTCAACAGTCTTTTTTATAGGGATGGTATGAATAAAGAACTCCCTTGGAGACGGCTTTTTGTAGAGAGGAAACGGGTAAAAAACGCCTAAGAGGCAGGATGGTCGGGGTCGGAATCTAAACGAGGCGTTTCAGCAAAGACGAAGAATTACGATTCGAAATAAAGGATGCGGGAACAGTTCTCGCAGACAATGATCTGTTCGCCGAGACGGATCTCATTGATCAATTGAGGCCGAAGCTGCATTTGGCAAGCCGCACAGACTTCGCCATTCACCGCAGCGAGCGCAAGCCCCTGTTTTTTGACGACGATCCGGTTATAAAGCTCCGCAAGTTCGGGCGGAAGCTGCGTAACGGCTTCTTCGCGTTGTTTTTTAAGATCGACAAGGCGTCCTTGCAGATTTTTTTCCTGCGTCACTAATTCGCTATCTTTATCCTGGAACGATTTGGTCACCAAAGCGACTTTTTCTTTTTCTTTTCGCGTCTCATCCTTGGCGGCTTCGACCTCATCCAGGATATGGATGATCCCCTCCTCAAGAAGGGAATTATCGGCCTTAAGCGAAGCGATCTCCTGCTGGAGCGCCGCATATTCCTTGTTCGTCTTCACCTGCGACAATTGCCCGTCAAGTTTTTTGATCTGCATTTCCTTCTGGGAAAGCTCGAGCTCTTTTTCTTTAAGCTTTAGCTGGATGTCCTTAAGCATTTTCTCGAGTTCGGTGAAATGAGTTTTTTCGAGCTCAAGGTCGGCCTTAAGCTGGGCTCTCTGCGACGGGATCTCTTCCAGCAAGATATGGGCGTGATGGATCTCGCTGTCAAGTTGCTGGGCTTTTTTTAAGATATCAAGGTTCTGGGTAATGGGGCTTGGCATAATTAGAGGGGATTATAAGAGAGATAGAAGACGCCATCAAGAACGAAATGAGAGGATCGCCTGAAAGGAAATTAGATCCTTCGCAGGAAGCGGGATAGTTCGGCCAGTCCCCGGATCTCTTCGGGGGTCAAGCGCGCGTTCTGCAAAAAGCTTTTGGAAGAAGGGACAGCGCTCGGAACTTCTCCTTTCGCTAAAGACGTGAGCGCATAGGCGGGAGACGGGACCCATTTGCAGATCCGCGCGCTCGTTCTCTCTCCTACCACGGCAAAAAGGCCTCGGTATTCAAAAAAACTGAGCCGGTCGCTGAAACCGTTCATTTCCAGGATCCGGTGCCGGTCCAATTCCGGATAGAAAAAATAAAGCGCGGCGTTGTTCGGCATCAGCACCCAAAGCTTTCTGATCTCCTGCTGGAGCTCTTCTTTCGAAAAATCTCTCATGGAGCGGTAAAAGATGCGCACCCATATTTGTGCGTCCTTGCTCTTGAACAAGAAGGGGGCTCCGTTCGCATCTTCAAGGATCACCTTGTCGTTGTGAAGCTCCTGAACCGACGAACGGATCGACTGGAAGATCTCTTGCCGGTGGGCGCGTTCTTGAAGGGCGATCATTGGGAAACTCCCGAAAAAGATTCGATCCAGCCAGCCAACATATATTTCTGAAGGGCCGGCTTCGCGTTCCATGACTGGTAGCGTAAAAGCTCCGCATGCAAAGCCGCCGAAAAATGCTTCGAGGGATCCGCAAGGTCCAGCCACCCGAGCCAAGCCAGATGGGTATCAAGATGCCTGAAAACCAAATCCGAAAAACGCTCGAAGATCATCTCTCCCTGGACCCCTTCCCCGCCTCCCGCCAAAGCGATATAGAACTCGAGCTGGGGATTTAGCGCGAGACCGGCTTTCATCATCTTATAACCATCAGTTAAAGATTCAGGGTCCGGCTCGAGCAATAAGACCCATTTATCGAGAAAAGCGATCGTTTTTTCAAATTGAAAAAGATGGCGGTATTCAAAATCCAGGAAAATATCCCGGCTTTGCAAGATCCCGCCTGCATGGCGCGGCAGAGGAGCGTTCATAAGATCACGAAATTCGTCCCAATAAAGACAAAAACGTTCCAGCCGCTCCCCGAAAGGTTCGGGCGTATGGTTCAGGGATCCTGAAAGAACAGGAGCGGAACGCGGCAGGAGACTGATCAGCGAACAATCTTTATCCTGGGAGGCGATTTGGGAAGCGAAAAACGTGTTTAAGAAAAGAGAATCATTGTCATGTCCGGGACTTGAAACGGCCAAAACCTGCACTTCCGGCGGGCGGCGGGCCGGAAGCTCTTCGGACTCGACGCAAAAAAGCGGCGAAAGGTCCTTGAGTCCCCGCGTTAATTTCTTCTCGAGATCCATCATGCAAACTCCATATAAGAGTCCACGCCGCCATAAGCGTTCTCTTTTTGCATCGGCTGGCTCGGATCCACCTGCCATTCCCCATCCACGATGAACTTGTACCGGAAGGTTTTAAGCTGCACGGGAATGACCCTCTGCCAGAGCCCTTCCTGATTGCGCTTGACGAGGGGCTCGGGGATCCAATGGTTGAAATCCCCGGCGATCTCTACCGAGGAAGCGATCTTGCTGAAGAACTGGAAAAGGATCCCATCCGAGATCTGGCGCGGACCAAAATGATTTTTATAAACCTTTTCCCACCCCAGCTCTTTCTCGGGCAGTTTCCGGTTCCAATCGCGTTCAAGATATTCCACGGCGAGGTTTAAATAGTCCTGGAACGCTTGCGATTGCGGCGCGTACTGCGCGATGCTCTGCCCCGCCGCGGCGGCTTCTTTGAGACTGATATGATCATGAATGATGGTCGTAAAAAGACGGTTCTGGAAATGGGCCCGGACCTCGTCGTAGATCTCCTGCGAAAAATTCATTTGGGAGTTGTAGATCGTCAGAAGCGCGTGTACCAGCAATGGCGTTTCGCGGCTCCGGTTGACGATCTGTAGGGTCTCCGAGATCTTGGCAAGCCCGTGAAGCGAGAAAAAAGAGGGTTCGATCGGGATGATGATCTCATCGGCCGCATTCAGAGCGTTCCAGGTGAGGACCCCAAGATTGGGCGGACAATCAAGGATTACAAAATCGTAGAAGCGTTGTTCCTCGGCCAGGCGATTCATCAGTTCGCGCAGTTTGAGGTGATAGTGGGGCATAAAACCGAATTCTTCCTCAAGGGCATTGAGACTGGCGTTGCAGGGAATAAGATCAAGATCATTTTGCAGGGACCGGATCACTTGAGAAACCGGCGGACCGGCCCTCTGGAAAGGACTTAAAAGATCGTAGAGCGTGGGGGTGCCCTTCGGGGTTTTGACCCCTAGCCCGCACGTGGAATGCCCTTGGGGATCCAGATCGACGAGAAGGACCTTTTTCTGGAGAAAATTCAAACACGCAGAGAAATTGATGCTGGTCGTGGTCTTCCCGCATCCGCCTTTTTGATTCGCGATCGCGATGATTCTCAAAAAGTTCGTCTCCTTGAATAGAAATGTATCGCATTAATGTAACGACTTAGCCGGGCAAAGCTTTACAAAAATGGAGTGTTTTAAAGGGGTGTTTTGGGGAAGGAAAAATCCGCTCTGGGAAGGGCCGCGACCCGGATGGATCAGTGCTTTTCGAATATAAGAAGCCGCTCGATCGGGACAACGCCTTTGATATCCCCCGTCCGGTCGGTCACGATCGCGTAAGATTGGCGTTTTTTCTGCAGCGTCAGAAAGGCTTTCTCAAGGGAGGTCTCGTCCGGGATAAAAACAGGAGCGCGAAGGAAATCGTGCAGCCCCTGAGCGTCTTCTTCCTCCCAAAGGATATCAAAAACGTAGATCATGCCCATCACGATCGAAGGGATCTCCTCATAAACAAGCATCATGCGAGCATGCTTTTCCCGGGCGATCTTTTTGACATCCTCAATCTTACTGTGAATATCCACCATCGGCACCTGGCTCACCGGCAACATCACGGATTGGACCTGGATGCGTTCAAAATCCAAAATCGTATGGATTAGCTTTTCTTCCTGGGGCCCCACGATGCCGCGCTGGGTGCTTTCGTCGATCAGGGAACGGAATTCCTCTTCGTTAACGAAGATATCCCTCGTCGAGGCCTGCCGCAAGGACGGCAAAATAAAATTCAACAATTTGAAGAAAAGAACGATGGGGCCGTACAGGATCGCGGTAAGCAATCGGATCCAAAGCGTGTTCCCCATCAGGAAAGGAATGGCTGTCAGGCGGCAATAATCCTTAGGGACCATTTCGCCAAAAATGATCAAAATGGGAGCCAGAAGGAGCATGACACCCCATTCCGTGTTCCAGCCGAAATATTCTTTGAGGATATAGGTAGCGATGGAGATTGCGGTAACATTGACAATGTTATTACCGATCAGGATCGCGGTTAAAAAATAGTTTGGATGTTGTTGGAGCCGCATAATGAATTTGGCTTTTTTATCCCCCGCATCCGCCATCTCCCGCAGCCTCAGCTTATTGGCCGAAACAAAGGCCATCTCTGCGCCAGAAAAAAAAGCCGAGGCGACCAGCGATAAACCAAAAAGGGTCAGAAGGCCTATCATGATTTTCTCCTGACCGCGACCTGATGGATGCGCTGGCGGATCATATCCTGGACAGTAAAATCAAATTTTTCCGTGTTCAGCACCGCCCCTTTAACGGGCACGACCCCCATTTTCTCAAAAAGATAACCGCCGAGCGTGGTGGCTTCCTCCGCCACGAGATGGGAAGAGAAATAATCATTAAATTCCTGGAGATTGATCTTTCCTTCCACGAGGTAGAGATCCTCCCCTAACCGCCGGATCGGATTCTCCACTTTCGCGTATTCATCGTAGGACTCGCCGAAGATCTCCTCGAGGATATCCTCCTGCGTGACGACGCCGGCCGTCCCTCCGAATTCGTCGACGCAAACAGCAAATCGTTCGTTCTTGACCCGAAAGGTTTCCAAGAGGTCATCGACCCGCTTACTCTCGGGCACAAAAAAAGGTTCCCGCATCACTTGCTTGATCTCGGGGCGGGGCTCCTGCAGGAGGTAGTTTTGGGACTCGATCACACCGAGAATATGGTCCAAGGATCCCTGAAAAACGGGTAATCTTGTAAAATGATACTTCTTGATGGTCTCTTCGTGTTTTTCGGGCGTTTCTTCGATGTCCAGACCGACCAGGTCCGTCCGGGGCGTCATGATGTCTTTTACGGGCCGCTCCCCGAGGTCCAAAAGCTTTTGGATCATGTAGCGCTCCTGCCCTCCGAGCACCCCCTCTTCCTCGCCGATCTTCACAAGCACTTTCAACTCTTTTTCCGAGATCATGTCGGATTGTTCGATCTTTTCATGGATCAGAAAAGAGAGGATGCGATCGGTGATATAGCGCATCAAGATCCTGAAAGGAGTGAACAAGAATGCAAAGAATTTCAGAGGCAGGGATACGAGCAGGGCCATTTTAATGCGGGCATTGACGGAGAGTATCTTGGGGAACATCTCGCAGAAAATAATAAAAAACACGGTCAGTAAAGCCATGATCCCGCCAAGATATTTTTCTTCAAAAACGTTCAGCGCGATCAAAGCAACGATGGCCGTCGCGAGAGTATTGACGAACCAATTCCCGATAAGGACGGTTCCCAGAGTCTTACGGGGCGTTTGAAGGTTTTCAAAGATCCATTTTGAGAGATTCGGGTATTGTTCCCGAAGCTTGCGTTTGTCCAGCTTGGAAAGGGAAAAAAGAGCTGTCTCGGAAGCGGAAAAGAAAAAAGAAAGCGCAAAAAGAACGCAAAGGATCACAAGATGAGGCGTTATGTCCATGCCTGGTCTTTCCGGTAAAGTTCGTTGGTTCGAATGTATTGAAGGACCTTTGGAGATAAGTAATCGTCCACAGACTCTCCCCGCTTGAGCGCAGCCCGGATCCCGGAAGCCGAGATTGGGCATAACGGCATCTGGATCCAATCGGCGCGGACATCCCGCACCGCAGGAAGCCCGTGATTTTCGCGCTTCGCCACGATGAACCGGACCTTCTGTTTCAGTTCCGGAGCGCGGTGCCAAGCATCCAGCCCTTCAAAAGCGTCTTTGCCGAGGATCAGGAAAAATTCGGCGCCAGGATATTGCTTTTCAAATTCGATCAGGGTATCGAACGTATAAGAAATGCCCTGGCGTTTTAATTCGCTATCGGAAAGCCCACAATGAGGTTCGCTCTCGATAGCAAGCCGGACCATTTCATAGCGGTGCGCCGCCGGCGTTATAGAAGGAACGTCCTGCTTATGCGGGGACTGGAAGGCGGGAACAAAAATAACTTTGTCGAGCGAGAATTGAACCCGGGCATTCCGGGCTAATTGGAGATGCCCAAAATGGATCGGATCGAAAGTTCCTCCGAAAATGCCTATTTTCATTTGCAAAGACCGCTCTTAGGTGCGTATATGGCCGTTCCCTTCGACAATGTATTTATAAGAGGTAAGCCCCTCGAGGCCCATCGGGCCGCGAGCGTGTATCTTATCCGTTGAAATGCCGATCTCGGCGCCAAATCCGTACTCAAAACCGTCGGAGAAACGCGTGGAGGCGTTGATCATGACAGAAGAGGAATCGACTTTGGCTTTGAAAGCCGACGCCGCTTGGGGGTCTTCAGTCACGATCGCATCGGTATGACGCGAACCGTAAGTTTCGATATGCTCGATCGCTTCGTCGAGATCTTTGACGACCTTTACCGCGAGGATTTTCTCAAGAAATTCACAACCGTAATCGTCCGCTTTCGCGCGTTTGGCCCAAGGAATGTAACGGCGGGTCAGAGCATCCCCTCTGATTTCGCATCCCCCCTTTTTAAGAAGAACGCCGGCCAAAGGTAAGAACGCGCCTGCGATCTCACGATGGACCAAAAGAGTCTCCATGGCATTACAAACCCCCGGCCGCTGGAGTTTGGCATTCAGGACGATGGGAACGGCTTTTCGGATATCGGCTTTCCGGTCCACATAAACATGGCAGATCCCCTGATAATGTTTGACCACGGGAATGCGGGATTTCGCGACAACGCGCCGGATCAGTTTCTCGCCGCCACGCGGGATCACAAGATCGATCCGTCCTTCCTGCGATAAAAGAAAGTCCACGGCTTTATAATCGGTGGTTGTCACAAGGTTCACAAAACAAGACGGGAGTTTGTGGTATTTAAGAGATTCCTTAAAAATCGCGACAAGCGCGCGGTTGGAAGCCATGGCTTCGCGTCCGCCGCGCAGGATCGCTACATTGGAACTTTTAAGACAAAGCGCGGCGCATTCTACCGTCACATTGGGCCGGGATTCGTAGATCATGAGGATCACGCCAAGAGGCACCGTCACTTTTTGGATCTTGAGACCGTTCGGCCGTTTCCATTGGGATTGCACGGAACCGATCGGATCTTGAAGCCCGGCAACCGCTCGGACGCCCTCAGCCATTTTCTTGACCCGCTCAGGAGTCAGCGTCAAGCGATCGATCATGGCGGCAGAAAGTCCGGTCGTCTTGGCGGCCGCGAGATCTTTTTTATTTTCAGAGACCAGTCGCGCTGTTTTTTTCTTCATTCTGGCGGCGACATCAAGAAGGATCTTCTTTTTAAGCGCCGGCGAACACTGCGCCGCGCAGAAGGAGGCGGCGCGGGCATTGCCAAGCATTCGGTCGAGTTCTTTTTTCCAGCTCATCGCTCGCTCCAGATCACAAGATCATTGCGATGGATCACTTCATCGGGGGTTTTTCGGCCGAGGATTGACGGGATCTCGCTGGTGCGCTTGCCGGCGATACGGCTGAGATCATGGCTCCGGTAATGGACGACACCGCGGCCGAAGACCTTTCCGTCAGCCGTCTCAAGTTCCACAACCTGCCCCGATTCAAAATCGCCATGAACTTTCGTGATGCCGCCGGGCAAAAGACTTTTTTTCGCGAGAAGCGCCTGGTACGCCCCCTGATCGACCGTAATGCCCCCGCTTCGGGTCGCTGAGAAAGCGATCCATTTGTGCCGCATGTCTTTTTTTCCCCCGGAGCTAATGAATAAAGTTCCGACATCCCTGCCGCTCAGGATCTCCTGTAAAATGCGGGGTTTGTGGCCGTTCACGATCATAAAGGGGATCCCGAGCCGCATAGCGACGCGGGCGGCTTTGAGCTTCGCGGCCATGCCGCCGACCGTCTCTTCCCGTTTCTTTTCGGACAAATGCATCAGGAGCTTATTATCGATCTCATCCTCGGAGGAAACTTCGCGAACGCGGGTTCCGTCCTTTAAGAGGAATCCCTCAGCATCCGACAGATTGATCAAAAGATCCGCGCCGACTAAGTGCGCCACATGGACCGAAAGGATATCGTTATCCCCGAACGCGATCTCTTCGACCGCGATGGTGTCGTTCTCATTGACGATCGGCAGGATATTGCGTTTTAAAAGAGCCTCGAGCGTGTTGCGGGCGCAGAGAAAGCGCTTCCGGTCCTCAAGCCCGTCCCTTGTCAAAAGCAATTGGGCTGTGTGTATTTTTTTCTTGGTAAAAAAACTTTCATAGGCGTGCATGAGCTTTCCCTGACCGATGGCGGCGCAGGCCTGAAGCTCAGCCATTTCCTTGGGCCGTTTTTTAAACCCGCAGCTTTTCATCCCGAGAGCGATCGCCCCCGAACTTACCAGGACCGGTTGGCGGCCCTTTTTGATAAGCGCGTAGATCTCCCCGCAAATACGGGCATGTTCTTGGGCGGAGAAACTTTCCCCTCGCGTCTTCAGAATGCTCGTACCGATCTTGATGACGATCTTTTGGGCCCGGCGGATACGTTCAGGCATGGCCTTTTTCTTCGATCCTTTCCTGGATAAATTTTAGAAGAGATTCTACTCCCTCTCCGGTCTTGACTGAAATCAAAAAATAGATCTGCCCCGAACCCTGGAGATCCTCCTGGACCTTCCCGATGTCTTTCCCGAGATCGATCTTGTTGACGACCGCCGCATTCGGGATCTGGCGGAAAACCGGATCATGCTCATAAACGATCCTCCGGAGCGCGTTGAGCCCTTCGATCTCCGTAGCGGAAAATTTTGCGGTCGTATCCACCATGAAAATGATCAGTTTGGCGCGCGCTAAATGCCTTAAGAAATCCGTGCCCAACCCGCGTCCGTCCGTTGAACCCTCGAAAATGGAAGGAAGCTCGCAGAAATTGATCTGTTTGTAGTCATCGTAGCTATAGACGCCGATCACGGGACTCCGTGTTGCAAAAGGATAATCCTTCCCCTCGACAGGGGCGCGCGTCAGACGATGGAGAAGGGACGACTTCCCGGAACCCGGTAACCCTACCAAAAAAACATCCGCCAGGATCCGGAATTCCAGCTCCACCTCGATCCTTTCGCCTTCTTCGCCGGGAGTTGCCGTTTTATCACCGATATTCCCAGAACCGCCGCGGCCGCCGCGAGCCACGATCACTTCTTCGCCTTCCCGCTGAAGATCCCGGATCGCCAAATGATTTTCGCGGCGGTAGATCGAAGTACCGATCGGCACAAGGACGATCAGGTCTTTCCCCTGGCTTCCGCGCTTATTGTCGCTACTGCCGTGTTCGCCCGAGTCCGCTTCAAGATGTTGCTTTAATTTGAGCCGGTCAAAGCCGGGGGCATTATGGGAAGCGCGGAAGATCACGCTACCGCCTCCCCCGCCGTCCGCGCCGTTAGGAACTCTCTTGTGGTCTTTGCGGTGATTGTAGCTTTCGCATCCTTTTCCGCCCCGACCGCCTTGGACGGTAAGATGTATTTTATCGATCAACATGGACCCCCCGAAAAAGAAAAAGGCCAAAAAGCTGAGGACCGCTTTTTAGCCTTTTCGAACTGAATGAAATTTAAATTAACTCGGAATGATATGAACAGATCGATTCGCTCGAAACTCCACGATCCCAGCGCGCTTTGCAAAAAGCGTGTAGTCGGTGCCAATCCCGACGAAATTGCCGGGGTGATACCGCGTTCCGCGCTGACGGACGATGATGCTGCCCGCCGTGACTTTCTGCCCGCCGTAAACTTTCACGCCAAGGCGCTTGGAATTAGAGTCTCTTCCGTTGGTGGTACTTCCCTGACTTTTTGTATGTGCCATGTTTTCCTTTTTAAACTAAGCTCAGCCGACTTTGATCTCTTTGACGAGCAAACGCAGAAACTCCTGCCGATGGCCGTGTTTGCGCCGGGATGATTTGCGGCGGCGCATGCGGTAATGGATCAATTTCGGCCCACGAAACTCGCCTAAATTTTCGCAAACGACTTTAGCGCCTGAGATAACGGGTGATCCCACCTTCAGCTGCCCGGCGTTCTGAACGAGCAATACCTGGTCCAAGACCACTTCTTTTTTGCCCTCGGCCGCGTCCAATAACTCGACCTCGATAACCTGATTGGGTTCGACCCAGTACTGTTTCGAACCTGTCTCAATGATTGCATAATTTGACATAAAATGGCTCCTTTTGCCGTAAGAGAGCGTGTATCTTATGGGAATTCCCTAAGTATGTCAACGCTTTTTGGAATGACCGCAACTACTTGGAAAGAAAAGAGTTAGGAAGAATCAAAAAGAGAAATCCTTCGGGGGTCCGTCTAAGCTGCCGCGGATTGCCCGCCCTGGTCGTTTAGCGACCAGTCAAAGGGAAGATATGCGAGCTTATAGGAGCCATCTTGAAGGAACTCGGATTTCGCCTCATCTTCCAGATAGTAGGCCAGGAAAGAAAGCACGGCGCTTTCAATAGGCGTGGACTTCCCAACCGGTTGAGGAGTCCCGAAATCAAGATTGAAATCGGCACCGTACCATTTGAACACCTTGGAGATCCTTATTTTTTTTCTACCGGGAACAACATCGACTTGGGCTGGGTCATTCACAAATTGACGCGTTAAGAGGAAAAGTTGCCCCTCCACCTTCGGACCGGTAAAAGCTTCCCGCATCAATCGCGGGCCGCCCCGGGCGCCCACAGAAAGCGCTAAGTGGATCTTCTCATCCCGGTATGTTCCGATGAGATTTTTTACGCGAATATCATTGAGACTGTATTGGATCTGTCCCGTTTTGGGATCGCCCAGACGAAATGCCGCGATATCCGAGACGCTCGGTATTTTTTGCACCGAAGCGACAGGATAATTCTCGACGATCAGCTTGATCAAGAGCGCATGATAGGCGTTCAACCAGAAGGCCATCGCTTCCTCCCGCGGCCATTTTTTTATTACCGCGGATGGATCGGCGGCCATGAGGTGGGCTAAATAGTCGTTCAATTCCTTCGGATCCTGGACAATAGCCCGGTAATTAACTTCGCCTCTCTCGTTGACATATTTTTTAAGAAAAGCGTCCCAAAGGGAATGGTCGAACGCGTCGGAGACAGAAAATGCCGCGTGAGAAAAAGTAAAGCAGCAAAGAAGAGCGATACAAAAGATTTTTTTAAGCATCATGAAGACGAATCCTTAGAAACGTATGCCATGCTGTTTGAGGAAGGCGTGGTCATCGGCATTAAGCTCACATTTCAATTCGCCAGATTTAAGATATTCGCTCATGGCACCGCTTTCAAACATCTCTTCGATCTCGTCGAATTCTTCCGGAGAAAGCGGCGACATATTCAAAAAGAAAATATTCACATCAGGACTTTTGTCCTTCATATCCCTAAGGAATTTCATCATCTCAGCGGGACTTTTGCCATCCATCGAATATTGCCCCATGATCTTTTTAAGAAGCAGCATCAGTTGTTTCATATTTTGCTCGAACTCTTTTTCAAAACCCATAAAGACCTCCCTCGAAAATTTTTTTATAAAAACTTTTTTCAGTGATGACCTTCCAAATAAGCCTGCGCGGCCAAAGCCGCGGCGCAACCTTCGCCGCAAGCCGATACAAGCTGACGTACGGCCCCTTCGCGCACTTCGCCGGCCGCAAAAACCCCCGGAACGGAAGCCGCAAGGTTCGCGTCGGTCACGACATATCCTTTTTCATTGAGTTTTACGAAGCCTCGCGCAAGACCGCTGTTGGGGTCATGCCCGATAAAGATAAACACGCCGTCGACCGGAACTTTCTGAACGGCGCCTGTTTTGACATTTTTTAAAAGAACATGCGTGACGCTCTTTTCGCCTTCAATTTTATCAACAACCGCATCCCAAATAAAGCTGATCTTGGGATTTTTTTTAGCCCGCTCCTGCAGGATCGGACTGGCCCGCAGAGCGTCCCGCCGGTGAACAATCGTCACTTGCTCGGCAAAACGCGTCAGAAAAAGCCCCTCCTGAAGAGCTGAATCGCCGCCCCCCACCGCGATGATCTTCTTGCCTTTAAAAAAAGCTCCATCGCAGGTCGCGCAATAAGAAACGCCCTTGCCGGTAAGCTGTTTTTCAAGAGGCACGCCAAGCGTCCGGAAAGAGGCGCCCATGGCCAAAATCACCGCACGGCCCGCATAAGAAGTTCCTGCCGAGCTTTTGATCTCGAAGCGACCCTCCCTTTTTGAAAGCTCGAGGACTTCCTCATAAATGATCTCGGCTCCGTAGCGTGCCGCCTGGGCTTCCATTTTCTGGGCGACTTCGGGCCCCAAAACTCCCTCCGGGAATCCCGGATAATTTTCAACAAGGTCCGTGGAAGCGATCTGCCCTCCCGGAACGAGTTTTTCGAAAAGAACGGTGGAAAGTTTGGCGCGCGAAGTGTAAAGGGCTGCCGTCAGGCCCGCGCCGCCGCCGCCAATGATCATGACGTCGTAAGTTTTTTTCCCGGAAAGTTCAGACATCGTAGACGCCCGCTTTGTCCAACACTTCTTCTTCAGCAAAGACCGGCACTTGAGCGCGTAAAGCGATCGCAACGCTATCGGAGGGACGCGAATCCACAACTATCTCCTGCCCCTCCTTACTCAGAAGGTGGATCTTGGCATGGAACGTATTGCTTTCAAGTTTATCTATGACGACTTTCACGATCTTGCCGCCTAATTCCTGCACGACTTTCAGCATCAAGTCATGGGTCATGGGCCGCGGCGGTTTGACGTTGCCGAGCTTTAATTTGATGGCGTGGATCTCCGGCAATCCGATCACGACGGGAAGAAAGCGGTTTCCGGCCTTCTCACGGAAGACGACGAGCTGTTCATGGCGATTTTCATCGACCTTGATCTTGCTCAAAACCAGCTCAATCATCAACGGCCTCGGGCTGAGATTGGGAGGCGCGAAGCTTGGTAATATCAGCAGGATGGATTGTTTTCCGGTGCTCCGAAAGAGGGCTTTCGTGTTTGGTCTTTTCGCTTAAATGGCGTTGCAGCTGCTTTGCTTCGATCACTTCGCGTTCGATCGTTTCCTGCTCGGCCAGCAATTTCCGCATTTCTTCCTCGCGGTCCCGGATCTCGGATTCAACCTTCTCTTGTTGCTTGACCACCTGCTTGAGGCGAAGCTCTTTGGCGGCAAGCTGTTCGTGGATCTGGTTCCTTTTCTGAACCGCTTCCCGTTGATCAAGTTCGGCATGAAGCTCCCGGATCTGTTTGCGGGCATTTTCAAGATCGTGTTCCCGTGCCTCAAGTTGCGCGAGCCGGAGCTGCCAAGATTTCTGCTGATCCTCAAAGGTCCCCCGCAAACGCCGCATTTCTTTTTCAAGCTCGGACGCTTTCTGCTCCCACCGCTTGGCCTGCTGGTTCTGGAGTTCTAATTCCTGAATCAAGCGAGTCTCGCTTGACTGGATGATCTTTTTGCCTTCTTCAAGATTACGGATCTTGGCTTGAAGCCCTTCGATCAAGGTTTTCTGGCTGTCCAATTCCCGGCCGAACTGAGCAGACTGGCTTTCCCACTCCCTCCGCGACTGCTCCTGCTCGTCTTTGGCGCGCTGAAGATCGTTTTTCGCGGCATGAAAACTTTTAAGCAGGGCCTGTTTTTCCTGAAGCAACTCTTTCTGGGACAGGTCCCGATCCTCGATCTGCCTTAAAAGCTCTTCGGTCTTTTGTTCCTGGGAAGCCAGCTTCTCTTCAAAATATTGGCGTGTCTGGCGGAATTCCTCGCGGAGAAGTTCGTATTTTTCCTCGGTATGGCCGACGAGCGCGTGGAGTTCCTGCGCTTCTTTTTCTTTTTGTTTTCGCGCGATTTCGCTCGCCTGCGTTGTTTTTTCTTTTTCCAGCGTTTCGGTTTGCGACTTTTCAAGGGCCTTGCGGAGCTGTCCAAGATCTTCCTTCAAGCCCACATTCTCCTTCAGGAGTTTTTCCCGTTCTTCCTCGAGAATGCTCCGGAAGTGGCGATTGTTCTGATGATTCATATGGCTGATACCGTTCTTGACCGGGGACCTGTCGCCGCGCTCCGGCGCAACCCCTTCGGTCTGGACCCATGAGCGGATCTCCTGGATCGCCTCGTTGTGACTTAATTTTTCAGTTTCATTTTTTTGCGGGGCCTGGGAAGAAGGCGGCGCTTGATGAAGAAACGCAAGATTGGGAGGCGTCGGCCATACGGTCCGGTAACACCGGCGTTTAAGAAAATTATCGTTGCTGACAACGATATCGGCCTGGGAAGCTCGGAAGTATTGTTTGACCTGCAGGGCGGTCGCATAAAGAAGATTGTCGATCAAGATGATGGGCGTGCTGGCGACAAGATCGAGGGCTTCATCAACGGGAAGGCGGAAAGCTTTGGCGATCTCCCGAGCGGTCTTGTTGCGCTCCAACTCGCTTTTGAGAGGGTTCAGAACAACGAACCAATCCTGTCCGCTCGGTTGAACCTTTTTAGTGCCAGTCAGCATGACAACCCTTGAGGGTCCCTGATTTAGAAGAAAAGGACGTTACGGATCCAGCCCTTCGGCCGCTTAAAGAGTGATCCGCTCGGCGATCTCATGGATCACCGGGATCTCCCACCGCTCCCCCATCAGGACCTTCACGATCCCGATGAGCGAAAGGATCCCGAACACCACGAAAGAAAGCGTGAACACAAGATCCCCTAATGCAGGGACGACTTTCAGGATCGCCGCGGCGAGCTCTAATATGAAAAGCACGAGGGCCTGCTTGCCGTGAAAGATCGCGAACTTATTCCCTTTTTTAAGGGCGAGCGGTACAAAACAAAGAAAGCTTAAATAGCCGATCGCCGCAAAGAACTGCGCGTCCTGGATTTCAGGATCTTTCGGCGCCTGGTTTTTTTCCGCAGTATCCATGAATACTCCTTTATCCAATGTTCGGGCTATTATAGAAAGACCCGAGCATGACCGTCAAGGTGCAATCCTTTTAAAATCGCTTCGTTCGTTCACAAATCAACTTTATGCGACCTTGGGCTCTTCTTTATGACAAACTCTCGGGATCGTCCGCTCCATCGGGATGAAAAAAGTCCCGACTTCCGTGACGCCGACCAGCATCCGCCGCAACATGAAAAGGGTCCCTTTGCCAAAACCGGAAAAAAATCCGGCGCCCCCCTGGTCGCTCATATCGCTGTGGACCGTACATGGGACTTCCGCAAGACTTGTGACCACATTTTCAAGCCCGCGGCCAAACTTGGTCCCGATACCGTACATATAATCGCCTACGGTTTCCTCTTCGGCGAAAAGAAACGGCGCCGCCGAGATCATCACCAGCGTAAAACAAAAGATCGCCCTGGAACGCATAAACCCTCCTTACGAACCTTTACGGATCAAGCGCCACGGATGGAGCTTGAGATCCGCCGTCATATCCCGCAAGTTGGCCGTCACTTCATGGAGATTGCTGATACTTTTTGAGATTTCCTCTTTATTACCGGAAACAATGTCGTTGGTGGTCTTAAGAAGAGGATTCAGACTTTCGGTCATCTGGGCGACCTCGTCGGCCAGATCGTTCATTTTACGGATCAGGACATGCATGGGGATCGGATCGATGCCCCGGATCACCTTGCCCGCTCCCATCGCCGGCGCGTTCTGAGAGCCAACGGAGATCTCGATGAATTTCTCGCCCATCATCCCGAGCGTATCGATATAAGCCACGCTGTCTTCGCGCACATAAACCTCTTTGGAAACCTTGACGGTGACCATCACGGGCCTCGGTTCCCCCGGAACGACCTGGATCTTGTCGACTTTACCGACTTCGCGGCCCGCGTAATAAACGGGGGCGCTGTCGCTGAGACCATTGAGATACCCGAATTGGATCTTCAGCTCGTTGGCCCCTTTCTTAAAATACCCTCCGACCACGAAGGTAAGCACCAAGAGCATGATGATCGTGATCAACACAAAAAATCCGGACTTGATCTCCGATGACGAATAGCCATTTGAAGAATCCATCTTCTCCTCCTTGAAACGGTTTCTTAAGTGGAAAGAAGCCCTTTTAAATAAGCTTCGCTGGTTTGCTTGAACGGGATGACGCCTTCCGACTCTCCCTGGATGAATTGCTGAACATAGGAATTCTTGGAATTCTGGATCTCTTCGGCGGTGCCCACCTGCAGGACTTTGCCCTTATGAAGAATGATGACCTGATCCGCGATGCGGAACGCACTCTTCATTTCGTGTGTCACCACCACCGAAGTGATATTGAGCTTCTTGCTGAGATCCAGGATCAGACGGTCGATCATGCTGGCCGTGATCGGATCAAGACCCGCCCCTGGTTCATCGTAAAAAACGATCTTGGGATCAAGGGCGATCGCGCGGGCGAGCGCGACGCGTTTCTTCATCCCGCCCGAGATCTGATGCGGCATGAAATCCTCAAAACCCGTCAAACCGACGAGTTCTAATTTGACGCGAACGATGATCCGGATGATCTCCGGAGAAAGATCCGTGTGCTCCCTCAAAGGCACGGCAACATTCTCGCCGACAGTCATGGAATTAAAAAGAGCGGAGCCCTGGAACAGCATGCCGAACTTGCGGCGCACCTCGTTCATTTCTTTTTCTTTAAGGCCCGCGATATTGACGCCGTCGACCAAAATATCGCCCGAGGTCGGTTGATAAAGGCCGATCAAATGGCGCAGAAACGTGGTCTTGCCGCATCCCGACCCGCCCATGATCACGGTAATCTTGCCTCGCGGGATGTTCACATTGATACCGTCAAGGACCGCGCGGTCGCCGAAACGCTTGACGAGTTCTTTAACTTCAATAATAGGTTGTTCGGATTCGTTCATATTTTTCTCAGGTCGGCAAAGCGTAATAAATGACCGCCGTGGCCAAGCAGTCCACCACAATGATCAGCACGATCGAGATCACGACGGCCTGCGTGGTGGCTTTTCCCACGGCGTCAGCGCCGCCGGAAACGGAAAGTCCCTGGTGGCAGCTCACAAGAGCGATCAGGATACTGAAAATAAAACTTTTGAGAAGTCCGGTATAAATGTCTTTGAGAACCAGCGCGTCGATGCTTTTCGCGATATAGAGGTGGGAATTGATCCCGAGACCCGTTACGCCGATCGCCCAGCCGCCGATCATCCCCATGACATCCGCAATGACAGTCAAGCACGGGAGCATCGCGGCGAGCGCCAGAACGCGCGGGACCACGAGGTAACGGATCGGATTGATGCCCATCGTGGTAAGAGCGTCCACTTCCTCCTGCACCATCATCGTTCCGATCTCCGCCGCCATACGCGCGCCGATACGGCCGCAGATCACGATCGAGGCGATCAAAGGGCCTAATTCGCGCGCCATCGCAACGCAGACAAGACTGCCGGTGTACATGATCGCGCCGAAGGATTTGAGGGAATAAGCGGCTTGCAAAGCCAGCACGGTCCCGACCGAAGCGCCAACCAGCGAAACGATCGCGGTGGAATCAATCCCGATAAGGACCATCTGACGGAAAAGAACGGCGCGAGGAATAACTTTTTTCTTGAAAAAAGCCGAGATCGTATAAGCGGCAACCGCCGAACCGAGACTCCACAAGCGGGCCACACCGGCTAAAACAAAATAGAGGGCTTGCCCCACTTTCCCCATGAATTCTTTCATGAAAAAATAATCCCTTAAATGTTAGATCACGCCTTGGTGCCTAGACGCGTCATGGCTTCCGCGACCGTCGGAGCGATCTCAAAAATACTGTCCAACTTCGCGATCTCAAAAACGCCCCGCACCGTCCCGGTCAGTTCCGCAAGCACAAGCCGTCCCTGATAACGCTTGGTTTTCTGGAACGCTTCTACGAAGGTCGCGATGCCTGAACTGTCCATATAATCCACGCCGCTTAGATTCATGAGGATCTTGGAGGCCTGTTTTCCGGTCAGCTCGCCAAGCTTTTCGCGAAGTTCCGGCGAAGAATGATAGTCCAACTCCCCTGAAAGCTCGAGAATATTCACATCGCCTTGCGTTGTTGATTGGATCTTCATAAGAATTCGCCTTTCCTTTTCAAATTTTCTTTTTATGTTTGATCAAACGGAGCCGGTTTCCTTCCAAGCATTGAGGATCATAGATCATCTCGTCCATGATCGTCCGAATAAAATGAACGCCCAACCCTCCCGGTTTATGCCGCGGAAGCTCCGGCGGCGGCACCTGGGTCGGATCGAATTTCTTCCCAAGGTCTTCGATGACGATCTCGATCTTGTCATGAGCCGCGCGGACTAAGACCGTCATTTTGCCCGATCCTCCCGCGTAGGCATGGCGGATCACATTCGTCAAAGCCTCGTCGACCGCCAGCAGGATCTCATCGGAGGTTTTCTTCTCCCATCCCTCATGGACCAGGATCTGGCGAAGCTCCTTCCGGAAAGGCGAAAGAACTTCCGAGGAAGCGTTTAATTCAAATCTTTTTTCCACTCAAACCCCTGCCGGAGAAGTTCCCGCAGGATCGCGCGCGACGAAAAGGCCCTGCCGGATCTTTCTCTTGCAAAACATTTTTGAAGATAACGCGCCACAATATCCACTTCCAGATTCACTTCGGATCCAACGCGTTTGATCCCCAGCGTTGTTACTTTAAGCGTATGAGGAATAACGGCGATCTGGAACACGGAACCCCGGACCTTTTGAACGGTTAAACTGATGCCGTCGCAAGCGACCGATCCTTTGTCCGCGAGCAGGGCGATTATATCCTTGGAGGCCGTGAGGAACAAGGTCGTATTTTTCTTCCGTTTCTCGATCTTCATGATACGGCCCCGGCCGTCAATATGGCCCGTTACAAAATGTCCGCCCAACCCGTCGCCGACCCGAAGCGACCTTTCCAGATTGACCCGCCCGCCCATTTCCAAAGTCCCGAGCGTCGTGGCTTCAAGGGTTTGGCGCACCACATCGACCTCAAATCCTTGAGAGCTAGCGCCTACCGCTGTAAGGCAAACACCCGAAACGGCAATGCTGTCTCCTATTTTGAGGCCTTTTTCCTTTTTGAGAAAACGGAAACCGAAGCGGACCTGCCCGCCGCGCTCCTCCTTTT
This sequence comes from Candidatus Omnitrophota bacterium, assembly GCA_022709525.1. Taxonomy (GTDB): domain Bacteria; phylum Omnitrophota; class Omnitrophia; order Omnitrophales; family Aquincolibacteriaceae; genus Aquincolibacterium. Next base: position 76,226 of record JAKLIQ010000008.1, read on the forward strand.
TTATGACGATGCCTTCATTCTCAATGATCCCTGTGAACATAGCCACCCTCTTTTATTTTTTATGAAAAGTTCCTTCAAAAAGCCAGTCATCTCCCAGGCGGGTAACGCGCCCGGGCCTAAAAATAAAAGCGCGGTCCGGGGTCTTGACACCCAGGCCTTCTATGGAAGTTTTGGCATCCCGTCCTCCAAAAACTTTGGGCGCCAGGATCCAATAAGCGCGATCCACGCAACCCGCCTCCAAAAAAGACCAGGCCAGTTCCCCGCCGCCTTCCAGCAGCAGCCGGGTGATCCCGAGCCCGGCAAGTTTTTTGAGAAGTTCCCGGATCTCGATCCTTCCGTTCTTTGTTCTTACCGGTAAAAGCATGAGAGATCTTTTTTGGGCGCTTGTCTGCTTGACGATCTTGCCAAGATCTCGTTCTGGAAAAACAAGAACAGCCATTCGAGGATCATCAAAGATACGGGCTTTTGCAGGACACCCTCGCGAAGAAATAATCGCGACCTTCCAAGGTTTTCCTTTTTTGAAGGAAACCGCCCCGGGCGAAACCGTAAATCTGGGATCATCTTGGTAAAAGGTGTTTTCCCCCACCAAGACCGCGTCCTGCTGCGAACGAAGCTTGTGAACGAATTTCCGGGAAAGCGGCGAAGAGATCCATCTTGAAAGCCCTTCGCGCGTGGCGATCTTCCCGTCCAGCGTCTGCGCCATCTTAAGCGTCACGAACGGCCGTTTTTCTTTTACGTAAGTAAAAAATCCTTCGTTTTGCCGCCGGACCTCTTTTTCCAAAACACCCACGGTCACCGAAATCCCCTGTTGGCGTAAAAAACGGATGCCTTTACCACGATTCAAGGGATTTGGATCGAGGCAACCGACCACGACTTTTTTTATCCCTTGCTCTTTGATAAGCGGCGCGCAAGGCGGCGTTTTTTGCCAAGTAGAACAAGGCTCTAGCGTCACATAAAGCGTAGCGCCTTTGGCTTTTTTGCCGGCTTTTTTAAAAGCGTTAGGTTCAGCATGCGGTCCGCCGAATTTTTCGTGAAAACCCGACCCTACAAGCTTCCCTCCGGACACAACGCACGCGCCGACCATGGGATTGGGACTTACGGTAAAACGTCCCTTTTCGGCAAGCGCAAGGGCGCGCCTCATCCAATGCTCATGCGGCGGAAGGGTCATGGGTCTTTGGATTTTTGGGTTTTTCGGTGTGGTTGATCTTATCAAGGATACCGTTGACGAACTTGCCGGATTCCTCCTGCGAAAATTTTTTGGCAAGATTCACAGCTTCATTGATGGTCACTTTCGGCGGTACATCGGCCAGATAAAGAAGCTCATAGGTCGCCGCGCGCATCACGTTACGGTCGATCGCGGCCATCCTGGGCAATTCCCAGTTGTCGGCGTACTTTTCGAGGACCTTGTCGATCTCCGCTTGCCGCTCTACAACCCCGAGCGCGAGCTTCTCCGCAAAATCCCGGACATCTTCCGGAAAGGTTTCGTCCTGCTGGGTCCAGAAATGCTTCAGGATCTCCGGCATGGACTCCGGATTCATTTCATATTGATAAAGGATCTGGAGAGCGCATTCGCGAGCTTGGGTTCTTTTACGAAGCATAGGAATGTTCCCGGGTTTTATAAAATTTGAAGGTTCACTTTTTCTTTAAAGTTCTCGGCTTTTTCCTGGCCATGCCAAGCTCGTCGTTGAGACTCGCGATCTCGAGCGCCGCTAAGGCCGCCTGTTCGCCCTTATTGCCGTGTTTGAGGCCCGCGCGGTCGATCGCCTGCTCAAGATTGTCAACTGTGATCACGCCGGTTGCGATCGGTGTGCCTGTTTCAAGCGCTACCTGATCGATCCCACGCGTCAGCTCGTTTGAAACACATTCAAAATGGTAAGTTCCGCCCCGGATCACGCAGCTGAGCGCGATCACAACGTCGCAATGTTTTTGCGCTTTCAGTTTTTTACAGAAAAAAGGCACTTCAAGCCCGCCGGGGACCCAAACAACCTTGATATTTTTTTCCGGCACGCCTGCTTTACGGAGCACTCTCAAAGCCCCATCGAGCAAACGCTCGGTGATGTAATCGTTGAAACGGGAGACAACAATGCCGAATTTTTTATTTCCGGGGACGAACTTTCCGTGGTGAATTTTCATGGATGAGGTTCGATATCGAAAATGTGGCCGAGTTTTTCTTTTTTGGTTTTAAGATATTTCGCGCGCGTGGGGCTTGAAGGCATGACAAGCGGAAGCCGCTCCACGACCTGAAGGCCGTATCCTTCCAAACCCACGATCTTGCGGGGATTATTTGTCATGAGACGAAGTTTTGAAAGCCCGAGATCATGAAGGATCTGCGCCCCGATCCCGTAATCGCGCAAGTCCGGTTTAAAACCCAACGCTTCGTTCGCCTGGACCGTATCAAGACCGTGCTTGTCCTGAAGCTCATAAGCTTTGATCTTATTGGCAAGCCCGATCCCGCGGCCTTCCTGGCGCATATAAAGGATCACGCCGGAACCTTCCTTGTGGATCATTTCCATTGCCGCGTTCAATTGGTCCTGGCAATCGCAGCGCAGCGAATTCAGCACGTCTCCCGTAAAACATTCGGAATGAACGCGCACGAGGGCCGGCGCTTCGCCCACCTTGCCCTGGATAAGCGCCACATGCTGAACGCCATCCAACAGGGACTCATAGATCCGGATCGTCCAAGTGCCGAATTTCGTCGGAAGCGTTGCCTCGCTAATTTTTTTGACAAGCCTGTCGGTTTTTGTCCGGTAAGCGATCAAATCGCGGATCGTGCCTATCTTAAGCCGATGCGTTTCAGCAAAGATCATCAGATCGGAAAGTCGCGCCATTTTTCCGTCATCGTTCACAATCTCACAGATGACGGCCGCGGGAGGCAATCCGGCGGCTTTGACAAGGTCCACGGCGGCTTCGGTGTGGCCGGCGCGCCTCAAAATGCCGCCTTGTTTCGCTTTTAAAGGAAAAATATGGCCGGGGATCACAAGATCTTCGCGTTTCGTTGCGGGATCCGCCAAAAGCTCGATCGTACGATTCCGGTCATAGGCCGAGATGCCGGTCGTGATCCCGGATTTTGCGTCCACAGACACCGTAAAGGCGGTCCTCATGGCGTCCTCCGGATTAGGATTCATCTGGTCCAGGCCTAAGGCATGGATCCGGTCTTCCGTCATGGGAACGCAGATCAGCCCCCGAGCTGACCGCATCATGAAATTGACCATTTCAGGGGTTGTCTTGGAAGCGGCAAAAATAATGTCCCCTTCATTCTCGCGGGTCTCGTCATCGGTCATGATGACCATACGGCCCTCGCGGACATCCTGGATGATCTCTTCGATCGTATTGAGAGTTTTCATATATTCCTTTGGAGAACAAGTAAAAGAGTAGAGGGTATCCTAACAACAACCTCTTTTTTTGTCAAAACCTGTTTTCCTAAGTCATTCATTATCATTGACTTACAAAGCGGGCCTTGACAGGACGCTCCCGGAAGGTTAGCTTTAGTGTGAGAGGCCTTATAAGTTGTTTCTTTGATAATGAGGGCGATTGAGGAACGGGCACGGCAACCCCGTTGGGATCAGCCCTCCCAAAAGCTAAAGCCCCGACGTGAGCAAAGCAGCCACGGCCTATAGGGTTTCGCCTGACGAGCAATGCGTTGTTTTATCTTAATAATATTGCTAGGGAAAGCGGAATTCTTAAACTCACAGTTGGGGCTTTTTTTGTCCCGACTTATTTTATGCTAGACGGGCTTCGCGGCCTTTGATTTTAAGAAGGGCCCCAGCTGGTCTAAGGCGTCCATGATATTGACCGGTACGGCCAGCACCACTGTATTGGATGCGGTAGGTCCCAGACCATCGATCGTCTGAAGGGTCCTGAGCTGCATGGCTCCCGGGCTTTCAGCCATGGTTTTAGCCGCTAAAGCAAGATTGGACGCTGCTTCACGATCCCCTTCGGCCTTGGTGATGGTCGCGCGTTTTTCACGCTCGGCCGACGCTTGACGCGACATCATCTTCTTAAGTTCCTCCGGCATATCGATATCCTGGATGCGGATGCCGGTCACTTCAAGCCCCCACGCCTCGGTATCTTTTTCCACGTTCGCTTCTATTTTTTTGCCGATCTCTTCGCGTTCCGTCAGTAATTGATCCAAAGTCATTTGCCCGATCACATCACGAAGCGAGGTTTGGGCGTATTGCGAGATCGCGTAACGGTAATCCTGGACCTTGATGATCGCGTTTCCCGGATCATCCACTTTAAAAAAGATGACGCCGTTGATCTTCACCGGCACGTTATCTTTTGTGATCACTTGTTGCGCGGGAATATCCATCGTGAGGACGCGCATATCGATCTTGCGGACTTCTTCGATGACCGGAATAATAAAAAACAGGCCCGGCCCTGAAATGCGGCTGAATTTGCCAAGCTGAAAAACAACACCTTTTTCCCACTGCGCCGCCATCTGAACGCCTGAAGCGACCACCATGGATACAAAGAACCAAACCATGCCAAGAAATCCTCCCAAAGCCTGGTTTATCGCAAAAATAGGCGCTCCCACGAAAAAACCGAGAATAAGAAGCGCGACAAAGATAAGCCCTGCGATCGGATTGTTCATAGAAGCTCCTCCTGAAGAAGATGAAAAGTTTCTGGTGATGGTTGGACGGGATGCCGGTTGATTTTTCCTTAAGGATTCAACGAGCTCAAAAAAATCAGAGTCTTTTTCCATAAAAACTCCCCGCTGTTCACAGGAACAACGGGGAGGATTCTAACTCGGGGTGAAGATTATGGCAAATCCAATTCCCTGCCCCAGAAAATCTCTTTAGGCCAGACCCTTGATTTCGATGCGAAGATCGCCCACCTCATTACCAGCGCTCACTGAGCTGGTGTCCACGCCGAAATGGATCTTTTTCACATGCGCGAGGTCGACGGAACTTCCCGCAAGCGAGGTGAGAAATTTATAGTAACTGCGAGTGACATCGACGTTTTGCGCGTAGTAGGTGGCGCGATGGCCGCTTGTGTCTTCGATCTCGAATTTGACCATACCCGCCTTGGATGAATCAAGGCCGAAAACAATCTGCGAAAGTCCGGAAACGTTCGCGCTGCTTCCGTTATTCAACGGATCAAAGTTGACAGACAGTTCGGCGAACGCATTGGCCGCGGAAAGATCGAAGTGAAGCTGGAACACGCTTGCCGAAATGCGCGTCAGCGTGCTGCTCGGCGAAGAGCTCGCGAGCTGACCGACAGGATTGTTTGGTAGCGTGGTCACGTTCCCGGAACCAACGCTTCCGTCGGGAAGAAGATTCTGCGCCGATGGCACATGCTGGAACACCATCGCATGGATCCTGAAATCCCCTCCGGTCGCATCACCGCCCGCGGCAGGATCAACCACTAAACGAACCTCTCGGACATTGCCAAGAATGGTTTGATTCGGGAGGTCGATCACGATAGTTTCATATGCCGCCCCTTCGACCAGCGTCACATTGGTCTGGTAGAGAAGTTGATCGGCAGCGTCTCTAAACTCAAGACGTACGGTTTGCGGTGAATTCACAGCCGAATAATGAAAGAACAGCTGATTGGCCTGGGCATCATAAGTCTGATTCAATTCCCAATAGTGTCCGCTCGCTACACCGCCTAGATCGCCATAGACGAGGCGAACGCCATAATCCTGCGTGGTGGCCACTTGGAAGTTCGGTGAAGAGCCCGTGATCGTCCCCTCGGATGAGAAATTACCAAAAACTCCGAGAGAGCGATCCGGAAATTCCGGAGCGTCCGCGGGGTCTGTTCCGGCGCGAACCACATTCGCCAGAAGATGGCTCATTTCATCATAGAGCTCGTTGTAACCGGCTTCAAGACCGCGGTTCCGCAGATAAGTCTCAAAATCCGCGCCGCCCTGCCCCTTCAATCCAAGGACGGTCGATGCTACATCGATCCCGATGTGGGTCAAGGCGATCTCGCTTCCGGACCTCGCTGAATCATAGAATCCGTAAGTGCCGTTCATGCCATAGAGGTAATCGATCGCATCCAGCCAGCCGAGCACCGCGTAAATATCAACATTCGCTGCGCTGGCAAGCGCATAAGTGGAGCCAACATCGATTAAGAGGTTGTTGTTGTAGGTCATGTTATGCTCCGCAACCTGCGGGATCCCGATGTGCCCCGTATAAGACCCGTCCGGCGGTGTTGCGGCCGAAAGAATGCCGGGGATCCGGTTCTGATACGAATAATCCAGTTGCGTTACAAGCTGGTTGTAGAGGGCGTTGCGAAACCCGATAAAATTCATCTCGTTATTGCGAAGCGAGGGCCAGAACGTCTGGAACGCAGCGCCATCCCAAGAAGCAAGATTCACAACATTATCTCCATCACGATCGACATAATTATCGTTTGTGACAATAACAAGGTTATCCCAAACCGTATCGGGGATGGCCGGATAGCGCATCACAAGGAATGCGACCGCGCCGCGGAACTCGTTCGCTAGCCGGTCAATTTCGTAAGTAGTATTGGGTGCTCCCGTCAATCTATTGATTTCTCCATAAAAAAGCCCCGTAGCAGGATTGACCAAGGATGCTGAGGTGTATCCCGCCGCTTGATTGTTCAGGAACTGGTCGGCCTGGGCAATGACCGTCTGAGCAAGCGTGAGATCCGACCCGCTCAATCCGGAACCTTCCAAAGCGCCGATCATCACGGCTACGCTCTGAGAAAGATTGGCATTATCCCCGATGCCGATTTTGTCTTCATGCACTCCAAGCGGACCGAGATTGAGCCATGGGATAAGCCCGTTCCAACCGTATGCGGACTGCACCCCAAGAAGCCCGCCTGTTCCGTCGGAACCAGAAAGTAGATATTTGATCTCATTAAGCGCTTGGGTTTTTGTCATGCCATTGTTGATAGCCCCCTTGACCACATCTCCCAAGATCTGAAGATAAAAACCGATCAAAGTAGGTTGCGTATGTTGATTCGGAACGCCGCCCGTAATATGATCGTATGGAAAATGCGTCGCAGGATCCAGGCCAGCGCCAAGTTCAAAATAATCGAGGCCTTTTGTGACCAGCGTGTCACGGATTTCGGCCATCTCAGGCGGCAAAAGATCAGCCACATAATCAAGTCCTTTTGTCTGGACCTTAACGAAATCGTTCAAAAGCGGTGAACCGATATTATGGTCCTGGACAAAAACGATCTCTTTGATCTTTAAGCGATTGATATTGGCGGGAAGGGTCAGCGTATAATTTTGCAGAACCGAGGCTAACTCGATCACAAAAGTGGCTTTATCGTTATCATTGTCGGTAATTTCCACTTTGACACGCCCGCCATCGCTTCCCATCGCTGCAAAAACATATTGGTTGCTCGGTAAAGCAAAAGTAAATGAGCCGCCATAAGTGACCGCCGCGAAAGTAAAGCCGGTAGCGCTTGGAGAAAGATTATATTGATATTCGAATTCATCCGCCGAATTCTGGGTTAATTGCATTGTTACAGTAGGCGGATCAATATTCCCGTCTCCTGTTCCAGAAATCAGAGCCGGATAATAACTCCCAAACGAAGTTAGATTGGAAAAGTTGTAAGCCGTACCTGTAATGACCGGGATAAAGTAGTTATCCCCGAAGCGGGCTTCCAGAACGCCGATGTCTTGCGTCATGTTCGCGTTGGTTACCGTTACCACGATGTTAGCGACTTGGGACCAATTAATACTGGTCAAAGCCGCCGTGTTGACCGTATAAAAATTCTCGGTCGTGGTCACCCCGGTTAAAATAACTTTCGCCTGGTTCCCGTCTGCGTCCTCAACAATGAACTCGATATTCGCATTCCCGGATTGAACCCGCAAACCAAGCACAATCTCGGTCAGAGCGCTAAGGTCCTGATATTCTACAGGCGTGGTTGAAAAATCATCAAACGTGCTGATGCTACCGCCGTAGCTACCGCTATTGGTGACATTGTAATTGATATTGAACCGTGTCGCAGAAAGCGGCGAGACGGTCACCGTAGCGGTCGGATCCGGAACCTGGCTGCCATAGGAAACCAGATTAACCAATCCTCCGAAGTGAGTGATATCGTCAGCGTCTTTCGTCGGATCGGGCGCAATGCTCGGAACATATACCTGATCCCCGAAGCGAACCTCAAGCGTTGAATCGGGTTGGGTCACATTTCCGTTCACAATCACGAGATTGATATTCGAAATGCGGGTCAGGTTAACCCCGGCAAAAAGACTCAATGCGACTTGATAGAATCTCTCTGTTCCATCCAAGTTTGTTAAATAAACGCTTCGTTTCACTCCGCTGGAATCTTCCAATTCCAAAAGGATCGTGCCGGTTCCGGCCGCCAGACGCAGTCCGAGAGTAAGGTTCGTAAGCGCGCTGAGATCGTAATATTCTCTTGCCGGATTCGTTCCAAAATTGTCGTAAGTGGTGATGCTGCCGCAATAGCTATCATCATTGGTAACGTTATAGACAATGTTGAATTGGGTCGCGGAACTCTGCGAGATCAATGCGGTTGCCGCAGGAGTCGTGCTGCTAAAGGCAACCAGACCCAAAAGGCCCGGAAGATGAGAAATATCCGCGGCTGTTAATCCGGGATTGAAGGTAACGCTCGGAATATACTTCAAGCCCTTTGTTTCAACAGTGTAGTCCGTGACCCCTGTCTGGTCGGAAACAAAATTGATCAGGGCTACCGTTCCGAATCCGGTTAGATCGAACGTAAAATTCTGCTGTCCGTCAGCAAGCACCACATAAAACAGGCGCTTCACATCGGGATCGGATGAACTGACAAATTCCACTTTAAGCGTGCGGCCTACCGTACCGTTTAACGCGAGCGTCACGGAGTTGCCAAGATCTGCCGCGGTTCCTTGAAATGCCTCGGTCGCGTCAAAATAGCCCCAGCCAATCGTCGAGAAAGTGAAATCACCGATGTCAGGCACGTTAGAAGCAACGCTATAAGTTGTGGTGCTTGTCTGATTGTGCGTAATCGTTGCGTTATCATTACCGCCTGCGGTCGTTCCGTGATTGGAGCTAACCACAGGATTGTTCGGCAAGGTTGAAAGAAGTGTCTGATTATACGGATCCCCACTAATGACAGGCACGTAGCCTAAGCCCACGGTGGTCAGTTCAAGGTCCCCGGTGGTGACCGCGGGGTCATCGACGACGAGGACGATCGATTTGATCTGGTTGGCGTCAAAACCCGGGACATTG
>JAKLIQ010000009.1 GCA_022709525.1 Candidatus Omnitrophota bacterium
GTGGCTGTGTCCATGATCATTTCCTTTCTTGGGCCAGGTATTCTAGCCCTCTTGCCACCCAAACCATCAATCAAAACTGCAAACTACTTTTAACCCCTCCGTGTCCAATGCTCGCTGACGCCGCACAGTAGTAACCGAGGCCGAAGGAATATTCCGTTTCGATCAGATATTTTCCGAACACAGGGACAAAAAGGTTCCGCAAACCGAAAGAATGGACGTTGATCTTAAAATCGCTTCCAAGAAGTTCCTGCACTTCAAAATTTGCGCCGCGCGTATAAAGATACTTGTAATAAGGAAAAAAAGTCACATCCCCGATGCGGGGGATGCGCAGTGTTTCTTCGAGCTCTAAACGGTATTCGTGATTGAGGTGCTCAATCGAAGTGTCCTTTTTATTGAAGCGTTGATTGTAATTGGAATAAAAATGGATCAACGGGAATTTGGGCAACCGGATATGGGTGACGCTCTGAAAGATGTTTTGGGGCGTCATCCTTGGAACCGCCAGGGTATCTTCTTCCGCGGCGTTCGCATTCTGACTTCGAAGGCCCCGGAGAATGTTCTCGACATTGCTGAATTCACCCGTGTATTCGTCCCTTATTGCGGAAGAAACGCCAAACCCGCCGCCGCCAAACAGTTGCAAGCCGGAAATGCCCGTTCCATAGAAGAAATCTTTACTAAAAACCTGATCGATCTCGGGACAAGAGCTCTGCCCGCAAGCCTTGATGGCCTCCCTGAGATAATCCAGACTTTTCCGGTAATAACGCCGTTCGCGGTAATGATTGGCCATGACGACAAGAAGGCGTTGGTTGTAGGGTTGGAGCGCGAGGGCTTTTTGGAGCTCTTTCTCCGAATCATGGATCTTGCCCATGAGCCGAAGGTTCCAGGCCTTGATCTCGTAAAGACCGACATCGTCCGGCTTCATTAAAGCTGCGCGATCAAAGGCCTCGGCGGCTTCCTGGTATTTCCGCAAACCCTGCAAGGCCTCACCTTCCAGAATGGCCAGGGTATAGTCTTCCTTAAGGAAAGATTCGGCCTGGGCCAGTTCTTTAAGGGCTTCCTGGTAGCGTTTTTGGTCAAGAAGGGACCTTACAAGGATCTTGACCGGCCAATCATAGTTGGGGTCTTTCGCGATGATCTGACGGCAGATGTTCGTAGTTTCTTCGTAGGCGCGGGTCCGGAGGAGCACATTGGCTTTTGCCGCAAGCAGGACCGGATCGGAGGGAGACTGCCCGAGGGAACGATTCAAAGGGGCAAGGGCTTCCCCTGTTTTTCCTTCGGTGGCCAAAGCATCGGAGGCTCCGGCGACCGCGCCCGGGTCATCGGCGAAGGCGGAGAGAGGACAGAAAAAGAAAAGGGCCGGAAGTATAAACCAAATCCCCTTCCTCCAAAGCCGATTTCGCATGATGGCTCCTGACGCTTTTTACTCCATTGAGACAAAAACGCTTATCAGGATTATCGGCCTATTCGAAAAAAAATCAAGATGATCCATGGAACTGCTTTGAAGAAAGCTTCACTCACGACCGCCCTGAGGATCGAGGGCATAAAAAAATCCCGGGGACCGAAATCCCCGGGATTTTCCAGTTCCAGTTGTGGTTCTTAAAGCTTCACAACGTTGGAGGCTTGTTCGCCCTTGGGGCCTTTGGTCACTTCAAACTCGACCGTCTGGCCTTCTTCCAAAGACTTGTATCCCTCTCCCTGGATCGCGGTGTGATGCACGAAGACATCGGCGCCGCCTTCACGGGAAATGAATCCATAGCCCTTTGAGTTGTTGAACCACTTCACTTTACCTTTTACCATGGTTGATGTTGCTCCTTTCGGTAAAATTGTAAAAACGCATGACTCGACCAACCTTCACTACGGTACAAACATCAACCTGGAACAGTTGGAACTAGCCCGCTTTGTTGTCCCCTTTCGCCTGCCTGCCGGCAGGTTGGGGGAATTTGACACAGAGGTAAAAACAAAAAACCGCAAGGCAAACATACGACCTTGCGGTACAAACATGTTCTACCTTCTGTTGACTTCAGTAGGACTATGCCTTATCCGGAAGGGTTTGTCAAATTTTATTTTTGACGCGCCCGAGTTCGCGGTTGTAAAGAAAAAAGAGGCGTATATAATCCTCCCGGAACGTTTTCAGGCAAGATTGCGCCAAGAACTTTATTTGAGGAAAAATGACCGCGGAACGACATGAGAAGTTAAGACGAAGATTCGCCATTTTCCGGACAAAATTCTTGGAATCCGTGCGTAAAGTACGCCCGCGCGTCGCCTTGAGGATCCTGGCCGGTATCGTGATCTTTTTCCCCTGGATGGCCACCTCGATCGTGGTGAGTTTCTTTAAGGTAAGGCATTGGCGCAAGATCAAAACCTGCCGGGAATTTTTAAGGCGCCACGCGCTCGCCTTTGACGGCGTCGACCCCGAAACCCTCACGGTAGAATCCGTCTCGGGCGGCCTCAGCAATTCCAATCAGATCTGGCATTGCCAGAAATCATCGGGCGAAAAGACCCGCTATTTTGTCAAAATCTTTCTGGTAGCCGGCAGTTTCTGGGCCAAACACCTGAATCTCGTCAGCCCTTTTCCGGCCATTTACGGTGGCAAAACCCACGAGCGGTTCACGGTCGATATGGTCAGCCGCGTCCAGCTGACGGAACTCGGGATCCCGGTCCCGAGACTCGTGGCTTATGACGCCGTTGAAAAAGTCATGGTCACGGATTATATCGAGGGTGAAAGCGTCGATTCGATCCTGGAGAGGATCGGCGAAAATCAGGCGTTGGGGCCCGGCGATGAGGCCGTGATCCGGCAGGCCGCGATCGGCCTGGCCAGGATCCACCGCGCCGGCTTCTCCCTGATCGACACCCAACCGGTCAATTGCATCTGGGTGCCGGTGGAGCAAAAAGTCTATTTTACGGACTTGGAATTTTGCGGGCGGCAGGACAAAAGAGTGTGGGATATCGGTTTTTTCCTTTGTTTTCTCGCTGTACGGCTTTCAGACAGCGTCCGTCAACAGGTGCGCAATATCTTCCTTGAAAGCTACCGGAATGAACACCGCATCGACCTCGCCAAAGTCGCGGAGGCCGGAGCGCAACTCCAGGAGTACATGCCGGTCTTCCAGGCCGTCCTGGATATCCGCCGGTTTACCCCCGAAGAACTCTTCGAAGGCCTCATTTCCTCCTGACGATCGGAATCCTTGCAGAGACCCGGTCTCGACGGGGTGGAGGGAGGATCAAAGATCGATGCCGAGCTGGCTGGACCAATGTTGCTTCTTGGGAAAAGCGAACGCAAATCCCGCGAGAGAAATAGCGGCGAACGGGACATAGTCGTAGATCTGATGGCCTAAGAAAACAAGGATCATGCCCAAGAGCACGGGGAGTTCGGCGCCGACGCTCATAAGGATCGTTCTCAAGAAAAGCTTTTGCGGCGCGCGATTCCCTTCCGCTTCTACCCCCTGCGGCGCGCCGCACATCCGCCCGGCCAAGAAACCCATACTTAAAATACCCATGATCGAGATCCCCAGAGCGCCATATTTGACAAGCGGATAGATTTGCGCGTCCAGAACCGCCGGCCCCACTTTCCCGATCTGGATCAGATAATAAGCGATCGCCCCGTACAACAATACCGACACCGCCATGGCGAGGGTCATTCTCTGAGCTTGAGCGAATAATTTTTTTGCGATTTCCGTCCGTTCCATAGGATCTCCTTTTGACGCTATTGAGGCGATCGGCCTTGACCCAATAGCGGCTTTTGAAGCGCGCGACTTTCGAGCAGGCTTCCGTAAAGGACGCTTTGTCTTATTCTTAGGAAAAAAGAGTTCACGTCAGGCGGGCCGCAGGATCACTTTAAGAAAGGCATCCACGACCTCGGACCGGAATTTAATGCCGCGGGCGCGCTTCAGCTCTTCGACCGCCTCCCCAAGCGTCATGGGCTTCCGATAGGAACGGTTTGAGGTCATGGCGTCAAAACTGTCCGAGATGGAAACGATCTGGGACGGAAGATCGATCTCATCGCCCTTAAGACCGTCCGGATAGCCCGTGCCGTCCAAACGCTCATGATGGGAGCGGATTACCCGCAGCAATTCTTCATCCAGGACCGATTTCAGGATCTTTTCTCCCGTCACCGGATGTTCCCGGAGTACTTCCCATTCGCTGGGTTCCAGTTTTTCTTTTTTATTCAGGATATTCTCGTGGATCACAAGTTTGCCGATATCGTGCAATTCCGCGACGCACCAGATCATCTCGGCTTTTTCCGGCGGGATCCCAAGTTCCAGAGCCGTTTTACGCGCCAGATTCGCGACGCGCTCGGAATGGCCCTGCGTGTAAGGATCCTTGGCTTCAAGCGCGCGAACCAGCGACTGCGTCACTTTGAAAAAATAATTTCGGAGGCGCTCGTGAGATTCTTTCAGGTTCTCGGCCATCTGATTGAAAGAATCCGCAAGCTCCTGAATCTCGTCATGGGAACGGATACGGACCCGGTAATCAAGATTGTTGCGCGCCAATTGCCGCGTTCCCTCGACAAGTTTTTGCACGGGGCCCGAAACGCTTCCCGCGATCAGGATCCCGAGCGCGCAACAGAACAAAATGCCCGAAAAAAGGGCGACCGCCACGCGTCGTTTGATCCCGTGCTGCATCTTATAGATGTCATCGGCAAGAATATCGACTCCGAGGATCGCGACCGCTTCCCCGCTTTTATCCGTGATGGGGGCATAGCCGGAAAGAGTCGTTCCCCACGGATCCGTTTGAAGTTCGCGATCCGCAGACGGAGCTGAAAAACCCGCGAGCATTTCCGGAAAACGGCTTGCGTCGTAAAGATCGCCCGGCCGGGCCGAGCTCCGTCTTCGGATCTCGCGATTTACAGGGTCGACATCCACCAAGAAGCGAAGTTTTCCGGGGATCTTTGTTTTCGCGAGAACATAGATGTATTGGATGGGCGCGTTCAATTCAAGGACTTTGGAAAGTTTTCCCGATATTTCCCGGTACGCGGGACTCCGAACGCCGTCCCAGGTAAGCGGGATCTTTTGGAGCGCGTCCGCATCGACCGCTAAAGACGCGGTCGCGGCGATGATCATAAGGGAGTTGCGAAGGCGTTCAAATTGAGAAGTGATGCTGGAATGGTAAACGAAAAAATTATTGAGGACCGTCACGAACACCATCGCGAGGATCAAGACCAGCGTGACGCGCGTTTTAAAACTATAGAAAAAAGCTCTGCCTTTCATGGACCCTCGTGCGGGTTTGGCGAATGAAAAAATATGAAAGACGTTAAGCCGTTTTTTCTTCTATTTGCCAGCCGCCGCCGAGAGCCCGGTAAAGACTGGCAAGGGCGACGTATTGATTTCCGATGGTTTCGGCAAGCGATGTCTCGGATTTAAAACGACGCCGCTCGGCGTCGAGGACTTCCAGGTAGCTTGAAAAACCGCCTTCATAACGGATCTTGGCGAGCTTAGCGGCCTCGCGATCCGCCTTGACCTGTTTTTCCTGCGCGGCGCGCACTTCAGCGTACCGCTGAATATCCGTTAGGGCGTTCGCGACATCGGTAAAGGCCGAAACCACCGTTTCCTTGTACTGCTCCACGGCCTGCTTCCACTGGGCCTTAACGACCTTGTAACTGTAAACATTTTTGCCGCCTTTAAACAAAGGCAGATCCGTCTCGCCGCCGATATTCCAGACATACGATTTATCGCCCCAGATATCGGAAGGATGGCGCCCCTCCCCGCCGATAAAATTCGTGAGATTGAGCGTTGGGAAAAATTCCCCGATCGCGGCACCGACAAGAGCGTTGGCGGATTTTATGCTGTATTCCGCCTGGATCACGTCAGGCCGGCGTTTGAGGAGTGCGGAAGGCAGGCCAGCGGCGGGAACCGTCGGAAGATTCTTCTGGTCAGCGATCGCCATGCCTCGCTTGATAGGCCCGGGATCGTGACCCAAAAGAAGGCATATCTTGTTTTCTTGGATCGCGATCGTCCGCATGAGGTCCGGGATCGTCGCCTCCGTTTCATACATGTCCCCTTCCGCCTGCGCGACATCAAGATTGGAGGCGGTGCCGCCGCGTTGGCGCTGGAGGAAAAGTTCGTAGGTCCCTCTGCGGGTTTTAAGCGTTTCCTGGGCGATCTCGAGCTCAAGATCCAGGGCGCGCAATTCAAAATAATACTGCGCCGCATCCGCAACCAGAGTAATGATAATGCCGCGCCGATATTCCTCCATCGCAAGGGCTTGCATTTTCGCCGAAGTGACCTTTTGGCGGAGACGGCCCCACAGATCGACCTCCCATGAGGTGTTGAAACCGCCGGCGTAAGTCGAAGTCATCCGCTCAAGCCAAGGATAAAGCACCTGGGAATTCCGGTCGCGGCGCGCCGACGCCATAAGATCAGTGTGCGGGAAAAGCTCCGCCCGCTCCACGCCGATAAATGCGCGGGCTTCATCCACCCGCGCCGCCGCGGTTTTAAGATCGTAGTTGTTGCGAAGGGCCTCACGGATCAAGTCCTGCAACGCCGGATCCTCAAAGACCTGCCACCACGGTACGTCTGCCATGCAATCCGGAAGCGTGGTGGTTTCAAACTCTCTGAAAAATTCGGGAACTTCCATCTCGGGAGTATGGTAGCTGGGCCCGATCGCGCAACCGGAAGAGAAGATCAAAAGAAAAGACGCGAACAAAGAAGAAAGGGCTTGATAAAATTTCTTTGACTTAGGCATGAACCGCCTTTTTCTTGGTTTTTAACGATGAACCGGATAAGAACTAAGCATCATACTAACCGTAAGACCTTAAATTTCAAGCGGAAAAGGACGCCAAGAAAGGATTTAGACCGGTTCGATAAAAGGTATCAGGACCCTAACGCAGCGTGTCATGTAACCCGCCAAGGCCTTTTTGGCCCTCACATCGTCGTCATAGATCTTGACCAGCTCTTTTTTATAATCTTGGTCCAACTTCACCCAAACTTCGTCAAGGACCCGGGCATTTTCATGAAACCGTTTCAGATCAGCCCCGGAAATACTCCGCAACATTTTCCTTAAAAAGACTCTTTCGCCCTGCGTGCTTTTAATGTTAAGGATCAGGCAAATGAACGCTTCGATGCCGATCGCGAGCCAGAACCAGGGAGAATAAAAAGCCAGACCCATCTCCCAAAGAAAATAAGCGGTCAGGACGATCGCGAGAGTGATCAAGAACAAAGGTCTCCAGAATTTTTGAAGACTTTTTGACGGTACGGATTCCGTGCCCTGCAAAAACTCCTGATGCCCGAAATAGATCCTGTCCATGACATCGGATTTAAAGAACATGGGACGCTTTTTATAATCCGGGAAATGGTTCCCCAACCACCGGTCGAGCGCCGTAAAACCGCTTAATTTCCACTGGAGCAGCCACCACCCCATAAAGACCGCGACGATCATGGCCGTGTAGACGATCGTTTCGGCGCTGCTTTCAATCGCGCCTGATGAAATAGAGCTCATACAGAAGACGATCGCGACCGCGAAAAGCGGGACAATGACATAATTCCACAACTTTGAAAGAGTGATCCCTTTGAAAATAGCAACGGCTTGCGCATGGGCAAAGAGCGGCATGATCACGAAGGAAAGCGTCGTGCTGATATAAAGGATCGAGAAAAGGAAAAGGGCTTTGACAGCGAGCGAGGAAAAAATGATCCCCCACATGACGAAACTGATGGCCGTAAAGACCATAAGGGAGACAGCGTAAATGATCTGGATCTTGATGACGGACATCTTTGAGATATCGCCATGCGGAATGATCTCGTCGCGCCAATCCGCCAAGGATTTGATCCCGAGATCGGCGCCGAGGGCGCCCACGACCGACATCGCAAAAAGCACCGAGAAGGGAAAGAACGGGATCATGGGGCTCATCCAAAGGGGCACCCATTTTGCGGCGACGACAATATAGAGGAGAGGCGTGCCAAGCACCACGGCCAGAAGGGTTGCTGTCAACACCGCTGTTTTTTCTCCCCAAATAGTTTTGAGCGGGAGATGGCCCAGGTTCCATCCCTTGGAACTGATGATGAAAACGGCCCTTCCTTTGAGCCCCGCGATAAATCCGAATGAATACGCGGGGATCGCGGAAGCGAAAAAAAAGTGGTTCTTGGCGATCAGTTTCAGGAATGTCCACGGGAATTTCAAGAAACCTTCGCGTTCAAGGATATAGGAAACACCCGTCGCCGTGATGGCCTGGTTGAAGAAAAGCCCCAGGATCCCGAACAGAACAGGGTAAGGCACCGCCATAAATCCGTTGATCCCCCAGCAAAGCATGAGCCAGAGATAAAGAAAATTGATGAGGAACATCAAAGGGGACTGGAAGAAAAAGGCGAAACTGAACATCAGCATGAACTTCTGGGCGATATGGATCTGCGTCGATTTCAAGATCTCCGGCATGGCGCGGCCTAATGCGGCGTCGGACGCCCCCATGGCCCATTTGGTGAACGGGACCAAGCTGGAAAAATAGGACGTTTCCCTCCCCTTCCCCAGCATCAGATATTCCTTGTGATTGGTTCTGTAGTTTTTCTTCCAAAGGGAAATGGCAAGCAGGATGTCTTCGGAGACATAGTCCTGAGGCAGCCCCCCGGAAGAACTGATGGCATCAGTCTTGATAATCGCGCTATGCCCGTAAAAGCCGCAGGATTCGAAGATATTCAGCGTCCTCTGGGTCACGGACGTGAACGTTTCTTCGTTAAACCCGATCGCTTGGGCGATGCGGGAGTAATTTTTATTGTAGATGAACTCGGAAAAAAGGAGCTGCGCAAGTCGGGGGTCGTCCCGGAATTCCGCGAGCGCGATGGGGATCTTTGCCGCGTCCTCGATCCGGACCGAGCAGTTCGCGTCAAAGAAAAGGATGGTGCGGCCGCGGGCATAGGAGATCGCCTGGTTAAGACCGGAAGGTTTCCCGGAGCGGATCGCGGCAGCCCTCGGCGCAACCTCGATCAGCTCGATCTTGCCGCTTGCGGGATCATAGCGGTGCAAGCCCCCGTCCCCTTCGGGGCCGGCGTCCCAATAAACCTCCAGCTGCGGGTATTCCTTCATCAGGTGCCCGATCGCGGCCTTGTCGGAATCCTTCGTGAAAGATTTGTAATACCCTTCGTAGTTGAGCATGATCTGGAGTTTGTCGTCAGTCATGGCAACGATCTCTGCTTCGGACGCCTCGGGGTGAAAGAGCCGGGCGTACATCATGAAGGCATCGCGGATCTTGCATGCCTCGATGCATGATTTTTCAACGCACTGCACCATGCTATTGGCCCATTTCGTGATCTTGGCTTTGAGCCCTTCCGGAAGTCCATCCGGCATTTTCCTCAGGCCGGAAACCGATCTGAGATGGTCCTTGGTGATGAATTTGCCGAGATCCTCCTCCGTCAAGCGCCCCACAAATTCATTCCATTCGAGATGGTACTGGCCGATCAAATAATTCAGCTTGGTCGTGGTCGCTCCGAGATCGGATCCGTTCAACTCCTCAAAAGAAGAACTAACTGCTTCATTGAACGCCGTGATCATCGCGGTAAAAGTCGGTATCTCGCTCCAGTTCTCGGCCTTGGGCATTTCCATCAACCAGCTATTCACATAGAACTTGATCCGCTCCTGGGCCTCTTCGTTCCGGGGCGGACGATCAAGGTTAGGTTCAGGATTTTTTTCGGAATATAAAAGCGCCGCCCGCTCCTGGGCGTCGAGTTTCCAGAGATCGTGGAGGTCCTGGATCATTTCATTCCAGAACATCTTCCAGGCGGCCTCATTTTGCTCCTCTTTCTGGCGGACCGATCCTTTCGCGAAAGCAAAAATGCTGGAGAACCTTTTTTGAGATTCACGGAAGCGTTTCCTGACATCGGACCAGTAAATGACCTGCCCGACACCGTTGAGCTTTCCCTCAAAATAGCCGAAAACGGCGATCAACACGTAAAAGAGGGAGAAAAAGCTCGCAACGATGAAGGTGGTCGTCAACGCGATCGCGCCGGCGTTGATAAAAAATTTCCAACCCGGGCTTAGAAAAGTCACCAGGAAAATGATCTTTACCGTCCAGTAAACGATAAAAAGGCTGAAAAGCCCCCAAAGATAACAAGCCGTAAGGAATATCACCCAGAAAGAAGCGATGGCTTTAGAACGCAGCTGAGTTCCGGCCGTCAGGAAACTCCCGAGCGTAAACCTCAGGGCCAGAAGAGAGAACGCGATGCCCAAAATGACAAGCCCGTTAGCTGTCACGATAGCGCTTAAGGTCGGCAGGGAGATCTTGATAAGGGGCGCGAGCACCTCGCCGAGATGAGACGCGATAAAATCAGCCTGCGCCTTGAAAGGAATGCCGCCTAAGGCCATGGCGGCCCCTCCTCCCGCGACAGAGCCGAACGTGGGGATCAGGAAGACCCAGAAGCGCCAGGTATTGGCGATGAAGTGGCTCCCTCCCGGCTTGTCACCGAAAGTCTTTAGCCAGACATAACTCCGATAATCTTCCGTCTTTGCCGTGGGTTTTTTCCCGGCCTGCGTTGCAAGATATTTCAATTTTTGTTCTTTCGTCTGGCCCTTGAGAGCCCGGAATTGCGCGATGAAGCCCGGCCTTTTGCCTTCAAAGAGATCTTTCATGTCGTCGTAGATGAAGAACTGATCTTTTGTAAGGGCGGGCACGGAGGGATGCCTGTAGCCGCTCCGGAGAGCATCGAGGAAGACGCTTATATCCGCCTGGACTTCTCTGAGGATCCGGTCTTTTTCCTCCGCGCCGAGCATTTCCAGCGCTTTATCAAATAAAAAGTACCGGAATGCGGGAACCGAGCCTTTGAATTCCGTCGACTCGTCAAAAATAATCCTAAAAAGTGCGATAAGCGTAAGCGGGTCTTTAAAATCCTTGAGATGAAAGCCGCGGCCGAACCGCCCGGACCATTTTTCAAATTCAAGCGCCTCTTCGGGGTAAAGATCCTGCAGCGCGACGCTTTGCCCCTCGCTCCTGCTTGCGATGCGGGACAATATATTCCTCGTAGCAGCCGTATAATTTTGAGGGTCAGCGCCTAACGACTTAAAACAAGCTTCCAGCAGGGGCTGGTAGGTTTTTTGTTCTTCGCGGCCGCGGTAAGGCGAGCACGCTTTTGTCTGGGCCATTAGAAGTCTTTTGGTTCTCGCCGTCACAAGTCTTTGATGGCATGCGGAACTGATCAGGAATCCGATGCCGATGAGGATGAGCAGGAACGCAAACGGCTTGTGCCATTCCGTTTTATGCATGAAATATTTGACGTGGTCTTCCATGTGCTCTTTTTTATGCTTGTAGCTCCCGTTCGCGTCGAAAAAGTAATCAGACCTTCTCCAGTGATTCAGGTCAAAGGGGCCTCTCTCGAGGAAGCTTTGCATCTGCCAGCCATTTTTTTGATAGATCGTGGCGTCACCTAAGAAAACGGCGATGATGAGAATGCCGGGATTTTCGCCTTTGGGCTGCTTGCCCGGCGCAAAATATTTCTCGATCTTGATCGGTTTAAGATAGGAATAGGCCACGAGCGGGTCATAATATTCGATCTGCCTTTCGCCTTCGATGGGGAACATATTCATGAGGCGCAGGATGATAAAACTGCGCTCCAGAATGATCAGCTGACCGTTCAAAGAATGAACGTCATAATAAGCGTAATCGGAATTGAGGACGCCGTATTTGACGCCCTTGATGGGCGGGCCGTCGGGCAAACTGAAGGGTTTTACTTCTTTTTCATAGGGGACTTTGATGCCTTTATAACCAAAAACACTCCGGGGATACTCCACCATTCCGGAAAAATATTTGATCTCCCCCACGGATCCGTCTTTTTTGATCGTATGATAGCCGGGCAGGATCCCGAAGGGAGCGACCTCAAGATCCTTCAACGCGCCTTCCTTTTCCTTCGCTTTGAGGGGAACGGGCTTCAGGATCTCTTCCATATCTTCCCTGATCTGTTCTTGGGTCATTCCCTCCTTGTACCATTCGTAGACGACGGTCTCTTTTTTCTTCGCGATGGCGCGACGGTTTTCTTCTCCGCGCTCGTCTTTCCAGTACTCCACCAGGGTCTCCTGGCCCAGGAGGTTTTTTTCGACCTTGAGAACGCTGTCTTCATGGAGCGTGGTCTCATCACCCAACATCACATACTTGACCTTGGCAAGTTCACGGCCCAGGACATCGTCCGGCATCATGTAGCTCACTGTCGTGATGGCCACCGTATTCGATAAATGCGGCATTCCGTCTTTTTCATCCGTGATAATACGGTAGACCCTTCTCTTCGAAAGCGGCAGCAGCGTGTCCGGTTCGATCTTAAGCGCCTTGAATTTCTTCATGTCCTCGGGGGGAAAGATCGAATCAGCGCGAAGCGGCTTATCGATCTCGGCGACCGAATCCAACTCCCCTTGTGTATTGAAGGAAAGGGTCTTAGCCGGAACTTCTTTGTCCTGAACCCAATCGACCGGCACCTCGATCGCCCCTTCGCGCAAGACCATCCGCTGCCTTCCAAGATTATCCCCGGGCTCATAAAATACTGTGTAAGGAGCTTCGTCGGGGGCTTCCGGATCTCCGCGCAGATTGCAGGTCACGCTATTTTCTTCCAAGAGAAAATCGCCGCTGATCCTGCCCGTTTTTTCCGCGCCGAGCCGGTTGAGAACGGCCTCGACGCCTTTGTCTTTTTCTCTATCCGGAAGACCTGTGAGGGATTGGACGAGCGCTTCTTTAAAGGTCACAATGTTCGAGGAAGAACGGAAACGGCGCGTCCACACCGCGCCCTTCACAAGGTCTTCGAGATTAAGCATCTTGTTTTCGATCGTTTGATACGCGGGGTCGATGAATATTTCTTTGATAGTCTCGATGTTCCCGCCTTCGGTATACACATACCGGATTGTGGTGATGATATTTTTGACGACTTCGGCGGCGATATCCCCTTCCGGGGTGTAGTATTCGATCTTAGTGGAAAATTGGGGTTTTCCATCCTTATAAAGGATATTGCCGGCATCATCCTTCTGGAAAATACGCATCTCCATAATGAAATGTTTTTTGTCCGGCGTATAGCCCCGGTAGATCCTCTCGGCGATATCCTGCACCCAGTCGCCATTCTCGTCGGTTCGGTAAGTATGGCTGCCAAGCATCTGATAAGTCTCTTTATCCATTTCGATGTCGGTCCTGACATCGGAAGTAACGGCGCGGGTGAGGGGGTCGATCTTGATGTCGCCCGAAAAGATCGTTTCGAGATTGCCCCCAAGATCATAAACCTCCACGGAAAGGAGCCGCTTCGTGGCCTCATTGATGACCTTAAGCCACACCCGGCCGTAAAGGTCCCGCAAGTCACGGCCTTCTTCATCGGTGCCTAAAATGGATTCGCGCCTTTTTTGCGTCGCTTCGGCTCTCTTCTTCGCCTCTTCAAGGTCCCGGACCCTTTTCTCAGCAGCTTTGACGCCGTTATAGATCAAATGAACGAAACCGTCGCTGTCATACCATGCCTGACTCGAAGCGAGCATGTCGTATTCCGCGAGCAGCTCCAGGCGCACCTGCGAATCTTTTTCCGCCCTGATCTTTTTTAGAAGATCGGTCAGTCGGACCTTCATTTCTGCCATTTCGGCTGCAATGACCTCTTTTCCGAGATGCACCGCCACCGGCTCCGCGATCGAAAGTTTTTCTCCGAGAATGGCCCTGCGCGGCTTGATGACCATGCCGTCGATCAGGCCTTTTTCATATTTGACGGCGTTCAGTTTGGCCATCTCGTTCCGGTTCCATTCCCCCACGCTGAATCTTGTCCCAGAGATGATCTCATTGCCGGTCTCGACAGAAAGACTCGAAATGCGCAACCGCTTGGTCTCATCCAGCCCGAGTATCCTGGCATAATAGATCCCTCTTTCCTGCTGGGCCCAAACGCCTCTAGGGTCCGGAACGATCCCGGCGGCAAGCAGCTTTTTTCTTTCTTCGCCTCGGGCTTCCCGGTATTGCTCGTAAGCTTCTTTGCTGATGGGTGTTTTTGATATCATGGCCGGAAGCTGGTCGACGCGCTCATAAACCTTGAGGATGTTCATATATTCGTCCACTTCGACAGCCGGAAGGTAGCGCGCGATCAGATGGCCTTCCGGGAGACCCTTGTTCGACTGGTATTGCGTTTCAGGGCTTTTGAGGTCGGCTTGGTTCGCTTCGGGGACATCGGCTTCCGAAACAAATTGTTTGACGATCTTGTAATTGCCGTCTATTTCAAAAGCATAATAAGCTCCCCGGCTGTAATCGATATTCAGGTCATAAGGAGAGATCAAACGCCAGCTGGTAGCGGTGGGTTCGTCGTAATAGATGTATTCCTGCCTCAAGGCGTCCGCGATCGCCTCGGGAAGTTCGGAAAGCATTTTTCTCGTGACTTGATTGTCCTGATCGATGCCGATCGCTTCATAGCCGCCGTTTTTTTCTTTTGCGGTGCTATCGATCCAGCAATTGTAGCTGGTCATCAAGAACGCTATGGCCCTTTTCCGGGCAAGATTGAAATCTTTTTTCGCCTTTTCATAGATGGCTTTGTAATAGACAACGGGAGGCTTAAGAAGTTCTTCGCGTTTGGCCTCCTGGTCGGCCATGAGCTCTGTCGGAGGGATCTTCTTTTCGGGAGCCGCTGCAACGCGCGCCCGGGTCTCGACAATGATTTCTCCCGTTTCGTTCATCCATGGCGCGAGATCTTTGAGGGAATCTCGAAGTTCGAACCCATTCTCCGCAAAAGGATTAAAACCCGTAAGCGGAAAAGCGCACCAGACAGCGGAAGTATCGGCCTCCGCTTGAGCGGTCAACCAGTTGTCAAAGGCGAACCGCCGGATCCCTTTTTCCGTGGAATAAGGCAAAGAGGCGGATCTTCCGGTGCGGGCGGCCATCCTCCCGAATTGATCCGTTAAAAGCTTGACCGCCTCTATGAATTTTTTCGCTTCTTCCTCATTTCCTTGCGCCTTCGCGTCATGAGCCATGACAAGATAGGCAAGAGCGGCCTGCGCGGTGAATTCCGGCGAAACAGTCGGCCCCCTTCCGGGACGTCCCGCGCTGTCGGTAAAATCGAAACCGGTTACACCCTTGACGATAACACCGTTTGGATGTTTGTAATCAACGGTAACCCGCGCCGCCTCAAGGCCTTCCAGGATCCTTTGCGCCGTATCGGCGCCGCCAAAAATATACGGCCCCGCTGTAGCGTTCAGGATCTTGGGGCCTAGGATCGCAACGGCAAAAGCGTTGGCGTCCGTACTATAAATGGGAGTGACTTTGTTCTCATAAGTTCCGACGGAGAATTTTCCAGTTTTTTTGTCATACACGCCGCTTGTCGCGAGCCATTTCAGGATCGCGTCGCGAGCGATCAGGTAGCGCTCTTTTTCCGTCACGCTGGAAAGAAACCGGAGGAAAGCGTAGACGGATAGATTTTCTTCCACTGATTTTGCCCGGTATTCGGACGCACGTTTAAAAGGATTTTTCCGGATACCACCGTCCGCATCCTGAAGTCCGAGCAGAAATTCGGCTCTTTGTTTTGCCGCTTCGAGCCATTTTTGATCGCCGGTGGCCTGATAGTGCCTTAAAAAACTGATGCCCCAATAAGCGTTAGGGCCGGCCGAGATCACAGGGTCATCGCAAAGCCCTGTCCGGTAATTGAAGGAATTCGGAAGATCTCTTGTCTCCTGTTTGACCCTGAAAGTTTCCGCCAGCTGCTTCGATGCTTCGGGGCCTCCCGCAAGGAAGAGCGCCTGGGCAAGGACCGCGTTCGGATAGGTATAAGAGTAGTCATGAAGAGGATTCTTGGTGCCGGTCTTCGCGATCAGGGTTGGAGCAAGACCGGTATCCGGGTCCGCCCATTCGAGGGCGAAGGAAACAAGCTCTCCGGCCGTAACAGGCGCCTCCTCCTGGGTGCTTTGATCCAGAGGGTTGGTCTCTTGGGCAAACGCCGCCCCTGCGCCGGTCCATGCCAGCAAGATCGCCCCGATAATGATCTTCTTTTTCACGATATTCATTCCATTTGGAAGTTCACGAAATCTTCAAATCCCTTCCCGGTGTATCTCCTCAGATACTGGTCCAACTCGTTCCTGAAGCGCATGGCCTTGTAAAAGGCCGCGATCCTTTTCATGCGGTTATTAAGGAGATTCTGCTTGATCTCCATTTGCCGCGCGAGTGTTAATTTGCCGGATTCTTTCGCTCGCTCGAGGCTTTGTTTCGTCTCTTCTTCGTCATGGGCGGCGTTCCGGACCCAATTCTGGTAATTGCGGACCGCGCTCTGGTATTCGTCGAATAACGCTTCCGCTTTTTGTGTGATCTGGGCGAGGTCCGCGCGCGCGTTAACCGCCGCGATGTTTTCTTCGATCGAGCCGATCCTGGCCTGAGTGCTTATCGTCGCGTCATAGACCTTAAAATAAGTGTTTACCGAAACAAATTCGGACATTTTTTTCGTGCTTTTATCCGAAAGAAGGTTCAAGCCCAGCTGATCGAATTGGGAAAAAGTCGTTTCGCCGTTGGCCCTGTCCCCGAGATAGTCGGAAAGGAAACTGTACCCCACTTTCACGCCGATCGTTTTGATCTGTTTGGAGATCCTTTTGGTATTAAGCTTGCCAATGTCGGTCTCCAGATTCAGACGGCTTGAAAGTTCCTGTCCTAAAGGGCTCAAAAGCGCTTTTTGCGCTTCGACCAGTTCCGCGAGCAGCTTTTCCTTGATCGCGCCGTCCTCGGCGGGCACGATCCGTTTCCGGGCCGCGTCGTAGATCTCAAGATGGATGTTCGAAAAATGCACATCCGACCCGCCGACAAGAACGCCCAAGAGGTTCCGCGGGATCTCGCAGAATTTTTTCACGTTCCTCGCTTTTTGCGCCAGGAGCTCCACGAGCTCCTCCTGCTTAAGATAATCGACCTGTGTGATGGCCCCGCTTTTTAAAAGGTCCTTCATGCTTTCCAGGATCGCGGTTTCTCTGGCCCCTTCCGCGTGGATCGCGGCATATTCGGCCATGGCATTGACGTAATCCGCATAGGTATCCACGATATCGATCGTGATCCTGAATCGCTCCCGTTCAAGATCCATTTTTGCCAATTCGATCCGTTTGCGTTGTTCCTCAAGCAACAAGCGATTGATAAAGCTGATATTGACATTAGCCACTGCGACGCCCGTTTTGGTGAGCTGATCGCTATGAGAATCCCTAGAGCGCAAATAAGCAAGATCGCCGGCGGCGATCCCGTTAAGACTAAAAGTCTTGTAATACCGGAGCGTCTCTTCTTCCAATTTGACTTTCTCCTCGAAGACTTTGAGCTCGCTGCTGTTTTCAAGCGCGAGATCGATCGCCTCCTGGAGACTGGAAAGAATCACCGGACTCCCTTTTTCTTCCGTGGGGACCATCCCAAAAATCATCATTTCTTTGGCGTGCGCGTAAAGATCGTCAAAAAAAGCTTCGTCGCATTCGAATCTCGCGGAAATGACCTCCAATTGGACGCTTGCGAGCTCTCTTGGGGTCCTCGCGCCGATCTCAAAGAGATTCTGCATGATCTTGAAACGGTTCTCGGCGTTAACGACCTTCCTCCTCATGATCTCCAGGACATCTTTCGTGGTCGCGGCGCGTTCGGTGGCGATCTTTTTTTCAACGGCAAGATCTTTTTGGGCGCGAACATAATTGAGCTGAGCTTCAAGCCGTTTACGGGTCGCGGCGGCTTTCGGGACCCGCCATCCGCGGTTTTCCCAAGGCATGATCAAGCTCAGCGTTACGGAACTATCGGGCTTTGTCCACGCGTCAAAATCGGCGCCGCTCACCTCCCCTTTGACTCGCCAGGCGATCCCTTCAAAAGCCGATTCGCGGCTCTCCGCCGCCTTGGCGCCTTCAACGCCGCTCATGACGGCCTTCACGGGCGCTTCGGGGTCATAATCCGAGAGTATTCTCTGAATGATCACGGTTAGAAAATCCCTGTCGCTTGTTTTATCCGCCGTATTGATCTTTTTTAGGGTGATCTTTTCGTTGAGCGGGATATTGACCCATTTTTTCAGAGCGTAATGGGCCAGCGAAAGCAGGATCTCAAGATCCGCGATCGTGCGGTCGAGTTCCATTTGCTGCAGGATAAGCGGCAGGATCTCGGCTTCAGCATACCGCGGACGGCCGCTCGCCATATCCGCCTTCATGGCCTCAATCACACCGTCCTTGATCCGCTTGATCTCAGAAAGGCCGGCGATGGTTCTTTCAAGCCGGAGGGCCTGAACATAGTTTGTCAAAATGGCGTCCTGGCGGGTATTCTCAAAGACCCGGAGCTGCCAGGTCGCGATCTTTAAGGCAGCCTCGGTTTCTTTTCTGAAATATCTGACCTTATTGTCTAAAAGGCGACCTTCAAGCATCAGCATGCTTTTTGTGATCTGCTGCGGTATGCCTGCGATATTGTCGTTCTCGATACGGGCCGCGGCAAAAAGTTTGGGCAGATAACCCAGTTTCGCCACGCAGTGGCGCATTTTTTCAAGCTCAATCGTTCTTTCCAGGATCTGCTGCTCGGTAAGTTTTTCACCTTCCGCGGCGTGGTCGAGCAACTTTGCGAGGGTCATATCCTGGAATTCAGGACTTGTTTTTTCAGCCGGCAGTTCCTTTCCCGTCATCTTCGAAAAGGTCACAAGATAATTCGAAAGCATCTGCTTCAGCGCGTAGCGCGCCTCCAGGAGCTGGTCGCTGATCTCAAGAAGCGTGTCGAAGGAAAAGGTCACGCGCTCCTTAAGGACCTTCAACGCATCTTCGGCCTTGATGATGTACTCCCGGTAACTATGGATCTTTTTATCAAGTTGCGCCAGTTCGGACCGGTAACGGAAGTCCGAATATTCTAGGTCCTTCTCCGCTTTTAAAACCTCGAGCTGGGCGATATTTGTCTTCAGGCGATCCGCTTTCCGCGCCCCGGAGGTCTGGCCGAAATCCGTCAGGAATAGATTGACCTGAAAAATGTTGGTCAGTTTTGTTTGGAATTCTTCATGCCGGCCTTCCGCAATCCCAAAAGCGGGCGTTAGGGTCAGGGAAATAAGCGGGTTTAAGGTTATTTTTTCGGCGACCTTCGCCTGTTCGTATTTTTCCATCAGGACATCCACCCTATGGTCATATTGCCGCAAACCGGCTTCTTCGATCAGACTCTTGACCTGCTCGATATTGTCCAGCAATCCGTTCACCGCGATCTCCAGATCCGGCCTGTCCTCAAGGCCCAAAAGGACTTTCATTTTGCGTTGGTAATTCTTTATTTTGTTGAACGCGCTGATCTTTTTTTCCGTAACGAGACTGAGATAATTAACGCCTCCCGAACGTTCCAGCCCCGAAAACGCGGGGTCTTTCTCCCTTTGATCCAAGAGCGCCTTGATCTCTTCTTCCGATCGGAGGCAGGATTGGTAACCTTTTTGCGCGGCGGCAAGGTCATAATAGGTCACGATAAGCTCTCTGACGCGGTCGGTGACGACTTCCTTGATCTCGGCAAGGGCTACTTGATTCGCTTTTTTTTCTTTTCTGATGCGATAGATCGTGTTGGCATCAAAAGAAAAATCCAGCAGCAGTTGCTGTCCCAGAAAGGGGCCGTGGTATTGTTTCAAACGCGTGAACATATCGACCGGTTTGACGCCGCTTGCGCCGAACTGAAGTTCGGGAAGCCACGCGTCGAGTTTGCTTACTTTGACGGCCAAACGGGCTCGGTCGGCGACAAGCGTTTTGGCTTTGATCTGGGGATCGACCTCCAGAAGGCGGTCGATCGCGGCTCTGATCGAAAGATTGCCATAATCTATTTCGCCGGCTGCGGGGACCGGCTGGCTTGCGGTCGAAACACCCGTTTCCTGGGCCGCCGCCAAAGGCGCGAAAACGGCTGCCAAAGCGAGCGTCGCAAGAACCGTCAGTTTTTTCCGCGTGTTATTCATCCCCATCATGGATCCTTGAATTTTTCGCAGCCCTTTTAAAAATCATTCCAGGGCCTCTTCCGCATCCCACGGCTCATCCGTCCCGTCAAAACTGATCTTCGAACCTTGCGGCGGGATGATGTATTTCAATTCGCCTGATTCGCGCAGACCGATCACAGAGCCCTTGGCGATCGCGACTCCCTGCATGCTCTGATCGGAGGCCAAAACGGCATATTCGAGATAGCGGGATTCATAAAAACCGGCTTTGGTCCCTCCCGAACAAAGAATACCGTCGATCTCTTGATCCGCCGCAAGTTCGGCATATTGCAGGTAACCGGATCTGTAAAATCCCGCGGAGGTTCCCGCCGCGCAGCTGATCCCCTGGATCTTCTGATCCCCGGCAAGGACCGCGTATTGCAATCTTCCGGACTCATAAAAACCGGCCTTTCCGCCCCGCGCGCAAAAAATACCGTTGATCTCCTGATCTTCCGCGAGTATGGCGTATTTTAATTTTCCCGAAGGATAAAAACCCGTTGTGGACCCGCCGGAGCAACGAATACCCTGAACCTCTATGGTGGAAGCCAACAAGACCCAGTCGATCTCGCCGGATTCATGGAAACCAACACTCGGGCCTCCGGCGCAAGGCAGCCCCCGGATCGTGGCCGGCGAAGGAAGGAAAGCGCTTTTGATCCTTCCCGATTCATAAAAAACCATATAAGTGCTTTTGGCGAACGCGATCCCCTCGATCCCCGTTCCTTGCGCCAGAGTGCCCGACTGCAATTTTCCGGATTCGTAAAAAACAACGGGGGTTCCTCCGGCTAAAATTATTTCCTGGATCGTTTGATCTTTACCCAAAACCGCTTGCTTGAGTTTTCCCGATCCAAAAAAGGCCACCTTGCTTCCCGACGCACAAAAGACGCCGTCGAATTCCTGACCCGCTTCGAGCATGGCGTGATCAAGGCGGCCAGAATCTTCAAAATAGACCGAGGTTCCTTTTTGGAATTCGACGCCGCCGATCTTCTGGCTGCTGGCAAGATAAGCGTATTGCATTTTGCCGTCGGGATGGAAATAGACCGTAGCGCCTTGTTGAAAAACCGTTCCCTGAACGAACTGGTCGGCGCCAAGCAGGACATATTGGAGCTCTCCTTTTTCGGTAAAATGAACGGTGCTACCCGCCGGAAATTCCATGCCCTGAACCGTTTCATTTTTTGAAAGCGACCGTTCTCTGGTCAGAACGCCTGAGGAGGTCTTGAGCCCCGGACGCAGCCAGACCACAACCGTGACGGCCAAAAGCAGAACGGCGATGATCAGAATTGAACGACGCAATTTTTCCCCCTGTCTTTTGCCTGATAAAGGGCCGTGTCGGCTCGTTTAAGAAAATCCTGCGGGAAGATGTCCTGCGCGATATCATTTTCCGTAAAAGTGGTCACCCCGATACTGACCGTGACCTTCATGTTTTTTCCCTGGACTTCCAGGAACATCTCCTCGGAGATCTTTTCTCTCAACCTTTCGGCAAGGGCATAAATACCTTCTTTGTCCGTTTCGGCCGCGAGGATCGAGAACTCTTCTCCTCCGTAGCGCGCGGCCACGTCCGATTCTCTCAGACATCCCTTGATCACTTCGGACATCTTAACGAGGATCTCATCGCCCGCCTGGTGCCCGTAGCGATCGTTGAACATCTTGAAATCATCGATATCAAGCATCATCAGCGACAGGCGTGTCCGGTAGCGTTTGGCCCGGTAGATCTCGGCCCTCAAGGTCTCGAAGAAATAAGTGTGCGTGTAAAGATGGGTCAATTCGTCCGTGATGGCCCTCTCCCGCTGGATCTCCAGCTCCGTTGTCATTTTGTCAAAGGACGCTGCAAGCTCGCCGATCTCGTCGTTCCGCCGGAGGTTGATCTTATGGCCGAGATTGCCTTCACTGATGATCTTGGTGCCGAGAAGCAATTTCTTGACCGGAACCAGCATGCTATTGGCAAGAAGCAGGCCGATCACGATGGCGATCAAAACGCTGACGGCAAGCAGCAGGAATGATTGTTTTTTCATTTTTTCGACGCCGTAAAGGGCTTCCGCGGCGGGTTGCTTGATGACGACCGCCCCCATGATCTTGCCTTCGAGAGGCAGGTAGGCGTAAAGATCGTTACGGAGGTGGACGCTCCCGGTCTTACCTTTCAGGGCCGATCTCACGGCCTCATCCTGCCAAAGACCTCCCGCCTGAACCCCGCCGGTCCGATAAATAAGACCGCCCTTTTTATCGGTGACAACCACAACGCCATCCGACCCGACCCGTGTCTGGTCGAGTATGGGCCACAGACTCTTTAATTTCACCTCGGTCACCAGAACCCCGATCCTTTTTTTGAAGTTATCCCGGTCGAAGATCGGGGAAGCGATCGTGATGAGCGGGTCACCGGTTTTTGAAAAAAAGACATCCGAAAGATAGCTTTTACTTTTGGATCTGAGAAAGGCCTCTGTTTGCGAAAGGTCTTTATTCTGCTCCTGGGGGTTTCTTGAAGCTATCACAACCCCTGCCTCGTTCAGCACCGCGACAGGGTCGAGCATCTCATGCTCGGAAACAACCTCGTAAACCAGCTTGTCGATCTGGGAAAGGTCAAGATCCTTGATTGCCGGCGTCAGCGTCATAAGTTCCACGGAGCTTTGCGCCTGCCGTACGAAATTGTTGATCTTGTCCCTGACATTCTCGCAAGCGGCGAGGTTTTTCTTCAAAATGGCGTCGACGAGAGCCCTTTGACTTTGGTAGATAAGAATGGATCCGCTTAGAAAGGTGGCGGTGGCGACCAACAGAATAAAAATGGCTGTGATTTTGAAGTGAATGCTCGAAAAAAAACCGACCCGTTGAGCTGCTTTCTTCATAAAAAGCTCCTTTCCAAGCACAATTTTTAGACGTTTGTGCCATGACTTTCAAGCAACTGTCATTTTGGCACACCCTGCCTTCGCTCGAACGTCTTCAGGAGACAATTCTCCCTTGCTCGTTCCGACCTTAGTTATCGGCCAAGCTGCGTGCGGAAGTTAGGATAATTTTTAGCTAAACGCTTGAAGAGAAAGGACTTCTGAAAAAAACAAGGGATTGGATTTTTGGGGGGTATGGCTCATAAAAAAGGCGGCATCTTTTAAGATGCCGCCTTTTTGTGCAACTTTTTGATGACCCGAGGGGATTATTTCTTTTCCTCGAGCTCCTTAGCCCCTTCCTCAAGCCCTTCTGAAGTGTCTTGCCCGAGGGTAGCGACGGGTTTTAAAATGCTCCCCGTCCCTTCAACGACCGTTTTGCCGATGTCGACTACCGCAGAACCGGTATTGACGACCGTTTGGCCGACAGCCTTACCCGCGGCGACAGTTCCTTTGCCGATACCTTCACCGGTCTTTTTGGAAGCGTCCACGAACTTATCGCCGGTTTCTTTCGCCGTTGGATTTTCCGCCATGACCGCGCTGCAAGCAAAACAAAAGACCATTGCTACTGCTAAAACCACACTTAAAAACTTGCTCATAGGTAATTCCTCCTTCATTTTGACTTCCCCAATCAAGGGGCACGTATTTTACACCAAATACCCGGCTTCCGCTATTGAAATTAATGCTTCTCATTTTTTCTAACTTATTCTATTTCAACGAGTTAGAACGAAAGATCCTTATCCTGTGAGGATGCAAGGAGGGTTTAGGCCTAGAAACTATGGACGACTTTGACTTTTTGCCCCGTAAGCTTGAGCTCGGTACTGTTCCCGGGATCGGTCTCAGTGGCTTTTTTCTCCTGGATCGTCGTGGAACACCCTAAAAAGAGGATGCCTACGCAAAATAGTGCTGTTATAAAGATCTTCATTTTGAGTTTCATGGGATTCCATTGAGACGCTTGAGGGCTGGCCAGGTCCCGATTGACCCGTTTCTTTTGATAAATAAAAAATCGGGGCGCCCTGTCTTTTATTTATTTCCAAAACCGAAGACAGGACTGCCTCCGATTACCGTACACGGCCATCCCCCAGCCGTGATGATATCGCACTTGTGTATTGGACACAAGTGTTGAACCGACCGAGGATTTGCCCCTGTGCTTTATGCACAGGGACTCCGCGGCGGGAACTTGTTGTTCCCGTCCGCGGGCATCCTCTCGTCCGCCTTCATAAACTCAAAAAGCCTGGAAGATAAACGCCCAGGCTTTTTGAATTATCGGGGCGAGAGGATTTGAACCTCCGACCGCACGCACCCCAAGCGTGTGCGCTACCAGGCTGCGCTACGCCCCGATCAACTTTTATTAAATTTTCAATGAAGATCGGGACAGTCCAAATTCACCCGTTCAATTTAGACCGAGAATTCGGACGCCCCGATGAACCTTAATTGAAAAATATAACAGACATCGGGAGCAGTCTTGATTTCCTTAAACTTTTTGGATAAAAATCAAGGCGCCCCGACATCGAAAAAACCTTTAAAACGAACCGAAAGTATATCAAATTCCTGGAATTCTGTCTGTACTTTGGATGTGATTAGGTTATTTGAGAAGTAATTTGATTTTTTATTTCGATAGAACGGAGTCGAGACTGAACGGATGTTCGTTCAGAAGGGCAAGGCGGATACCGATCGCGGTGTTGCAGATATCCATGATAAGGACTTGATAGGGTTGCATATGGAGGATGCTTCCCTCCCCAAAACAGCCGCAGTCAGCCGGGAGGCCGCCCGTCACAAGACGGGTCAACAAGATCAACAGCACAAAACTCCAGGACATGGCCGCCAATACCAGCGCGCTGATCCGGCACTGATAGCCGACGATCATGAAGACGCCAAAGAAAAATTCGACCCATGGAATCACATGAGCCAGAAAAGGAATAAAAATATACGGGATGATCTCATAAGCGGCCATGCCCCCTTGAAAATTTTCAACCGGCTCCATGAGCTTGGTGAACCCGGAATACGCGAAGATAAGCCCGATGAAAATCCGTCCCAGAAAAAGGATCTTGTAATTTTTCTCTGATGTCATGGGGTTTTTTTATCAGATGTTGGTGCTGACGCGGGTGGTGGAGGAATCGCGGGCGGCGCTGGCTCCGGCACAGGAATAGGCGGCAACCCGAGCGCTTTACGGATCGCGTTCTCGCCCCGCTCCTGCATCTCCCTCGGACCGACAAATCTTTCTTCGCCAAGAAAAAGCGTCGGCGTGGCATTCACCTGGCGCTGATTTCCCTCTTCTTTTTCCGCATAGATCGCTTTCGTTACCGAAACATCGGACATGCATTTCCCGAACCGGTTCATATCGGCCCCGAGCTCCCGGGCGTATTGAAACATGATCTCCACGGGCGGCACGATGGAAGGCGCCCACTCGGGCTGTTTTTCATAAAGCTTTTCCTGGTACGGCCAGAATTTACCCTGGATATGCATGCATTCGGCGGCCTGGTGCGCATAAATGGACCAGCGGTGCGAAGTGAGCGGAAAGTGCTTGAAGGTAAGCTGGATCTTCCCGGGATATTCCTGGATGATCTTATGCAATTCTTGCTGGGCGACGCGGCAAGAAGGGCATTCGAAATCGCTGTATTCGATGATCTTGATCGGGGCTGTTGCGGGGCCCTGGGTTTTTGGAGCCGAAAGGTACGCGCCGGCCAAGGAAGGTGCGGGAACCGGCGCCGGCTTGCTCCGCTTCGCAAGCATCACGATACCGGTCAGGATGATCACGAGCGTCATGCCGGCCAGGACCGAACGAAAGTTCAGCTTTGCCGGCCAAAATCTTTTCTTTGTTTTCTCTTCAAGCTTGGTTGTTTCCACTTTCGGTCCCATGGTCTTTGGACGCTATTTTATGGGAACATGCCGCCCCGAATCAACGACGATCTGGCGGATGGCCTTGTTGCTTGGAAGTTTTTGCATCGCCTCAAGCGAGAAGGGCGCTACAAGCGACCAGTTCTGAGGCCCCATGCTGCCCGGAACATTGATGCGGTATTCCCATGAATCCCGCCCTTCGTAATCCCCAAGCGCAAGCCAGTCCTGAAGGATCTGCAAGCTGAAGATGGAGCGGGCTTGATTCACGCTCGCCAGGGCTTTTGTGATGAATTCCTGCGAAACGCGGTGCTCGACCGGACCCGCCATACCCACGTAATGCCAGTACGACCTGCGCTCATCATGCGAGCTGAGATAGGCATCCACAAGATGCCAGGCCTCGTCGCGATTCTTCCCCAGGATCGCTAAAAGCATTCCGACGCTTTCGATGCTCGCCTTCCAGCGAAGCCGGCCGTGACCCGAATGGGCTGTGTCAAAAAGTTTCTCTTTGAAAATGTCGAACGGGATCCCGCGTTCCTCGCATTTCTTGCGGAAGAACCACTCATCCACGGTCCCCGCTTCATGCTCCCACCAGGCGCAAAAGGGGCTTGTGTCATGCGTTGAAAGCATCGCCATGGAATTGTCCCGGTAGGCGTCCCCGGCCTTGAATTTGTAATCTTTACCCCAGTTGCGGACCCACCGCTGGACGTCCGAGCCCGGGATCTTGTATTCCTCAAGGATCTCATACGAACATTTGGGAACTACGCCGAGGTCTTCGGCGCAAGGCAGCATTTTGGCGCTTTCAAGCATCACATCGAGGATCTTCCGACCCTGCTCTTTCCAGACGTGTTCGTCTTTGGGGTCGAAATGGCCGTTCATGCCGGCATGTTCCGGGGGCTCGGAAAGCGAGATGGTCCAAAGACGGAACATCCCGACAAAGTGATCGATGCGGAAAAGATCAAAAAAATTCTCCGCATATTTTATTTTCCGCCGCAAGTAATGGAATTTATCGGCGACGATCCTCCCCCAATTGTAAGGAGGCATTCCCCACCGCTGCCCTTGCGCAAAATAGAGGTCGGGCGGCGCGCCGGAGGAAAGATCCAGTTTGAAATATTCCTGATGGGCCCAAACATCCGCGCTGTCCCGGGAAACAAGAAACGGGATATCTCCCATCAGCAAAACGCCGCATTTTGCCGCATATTGCTTGGCCGCGCTCAGCTGCTCAAAGAGCTGCCACTGAAGCCACTCGTGGAACAGGATCTCCTCTTTATGTTTCCGGGAAAAATCTTCAACCGCCTTAGGCGATTTATATTTGAACTCGTCAGGCCAATCCATCCAGCCGGCCATCTGGAACCGGCTTTTCAGGGTCTTGAAAATGGCGTAATCCTCAAGCCAATCTTTCTGGGCCTTCAGGTAGGCCAGGAATCTTTTTTCTTTTTTGGATTTCGGGGAGCTCAAGAAGATCTTCCATAGGAGTTCGAGTTTGGCTTTTTTGACCTCATAATTGACCCTCGCTTTCCCGGCCGGAAATTTTTCGCGAAGCGCCTGGATCTCTTTGGCAAAAGCCTTAAGGTTGCATCCGGTAAGCCCTGTCAGGGAAAGGTACATCGGGTCGAGCGCCATGCTGCTTTGGGCGTCATAAGGACGGAAATCAAAACCAACATCATTGAGCGGCAAAAGCTGGATGATGGAAAGCCCCGTTTTTTTGCACCAATCGATAAGAAGCTTCAGGTCGGGGGCTTCGCCGATCCCGATGCTTTGTTTTGAATAGATCGAAAAAAGCGGGGTCGTCACGCCGGCCCGGCGCTTTGCGCCGATCTTTTTCCATATTTTTCCGCATGCGGAACTTAAGAAAGGTTGGTAGTCGTATTTCATAAGGTGTCTAGGCATTGCCCGGATCTTTAAAACGGTCAAAAAGTTTACGGATATCGCCCTCGGCCGAGCGCACGATCTGGCTGCAAATGAAGATAAGGACCGAAAACTGCCAGCAATCTTCCGGGCCGATCACAAGGCCTGTCGAAACATTCTCCTGGCGCTGAAGTTCGCGCGAAAAATGTTCGATGGCTTTCGCGAGCTTTTCTTCCCGGATATCCAAGGAGGTTATTGTATTCTCATATTTCATGGAAGGAAAGCGGATACCGCGCACCAAAAGAAAGGTGGTGAGATAATCCTCGACCCCCGGGAACTTTTTTTCGAACTCGAACCCTTCAAATTGGGGTAAATGAGGCGGCAGGATGATCGACGGTTTATCGACCGCCACCTGTCCTTTTCGTATGACGGTGTCCCCATGATTCACGGCGGACTCGGCCAGAAAGATATAAGGGATCTGCGTGACCTCGAAGGTCTGGAGCGGCTGGATCCGGGGACGGACGATCTCGGTGCTTTTCAGGGCTTTGTCCCAGGAATCATGAATGTCCATTTGAAATCCGTATGGGGTATGTCTTATATCGTAGAATCGCGAAATGTCGGTTTTGGCGACATACGACATGCTATATATGATGCGCTGTTTTAATAAGAGATGCCGTTATGCAATTCGTTTTCATCGCCGGCTTGGCAAGGAAAACAAACCTTCAACTTCTCGCCGATGCGAAGAACGGCCTCCGAAATACCTTCGGCAAATTTGCCCTTTTTGAAATGTTCCTGCATGATCCCGACCGCATCGCTCCAGAAGCCTTCGGGAACTTTTTCGTTGATGCCGACATCACCTAAGACAGCGAATTTCTTGTCATGGGTCGCCAAAAAGATCAGGACGCCGTTGCGCTGACGGGTTTTTGTCATCCCGATCTTCTGGAAGATTTTTTGGGCGTGGCCGTAAACCGGGCCCTTCGTTTTATACTCCAGATGGACGCGGATCTCGCCTGAAGTGTCCTGCTCGGCCTTCTGGATCGCCTCAAGAATTTGCTTTTTTTCTTTTCCGGAAAAAAAGAACATTGGATAAGCTATACGCATTGAATTACCACCCTCCGCTCGCGCCGCCGCCGCCGAAACCGCCTCCCCCGCCACTAAAACCGCCTCCGCGAAAACCGCCGCTCCGGAAACCTCCCCCCAGGGGGTAATACCCTCCG
The DNA here is from genome assembly GCA_022709525.1 of Candidatus Omnitrophota bacterium. Classification (GTDB taxonomy): domain Bacteria; phylum Omnitrophota; class Omnitrophia; order Omnitrophales; family Aquincolibacteriaceae; genus Aquincolibacterium. The sequence goes on from JAKLIQ010000009.1 coordinate 28,564, forward strand.
GGCCGTCTCCGGATACGGGATGAGCGCGAACTCACCCAAAAATGAAAAAAGATAAGGACCATGAATAAAGCTACAAGTTTTCCGGCTTCGTTGAAGCGGTCTTTACCTTGCATCCCTTTGAATTCACCCTGCGTGGCTTTCATGATCGCGTCGACACCGGCCGTAATCCCCGCCTCATAATCACCCTTGCGGAAATGGGGGGCGACCACCTGGCTGATGATCTGACCCGCCAACGCGTCCGGGAAAACCCCTTCGAGACCATAACCGACTTCGATGCGGATCTTGCGGTCGTTTTTGAAAATAAGAAAGATCACTCCGTTATCCCTGCCTTTTTGACCCACTTTCCAAGTCTCGGCAAGGCGTATTGAAAAATCCTCGAGCGAATCCCCTTCAAGCGACGGAAAGACGGCCACCACGACCTGATTTGAAGTTTTAGTTTCAAAATTTCGGAGCGTCGTTTCGAGCTCTGCTTTCGTGGAGGGCGACAGCAGGCCGGCTCGATCCGTCACATAACCATCGGGGCGGGGCGGAACTTGAAGCGCCCAGAGCAGTGAAAGCGCAGAAAAGAGAAGGAGCGCAAAAAAAGAAAAAGGACGGACCGCTTTTTTAAGAAAAGAGATCCGTCCTTTTATTAACATTACAGATTAAAACTTAACCTGGGGAGCGGTCTTAGCGTCCTGATCGGCCTGAAAATAGGATTTGCTTTTGAACCCCATGACATTGGCCACGACCACGTTCGGGAAACTGCGGCGGAACGCGTTGAAATCCCGGGCCGCTTCATTGAAGCGTTTCCGCTCGACGGTGATCCGGTTCTCGGTGCCTTCAAGCTGGGTCTGAAGCGCGAGGAAATTCTGACTGGCTTTAAGATCCGGATAGCGTTCCACAACCACCATGAGACGGCTTAGGGCCGAAGTGAGCTGGGTCTGGGCGTCCTGGAATTTAGCGAGAATATCGGGATTGCTGAGCATTTCGGGAGAAACCCCCATGCCGGCGATCTTGGCCCGGGCTTCCACGACGTTCTGAAGGGTTTCTTTTTCGTGGGCCGCATATCCTTTGACGGTCTCGACCAGATTGGGCACGAGATCCAAACGCCGCTGATAAACGCTTTCCACTTGCGCCCATGCGCCGTTGACGTTCTCTTCCCGGATCACGAGATTGTTATAAATCCCTCCGAAAATGAGCGCCCCCAAAATAATGGCAGCGAGAACCACTCCGAGCGTGATAAGCAATCCCTTTTTCATAAGTTTCCTCCTAGATGATGCGGTGAAAAAACAGTGCGCGTATTATAGCTCTTGACGGAAATCCTTGCCAATCAATTCAACCGCCCAAGAGTCCCCGGCTCTCGAGCCGGGCACCCGCCGGCGTTGCGTCAAAACGGTTTGTAAAAATCGGCTTGGGACGGAAGACGCAACCGCTTCAAAAGCCGCGATACAAGCATTGCCTCGGCGGCGTGCCAGCGGGCCCCGTCCTTATTCGCGCCGCGGACATGAAAACTGCCGCCGGCGACCATGTCATGGCCGCCCGCCTCCTTGCGGTCATCAAAAATATCCCGAAGGATCTCCGGCGTATCATCCGTCGGCCGGTTACTCCTCAGAGAAACATGAAGCTTGCCTTTATAACGCCCCGTGCAGATCGAGCGTTCCATGCCTTTATAAGTGAGAAAAAAATCCGCGATCTCCGAAACAAGGTCCGGGTGCTCCACAGTTCCGAGATGCGATACGATCAAGCCGCGGAAGGCGCGAGCGCCCTGAAGCCCCCGGTTCAGCGTGATGAAGAATTTCTTTGATTTCGGAGGGTTCTGGATGCGGATCAGGGCCCGCATGTCACAGAGAGGCAGGATATCAAGATAAGTTTGAATAATATCCGCCCGGTGCGCGCGGTAGAGGTTCAACGTATCCGAAAGAATCCCGTAAGCCAAGGCGGTCGCGATCCGCTTCGGGATCTCAAGACCGCTTAAAAGAAGCGCCTGCGTCAGGATCACGCTTGTGGCGCCGCATTCCGTGTCGATGATGGCGAGCTCCGCGAGCGGGCGCTTGACATAAGGATGTTGGTCGATCACCAGCGTAACTTTTTTATTGCGGGGATACGGGTTATTCTCAAATTCCGGCTGAGTGTCAATCAGGGCGGCGTTTTCATAGGTTCGCAGGTCTGAAGGGCGGAACTTGTGCACCGGGATCTTCAGCAGACTTACCATCGCGCGGTTCTCCACGCGGCCGATGATCCCTTTGTAAACGATCCGCGAGCGGACCCCGTGAGCGCGCTCAGCCAGGTACTGGAGGGCCATGGCCGTAGCGATAGCGTCCGGGTCCGGATAGTCGTGCATCACGATCAAAAGCGGCGAGATCGTTTTTTTCTTCTTTGTAAGGAACCGCAGCAGCTTCCGGCCGTGATGGGCCGCGATATTCATTTGCTTTTTATCGTGGATCGCGAAAGGAGGGACCATGCGGGCCTTGGAAAAGGTTCAGACCTTTACTTTAAGAGAAACGGCCTCGAGCCATTTCTGAAAAGGAAGATAATCGCGCAAGGGCTTCAGGTCCGGGTCCCGGCGAAGATGGTCAAGGTCCGTGAAACCCAGCCGGACTGCCCGCTTCAAGGCGGTCAGGGCCTTGGCAGTATAGCCCGAAAGGACGTAGCTGCAGGCAAGATTATAATGAACGATCGGGTCATCCTTGCAAAGAAAGGCCAGCCGTTTATCGATCTCAAGGCCTTTTTCAAAAAAACCACGGCGCGTATAGGCCTCCGCGAGCGGGGCGAGGGCATCAATGTAGTCGGGACGATGCTTCAAGACGCCTTCGAGAAAAGATATTTCGAAATCCAGGTCGTTCGATTTCATGAAAGCATGATACCTTATCTTGCAACGTTTTCCATTTATTTTTAAGAGACAAAACTCCGGGAAGCGCCTTAATGCGCCAGATTCCGCTCCAGAACTTTTAAGAATTCATCGACCTTGAAAGGTTTTAAGATGAATTCTCGCACCCCGAGCCGCACGGCGGATTCTCGGACATGGTCATCGTTATAAGCCGTCAATACGATCTCGGGGATAGGATGCTTCTTGGCTTCGAGACAGTAATCCCGGACCGCCTGGATAACCTGCAAACCGTCCATGCCGGGCATACGGATATCCGTGATCAAAAGATCAAAATGCCGCTGGGTGAGAAAGCCGAGCGCTTCCTGCCCGCCTGCCGCCACGACAGGTTCGTAGCCGGCTTCTTTAAGCAGGATCTCAAGCGATTTCCTCACAAGACCGTCATCGTCGACGGCCAGGATCCTTTTTTTGCGGTGATGAATAGCGTGCTCCGTATTCATGATCCCCTTTCAGATATTTTAGGAACGCCCGTATCTTCCCATCAGGGCGCCTTCGGCAAGAATATGCCCCTTCATGGCCTCCAGCAGTTCTTTTTTCGTGATCCCCGGTTTCAATCGAAGCGCGATATCAAGCGCGTAAATTTTAAAAAAATAACGGTGTACTCCCCGTGGCGGACAAGGCCCCCCATAACCGATCTTCCCGAAATCCGTTTTGCCTTGGACCCCGCCTCGCAAAAGTTTTGGGGAATCCGAAACACCGGCCTGAATGGCCTCGAGGTAAGGAGGGATATCATAGATTACCCAATGGACCCAGTCTCCCCCGGGCGCGTCCGAATCGTCGACGATGGCCGCGATACTTTGCGCTTGAGACGGGATGCCCGACCATTCGACCGGCGGCGACATGTCCGCCCCGTCGCAGGTAAATTCGGGCGGGATCAAACCGCCGTCGCCAAACGCGGAACTCCACACTTTGATCTTTTCCATAGGCTCCTCGCACCATCCCGCTGGCTGAAAAAGAAAGGCGGCGGCTATCAAACTCCAACAAAACCAAAACCTTTTTTGAAGAAAGAATAGGATCATACCCAAAACGTTTTTCAGGACATGCTTTTAATGGAAACGCGGTCCAGGTAGCTCAGATCTTCAACATTCAACCGGATCTTCTCGCCCTCGCTCACGAACTGCGGCACGAGGACTTTAAGCCCGTTCTCAAGCTCCGCTTCTTTGTAAGTGGTGTCACTTTGCCCTTTGACGCCCGGCGGCGTACTTGTCACCTTCAGCTCAACGATCTTCGGGAATGCGATGCTTAAGATCTTTCCTTCCCCAAAAAGAACGTCAATGACCTCATTTTCCTTTAAAAATACCTCGTGTTTGCCGACCGCTTTGGCGGGAATGGGAAATTGTTCGTAATTTTCCATGTTCATGAAGATGAACTGGTCGCTTTCGCGGTAAAGATACTGCATCTTCACAAAATGGACCGGCACATCTTCAACTTTTTCCTCGGCCTTGAAGCTTTTTTCGATGATATGGCCATCCTCAAGGCTTTTTAACTTAAGATGCGCGCTTTTGCCGAATTTTCCCGTCCCGCGTATTTCCTGCGTCAGGACCTTACAAAGCTTTCCGTCGGCGCGGATCACATTCCCAACCCGAATATCCGAAGCGATGATCATGACGTACCCCCGTCTAGAATTTCCAGCCGAACATCATTTGCAAATAAGACCGCTTTTCGCGGTCGGCGGAACCAAAACCGAATTTTTTTTCGAACTTTCTGATCGCGGAAGGATTTCCCTCGATCTCCAGGAACCATCCGAATTTTTTAAGGAAATCCAGCGTGATAAGCGCGCCGCCGGCCTTATAAAGTTCGCGGTGCTTGGCGTAACGCTTCCAAAGACGAAAACCCAAAATGCCGAGGATCGCCTTCGCGGCCGCGGGATCTAAAGGGGTTTCAATCTCCATGCGTTTCGTGAAATGCGCTTTAAGTTTAGGCCCTTTTAAGGTCAGTACCGCGGGACCTTTGCCGAATTTCCGGAGCCGCAGCGCTGTCTTTTTCCGGCAAAGAACGCCGCAACAGTCGTAAAATTCATTTTGCTCCAAACCGCTCGCGATCTTTCTGGCGCCTATTTTTTTAAGGACCTGACGCGCCGCGGAAGGGTCTTTCAGGCGGTATTTCTGTTCGACCTCGAAAAATCCCATGCCTAAGCCCGGATCACCATTTTATCGCGAAGCTCATTCGCCGTTTCCTTGCCGACGAGCTTTTTGACGATTTCGAGTGAAAATTCCAAGGCCGTCCCGGGCCCCTGGCTTGTGATGATATTTCCGTCCACGACAACGCGCTCTTTGGAATGAATGGCTTTACCTTTAAGATCGGATTCACATCCGGGATAGCAGGTCGCTTTTTTTCCGTTTAAAATCCCAAGAGGAATTAAAACGGTGGTAGGTGCGGCGCAGATCGCGGCGATGATCTTTCCTTCTGCGTTCATTTTTTTGACCAATTCCCCCACTTCCCGGGATTTGGCAAGATTGGTAGCGCCCGGGATCCCTCCCGGAAGGATCACCGCATCCGGAGTTTCCACCAGGTCTTTTAAAAGAATATCGGTTTGAACGCCGATATGGCGGGAGCTTTTAACCTGACGGTCCGCAAGTCCCGCGATCGTTACGCGCACTCCGGCGCGACGGAGAACGTCCACCGCGGCAATCCCTTCAACTTCCTCAAAACCTTCGGCCAAGATCACAACGGCGGTTTTAAGCATCGGGGATCTCCTTATTTATCTTCCGGCGGACGGTTGGCGTCGACCTGCTCGACCACGAGCCGTTTTTGCCCGAAGATCTTATCGTTGGCGAAAATACGGAATTCATACTTGCCCGGGTGCATAAAACGGACGCCGCGAAGATTAAAGACAAGCTCGTGGGCGTCCAGCGGGCTCGGGACGCGCACTTCTTCCGGCATTTCGCTTTTTCCGATCAGCATGTCGCTTTGCAGATCGACGAGTTCGAGGCGAAAGCTGTACCCGCCTTGCGCGTCCGTCAGCTTGATATAGACCGACATCGCAAAATGCGTGCACGGGAATGTGGCGGCGCCGATATTCTCGAAAACGCCGATCAGGCTTTTTTTGTTGGTGCCGCGCTCTGTGATCACATAATCACAGATGAGCATGGCGTTCGCTTTGGGGGTTGGTGATGTCATAAGCGCCTTTCGTTAAAAATTCTGTTATCCGAATTTGTAGTGTTTTTTGACGGCCTTTTTGATGTCCCAAACGCACTGAAGGCCCTGTGGGAATGTCACAAGATCCCCTTTTCCGAAAGAGACTTCGCCATCAGGGGTTTTAACCGTCACTTGCCCTTCCAGAAAATAACAGACCTCTTTTTCTTCATAAGACCAATCGAAGACCGATGCCTCTTTGGTCCAGACCGGCCATGAAAGGACCTTCAGGGTATTCAGTTTTTCTTGTGTTGGTTTTTCTACCAGGATCTTTAACGCCGTTTTCGCCATAACACCCCCTATTTTCGGAATTTTTCCAACCAGCCGCAATACTCGCAATCCCCGGAGGCTCTCGGGGCGGGACCGTTTAGGATCCCGATCGCCCGACGCGCCAGATCTTTTGCGCGTTCCGGATCTGTCCCGATCTTGATCGGCTGGACCTCAAAATCCACCTGACCGTTCTCCCCGACCGTTTTGGGAGAATAATAGAGAAGAAAACCGTAGCCGGCCGTCTTAAGACCGTTCCCTTCGAGCATGAGCGCGTAACAGTCCAGCTGGGTCTGATAGTATTTAGTCGCATCCTCCTCATTGGTCGGCGATCCCTTGGTTTTGTAATCAAAGGGAATATAAGCGTCGCCTTTGACAAGAAGATCGTCCAGCATACCCGAAAGCGACAACCCGTCTTCCTGGTATTGAAGGCCGGTCCGCCAATTGCGCCAACGTTCAAGTTGGGCCTGGTTTTCGTAAAGAGAGATCCCTTTAAAAGCGTCGATCTGAAGTTCCGGAGGCAGGATCCCCTTCACGCGAAAAGTGTCAAAATAATTTTTGATCACCCGGTCCATGCCGCCGGGAAGCGACGGAAAAATACCGCGCGGCCGTTTGATGCCTTTGACCTTCTCAAGCCAAAAACACCGCGAGCAATCCTTAAAAAGGCTCAAAGCCGAAGGAGACAGTGTGATTGTTTTTGACATCGTTTTCATTGGGATTTAACCGCCAGGCGCAACATTATAGGGCCCGCCCCATGGGATGACCAGCGCTTTTAAGAACCGCGACGGTTGCCCGGAAAGGGATTTACGGGATCGCGAAAATCCGGTAAAAAGGCGGCCTCCTCCCGTAGCTCCTGAGTATAGACCTTCTCAAAACCCAATTCCCGGACAAGTCCCAGGACCTGGCCGTACTCCTCCGTCTGAAGGGTTCTTGTCAGTTTTTGTTTTTTCTCGCATCCCGGCACCGGCCGGAATTGACTCATGACTGAAAGCGGGATTTCGGGGCCGAATTCTTTGTATAGGGTCCTGAGAACCTTTAAGCTGTTCTCGGTATGCCCCGGCAGAACTAAATGGCGGACAAGGACTCCCTGTTTCGCCACTTGATTGCCCGTAACATCCCACGGCCTAAGAAACCCTTTAGCCCGGACCATTTCATGGATCGCCTCAAGGGCCAGCTCCGGATAACGCTCATCGCCCATACAAACTTGCGCGAGTTCGGGCTCGGCGAACTTGAAATCGGGAAGAAAGATATCCATCCACGCGGCATATTCCCTGATTTTTTCCGGTCTTTGATATCCCGAACAATTAAAAAGCATGGGGATCTTGATCCCCTCTTCCCGTAAAGCACGGCAAAGCTCCTGAATATGAGGCCAAAAATGATCAGGCGTTACGAAATTAAGATTATGGACGCCTTTGCGGATGAGCGACCTGGCCTCGAAAAGAAGCTCGGAGGGTGTGATCGTGCGGCCTTCATGCTCGATCGAGATCTGGTAATTCTGGCAAAAAAAACACTGGCTGGAACAACCGCTAAAAAAGATCGTCCCGGATCCGCGCACACCGGTAAAGGAAGGTTCTTCGCCGAAATGAGGTCCTATGAAGGAAACGCGGCAGATCGAGCTTTCCCCGCAAAAACCCAGAACCCCCTTGACGCGATCGCGCTTACAGTCCCGCGGGCAAAGCGCGCAGTGCCGGTAATCGGCAAAAGGATCCATGGCTCAGGAAGACGTCAGCGAACGGAAGGCGTCGGGAAGAAAACGCAGAAGGTCGCTCGCCGTAAGACTGATCTCACCGATCTTTTTGGCGGCCATGTCGCCGGCCATGCCGTGAACGTGAACGCCGAAGCATGCGGCTTCAAAAGAAGAGAGTCCCTGCCCCACAAGCGCCGCGATAACCCCCGTGAGCACGTCCCCGGATCCCGCGGTCGCCATACCGGGATTTCCCGTCGCATTGACATAGCTTTCGCCCTCCGGGGAAGCAACTACCGTATGATGCCCCTTTAAAACAATCGTGACTTGATGTTTTCTGGCGGCTTCGATGGCGCGTTTTTTCCGGAGCGCATCCGTTTCATCGAGCTTACCGCCAAAAACCCTCAAAAATTCTCCGGGATGCGGGGTCAGTATCGTGCGGCCGCGACATGTTTTCAGAACTTCCAAATGCCCCTTGAGGGCATTCAGCCCGTCGGCATCGATCACCACCGGCAGCGTGGTTTCCTGAAGGATCTTGCGGACTAATTTCTGGGTCGGCATTTGTTGGGAAAGACCGGGGCCGATCGCAAGGACATCCTGCGTCGCGCAAAACCGCCGGATCTCGGCGGCGCCCTTGAAGGAAAGCGCGCCCTGCTTCGTCGATGGAAGCGGGCGCACCATGAGTTCGGATTCGCGCTTGGCGACGATAAGATAAACGGCATCCGGAACGCCCACGGTCACAAGGCCCGCGCCGGAACGCAGCGCGGCCATACCCGCAAGATTAGCGGCGCCCGTCATGCCGCGCGAACCAGCGAGAACAAAAATGCGGCCCATGTCGCCTTTATGGGTTGTCGCCGGACGTTTGAGTTTTTTAGCGATGGTGTGGATATTCATGGTTTCAAAAAAGGGACTCGGGACTCGCGCCTCGCCTGGCTCTCATTAGTTCTTTATTGGAAGCCAGTGCAGCACTTTAAGTGCGGGACTCGTTTTGGCTTCCTGCCTTGTACGAGTCCCTAGTCCCGAGGAACAAGTCCCCTTTTTAATTGTTTTTTGCTTGTATGATCTTCTTCATTTCCTGGACCGCGCGGGCAATCCCGACGAACATGGCGCGGCTGATGATCGAATGCCCGATGTTGAATTCCAGGATCTCCGGGATCTCCAGAAGCGGGAAAATATTTTCATAATTGAGCCCGTGCCCGGCGTGGATCTTCAGGCCGAGTTCTTTTCCTAATTGCGCGGCCTTGCGGATACGGAGAAGCTCTTTTTCTTTCTGCGCGCCGCGGGCGTTGGCGTAAGAACCCGTATGGATCTCGATGGCGTAGGCGCCGAGACGCGCCGCCTCCCGAACCTGTTTTTCAATGGGATCGATAAAAAGACTGACCTGGACTTCTTTGCCGGATAGGGCTTCCACGGTATCGGCAAGTTGTTTTCTTTTAGAAAAAAGATTCAAGCCGCCTTCGGTGGTAAGCTCCTGTCTTTTTTCCGGAACCAAACATGCTTTCTCGGGACAGGCCTTAAGCGCGATCTTGAGGATTTCCGGCGAGATCGACATTTCAAGATTGAGCGGCACATAGATCTTCTCGATAAGCTCGAAAACATCCGCGTCTTGGATATGGCGGCGGTCTTCCCGCAAATGGACCGTAATACTGTCAGCGCCGCCCTGTTCGGCATCAAGCGCCGCTTCGAGGACCGAAGGCTCTTCGGCAAGACGGGCTTGCCGCAGCGTGGCGACATGATCGATATTAACGCCGAGTTTTTTAGGGGAAGAAGACGCCGTCATGAGAGGATCAATCCGTCAAAGAGCGGACCGTCGCTTTGATCTTGATGGGTTCTTTATCCTTCAAACTCACATTTTCGGGAAGCACGACCTGAAGCGGCAGTTCATAATCCCCTTTCTTCAGGTCCCCGAGGTCCACATAGGCCAAAAGCGTTTCGGAAGTAAGTTTTTCAAGGTAAAGCTTCGATCCCTTAAGAACGAGCGATACCTTGTCGGGATCAAGATCAACAACGCCGCTAGCAGCGGGAGCCTTCAGGATCCGCACCGGAACATCCTTAAACTCTTTCTCGCTGAATTCTTCGCGGAGCGGAACATAAACGCTCACAAGCGATTCGCTCATGGGTTTGACGCCCGGCGGCAATTTTACCTCAACGGAACGGTGAAAGGAGCGGATACGGCCCACAAGGTCGATCGGGCCGGTTTTGGCCGATTTCATTTGTTCGAGCACGCCTTTGGGCCCTTGGGCCAGAACCGCGTTCGGATCAAGCCGGATTTCATCTTCGAGAAGTTTATAGCCGATCGCCGGTTCGCCGACGAAATCAGGCTGGATCTCCAGTTTTTGAACGACCAATTCATCGAGCTTGACCGTCACGGTTTCCGGAACGATCTTCACAACGCGGATCTGAAAGCTCGGTAAACGGATCTCGGAAGGCTCAAGGCGAAAAGAATATTCCCCGGCGGCCTTCGTTTCGGGTCCGATCTTATGCACGGCCTGGATATCCTGGCTCGCGAGGTTCACGATCAGGGCGCGGGGGGCCGACAAGGTAACCTCCACGAATCTATGGGAGATCTCGGAAACCGTCATCTCCGCGTTCGCCATCTGAATCTTGAGCGGGATCACGCGCGTCACTTCGATATTCTCTTCTCCGACGGCGTAATACCAGGTCCCGATCGCAAGCACCAGAGAAATGATCTTCAGGCCCCAGTTGCGGGTCAGCCACTGCATCATATTTTAGGGCTCTTTCCGTGAACTTGGAAAAGTTTTTTGTTCTTGTCGATAAAATCTTTGAAAACGTTCTTGTTCTCCACGGGCTTGAAAAGGCCTTCCAGGATCTTCTTCAGGTCTTCGAGATCAAGCGCCTTGGTCAATTTCCCGAAAACCGAAACCGAAATGCTTCCCGTTTCCTCGGACACCACGATGCAAACCGCGTCATTTTCTTCGGTAAGGCCGATCGCGGCCCGATGGCGCGTACCGACCGAAGGCGGAAGGTCCGTGATCTGCGTCAGAGGGAAAAGCGAGCCGCAGGCGGCGATGCGGTCGCCTGTGATGATCACGGCGCCGTCGTGCGTGGGCGTATGCGGGTCAAAAAGACTGAGCAGAAGTTCCGCGCTCACCTTGGCGTCGATCATCATGCCGCTTTCGATGTAATTTTTAAGCCCGACATCCCGTTCAAGAGCGATCAAAGCGCCGGTCTTGTGGCGCGCCATATGGTCGCAGGCGCGGATCACTTCCTCAAGGGTGCCCCCCTTGCTCAAAAGCCCGGTCGACATGGCCGTGCCGATGCGCGCGAGCACGCGGCGCATCTCCGGCTGAAAGATGATCAGAAAGGCAACGACGCCGACCGCGAAGAGTTTTGAGAGGACCCAGATGATGCTGTTCAGTTCAAAGAATTTCGCAACAAGGAAGATCACGACGAGGATGATAAGGCCCAAGAGGACCTGCATGGCGCGGGTCCCCTGGAAAAAACGGATCACGGAATAGATCAGGACCCAAATGAAGAGGATCTCCACCAGAGGGCGCCAGAAAGAGATCAAGAGCTCGAACATTTTATTTTTTTCCGAAGATCGTGAAAGCGAGCGTAAGGATCAGGCTCAGCAAGATGCAGGTTGTGATGGGAAAATAGAAGGTAAAACTGCCCCGGCGGAGGAAAATATCGCCTGGCAGTTTGCCGAGCCCGGGAACCTTGTCAAAAAAGATCGTGAAGATCCCCATCCCCACGAGAATGAGACCGAAAAAGATCAGTGTTTTTGCAAGGTCGCTCATGCCGCTTTCCCTCGAGATTTCGTTTAATATAACACACTGCTCTCGGACGAGGCAAGGTAGTTAGTCGGAAAGTTGCCTGGACCTAAAAAAGCTGTTTGGCGGAGGCGGGCGGCGTAAGGCCAAAGTGCTGGTAAGAGCGTTCGGTTAAAACACGGCCGGAGGAAGTGCGTTTTAAGAAACCGCGCTGGATGAGATAAGGTTCGTAGATCTCTTCGATGGTTTCGGCATCCTCTCCGACACCGACGGCGAGACTGTTGATCCCGACGGGACCGCCTTTACACTCCTTGAGGATATATTGCAGGATCCTCTTATCCATCGGGTCGAGTCCTTCCCCGTCTACGCCGAACATCTTAAGCCCTTTGTCGGCGACATCTGCCGTAATCTTGCCGTCGGCTTTCACTTGCGCATAGTCACGCACGCGGCGAAGAAGGCGGTTGGCGATCCGGGGCGTACCGCGCGAACGGCTTGCGATCTCAAAAGCTCCTTTTTCATCGACCGGAATCTCGAGGATCTTCGCAGAACGCTTGACGATCGTGGCAAGGTCCTCGAATTCGTAATAATTAAGCCGCTCGACGATCCCAAAGCGCGAGCGCAAAGGCGCGGTCAGGAGCCCGCTGCGGGTCGTCGCGCCGATCAAAGTGAAACGCGGGATCTGCATCTTAACCGAACGCGCGTGCGGCCCTTTGTCGATCATGATCTCGATCGAATAATCTTCCATGGCGGAATAAAGGTACTCTTCGACGACATGCGGGATGCGGTGGATCTCATCGATGAAAAGCACATCGCCTTTTTCAAGATTCGTAAGGATCCCCGCCAGGTCACCGGCACGCTCGAGCACCGGCCCGGATACCGAGTGGATCTTGGCGTCCATGCGTTTGGCGATGATATGGGCCAGCGTGGTTTTCCCGAGCCCCGGAGGCCCAAAAAGAAGGATATGATCGAGCGGCTCTTTGCGCCCGAGCGCGGCTTCAATGAAAACTTTGAGGTTTTCTTTGACCTCGGTCTGCCCGATGAACTCATCGAGCGTCGCGGGCCGCAGCGTCACTTCGACTTCTAATTCTTCCGGTTTGAATTCCTGATCTAGGATCTTATCGTCTGCCATGATCGTCTATACGTGTTTGAGCGCCGTGCGGATGATCTCTTCCACGGAAACTTTTTTGCTGAGTGAAGTCTTGAGCACCTTTTGCACCGCGTCTTTTGCCTTTTGTTTGGTGTAACCAAGCGAGACAAGCGCGAGAACCGAATCCTCGACCGTCTGGTCAGAAATGCTCGCGTCATGAATTAATTCTTTACCGGCTGAAACTTCGGTGCGGCCGATCTTGTCTTTTAACTCCACGATCACGCGTTCGGCGGTCTTCTGCCCGATCCCGGAAATCGCGGTGAGGACAGGAACATTTTTTTCCTGGATCGCGCGTTTGAGCTCCTGAAGCGTCACGCCCGAAAGAAGCGTGATCGCAAGCTTGGGCCCGATCCCGGAAATGGAAATAAGAAGTTTAAAAGCTTCGCGCTCTTCTTCGGTCGCGAACCCGTAAAGCGCCTGAAGGTCTTCGCGAACGATAAAATGCGTGAGAAGTTTTACGGTCTCCCCCGCATTCGGAAGACTTGAGAACGTGGAAAGCGGGACGCGGACCTCGTAGCCGATCCCGTTCACATCCAGGACCACTGCTGTCGGCGTCTTCTCAACGATCTTTCCGTTCAGGTGGTGGTACATAAGACCTTTCGTTTGGCGTTATGCAAATGACAAAGCGCGATGGCAAGCGCGTCCGAGGCGTCCGGCGCGGGAATTTCCTTCAAACGCAGAAGCTGTTTCACCATGAATTGAACCTGCTCTTTGGCCGCGCGGCCGTTGCCTGTGACAGATTGTTTTACCACGGTCGGAGCGTATTCTACCACTTCGACACCCTGTTTAGAAGCCGCGAGCATGGCGCAGGCGCGCGCTTCGCCGATCCGTTCGACGGCTTGGACGTCTTTGGCGTAAAAAAGTGCCTCAAGGGCGACAACGTCGGGCTGATAGCTTTCGATGGTTTTCTGGAGGGATTCAAAAATATGAAGAAGGCGTTTCGCGATGGGATCTTTGGAAGAGGCGCGGATGGTGCCGCAGATCACGACCTTATAATCGCGGCCGTCCGATTCAAGGATCCCGAATCCTGTTTTGTGTGTTCCGGGATCAATGCCGAGAACTCTCACGCCATTTCCTTCATGACTTCTTCGGGAATATCGGCGTTCGAATAAACGTTCTGGACGTCATCGTGTTCTTCGAGCGCTCCGATCAGGCCCAGGACTTTGCGCGCCGTATCCGCCGAAACACTGACAAGGTTTTTGGGGATCATGGTAAGCGTCGCGCTATCGATCTTGATCTTGGCTTTTTCGATCGCTTCGCGTACCGCCCAAAGATCGTGAGGGGCGGTCGTTACCTCAAAGACCTGGTCGGTCGAGGTCATGTCTTCGGCTCCGGCCCCTAATGCGATCTCCATCAACTGGTCTTCGGTGGTCGCGCTCTTCTGGATGACGATAAATCCTTTTTTCTCGAACATCCAGGCGACCGTACCGGCGCTTCCCATATTGCCGCCGTTCTTGTTGAATACGCTGCGGATCTCGGAAGCCGAACGGTTCTTGTTATCGGTAAGACAGGCGACAAGCACGGCCGTACCCTCCGGCCCGAAACCCTCATAAGTCATTTCCTCGTAGGATACGCCTTCCAACTCCCCCGTGCCTTTCTTGATCGCGCGTTCGATATTGTCCGAAGGCATATTCGCTTCTTTGGCCGACTGGATGGCTGTGCGAAGCCGGGGGTTACTGTTGGTATCGCCGCCGCCCGTTTTGGCGGCCACAGTGATCTCGCGGATGATCTTCGTGAACGCCTGCCCGCGTTTGGCGTCCACGATCGCTTTTTTATGTTTGATGCTTGCCCACTTTGAATGTCCTGACATGGTTCCCCCGTTAGAGTCTTAATCAAATTTTAAAAAGAATTCTTTAGCCCCGAATAATTTCAAAAATAACGTTATTTCGTCTCGTTAGAGCCATTTGAGACTCTAACGGGGCGAGTCCTTTTACATAATAGCTTCGGTCATGCGGACCACGTCGCGCATCGCGCCCGCCTCATGCACCCGGACGATCTGGACCCCGTCCCGGACGCAAACGGCGACGCAGGCGGCCGTTCCAAACGAGCGATCCTTAGTCTCGCGGCCTGTGATCTTTCCGATAAAAGATTTCTGCGAAGGCCCCACAAGCACCGGAAAACCAAGCTCATGGAACGCTTTGATATTTTTTAAGATTTCGAGATTCTGTTCCGGCGTTTTTGCGAATCCAAGCCCCGGATCGATCACGATCTGTTCGCGATCGATGCCCGCGTCTAAAGCAAGTTTGACGCTTTCACGAAGCTCGCTCATGACATCCTGCACCACATCGCGATAATCCGTCAAATCCTGCATTGCTCCTGGAGTACTGCGACTGTGCATCAACACAATCCCCGCCCCAGAATCTTTAACGGCTTTTGCCATCTCGCGGCCGGATCTTTTAAGCCCGGTCACGTCATTAATGATCTCGACGCCGAGCTCAAGGCATTTTTTTGCGACCTCCGCCCTTGAAGTATCGATTGAGATCGGAACAAATACTTCTTTGCGGACCCGCTTAAGAACGGGCAGCAATCGATCCCATTCTTCCTTCGCAGTGACCGGCGTCGCACCCGGACGGGTGGATTCGGCGCCAAGATCCAGAATATCCGCGCCTTCTTCGACTAATTTCAGCGCCTGGCTAACCGCGGCTTCGGGATCGAGATAACGGCCGCCGTCCGAAAAAGAATCCGGGGTAATGTTTAAAATTCCCATTAAAAGCGTGCGGCCGAACGAAACGGTATTTTGGCGGATCTTCCAGATCACGCGGCAGGCTTTCCGGTCTCCGATGCGCCGTTCCCGTTCTCCGACGGCAAAGCGCTTTGAAGCCCGATGATCTTTTTGATCTCATCCGCGTCGATCACTTCTTTTTCCAGAAGCACATCCGCGAGCAGCTTGAGCTTGTCCTGATTCTGTTTCAAAAGATCCGTCGCTCTTTGATAGCAGCCGTCCACGATCCGGCGGACTTCGCTGTCGATCAAGACGGCGGTCTGCTCGGAATAATCTTTTTCGCGCATAAGATCGCGGCCCAGAAAGACCTGGCGGTCCTTTTTTCCGAAGGTCAAATGCCCGAGCTTGTCGCTCATGCCGAGTTCGCAGACCATGGTTTGCGCGTAGTGCGTCGCTTTTTCAAGATCGTCAGAAGCGCCGGAGCTGATCTCTTTGAAGGTGAGTTCTTCGGCGACGCGGCCGCCCAAAAGCACCGTGATGCGGTCTAAGATCTCGGTCTTGGTAATAAGGTTCCGGTCTTCGTCGGGGACTTGCAGCGTGTAGCCGCCGATCCCGTAGCCGCGCGGGATAATGGAAACTTTATGCACCGGGTCCGCGCCCGGCAAAAGAAGCGCGATCAGGGTATGCCCGGATTCATGGACGGCTTTGATCTTTTTCTCGCGCTTGGAGATAACGCGGCTTTTGCGTTCCGGCCCGACCATCACACGCTCGATCGATTGCTCTAATTCCGGCTGCCCGACAAAATCCTTTTTCCGGCGCGCGCCCAAAAGCGCGGCCTCGTTGACAAGGTTCGCAAGATCAGCGCCGGAAAATCCCGGGGTTTGACGCGCGATCTTGGCAAGGTCCACATCGGGGCCCAATTTTACGCCGACCGAATGGACCTTTAAGATCTCTTCGCGCCCTTTAATGTCCGGCCTTTCGATCACGACCTGGCGGTCAAAACGGCCGGGTCGTAAAAGCGCGGGATCCAGCACGTCGGGGCGGTTTGTCGAAGCGATCAGGATCACGCCGATATGCGTGTCAAAACCGTCCATTTCCACGAGCAGCGCATTGAGGGTTTGCTCGCGCTCATCATGACCGCCGCCGATCCCGGCAAAACGCTGCCGGCCGACCGCGTCGATCTCATCGATAAAAATAATAGCGCCGCGGCCTCCCGCTTTCGCCGCGCGCTTGGCTTGCTCAAAAAGGTCGCGCACGCGGGCCGCGCCGACGCCGACGAACATCTCCACAAAATCCGATCCGCTGATCGAGAAAAAAGGCACCTCGGCTTCACCGGCCACCGCCTTGGCAAGAAGCGTCTTCCCCGTTCCCGGAGGCCCCATCAAAAGAACCCCTTTGGGGATCTTGCCGCCGAGCTTTTGAAATCGCGGCGGGTCTTTTAAGAATTCGATGATCTCCTGCAATTCCTCCTTCGCTTCATCGACGCCGGCGACGTCCTTGAAAGTGATCGGGCTTTTTTCCTTATCAATAAGTTTGGCACGGGATTTTCCGAACGAGAAAACCTTGCCGCCGCCTTGCTGGACGCCCCGGTAGACAAAGAACCAGAAGAACGCGATCAGAAGAAGCGTCGGGAAGATCCCGGCAAAGAAATTGCGCCAGAAAGTCTGGGGCGGGCTGATCGTGAAATTGGCGACATTCTTGCGGATAAGCGGGATGATCTCGGGATCGTTGTAAGGGATATGGACCTGGAAAAAGGAACCCGTGATCATTTTGCCCTGGATCACGTTGTCGACCAGTTCGCAGGAAAGGATCTCGCCGGTCTCGGGATTGCGCGTAAGCATCCTGTAGAATTCCGAATAACTGAGCTCTTTAAGGTCAAAATTGGGGAATACGAAGACTTGAAGGATCAAAAAGATCGCGAGCGGTATCAGAAAAAGTGCGATCAGCCGCTTGCGGTCCGGCTCCCCCTGATTGGGAGGCGGTTTGCGGCCGTTCTGGGAACGCGTGACGTTCTTTCTTGTTTTATTGACAGGGCTCATACTTTTTGGATCTCTCTCATATTCCGGAGGAAAGGAAGGCGTAGTTTAGCATGGGTATTTGAAGATATCAAATCGGATTACTCAGGATGTTATTTTTTGTAAATAGTGATGATTTTGGGAGTTAGCGAAAAATCGATCCCCTTGGGAAGAGTGCAACGGTAACGGGGCCGGATAAGCTCCCTGCGAAGCCGCTCCCAGGCTTCAAAAGAAAGCCCGCTTTGAGGATCAAGTTTCTTGAGGGCTTTTTCCGCCACCCGGAATTGAAGCGCGGAAGGATGTTGAAGAAAAAAGGATCGCCGAAGCTCCACGCAAGCGCGGCGTTTTCTCTTAAAACATTTTTGCCACGCTTTCGTTTCAAGCCCGGAAATAAGTTTATTTTCCTCGGCCGCGATCGCGGGGATCCTCGAAAGGGCTTCGATGACCCGCGGATTAAAATTCCGCTGAAGGACCGGGATCAATTTTAAGCGGATGCGGTTCCGGATGAATCGTGAAGAGTCGTTGCTTTGATCCGACCGGAATGGAATACTTCTTTCGTGAAGAAAATGCAAAAGTTCCTTTTTGGTAAAGGCAAGAAACGGCCGGATAAGGTTAACGCCGCCCATTTTGAATTTTTCGCGAATGCCTTGAAGCCCGCGAAGCCCGGTCCCCTGCAGGATCCGCATCAGGACCGTTTCGGCTTGGTCGTTTTGGGTATGAGCTAAAACGACCGTGAAGATCTTCTTGGCCTTTGCCGTCCTCAGAAAAAAATCATAGCGCATCTGCCGCGCGCATTCTTCGATCGAAATCTTTTGCGTCCGCGCTTCGCGCTTAACATCGCCGGTTCCTCCGTAAAAAGGCACTTTGAATTTCCGGGCAAGACTTTTTACAAAACGTTCATCGGTCTTTGCCGCGCGCGGACGGAGCTTATGGTTAAAGTGAATAAGAGCGAGCCTCCAGCGGTATTCAGAGGCGAGCGCCTTCAAAAGATGAAAAAGCGCGACGGAATCGGGTCCGCCCGAACAAGCGATAAGGATCTTTTGCCGCGGTCGGAAAAAACGCTTTTCGAGGAGATGAGCTTTAAATCGCGAAAGAAGAGTTTGCGAGAAAGTTTTCATGCGCAATCGAGATGGTGACGCAACATTTGCTTCAGGGAGGATCTTCCTTTTGACGTTTTTAGGTATCGTTCCCGGCGTTTTGCATCCAAGCAATCGCAAAAAGCCTCGTAAAATAAAATCTCAAAGGGACGCCTGGATCTTGTTGCGATAACCTTACCCTTCTGATGTTCAAAAAACCTTTTCTTTAAATCAGAAGTAAATCCAATGTAAAGTTTTTTGTCTTTTAAACTTTTGAGTACATAGGTGTAAAACATATGATGATTATGAGGGGGTGCCGCCCCGCACTGCAAAAAATATTTTTTCTAAGCTTGATGGATTGTCGTGGCATGAACCACGTTGGGTTCATGCCTACCCTACACCCAACGTGGTGTAGGGTGCCGGGGGCCAGGATTGAACTGGCGACCTAGGGCTTATGAGTCCCTCGCTCTAGCCAACTGAGCTACCCCGGCAAAAAATTTGAAAAGGGGAAATAGAAACGATTTAAATTGTTTGAAAAGGACGCCCCGCACCACATTGGGTGCGGGGCTGCCCTGAACCCAACGCGGTTCAGGGCGCGTATACTAACATAGCTTCGCGCGAACGCACAAGCCCGCTTCCGCCTCCGGTATCGATCGGAAATCATCTTTACATGAGAGGACTAAGGGCGTAAACTGAGCTCATGAAACAGAAGGTTGCCTCAAAATCTTCCGTCTTATCCCCCTCAAACGGAAAGGTTCAAGCGGACGCCATTATTTTTGACATCGATAATGTCCTGGTGGATACCCGCCGATCCTACCTCGAAGCCATCCGCAATACCGTGGAGCTTTACCTGACCCATGGCCCGATCCCTTTCTTCAGCCGTTCGGCTGCGACGAAGTTCCCGAGCCTCCTCACGCCGGAAGACGTGGACCAATTCAAGCTTCTTGGCGGCTTTAACGATGACTGGGATTGTTGTTACGGTCTGCTTGTCTATCTCCTCTCGCTCCCGGTAAAGAACAGGACCTTGGAATCGCTAAAAAAAACGGTTCAAATAGAAAAATTCGCCAAAACCGTCAAACAGCGGCCTCTTAAGGTCGCCGGCATTACCGCCCTTTTCGGCCGCCCCACGACCATCACGATCGAAAAAGTAGCGCGCATCTTCCAGGAAGTTTATTTAGGCAAGGATATCTTCCCCCGGCTGACGCTTAATAAAATGCGCTATTGGAAAAAACGGGGCCTTATTCACCGGGAGAAACTTGTTTTTAAACGCCCTCTGCTCCAGAAACTCAAGGATCATGGATTGAAGCTGGGGATCGCGACGGGCCGCTCATTTTATGAAGCTTCTCATGCCCTCAAGCAATTTGGGATCGCGGACCTCTTCGACGCCATGACGACCATGGATGATGTTAAAAAAGAAGAGCGAGAAAAAAAAGAATCCCT
Source organism: Candidatus Omnitrophota bacterium (assembly GCA_022709525.1). Classification (GTDB taxonomy): domain Bacteria; phylum Omnitrophota; class Omnitrophia; order Omnitrophales; family Aquincolibacteriaceae; genus Aquincolibacterium. The sequence continues at coordinate 48,590 of JAKLIQ010000009.1, forward strand.
GCGCAAGCCGCACCCTTTCTCGCTGCTTAAGACCGCTTACGCCCTTGGGGCCAAAAAAAAGTTCCTTTATGTGGGCGATCTGCCAGATGACGTCCTTGCCGCGAACCGCGCAAAGCATTCGATCCACATCCGCTCGATCGCTTTTCCGACGCTTGCCGCCAACCCTTTTCAAGCCATCAAAGAACTGGAACTCGTCAAACCCGATTTTTTCATCAAAACGCCCACGGATCTCTGCCGTCTTTTGAAGATCTGATCCGTTCCCGCGCTGCGGGTTCCCTTCCTTTTTAAAAACCTTAAGAGTTCCGTTGCTTTTCGGTCGGGCCACCGTTAGAATTCTCCGGCTGTTAAACATCTTAATTTTTCCGGGAATCCGCCGACAGAGGGAACATGAAGCCGCTCGTCCTGTGGTCCTTGCTACTCCTGGTCGTTTCTCCCCCCTTCCTTGCCGCCCATGCTTCCGACGCTCCGATGACCGCCGATGAACTTGTCTGCCTCCAAAAAATGATCTTTTTCCATGAATGCTCGGGAAAAACAGAGCGGATGACGGCATGGAACGAGGATGAAAATTTCCCGTCGTTCGGGATCGGGCACTTCATCTGGTACCCTCAAGACAAAAAAGGCCCTTACAAAGAACTTTTCCCCGAATACCTTTTGTTCGCGGAAGAACAAAAAGAGGAGATCCCCGCGTGGATCAAAGCTCTCCCGACCCGCGAAGCTCCCTGGCAGACCCGCGAAGAATTCTTAAATGATCTTTCAAGCGAGCGCATGATCTTTCTGAGGAATTTTTTGGACCAGACCCAAAAACTCCAGGCCCAATTCATCATGCGCCGGATCGAAGGGGTCTTGCCTAAGATGCTTGCCGCAACGAGCGAAGAAAAACGGCCGGAGATCCAATTGAAATTCAAAATGGTCGCCGACGCTCCTAATGGGATGTTCGCCCTGATCGATTACGTGAATTTTAAAGGCGAAGGGATCCTTGAGACGGAACGTTTCCAGGGACAGGGATGGGGTTTGTTGCAGGTGTTGGAAGAAATGCGGATCCCGGAAGAAAAAGAGGACGCGGTAAAAGAATTCGTGCGAGCCGCGAAAAAGGTCCTTGAGGACAGATGCCGTAATGCCCCGCCGGAGCAAGATTGCTCCAAACGCCTAAAGGGATGGAAAGCCCGGGTTAAGAATTACCTGAAAATCCGCTGCTGATCTTTCTCCGGCGGAACGCCCGCTAGGAAAGAATGGCCCTGCGAAGAAGGTAAGTGCCGATCCCGATCAGGATGATGTTGGGGAGCCAAAGCACGATCACGGGCGGCAACCCTCCGCGCGACGCGATCGATTGGGCGAGCGCAAAAAGAATGTAGTAAACGCTTGTGGCCGCCATCGAGATACCGAAACTGATGACCACTTCCCCGCGCTTGACGATCGAGGCGATCGGGATCCCGATAAAGGCAAAAACAAGGGAGCCGAACGCGAAGGCGATCCTTTGATGGAAGACCGCCCAAAGTTCGCGGCGGGTCTTCTTATCGGTCTTTTCCGAAACATCCACCAGGATCTCCGCCAGCGTCATGTCCTTTTTCTTTTTCCCCATCTTGCGGATATCGTCCTCGTCGAGCGTCGGGAACTTGTAGGTCTTGAACTGAACGGACTGAACGCCTTCATCTTGCGATTCTGAAACGCTGCCGTTGAAAAGCTGGACCTCGAGCTGGCCGGTATTCGGGTCCATCACGATCTTGCCGCTTTCTGCGACGATCGTCCGCACGGGGTTCTCGGAATCGACGCCCTCATGGGCGACGATATCCTTCATTTCGTTACCTTCCACGCGTTTGGCGAGAAAAAGGATGTTGGAACTGATCTTCACGAAACGCCCGGGTTCGATCAGCGCCATCGGGTGTTGCATGATCATTTTCTTGGTTGCGCGGCGGAGCTCAAATCGCGCAGGAGGCCCGACCTGGTCATTAAAAACGAACATGAGAACGCTTAGCGCGAATCCCAAAATAAGGGGCGGCATCATGAATCTCAAAGGATGCACGCCGGACGCTTTCATGGCGCGGAATTCGTTATGCTGGGAAAAATTACCGAAGACGATCAGAACACCGGTCAGAAGGCTCATGGGAGCGGTATAGCTCACGATCGAGGGCATGACAAGCAGAAGCACATAGAGGGTCTGCCCCAATGACACCCCCCGGCCGATGATCATGTCGGCGGCTTTGACCAGATACCCCGCCATAAAAATGAACGAGAGCACCGTAAAACAAAGCACGCACGGCAAAAGCAGCTCTTTTAGCACATAACGTTGGAGAATTTTCATTTTGAATAGCTTTTCAGAAGTATGGTTGACGAATGTTCACGTATCCTATGAGTCATGTCCGCCTTTGTCAAGGTGATGGAAACCGCCCCAAGGCCCTAAGGCCCTTCGGCGTATTTTTTCAGAATAGAGCCGCGGATCGCTCTGACGAATTGTGACGGCGAAACATAGCCGTTCATGCGAAGAGTTTTTACTTCGCGCCCTTTTTCATCGAGAAAAACAATGGTCGGAACGCCGAAGACGCCGAACCGGCGGATCGCATCAAGAGTCTCGGCCGAGTCCGCGGAGGTGGCATCGACTTTGATCTTTCGGAAACGGCCCAAGGTCTCGATGACCCCGGGATCCGAGTAAGTGAATTGCTCAAGCTCATGACACGGGATACACCAATCGGCATAAAAGTCCAGAACGACCGGCTGCTCCGAGGCGGCCGCCTCTTCAAGGATCCCCGGGCGATAGTCTTCCCATACGAGGCCCGCCGGGGAACGGAACGAGACGATCCCCGTCATCATCATGACCCCTGCCGCCGTGATCAAAACCCCCGCCACACGTTTGAAAACGAGGAATTTTTTCGACGCATGGGCCGAACGCTCAAACCAGCCAAGATAGATCCCGCCCAGCGTGAAGGCGATCGGGACGATCCAGGGCACGATCGGCCAGCGGAACGCGATGATCAGATAAAAACAGCCGAAGGAGAACAATGCGACCGCTAGAAGTCTTTCGAACCAGACCAACCACGCGCCGGACTTGGGCAGTTTCTTCAAGAGCCCCGAAAAAGTCCCGAGCACAAGGTAAGGCGATCCCAACCCCAATGCCAGCATGAGGAATGAGCCCGCTCCGAACACGATATTTCTTTCCTGGCTCACATGCGTCAAGAGGGCGAGAACGACCGGCCCCATGCAGGGCGCTGCAACGATTCCCACGAAAAGCCCCGAAAGGAAATAACTGAAAAGATTCACGTGAGAAACCCGGTGCTGCGGCACAAGCCAGGAAGGCGGCCGGAAAGTATAAAGACCGAACATGCTAAGCGACAACGCGATGATGAAAAGGCCGATCGCGAGAAGCACCCAGGAATTCTGGAGAAGCCCGCCAAAAAAATCGCCGGTGAACGCCGCAAAAATGCCGACGGAGGTGAACATGACCGCGATCCCCAGCACATAAAGGACCGCCCGGCCGAAAGCGCGCCATGAGGTATGGGCCTCGGAACCCCGGAAAAGCGAAAGTGTGATCGTGATCATGGGGTAAACGCAAGGCGTAAGGTTCAACCCCAATCCGAGGAGAAAATAACCGAGATACTCCATAAAAAGGTCCTTTTATGCCGAAAATTTAAAATAAACTCGTGGGAAAATCGGCCTTAGGCGCCGTTTTGCCTAATAATGCTTCCGCCGTTTTTTTCCAGGATACGGGGATCTCGTAGGTCTTGAAATCCCAGGTGGAAGTAAAAAAGATCTTTCCCTCGCGGCAACCGTACTCGTAAATATCTTTCGTGAGGCGCACATCGTCCTGGCAGTATTTTTTTAGTTCGTCCATGCGTCCCTCTTTGAAAAGGATAAGGGCTTCGGCGCCGTCGCCGGTCTTTCCTTGCTTGAGCGTTGCGCGGGCGACGCTATCTAGGCTTGCCCGGTGGCCGCGGGCCTTTTCGATATCATCCAAAAGATCCAGCACGGGAAATTGCTCAATAGGCTTAAAAAGGTAGGGCTGGAGCACGGGCATGTCAAAACGGCGGATGTTAAACCCTATGATAAGGTCCGCGGTCTGAAGGCGCCGGTCAAGAGCCATCATGTCTTTTTCTTCGTAAGAAGAATATTCGCCGGTCAAATAATCGTAAAGGCAGACAACGGATACCTTCAGCTTTGCAAGGCTCATCGCCTTTGATTTGCCGATTTCTTTAAAGGATTTCTGCGTTTCAAGGTCTAAGACCAGGATATTTTTGTTGTCTGTCATTTTTGATCCTTTTAAATTAACTCTTTCAAATCGCGGATCACGGTCACGAATTCTTTATGTTCCTGGGTCAATCCGCCGTGCCTTCCCGACCGGTCAAGCCAGATCCCTTGGATGCCGGCCAAGTGCGCGCCTCGGATATCATCTTCCAGACTGTCGCCAACATGAACGGCGTCGGCGGCCGGAACATTCGCCTTTTTAAGGGCCTCGAGAAAAATCTTCGGGTTGGGTTTCGCCGCACCAAAAACGGCTGAGATCACTTTAAAATCAAAATAGGAATCGATCCCAAGCCCTTCGCACAATTTAAAAAGCCGGCTGTCCCAGTTCGATACAAGCCCGAGAATGAATTTTTTCTTTTTAAGCGATCGAAGCACTTCCTCGACTTCGGGATAAAGCTTCCAGACACGCGGCTCCGCGAAAAGATCATGAAGCTCATCAAAAAAAGGATCGAAGACCCGCAGGCCCTCGAAATCCTTAAAAACGGCCGTCACGATCTTGCGCCAGAATTCTTTTTCGATCTTCTCATCCGAATGGCTGCGTAGATCGCCGATCCCGTCGTGCTCGCTCCACACACGCCGGAACGCGGCCTCGACATCTTTTTCGCTTACCCGGCAGCCGTGCTTTGCCGCAACCATACTATAATAATATCCGACGGACGGAAACGGGCGAAAAAGTGTCCCTCCGGCATCAAAAAGGATCGCCCGGGTCCCGCGAGGAATCTTACCGGCTTTGTTCACCGCTCTCTTCTCCTCCGCCACCGCCAAAATTCTGCATGAGCATTTGCCCGAGATAAGGCAGCGCTTGTCCGATCCCCGCTTGCTGTTGCTCGGTCGGATCTTTTCCCATGGCAACGGCGGTCCGCTGGTCCATAGTGAAATTACCGCCTGAAGAAGGCATTCCGAATGGGACGGAAACGCTCTCGCTTTCGGGAGCCTTCCGCTTGGCGTCCATTTCACGGATCGCTTCCTGAATATCTTCGTTCCCGTAATCGAATTCACGGGCTTTCAGGAACGCTTCCTTAGCTTCACTAAAAAATCCTTGTTCGCTATACACCATCCCGATCTGGAACCACGACGCGCAGATCAGATAGGCATCCTCTCCGGGATCGGCAAGCTGGATCGCCTTCCGAAGCTCCTCCCGCGCGCGTTCCATCTGGCCCATGCGTTTATAGACGACGCCGAGATTGTAATGCGCGACTTTATCTTTCGGACGGATCATCAGGACCTTTTCAAGGGCGTCCCGGCTTTTCGCGATCCACTCGAGGGATTGTTTCCCTTTTTGCGTGCGCGTTCTGTCAAAAAGCGTCGCGTAAGCCGTGGAAAGCTGGTAATAGAGATCCGCGTTCCCGGGATCCTTGCCAAGTTTCGCCTTAAGCGCCCGCTCCATCCCGATCAATTCGGCTTCGGTTTTCTGGGAAAGGTCTTCCTCTCCCATGGCCTGTCCCGACATAAAATCCCGGTCATCTTCCTCATAGGTTTGAGCCGGTAACACGGAGGGACAACTCAGCACGATCAAAAAAAGAAAACAAAGAATACGCTTAGAGGCCACGGAATTTCTCAAGACCGGGAGGAGGGCCCGAAAGTTTGACGCGCGCAATGCGGCGGATCAGGAGCCGGCCCTGCGCGCCTTCCACATAATCGATGCTCACGACCTGGCCGGACCGCAGATCGGTAAGCTTAGGGATACCGCTCAGGCCTGTTTGATCGTCGACATAAAAAACAAGGCGCTGGATCTTTTCGGTGGCGGGATGACGGAAGTCCACTTCAATGCTGGAACCGTCCTTGGCGGGCTTCACGACATGCGCCGAAAGCGTTTTCATTACCGGCTCCGCGCACCGAGCGTGAACCGGAAGGATCAAAAATGCCGCGAAAAGAAGAAAAAAATATTTAGACACAGGTTTTAAGGAATTCCAGCACTTTTTCATAATCCGGATGACGCGCGATCTCCCGAACATATTCCACATACCGGATCTTGTCATCCGTTCCGATCACAAAAATAGCGCGCGAAAGAAATTTCAATTCTTTGATGAAAACTCCGTAGGCACGACCGAAGGCGTGATCCTGATAATCGGAAGCCAGCTTGATCTTGTCGGTGGCCGCAAGTTTGCACCATCGCCCCTGAGCAAACGGAAGGTCCATGCTTACTCCCAACACCGCAATGGAATCGGGAAGCTTTGCCGCCTCCTGATTGAAACGCCTGGTTTGGAGATCGCAGACGGGCGTATCGATCGAAGGCACCACGCTGATGAGCCGGATCTTCCCTTTGGAATCGGCCAAGGTTACCGGCTTCAGATCTGTGCCGGTAAGTTTGAAATCGGGCGCCTGATCGCCTGCTTTGAGCTCCGGGCCGACCAAGGTTAACGGACTGCCCTGAAAAGTTGCGGCACCCCTTCTTTCTTCCGGCATTTTCAATACCTCCTTGAGGATCCTTCAGGGATTCTTTTTGCGGGATTTTGAGTAATTCGCCGAAACGATCGTATGAAGGCCTCCGCGTACAAAGAAATCGGCCTCAACCGACATGTGACGCGGCCTTACGGCTTTAACAAGATCGTCCAGGATCTTGTTGGTCACGGCTTCATGGAATGCGCCTTCGTTCCGGTAACTCCAAAAATAAAGTTTAAGACTTTTCAGTTCCACGCAGAATTCGTCCGGAACATAGGCGATGCGGATCGTGGCGAAATCCGGCTGGCCCGTCTTCGGGCAAAGACAGGTAAATTCCGGACATTCGATCTGGATATCATAATCGCGCCGGGGATTCGGGTTCCGGAAGATCTCAAGTTTTTTTGACGGTTGTGAGGGCATAGAAAAAACCTTATTTCGTGATCACAAAGACGGCGTTCTGGGCGAAAAGGTTCGGAAGGACGCGGACGCGCCCCTGCGCGTCAAGGTAATGCGCAGCCAAAATTTTATACCCTTTCGCGGCACAGAAGGATTTGAAATCCTTGATCGAAAGAAAGCGCAGGTTCGGCGTGCTGTACCATTCGTAAGGAAGCGAGGAAACGATCGGTGCCCTGCCTCCGAAAAACATCAGGATACGCGCCTCCAGATAAGCGAAATTCGGGAACCCGATGATGACTTTCTTGCCGACACGCAGCGCTTCCGAGATCACGCCCTCGACGCGTTTGGCTTCCTGCAAGCTTTGGTTCAGGATCACGTAGTCGAACGATTGGTCCGGATAATACGGCAGGCCGCTGTCGATATCGCTATGGAAAACGCTCAATCCTTTTTCGACACAGGCATGGATGGCATCATTATTGAGTTCGACGCCTTGCCCCTTGACGCCTTTGCGTTCGACAAGAAGCGCGAGAAGGTCCCCGTTGCCGCAGCCCAGGTCCAGGACTTTGGAGCCCGTCTCCACGATCCCGCAGATCGCCTGATGGTCTAGCCGTTTGACGGCCGGTGTTATTTTCTGTTTCTCCATAGGAAAGATGGTATTCCCCTCTTGCGTTTTTTTCAAGGGAAGAAAAAGGGGCCTATTTCCTCTTCGCGAGAAAATGCTTAATAAGGTGAGACTGTTTTGCCGCTTCGCTTTCGATCAAGAATGAATCATGCCCGTAAGCGGCGTCGATCTCGCAATAGGTCGCATCGATCTGTTTCATCTGAAGCTGGCGAACCATGTCCTGCGACTGGGCGGACGGGTAGAGCCAATCGGATTTGAAAGCGATCACGAGAAAACGGGTTCCCGGAAGCCCCTCGGGAGGGATCCATTTCGCGTCCGAAAGATCGAAATAGTCCATGGCCTTCGTGATGTAAAGATAGGAGTTCGCGTCGAACCGCTTGACGAAGCTCTGGCCGCGATGCTGGAGGTAGCCCTCCACTTCAAAATCGGCGGAAAATTTAAACCCCGTATTGTCGTCTTTAAGGCGGCGCGAGAATTTCTGTTCCATGGAATCATTACTCATATAGGTGATATGCCCCACCATGCGGGCGACTGCAAGGCCCTTCTCGGGCGGAGTGCCGCCGTAGTAATCCCCGTTATTCCATGCGGGATCGGCCATGATGGCCTGCCTGCCCACCTCGTTGAAAGCGATCTGCTGCGGCGAATGCTTGAGCGTCGCGGCGATCGGGATCACACATTCCACCGTACCGGGATAGGACGCGATCCATTGGAGCGCGAGCATCCCGCCCATGGAGCCGCCGATCACGCCGTGAAGTTTTTTGATCCCGAGATGATCGATCAATGCTTTCTGCGCGCGAACCATATCCCCGATCGTCACAAGGGGAAAATCGAGGCCGTAAGGTTTTCCCGTTTTCGGATTGACCGACGACGGCCCGGTGCTCCCTTTGCATCCTCCGATCACGTTGATACAGATCGCAAAATACTTTTCCGTATCAAGCGCTTTGCCGGGACCGACCATAAAATCCCACCAAGCAGGATCTTGATCAGCCGTCACTGGGCCGGCAACATGCGCACTTCCGGAGAAAGCGTGCATGACAAGGACGGCGTTCGTTTTCTCGGAGTTCAGCTGGCCATAAGTTTCATAAGCAAGCGTGATGGGGCCTAATCCGCGCCCGGATTCAAGTTCGAACCCCTGCGCCTCGGCGAACGTGAAATACTTTGTTTCAGTCGGACCCACGCTTTTTTTCATCCCAAAAATTCCTGGAAAAGCCATGTTGAAAGATACCTTTCTCCTGTGTCGCAGATCACGGTCACAATCACTTTGCCTTTGGATTCCTTGCGTTTTGCCACTTCCAAAGCCGCCCAAACATTCGCTCCTGCTGAGATCCCTCCGAGGATCCCTTCCTGACGCGCAAGCTGCTTGGCGACCTGCCCGGCATCCTCGTGGCGGACCTGAATGATCTCGTCATAAATTTTCGTATTCAGGATGCCCGGCACAAAACCGGCGCCGATCCCCTGGATCTTGTGCATCCCAGGCTTGCCGCCTGAAAGCACTGGGGAATCGACCGGCTCGACGGCGATAATTCTAGCAGAAGGTTTCCTTTTTTTCAGCACTTCTCCGACGCCTGTCAAAGTACCGCCGGTTCCGACGGCCGCCACAAAAATATCGACGGTGCCATCGGTGTCGTTCCATATTTCTTCGGCCGTGGTCTTGCGATGAATTTCGGCATTGGCGGGATTATCGAATTGCTGAAGGACGATGCTTCCCGGGATAGTCTTATTGATCTCGGCGGCTTTTTCGACGGCGCCGCGCATTCCCTTCGCGCCCTCGGTTAAAACCACTTCCGCGCCAAGGATCCTCAAAAGCTGGCGCCGCTCCATGCTCATGGTGTCCGGCATGGTCAAGATCAGTTTATAACCGCGGGCCGCGGCCACAAAGGCAAGCGCGATGCCGGTATTCCCGCTCGTCGGTTCCACAATAACGCCACCCGGCTTGAGCCTGCCGTCCCGTTCCGCCGCTTCAATCATCGCGACCCCGATCCTGTCCTTGACGCTGGAAAGAGGATTGGCAGATTCAAGTTTCACGGCGATCCGAGCGCCGGAATCTTTCCCGAGCCGGTTCAACCAAACCAAAGGGGTTTTCCCTACTGTTTTTGTGACATCTTGATAAACATTCATAAAATCCTCCTTTTCATCATCTTAAAACGGCCGCCTCCTTAAAACCCATAGTGGAGACTGACGGTAAAACCATTACCGAGACCAACTTCGCTTTTCGACTTCTGGTCTCCCGCATAAACCCAAGCGCCGACTAAGGTCAGCTTGTCGTTGATCAGCCATGCCGCATGGACATCCTGATAATCCGCGTCATGCCAGCCATGATATTTAGCGCCTTGCTTATATTCATATCCAACCGCCAGATGCTTGAACAGGATCACATCGGCATTGGCGAACCAAGTAAACCGGTAATTATGGTCATAGCCAAAAACGCCGGTGGTCCGGCTGTTCGTTGCGATCAGCCCGCCGGATACCAAGACCGGTAACGGCGTTTCTTTGATCAACTTGGTCGCGACAAGATAAATATCATCGCCGACGCTTTTCGTTCCTGACGGCACATCGTCCGTGATCTTCAAGATATTCCCGATCGACACCGCCGGAATAAATTTATGATCGCCCGCGTTTTCCGGGATCAAAAGCAGTTTGGCGCCGATGTTATTCTTATAGATCGTACTGGCCCCATGCGGCGCCACGGCTTCCCAGCCGTACGAAATTTCTAACCGGTCGCCGATCGAAAATGCCGTACCAAGCGCTGTCCAGTCGACATGTGCTTGCGGCAATCGCACATACCACGCGCCGGCTTGCGGCTTGCTGATCTTGCTTAAAAGCCCGAAGCCATCGTAAGCTTTTTTTGATCCTTCTTCCGGCTTCTCGACCGTTTCTGTCTTAGGTGTTTCTTTTTTCCACTTACTACCAGCATTGACCAGATAAGCCAACGGATTGAACGCAATACCGCCGACGCCTTCCAAATTGTTCAGCGGAACTCCCGCATAAGAAACCACCGTAAACTGCCAGCCGACCACTGAGACTAACAGCCCTAACACAACGAACTTCTTCATGACATTCTCCTTTTCCGATCATGTTTGCCTTACATCCCGTGGTCGGGTCGGAAAGGCGAATGTTTGATTTTTTCAGCCGGTTGTCCGGTTGTTTTTAAAATTTATGGTCTCCTAAATACCGCTTCCCTGCTCCAAGCCGCGATAATTGTCATAGCGGGTTTTCTCGGTCTTTTCAACCTGAATGATCCTTGAATCATGAACTTTGATCACAATATCCCCATATCTTAACGAGGCGATGATCCCTGAAAGTTCTTGAAGGATCTTTCCGTTAAGCAAACCCCATTTTTCGGTTTTTTGAATATCGTTCGTCATGACACATGCCTTGCCCTTCAGATTATTTTGCCGCTTGAGCCAGGGCTTGATCGATATCGGCGAGGATATCGTCGATATGCTCGAGACCAATCGAAAGCCGGATAAAATCGGGCGTGACGCCTGTCGCGAGCTGCTCTTCGGCCGAGAGCTGCTGGTGCGTCGTTGTCGCCGGATGGATCGCGAGCGTCTTGGCATCCCCAATATTCGCCAAATGCGAAATAAGCTCGAGCGAATCGATGAATTTCTTACCCGCTTCAAGGCCGCCCTTGATCCCGAAACCCAGGATCGCCCCCGCGCCCTTTGGAAGATATTTCTTCACACGATCCTTTTCAGGACTTGAAGGAAGCCCCGGATAATTGACCCACGCGACCTTGGGATGTTTTTCAAGGTGCTTTGCGACAGCCAGCGCGTTCTCGGAATGTCTCGGCAACCGCAGATGAAGCGTCTCGAGCCCCTGCAGGAACAGGAACGCGTTGAAAGGAGAAAGCGCGTTCCCTAAGTCCCGAAGCAGGGTGACTCTCGCCTTGATGATGTAGGCGATATTGCCGAGCGGTTTCAACGCTTCCACGAAGTTGATGCCGTGATAACTTGGGTCCGGTGCCGCGATGAGCGGGAATTTCCCGTTCGTCCAGTCGAACTTGCCCGAATCCACGATAACTCCGCCGATGGAAGTCCCGTGACCGCCGATGAATTTGGTCGCGGAGTAGACAATGATATCCACGCCATGATCAAACGGCCGCAAAAGATACGGCGACGAGGTATTATCCAACACGAACGGAAGGCCGTTCTTATGCGCAACCTTGGAGATCCCCTCAAGATCCGCGACATCAAGTTTCGGATTTCCGATCGATTCGGCATAGACCGCTTTCGTTTTCGGCGTGACCGCTTTCTGGATCGCATCAAGATCGTTTGATTTCACAAATTTGACCTTGATCCCGAGGCGCGGGAACGTGTAATGGAAGAGATTGTATGTTCCGCCGTAAAGATTATCCGCGGAAACGATCTCATCCCCCGCCTGCGCGATATTAAGAAGTGCCAGCGAGATCGCCGACTGTCCGCTTGAGACCGCGAGCGCGCCGACGCCGCCATCTAAAAGCGCGATACGTTTTTCAAGCACGTCCGTCGTGGGATTCATGAGCCGGGTATAAATATTCCCGAACTCTTTGAGCCCAAAAAGATTGGCGGCGTGTTCGGTGTTCTTGAACTGGTAAGAGGTGGTCTGATAGATCGGGACCGCGCGCGAACCGGTCGTGGGATCCGGCTCCTGCCCTCCGTGCAATGCCAGGGTCTCTATTTTTAATTTTTTATCGATCTTGCTCATTTTAGTTTCTCCTTTTTAAATTGAATTAAATGAAATACATGGCTTCTTGGCTTGTATTTCGCATTCGATCGTGAATTTCCTGAAATGTTGTAATATTAAGAATGCTTGAGGTCGTCCGGTAGACCTCCTGCATGACCATATGGATCCCGCAAGTCGTCCCTTTTTTGCACTCCTCGCAGCGCTTATGCGCCGAAGAATTCAGGCATGGCAGCGCGCCAAAAGGATTTTCGAAGATCCCGATCACTTCCCCAAAGCTGATCTGATTGGGCGAGCGCGCCAAAAGATACCCGCCGCCTTTCCCTTTCTTGCTTTGCAGGAGACCTTTGTTCTTAAGCTCCAAAAGGATCGATTCCAGGAATTTCTTTGGAATTGATTCCGATTCCGCGATCTGCGCGATAAGGACCGGTTCTTTGGAGGCGTATTTCTCCGTCAGCATAAGAACGGCTTTAAGAGCGTATTTTGTCTTCTTGGATATCATAGTCTACTAACCCCATAGATTAATGGGTGTAATATACCTCCTTCGCTTTTCTGTGTCAAATTTATTTTTCATCTTTTTTGAACGCCTCTTACGGCCTTTTTCCGCTTGGAAAGATCGAAATTATCCCTAAAGAATCTATCATAAATAGATTCTCTCAAACCGTTTCGGTTCCCTTCTCTTTTAAAGACCGCGAACACTCGTTAGGGTTGAACATAAGAAATCGGTCATAAAGGGGGTAAAAACCATGAGTATCACCACAAGACAAATATGGGAACATCTGGTCCGGGACTTTCTGGAGATCAAATGCACCCTGAAGGAACCGGAGCAGGAGTTTCTCCTGGATTTTCTTAAAAACAAGGGGGTCAAGGCCGAAGCCATCCAGATGCATCCGGCTTTTTCGGTCGATGACCACTTGGTCGTGATCATGGAGGATTCGGACCTGAAAAAGCGCTTTTTCTACCATCCTCAAAAACAAACGATCGAAGAATGATTCAAAAAACGGGGCTTGTTCCTCGGGACTAGGGACTCGTAAAAGCAAAGAAAAAAGACGATTCCCGCACTTAAAGTGCTGCGTTGGCTTCCAATAAAGAATTAAAATAAGAGCCAGCGAGGTGCGGGTTCCGAGTCCCCTTTACAAATCAACGGCTTTGCGGAGTTCGCGGGCTTCAAAAGAAGTGAGAAAGCGGCCTTGGCCGGGAGCAAGATGGCCCAGCTTGAGGGGCCCGAACGAAAAACGATTGAGCATGATCACTTCGTAACCAAAGCGTTTGAAGACCCGCCGGATCTGGCGCTTTTTCCCCTCCCGGAGTTCCACCATCAGGATCCTCGGCGACACCGGCCGGACCTCCTCCACTTTGAGAAAACCGTCATACGAATGAAAACCTTCCAAAACTTTATGGCGGTCTTTTATGTCCCAGGCACGGTTCAGCTTGACCTGATACCATTTTTCGACGTGAAAACGCGGATGGATCAAGCGGTTCGCGAGTTCTCCGTCATTGGTCATGAGGAGCAGGCCCGAAGAATCTTTATCGAGCCGGCCGACCGGAAAAACCCGAACCTTGCTTGTAGCGGATTGACGCGTCGCGTTCACAAGATGGCGCGGCAGAAGGTCAAAGACCGTTTTCTTGGCATGCATGTCCTGCGCCGTCACAACATAGCCCTCGGGTTTGTTCAGAACATAGTAAACATGCGGCGCGGCCTGGAGGACCTTGTTGCGGTACATGATCGTGTCATTTTCAAAATCCACTTGCCGGCCGAGGTCCCGCACCACCTCGCCATTGACAGAAATGGCGCCGTTAGCGACAAAAACTTCGCATTTCCTGCGCGAACCGAGCCCGGCGCTGGCTAAAGCGTGCGCGATCCTCATCGTTTTTTCAACTCCGCGTAAAAAAGAGGTCTGCCTTCCGCCTCAAATTTCAATTCATAATTGGTTTTCATGGCGCCGCCTAGAATTCGCTCGTTGACTGTTTCGCGCACATTCTCCCAGAGTTCGGAAGTAGCCGCTATGGTTTTCTTCATCATCTCAAAATAGTCCTTATCATCCGTCGCGATCTCGATAAGCCCCTGCGGGACAAGGCACACGTGAAGAAGCTTAAGAAGCTCCGCCGTAAAAACACGGCGAGTCTGATGACGGCGTTTGGGCCATGGGTCCGGAAAATAAATATGAAAAATGATGACGCTTCCGGGAGCGACCGCTTCGGCGAGGAACGCCCTGGCTTCGGCCCGGATGAACCGGATATTTGGAAGCGTCCTCTTTTGCGCGCGCGTTTTCCCAATATTCATGAATTTGCTGATACGGTCGATCCCGAGAAAATTCGTGCCGGGATTTTCCATGGCGCGCGCGACCAGGAACTTACCCTTCCCGCAGCCGATCTCCATTTCGACGGAATTCGAATTTCCGAAAAGTTCGCCGAAAACGACAGGGGCGTATTTTTCTTTTACAAGATTTGAAACTACGAGCGCTCGAGCCATACCAGTGTTTCCAGATGCCGGGTCCTTGGGAAAAAATCGAACGGCATGATCTTGCGGATCTTCCAGCCCCCTTGCAACAAGGCCCTAAGGTCCCGGGCCAGCGATTCCGGCGAACAGGATAGATAAAAAAGAGACCCCAGCTTCTTCGCATGATTCAGCGTTTGAATGGCTGAAGGCGCAAGCCCGCCGCGCGGCGGATCGATGAAAGCGACGCACGGTTTCCGACCCAACTCCTTCAAGACCTCCGGTAAATGCGCCTCGACTTTCCCGACAAGGGTCCGGATATGTTTGAAGCCATGGTAGGCGATATTGTAGTTCGCGAGATCGACGGAATCCGCGCCTTCTTCGATCATGACCACTTCCTGGGCGCGATCCGCTAAAGCGATCCCGAAAAGGCCGACGCCGGAATAAAGATCCAGAAAAACAGTGTCCTCGAGCCATGGGATGAGTGATTCGACTTTGGAGACGATCTTTTCCAGAATCGGCAGATTCGCTTGGAAAAAGGTATCAAGCGCGTAAAAAATTTTCCGGCCGCGCACAGTCACAAAAAAATAATTTTCTTCTTTCATCTTGAGGGACCGCCGGCCGATCCCGCCCCAAAAAACCCGTCCGCCTTCCCCGACTCTCACCACAAGATTCGCGACTTTGTATTTCGGCGGAAAAATTTTGATCGCTTCTGCTTTAAGGGCCGGAAGGAAATCGTTGATCTCTTGACGCGCGAGCGGGCAGGCCGCCACCTCCTGGAGCCGCTGCGTTCCCTGGAGCATGAATCCCATCTGCCATTCCCCGTTATTGCGGCGCCTCAACGTAAGATCGAGACGGTTGCGGTAATGATACGCCTCAGGCGACGAGACAATCGGTTCAAAAACCCGGTCCGAAAGGCCAAGTTGCGCCGTTAAAAGATCTTTGAGCGTTATTTCTTTGCGGGAAAGCTCTTCCTCATAGGGAATATCCTGATACTGACATCCCCCGCAAGTCCCGAAAAGCGGGCACAGAGGTTTTGTCCGGGTTATGTTGGTCTCGGAGACTAGCATGATGGGATAGTTTACGGAGAAGCTCCGGCTCCGTCGAGCGCTCTTTTCAGCCCTAACCATTTCAAGCTACGAGGTTGAAATGGTTCCGGCTTGACGTTACACTACCGGCATGGCTGACAAGATCTTTATCGAAAAATTGGAAATTCGCTGCATTATCGGTACGCTTCCGAAAGAACGCAAAAAGAAACAAAAAATCGTGATCGATATGGAGTTCCCTGCCCCCGTTTCAAAACCGGCTAAACGGGACGACCTGCGTGATGCTTTAAACTATAAAAAGATCGCTGACCATACCGTAAAGTTCGTTTCTCGAAGCTGTTTTCATCTGATCGAGACCTTGGCGGAGCGGCTTTCGCGCCAACTTTTGAAGGAATTCGAACTAAAGCGCATTTTGCTGCGGATTTCAAAACCTGGCGCGATCCGGAATGCGAAGAACGTAGGGGTAGAGATCCAAAGGCCTTAAGGAAGCAATTAAAGGGCTAAAGCCGCGTACTTCGCGTAGGGCGCGGCACCTTGAGCGACATCCGCGACCCCGCTTACGAGGCCGGTGATCATTTTAAAAGTCCCCCGAACGGCCCCCGTCACAAGCCCAAAGGGGAACATGACCCGCCGGGAGTCCTCCAGCATACTGCTCGGAATTGCGAACGCGCTGCTGACGAGTTTTCCCGTTCCGCGCGCGGCGTAGGAAATGTCCTCCCCAACGGTGCTGGCGTAGGCGGGCGTTGCCAACAGGAAAAAAGCGAGAGCGAGCGAAAGAAACGCCGGAATTCCAGATTTTTTCATGATCGGATCTCCCCTCTCATTGTCGGCATTTTAGATTTGAACTTTCGGGAAATTTGACTATGATAGCGGGCCTATGAAAAATATCCTCGTCACAGGCGGTTCCGGCTTTATCGGCTCCAATATCGCCTTGGAACTCCAAACCCGCTACCCTGAAGCTTCCATCACCGTCCTCGAAGACTTCCGGAGCTCCTGCTTCAAAAATCTCCTTGGATTCAAAGGGGACCTTCTGGCTTACGACTGCGCGGATAAAAGCTGGATGAGTTGGGCAAAGGGAAGAAAACTCGACATCATTTACCACATGGCCTCCATTACGGATACGACCCTGCTCGATGAACAAAAAATGATGTACGACAACGTTGAAGGCTTTCGTAACATTCTTGATCTCGCCGCCGAAAAGAAAGCCGCGGTGGTCTACGCGTCCTCGGCTGCGACTTACGGCTCGATCGACCGCCCTATCAAAGAGTCGGATGCGGGGAATCCGAACAACATCTACGGCTACTCCAAGTGGATCATGGATCAACTCGGCCGGACGTATTATAACAAAATCAAGGTCGTCGGCCTGCGTTTTTTCAATGTCTTCGGGCCTCGCGAATATTACAAAGGCCACGCCGCCAGCATGATCTACCAACTTGCGCTTCAAATGCAAACCGGAAAACGCCCCCGGATCTTCAAATGGGGCGAGCAAAAACGCGATCATATCTACGTTAAAGACGTGGTCGAGGCAACGCTTATGGCCCACAAATCCAAAGAATCAACCGTCATGAACCTTGGCACCGGGCAAGCAACCTCTTTCAATGAAATTGTGGATGCCCTCAACGAGGCGCTTGGCACTCATCATAAACCCGACTATTTCGACAACCCCTATCCTTTCTACCAGAACTTCACGCAGGCGGACATGAGCCATCATGAAAAGATGACCGGCTTCCGCTGCCGCTTCACGACGCGTGAAGGCATCCTCGATTACGTCCGGAATGACCTCTTAAAGAAGTAACGGCTTCCGCTTGCTAAAAGCGGGGAATTCGCTAAACTGGAGGGGCTATGAAACGCGAACAGTTCATTTCGTTTTTCTTTATCGGCATTCTCGCTTTCATCATCTACGAGGTCTTCAGGATCTTTTCCCCTTTTTTTACGGCCATTTTCTGGGCCGCCATCCTGGCCTTCGCTTTTTATCCGCTCTACGCAAAATTAAGGAAACTCTTCCCCCGGCGAAGCGGTTCGATCGCGCTTCTCATGACCATTGTGGTATTCCTGATTGTCATCCCGCCGCTCATCATGATCCTGATCAATATGACCAAGGAAGTGATCGAATTCTCGCAGTGGGCTTATACGTACGTGCGGGAAGGAAGATTGGAAAAATTGATCGAACAGGTCCGGGAGGTGCCCTGGCTCCACAAGGTCGAGACCCATATCGTGGCGTCTCAGGCGATCAAAGACAACCTCTCCTCCTGGGTGCTTGGCGGCGCCAAAAAACTCGGCAATCTGGCCGCTTCACAGGCGGGAACTTTCACCAAAAACATGTTCTTTGTGTTCTTGAATGTCTTCTTTATGTCGTTCCTGACCTTTGTCTTTTTTAAACACGGGGAACGGATCTACAATTTCATCTACGAAATAGCCCCTTTCGAAAGAGAAACCAAAAAGGACCTCTTCAAACAGATCCACGACACGTTCGTGGCCGTGATCCGCGGGCAATTGTTGACAAGCGTCGCCCAGGCGAGCGTCGCGGGTATTCTTTTTACGATTCTGGGGGTTCCGATCCCGCTTTTTTTCACGTTCCTGATCTTTTTGACTTCCCTGATCCCTGTTCTCGGCGCGGCAAGCGTATGGTTCCCGATCGCTCTTTATTTCCTGGTAACGCATCTGTATGTGAAAGCGATCATTCTCTTTCTGGTCGGGTTCTTCGGGATCAGCTTGCTGGATAACATCATGAAGCCGGCGATCATCGGGGAAAAAACCAAGCTCCCCTATTTTCTCCTTTTCTTCGGGATCATGGGCGGGATGAAGCTTTACGGCCTGATGGGGATCTTTCTGGCGCCGGTAGTGCTTTCGCTTTTTTTCGCGCTGATCAAGATCTATCGCGGGAAATACGTTTAACCGGAGTTTCTCTCTTCCGAATCTTCCTCAATCCCCGAGGATCTTTGTGTCCTGACCGATGCGGATCCCCTTCATTAAGGCCTGTAGGTCTTCCGGGGATGGGCTTGCGGCGGCGGCCGTTTCCGGGCTGATCAACCCGGCCTTCCAAAGTTCCAGAATGGACTGGTTCATGGTCTGCATTCCTTCTTCGTGGGCATTGCGGATCGCCTGGGATAATTTATCGATCTTTTGATCGAGGATCAGCTGCCGGGTCGTGTAATTCCCTAACAGGATCTCGGCAGCGGGCACAAGGCCTTTTCCGCTTTTTTCCACCAGAAGTTTCTGGACCATGACGCAACTCATGTTCGCGGCAAAATAACGCAGGACCGCTTCGCGCTGCGAGGGCTCAAAGAAACCCAGGATGCGGTCGAAGACCTGATCCGCCGATTGGGCGTGGATGGTCGAGATCACCAGCCTTCCCACCTCCGCCGAAGAAAGGGCAAAATTGAAGGACTCGGCGTCGCGCATCTCGCCGATCACGATCACGTCGGGCGATTGGCGCACCACATATTTCAGGGCCGAGCTGAAACTTTCCGCATCGCGGCCGATCTCGCGCTGCTGGATCAGGCACTGCTTATCCTCGTGAAGATATTCCACGGGGTCTTCGATCGTGAGGATGTGCTTTTGGACACTTTCGTTCATGGCCCGGAGGATCGCCGCCACAGTCGTTGTTTTGCCGGATGAAACCGCTCCCCCGATCAGGATGATGCCTGACTTTTCCTGAGCGATCTTCTTCAGGACGAGCGGCAGGCGAAGCTCCTCGAAGCTTGGAACCCCTTTCCAAAGCAGGCGGAATACCAGCGAAAGATCCCCTTGCTGGTAAAACGCGTTGCAGCGGAAACGGCAGTCCTTTTCATGGAAAGAGAAACCGAAATCGACGCTTTTATTCCGCTCGAGCATTCCCTTTTGCTTGGCGTCCAATAGTTCTTCCGTTAGGCGGGCGACTTCTTCGCCCGTAAGCGCCTTGAGCGGCAAAGGGGTTACCTGATCCCCTAAACGCATCCGGGGCGGGGTGCCGGCCTTGAAGAAAACGTCCTGGCCTTTCTGCTCGATCACTTTTTCAAGACAAGATTTCAGGAAAGCGCTGGTATCCATGGCGGTCCTTTCAGGTTTTCGACGGCGGTATCAATGACGGCTTATTCTAACAGCACCTTGAGGGCTGGGCAATCCTTCCCTCCCGGAGGTTTTAGCGAAAAAATAAAGTTCCTTTTTGCGGCGGGCTTGGTTATTATGATGAAGACGTTCTTTAAGAGAGCATAGCCCTTTCATCCAGGATACTGACCGCCATGAGAATTACCGCAAGAACGCCGGTTGAGGAGATCTACCAGAAGGCTTATCAGCTTTACCGTCTCCGCATCCTTGTCATTCTTTTCCTCATCCCCCTTTACATCCTGACCTGCAAATGGGGGGATCTGACGGTCAAGAACCTTTGGCCTCTTTTCCTGGTGATCCTGATCGAAGTCCTGGTCAACCGCCCTTACAAGATCTTCTTCCAGGACGCCCAATCCGGTTCGGAAGCTCTCATCGCCTCCGTGATCATTGACTTCTTGGCCGAAACCGCGGCCCTTCATCTTCTGGGGAACGTCGACCTTTTTATTTATGCCTCCTGCTTTTTCATCTCGATCGTCTACTGCGCGCTCAACCTGCCGACCTTCCTGACCATGGAGCTGGCCACTTTGGCCTCTTCGCTCTACGCAGGATTGATCGTCCTCGGACATTTCAATATCATCCCCCAAACGGTTTCGTTCGGAGAAGGTCTGAACGCGGTGCAGGAAACAGCGATCGTGGTCCGACATATCGCCTTTTTCTACTTGATCGCCATTTTTGTCAGGGCGCTGGCCTCGGCCCTCGTAAAAAAAGACGAACGCTTGGAGGAGCTTCTCTGGGAACTCCGCGAAACAAGCGACAAGGTGAAGTATTCCTACCATATGCAGACCGATTATTTCGCCCGCATGAGCCATGAGATCCGGGCGCCGCTGAATTCCATCTTGGGATTCTCCCAGCTTTTATTGGAAAGCCCGACAGAACCGCCCACCGAAAAACAGAAAGATTTCCTTTCCCGCATCGAACGCAGCGCCAAGCATCTGCGCGAATTGATCAACGACGTGCTCGACCTTTCCAAGGTGGAAGCCAAAAAGATGCAGCTTGTCGCCCATGAGATCGACCTGGTAAAGGTCGTCAACACGGTCCTGGATATGTTCTACGAAGAAGCTGTTCACAAACAGCTGAATCTCGCGTTCACCGAAAAACCGGCTTCCTTGAAGATTACGGCGGATGAACTGAAGATCCGCCAAGTGCTTTACAATCTTCTTTCCAATGCCCTTAAATTTACCCAGCATGGTTTTATCCACGTTCATCTCGCCAAAGAAGCTGACGGCGGCGCGAAGGTCGTCGTTGAGGACACGGGGCCCGGGATCACGGCCGAGAACCGGGAAGCGATCTTCCGGCCCTATGAACAAGCGGGACGTACGACGGCTCCCCATATCAAAGGGACCGGCCTCGGCCTTGCGATCAGCAAGCAATTCGCGGAAATGCACGGCGGGAAGCTTTGGGTCGAAAGCGAGATCGGCAAAGGATCAAAATTTATTTTGACCCTCCCTCAAACCCCGGTGATCCCAAAAACCGAGGAAGCGGCCTTGGCGGCGAACACCGTCGCTTGAACGGAAACCTCTAGCCGCTTTAAAAAGGCGGGGTCAGCGGCCCTTCAGCCCCTCACAATAACCAAAACTTCGTTCGGTTTTCCATTGAAGCGGGAAATCCCGGCATTGCGCGGGCCTAGACTCATACACCGAACAACCCTCTTTCCCTAAAAAAAGACAGCTTTCATCCGTCTGTTTTTTAAGGGCTAAGTGGCGGCGATCGAGCAAGAGGCAATAGGTTTCCGTGAATTTATAGACATCCATGCCAAAAGCGGCAGCGAGGCGCTCAGCATCTTGGGGGGTGAGATAAACAAAGCCGGGTTGACGGCAACAGGCGCTACATCGCCGACATCGGAAAGAAGCCATAAAAAGGGATTCGTTCCTCGGGACTAGGGACTCGTATTGGTTTCTTGTTCTTTACGAGTCCCGAGGTGCGAGGAACGAGTCCCCATTATTATTTTTTCCCGAGCTGCTGTTCGACGAAATCGCCGACTACCGGCAGCTTATAACGTTCCCCTTTGTAGGATTTCACCATCAGGATGATCCAAAGCACGACGCCTAACGGGAAAAGCACAAGGTTCACCAAGATCCCCAGGACCGGGATAAGGCCGGCCACGAAGGACAGGATGAAAAGGCCGAGGAAGGTCACAAGCGACTGCAGCGCGTGAAAACGAACGAACGCGTTCTTTTGTTCCAGTAGCAGAAAAACGAGGCCCGTGATCCAGCCGAGTACATAGCAAAAAAGGGCCTCGAGATTTTCCGTAACGCCTAATACCGTGTTCTTATTCTCTTCCGCCATCTTAAACCCCCTGTTCTAAAGAGTGCACTACGGGATATTGTATCGTATTTCCTTAAAAAAACTATACCGCGCTTTCTGAAGCCGTTTTAGAATACGAGGCAAAGGAGACACGCGCCATGCCTACGATTTTTACCAAGATCCTCGCGGGAGAGATCCCGGCCCACAAGATCCTTGAAAACGACAAGTACCTCGCCTTCCTGGATATCCGCCCCGTGAATCCCGGCCATACGCTGGTCATCCCAAAGCAGGAGATCGATTATATTTTTGATATCGAGGACGAGCTCCTGAAAGGGCTGATCGTCTTCGCCAAAAGGGTTGCGAAGGGCGTCCGCAAAGCTGTCCCCTGTAAAAAAGTGGGCGTGATGGTCGCCGGGCTCGAAGTCCCCCATGCGCACGTCCATCTTATCCCGATCATAGAGAGTCTCACGGAGCTCAATTTCGCCCTTGCCAAAAGCATGCCTCAGGAAGAACTTGCGGAGATCGCAGAAAAGATCCGGAAAAATCTCGGTTAATTTCAGGCGGTTTTCAGGAACGCGGAAAGAAGTTCCCGGTAGGTCTTCGTCACGGGAAACCGGGGAAACTGACGGATGATCTTGGCGGGAGGGCGGAAAAGGATCCCCCGGTCCGCCGCGCGCAGCATTGCAATGTCGTTGTAAGAGTCTCCTGCCGCAACAACTTTAAATCCCAGCCGCTTCAATCCTTTCACGGCCTCTTTTTTGCCGTTCTTCTGCCGCAAATGATACTGGCTGATAAACCCCTTCTTATCCGCTGAAAGCCAATTGCAGAAAAGAGCCGGATAGCCCAGTTTCTTCATCATGGGTCCGGCGAATTCGTAATAGGTGTCGGAAAGAATGATCACCTGATAACGGGTCCGAAGTTTGGCCAGAAATTCTTTGGCACCGGGAAGCGGGCGCATGCTTTGGATCACATTTTGAATATCCCGCAGACGGATCCCCTGTTTTTTAAGGATCCCCAGCCGGTAACGCATCAGCTTATCGTAATCCGGTTCATCGCGCGTGGTGATCTCAAGCGCTTTGATGCCTGTTTTTTTTGCCACATTGATCCATATTTCCGGGATCAACACACCCTCGAGATCAAGACAGCAGATCATGTTCCGGCTCCTTTTCACGAATTCGAGAAAAGATTATATCTGAACAGGAATATTTTTAAAAAACAATCTTTTAACCATTTTAACTGCGCTAGTTGAAATGGTTAACGGGGCCCATCCCGCGCCCGATACCGGGATTTTTACGGATCGCGCATGTAATGAACTTTTTCGCCGAAGTGATCGCCGAAAAAAGTGTTTCACCCCGGGCAAGACCGGCCGTGATCGCGGCCGAATAGGTGCAACCTGTGCCATGCGTATGGCGGGTTGCGACACGAGAAGCGCTAAAAAAACGAACGCGGCCGCCCCGATACAAGAGATCTGTCGCTTTTCCCTTCAAGTGCCCCCCTTTGACAAGCACCGCCCGAGGACCGAAACCCGCGATCATTCGCGCGGCCTTCTCCATATCTTCAAGGTCCAGAACCTTGATCCCCGTCAGCGCTTCGGCCTCCAAAAGATTGGGCGTAACGAGCGCGGCGTACGGAAATAAATTTTTAATGAGCGCCTGAACCGCATTTTTGTTAAGAAGCGGAGCGCCGTGTTTACTGATCATGACCGGATCCACCACCAAAGGAAACCGGAAATGCCTCGCTTGGGCAGCGATCGCCCGGATGATCCCCTCATCCCCCAAAGCGCCCGTCTTAGCCGCCCGGGGCGGAATATCCGAAAGCACGGCTTCAAGCTGGCGTAACACCTGAGCGGGTTTCATGACATAAACCGCCCGGACACCGCGCGTATTCTGAACGGTAAGAAGCGTGATCACGGACATACCATAAACCTTGTAGCGATGGAACGTCTTGAGATCGGCCTGAATACCCGCGCCGCCTGAAGGGTCAGAACCGGCGATCGTAAGGGCGGTTGGAATCACTGCGTGGCGGGCTCGAAAAGTTCGATGAATTCTTCAGGGGTCACGCCGGTATAAAGCTGCACCGCGCGCGCCGGCTGGGGCGGGTGAAGAAAAAAGGAAGGAAAGCCCCGGATCCTGTATTTCATCGCGATCCCCTTTTCCCGGGAACCGTGATCGGGATCCACGCTTACCTTGATCTTATCTTTTAAAAAATCCATCACAAGCGGAGAAGAGAGGACGTCTTGTTCGAACCGCCGGCAATAGGGGCACCATCCCACATTGATATAAACGACCATGGGCCGGTTGGTCCTTTGATATTCGTCCACTGCCTGGTTATAACCTTCGGCGCCCTGATACCATCCGTCCGACCATTTCGCAGCCGACGCATCCGTTTCCGAAGTCCCGGCGCAACATTCGGCGCCGCCCAAAATACAAAACATAAAAAGAATCGACGCTATTTTTTTCAAAAACACCCTGTCCTCACTTTCCGATTCTATTGAGATTGCTTGATAAGTTGATCGAGCGAAGAAGCTGTGAGCATTAAGACAGCGATCGCGAGAAAAGCGATCAAGATCACAAGGATCGTCCAAAGGATCTTAGCAGTCCTCGAAAATCTTGCGCTCTGCCACAAAAGAGGGACCGCGAACGGGCCAACCAACAAAAGCATGGCGATCACATAAAAAACAGAATTGCCCGCAAACGTCCTGGGTTTGCCTGAAGCCGTCTGAAAAGCGTCCGAAGCGGCGGGGATCATGACGGCCAGATAGATCAATCCCATGAGAAGCCATGACAAAGGCGTATGGCTGATCGCAAGGCTTATCCAAACACCCGCTGCCATACAAAGAAGCGTCCACCCTTTGGCGCGCTCCCCGAGATAGAGCTGGCCCAGGCCGGGCGCTAACAATGAATATAAAAAAGCGAGAAAAGGATTTTTCAAGAAAGGGCCGGTTTTGTTTCTGGAGTGATCGTTTTTTCAAGGATCTTGCCGCGGCGGCGGATCTGGAACGTCTGAGGCTCCCCTTCTTTTTGCTTCAGGATGATCCGGTAATACCGCTTCCAGCTATCGAGCTTCTCACGATTCTGCTCAAGAAGAATATCTCCCGGCAACAAACCGCCCTGCTCTGCGGGCGAGCCGGCCCGTACCTTGGCAACCTTGAAATTCAGGGTTTCCGGATCCCGGTCGACGCGAAATCCGAGACGCGGAGCATCGGGATTCAGTGAAAAGATCACGACGGGAAGCTCAAGTTCTCCGTCTTCACGGCGGATCATGAATTTCCGGAGCGCTTCCCCCGGAATGTTCAGGAAAAAACCGAAAAGATTCCCCGGCGTCACATCCTGACCGTCGATCTTCATGAGGACGTCCCCGTTCCGAAGGCCCTGCTCATAGGCCAGCGAGGACGGATCGGCCCCGATGATGAAATAATGGGCCGTTTTATCGTCATAATGGAGGTCGCACCCGAGGATCACGCTTTTCATCCCTGGAAATTTTGTTTCCACAAGCCGTTCGTGGATATTCTTCGCCAAGGACCCTTCAAAAACCCCACGGGAACCGTCCCGCTTCCGGAAACCTCTGGAAGAAAGGCCCGTCTTTCTTTTGAAATAAGCCCTGATCCCGACGACCGTCATGGTGGGGTCTTTTTCCACTACCCCGATCTCAAGCACGCAAAATCCGCTGGAAGACAGGGTCGGCGCTTTCGCCCATTCCTTGTATTCTTTTTTATACAAAGGAAAGGTCGCCGTCTGGATATAACCATTCGTCTTATCAGTGACTGCAAGCGGGATCTTTTCTTCTTCCAAGATCGCCGTTGTGGCGTTCCAAACCTCTTCGAAATTCCCGGGAAGCGGGAACGAACGCCCTTCGGTTTTAGAAGAAGAGAGGGAGAAACCGGAGAAAAGAAAGCATAAAAAAAGCAGGCCGCAAAACACAAGCGGCCTGCTTTTCTGGAAAAAAAGGAACCGTTTCAAAGGTTTAACGCTCGAGCGTCTCGCCCTTCATCCCCACTTCCGGCCCGATCGGGACCTTCGCAAAAGCATCCACGGCGCTCCAGATGTGGTTGAACATCAGGATACCGATACCGACCCAGATCACCGGGTACCCAACGAGGGTCCCGAGAAGGATCGTCGTCACAATGCCGCCGATCTCAAGCACGATCATCGTGCCGGTCTTGATCTTACCGCTCTTGGTATCCAATTCGTCGTTCAGATATTGCCCCCAACCCGGCAGCACCAACGATGCCGCGCCGCGAGTCAGGCTTTTGCCCGCGTTACTATCTTCCGAAGCATATGCCACGCCGCTGACCGCCATGATCATGGCAACCGCCAACGTCATACTCAGGATCTTTTTAAACATGACCCCTCCCTTTTGGTTATTTTTATGACAGCTTTACCTATCGGCTAATTTCGATGAGATTTTAGTTCTAAGTGACGCCAGCGTCAAGGGTCATAACCGGCGCCCCGAACGTTTTTTTAATAAAAGATCCCGATCCGGGCTTCCACCTTAAAATCATAAAAAGTATAAAAATCCGAGGAGTCGCCGCTATAGTACATGGGAAAACCGAACTCGACGGAAAAAACGGCTTTGTTGGGTATCGTTTTCCCGATCATGGCATTAAAGGGCAAGAAAAAGTTCCCATGATCGCGAAGATTGATCTGGATGTCGGTGGAGGGGTAGGTGGTCACGAACCAATGCCGCGGCATCATCCAGTTGAATGAGGGGCCGAACTCGAGCGTGCTGATGCTTCGTCTTTTGTGAGAGCCTGCGTAATCGAACGCGTAACGCGTGGTCAAAGTAAAGAAGCTCCCGTCGCTTATGCCCGGGAGCTTTCGCCCGACGGCTACCGTGGGAAGTAATTGGTATTTCCCCGACCCTAAGGTTTCGCCCGTCGCGGTCGGAAAAATGAACCGGGACCCCGCGGCCGCGCCCCATTCATGACCGATTTTTTCCGTCAGCAAAGCTTCGGCCAAGACATCCCCGAGGCCGAATCGATACTCTTTGGCCGGTGTCCATTGGGTATTTTTATTCGTCAGAACGCACGGGATATCGAGGCGCGTGTTGATCTCCCATGCCTCATTGAGGGGAATAGGCCGGTCCGTTCTGAATATAAAGGTGTTTTTGGAAAGTTTTTTTCTTAGAAGTTTATATTGATAGCGAAAATCAAAACGGGCAAGCGGCCGGGTGGTATCCTGACCGTTATTCAACGCCTTAAGGAGATGGAACCTTCTGTGTTCCGCTGAGGCGACATCGGCAAAAAGAAGCACGATCAAAACAACCAGCGCAAAATGCTTTTTAGGCATACTCCCCCAGGGACTTCCCGGTCCGGGCTGAGTTTTATTTACTGGATTGAAGACCGAACGTGAAACCCTGCTTCACTTTTTCGACGAGTTCGGGAAGGACTTCCCGGTAGTCGCGGACGATCCCGAAATCAGCGTGACGGAAGATCGCGGCCTGCGGGTCCTGATTGATCGCGATGATCGTTCCCGATTCCTTCATGCCCGCAAGATGCTGGATCGCGCCGGAAATGGCTACAGCGATATAGATCTTGGGCCGGACGGTTTTCCCCGTCTGTCCGACCTGGCGCGCATAAGGCGCGTAACCGTTATCGACCGCATGGCGGCTTGCGCCCCAATCGGCGTTGATCCCCCGCTCCTGGAGCGCTTGGGCTAGCTCTTTGATCAATTCAAAATTGTCATGTTCCCCTGCCGGCCGGCCGCCGGCAATAATGATGTCCGCGATAAAAAGATTGTCCCCTCCGCCCGCTTCACGCTTGGTTTCAAGCACTTCGACGGCGAAATCGCTTTCTCTGAAAGTCGGCGTAAATTCGCGGACCGTTCCTTTGCGGGATGCGTCCTTCGGGAGGATCTTGAAAGTTCCGGCGCGCGCCGTCGCCATTTGCGGGCACCAGAATCCGACGATCGTCGCAAGCTTGCTTTCCCCGTAAGTCGGACGGATCGATTCCAGGACAGGATAAAAAACCGATTTTTTCATGCGGTGGACATATTCGCCCACTTCAAGACTGGTGCAGTCGGCGGTCACGCCGGCGCGCACGCGGCTCGCGATCCTTGGGGCAAGCTCGCGGCCTGACGTGGTGGCCCCAAAAAGCGCGATCTCGGGCCGTTTTTGTTCCATCCATTGCGTCAGAACGGCCGCGACCGGCAGGATCCTGTATTCTTTAAGCCGCGGGTCATCGACGATCACGACTTCCTCAGCCCCGTAAGCGATGATCTCGGGCGCCACAGACTTGACATTATGACCGGTCACGATCGCGGTCACTTGGGTTTGAAGCTTGTCCGCTAATTTCCGGGCGGGGTTTAAAATCTCAAGGGAAGACCGCGCGGGCGCCTGGCCGTGCATTTCGATCCAAACCAAAATGCCGCGCGCATCTTTGCGGAAATCCACTCTGGGAAAATCTGTTTCGGTTTTGGCTTTCTCCCCGGCCGGATTTTTCTGATCCGCGGTTTCTTTGTGCGCGCCGTGGCATCCGCTGATCCGGTCCTTGATCTTTTCGATCTCGGAAACAAGCGTCGCCGCGAGATCTTTGGGTTCATGCCCCGAGATCATGTTTACAGGCGGCCTGTCTTTCTGGATATCCACCACCTTCGCGACAAGCGTCGGCGAACCCGTAAGGCCCACTACCCCCGCATCGGCGCCGGTCTGGTCAAGCGTCCAAACTTCTGTCTTGGTGTTCTTCGCCCGGATCGCGCCCTTAAGAGACGGACGCCGCGCAGGCGTCGCTGTCGGGGCGATCGAAATAAGGCAAGGGATCGGCACTTTCAGGACCTGGAAACCGCCTTCGATAATGCGGCGGACCTTTAAATGATCGCCCCGGTATTCCACCTTCTCCACGAACGTCGCCTGCGGAATACCGAGATTTTCCGCCGCTTGGGAGGGTACATGTGCCGTGTCTCCGTCCGTGGTCTGACGGCCGGAAAAAATAATAAAGGGCTCCTTGGCATGTCGATCAAAACCGAGTTTCTTAAGAAGCGAAGCGATCGCATAACCCGTGGCAAATGTGTCAGATCCGCCGAGCTTGCGGTCGGAGAGAAGGATCGCGCGGTCATAGCCCATCGCCAATGCTTTTTTAAGCGATTGCTCGAAACTCGGAGGCCCCATCGAGACCACGATCAACTCGGCATCCGGCACATGTTTTTTGATCTGGAGGCCCTGTTCCAGGCCGAACGTGCAATCCGCATTGATCATGGACTTTGCTTTGGTACGGTCCATGAGCCCGTCCGCGCCCATCCGCATTTCGGTCGGGAGCGGCACCTGTTTCATGATGGTAATAACTTTAAGTCCCATATCAGAGATTCTCGTATTCGGGCCCGTCGCCCCCGTAAGGGACAGCCCATTCGATATTACCGAAAGGATCTTTGATGTCGCAGGTTTTGCAATGCACGCAGTTAGCCGGATGGAGATGAAGGTCTTTTTTCCCGGTCTTCGGATCCGTCACGATCTCATAAACTTCCGCGGGACAAAAACTCTGGCATGGCCCGCCGTATTTCGGGATGCAGATATCCCGGCAAAGATCAAAATCCAGCACCCGCAAATGGCACGGCTGCTCTTCGTCGTGCTTGGAGCCGGAGAAATAAACATCGGTCACTTTATCAAAGGTCAGTTGTTTATCAAAGGCCAGCTCCTTGGCGAATTTTTTACAAAAAGGGTTTTTGATGCCCGCGAGCTTTTTATAACAAGCCGCATCCTCATGGGTTTTCATCTTGCCCGAGGGCGTGATCCCCCGGCCGCCGGTCAGGATCTGGGTCGCGAAATGGAACGCGCCCAGGATCATGCCGTAGCCGA
Organism: Candidatus Omnitrophota bacterium; assembly: GCA_022709525.1. Classification (GTDB taxonomy): domain Bacteria; phylum Omnitrophota; class Omnitrophia; order Omnitrophales; family Aquincolibacteriaceae; genus Aquincolibacterium. Next base: position 78,486 of record JAKLIQ010000009.1, read on the forward strand.
ATCCCGCGCGGAAATTACGGGTCCTGGCAAGGGTCCGGTAGCCCGCGCTTTTTTTGAAAAGCGCATCGTAAAGTCCGAGCTGTTCTTTAGAGAAATCTTTTTTCTTGAGCGCCTCGAACGCGGATTTGGCGGCGAGCATGCCGGATTCGATCGCAAGGTGAACGCCTTTAAGGCTCGGCATGCTTAAGAACCCTGCGGAGTCCCCGGCGATCATGACTCCGTCATGGCAAAGCTTGGGAAGCGAGTAAAGACCACCCTCGGGGATCGTCTTTGCGCCATAGCGGAGGATCTTCCCCTTTTGAAGGATCTTTGCGATCAGCGGATGTTTTTTATAAAGCTGAAGAGCGGCGTGAGAATCAAAGGTTGGATCTTTATAATCGAGGCCCGCAGCGATCCCGACAGCGACCTGGCGGCCATTCAGGCCGTAGACGAACCCGCCGCCAAAGTGATTGAATGAAAACGGAAATCCAAGCGTGTGCATGATGCGCCCGGCCTCGAAAGTCCCTTCCGGCAGGTCCCAAAGCTCCTTAACCCCGGTGGAATAAACCTGCGGATTACTGCTTCGATCCAGCTCGAATTTTCTGACAAGCTGCTTGGTAAGACTCCCCCGGGGGCCTTCGGCAAGGATCGTGATCTTGGCGCGGATCTCGTTACCCGGCTGGAAATTGTCCATCGGTTTCCCGTGTTTATCGACGCCGGTATCGATCGTCTTGGCGCCAACAACGCGCCCATTCTCATAAAGCATCTCCGAAACACTGAACCCGGGGTAGATCTGAATGCCTTTTTTTTCGGCGATCTCCGCCAGCCAGCGCGTAAGCTTCCCGAGAGAAGCTACAAAATTCCCGTGATTGCCCATGAAAGGCGGCGTCAAAGGGGCTTTAAACGCGAATTTTGGTGTCAGGAAATAGACGCCCTCTTTTTTGACGGGAGATTCGAAGGGAAAGTCTTTTTCCGGAATATCAGGTAAAAGGGCCCTCAGCGTGGAAGGGTCGATCACGGCGCCGGAAAGCGTGTGGCTGCCGATCGCGCTTCCTTTTTCGAGAACCAGGATCCCCGCTTTTTCGCCCGCAGCGGCGTTAAGATCGGCAAGATGGATGCCTGCGGCCAATCCTGCGACCCCGCCCCCGACGATCAGAATGTCTGTTTCAATGATTTCGGATTTTGACATTGGAATATAAGATCTTTTGTAGGGAAGTCTCAAAATTAAGGCCGTATTCTAGCATAAAACCTTGACCGGAAAGAGAGAAAAAGGTGGGATGGGCTGAATCTTAGAAGGAAATCTTAAGGCTGGTTCCCAGGACATTGAGCGCGGTCCATTTCCCGGCCGCGTCTTTTTTGGATTGGCGTAAGTAGAAGATCGATCCGTAAAATGGGCCCCACCAGTGGGCTTTAAATCCCGAATAGAGCCGGTCCTCGGTCATACCATTTCTATTCGTCTCCAGAAAGATCTCATTGGCAACATAGGGCTGAAACTCGAACAACGTCCATTTCCAAGGGGACGTGAGCGTGACCATGTTGCGGTACACCATCGCAAATTTTGATTCCTGCCGCCAGCGGAATGACAGCATGTTCCGGTTTTCCAAAAGGAACCCGTGAATCGGAAGCTGCGGCGTCATATAAATGCGCGGCTCGGATTCCCAATACCAGATCTCATCGTTCTTTTTAGTCCGGGATGCGCGGTTTTCGAGATACAGGGCGCCCAAGGCTAGATACTTGAACGGCTGATAGTTTGTCCCTATATGGGTTTCGGTATAGTAGATCCCGTTATGTTCCCGGAAACGCAGCTCTTCGCCGGCCCATATTCTCCATTGTTTGTTCAGTTTCTTTTCGACGTCATAAGTGTTCCAGACGCCGAAACCTTCGTCCCGCGTGCGCGCGGCCAAAGCAGACGGCATGCCAATCCCCTGGATCAGCAAAAGAGCGGCTATAAAAAAACGGGTTATTTTGAAAAACTTCATAAATTCCCCCTCAAAATACCATCGACCTGGGGAAAAGTTACCTAAGCGCTATTTCCCTTAATATCTTTTTTACAAAAACCCTCTATGATAGAATCCTTTGGAGATTTTCCCTGTATGCCAAATGAGACCATCCTCGTTATTGAAGATGAAAAAAATATCCTCGAGCTTGTAAAATACAACCTCGAAAAGGAAGGCTTTCGCGTCCTCACAGCCCTCAAAGGCAACGCGGGACTCGACATGGCCCTTAAGGAAAAACCCTCGCTTGTGATCCTTGACCTCATGCTGCCCGAGATCGGCGGCCTTGATATCTGCAGGATCCTGAAACAGAACGATAAAAGCCGAGGCATCCCCCTCATTATGCTCACGGCCAAAGGAACAGAAGCCGACAAAGTCGTGGGGCTCGAGCTCGGGGCTGACGACTATATGACCAAACCTTTCAGCCCCCGGGAACTCATTGCCCGCATCAAAGCGGTCTTGCGTCGCGTCAAGGACAAGTCCTCCGCTAAGGTCCTAAAAGCGGGAACGCTTGAGCTTGATGCCGCGAAACACGAACTTCGTCTTAAAGGAAAACCCGTTGAATTGACGGCCAAAGAATTTGAACTCCTTAAGACGCTGATGGAGGCGAGCGGCCGCGTCCTCTCGCGCGAATTCCTCTTGGAGCGGGTCTGGGGTTATGATCATTCGGTCCATATTGAAACCCGGACCGTGGATATGCACGTCGGAGGGCTCCGGAAAAAGATCGGGAAAGAATCGGAGCGGATCGTCACCGTTAAAAGCGTCGGCTATCGCTTTGATGAGGAGTGATATGCCTTTTCCAAAACTCGGGTTCGCGAAACGCCTTCTTTTCTTCTACGGATTTGTTTTTATCGCGGTGCTCCTCCTCACGGATTGGTCCCTTTCCCGGGTCCTTGAGAAACGCGAGCTGGAACAGCTCCAAGATTCCCTGACGCGTCAATCCATCCTGATCCGCGAAGTCGCCTCCCCTCTTCTTGAAAGGACATTGGACCTTCAAAATGAGATCAAAAAACTGGCCGAAGGGACCGGTTTGCGCATTACCGTTGTGAATGCTGAGGGCACTCCCCTGGCGGATTCGAGCGAAACCCATGAAACCTTGGCCAATATGGATAATCACGCCATGCGTCCCGAGATCGCGGCGGCGCTTAAGGAACAAACCGGGATGAGCATCCGTTACAGCACCACAGTAAAAACCAGGATGCTTTACGTGGCGGTCCCGATCTTTCAGGGCGAAAAAATCTTGGGTGTTGTCCGCGCGGCCATGCCGATCGCGCGCGTGGACCGCATCCTTGCCTCCGCAAGGAAGCCCGTTATGGTCACGGCGCTTTTAGGCATCTTGATGGTCCTTGCGGCGGGCATTCTTTTTGCCGGTCGCCTTACCGCGCGGATACGCCGTATCACTTCGGTCGCGGAACGTTACGCGCAGGAAGACTGGTCTGAAAAGATCCTGATCGACGGCCGTGACGAGCTTAAAATGCTCGCCGATACCATGAACAAGATGGCTTCTTCGCTCAAGACCCGCATCGACGATCTTGAAAACGAAAAAGGCAAGGTCGCAACGATCCTGACCCATATGAACGAAGGTGTCATCGCGATCGGACCGCGGAAACAATTTGTGATGGCAAATCCCACCGCCGAAAGATTTTTTGGTTTCGAAACAAAAACCGTGGGCGGAAAAGGATTGATCGAGGTTACCCGCCACCCTCAGCTTGAAAGGATCGTGGACCGGGCATTTGAAGCCCGTAAAAACCTTTCTGAAGAGATCCAGATCCCCGGGAATATCAAAAAAACATTCCGCGTTAACGTTTTGATGCTGCCCCCCCAGATCCGCGAGATCGGCTGCATCCTGGTATTCCATGACATGACTGAGATCCGGCGCCTCGAGAACATCCGAAAAGAGTTTGTCGCAAATGTTTCCCACGAGCTAAGAACACCTTTAACCTCCATCCGGGGATTCATTGAAACGCTGTTGGGCGGAGCCCTGAAAGAACCGGCTACAAGCGAACATTTCCTGCGTATCATGGAGGAGGAAACAAAGCGCCTGGGGCGGCTCGTAGAGGATATTTTGACGCTTGGGGAGATCGAGCAGAGGGCCACGCTGCTTCGAAAAGAAAAGATCGATCTGGCCCTTGAACTGTCAACGGTCCTGGAACGCTTCAAACCGAGGATCCAGGAGAAAAGGATCGCCGTCGAAAACCGTATCCTGGGCAAGTCTTTCGTTGTCTCCGGGGACAGAGACAAAGTCCAGCAGGTTCTTGTGAATTTGATTGATAATGCCATCAAATTCAATAAGGAGGAGGGAAAGATCGTCCTTTCGGCGGATCAGCGAGCCGAAGGTTTGGCTATCACGGTAGAAGATACCGGGATCGGGATCCCTCAGGGGTCCATCGAACGTATTTTTGAAAGGTTCTTCCGGGTGGATAAAGCGCGTTCGAAGGAGCTGGGAGGAACGGGATTGGGCCTCGCGATCGTCAAACATATCATGGAAGCCCATGGAGGCCACGCTGTTTGTTCCAGTACTCTCGGAAAAGGGTCCCGTTTTACCGTCTTTTTCCCGGGATAAAATGCGAAGAAAAGGTCGATTCTAGAAGAAAATCTTTGTCGCGGCGTAGGAGATCGCCGAGATCGCCGCGGAACAAGGAATGGTAAGGATCCACGCCCAAACGATATTCCCCGCTACGCCCCAACGCACCGCAGTAACACGTTTAAGCGAGCCGACGCCCATAATAGCTCCCGTGATGGTATGTGTTGTGCTGACGGGGATCCCGAACGCCGACGCTACAAACAAGCTGGTGGCGGCTCCGGATTCCGCGCAAAAACCGTCCACCGGCCGAAGCTTGGCGACTTTTTGACCCATGGTCTTGACGATCCGCCAGCCGCCCGACATCGTGCCAAACGCGATCGCGGCATGGCAACTGATCACGATCCAAAAAGGAATATGGAATTCTTTTCCTAACAGGCCAGCGCTGAAAAGAAGGCTTGCGATGATGCCCATCGTCTTTTGCGCGTCGTTCCCGCCATGGCCCAGACTGTAAAGCGCGGCGGAAACCAGCTGGCCTTTCCGGAACCAGTGGTCCACTTCGCCCGGAGATTTCTTTCTCGCGATCCAATGCACGATCACGCCATAGACCACTCCGAGAAAAAGGCCGACTAAGGGGGAAATAACAATAAAGGAAACTGTCTTGATGATCCCGCCCCAGACAAGAGAACCGGTGCCCGCTTTGACGAGAGCTGAGCCCACCAAGCCGCCGATCAAGGCGTGGGAGGAGCTTGTGGGAAGACCAAAATACCAGGTAATGATATTCCAGGCGCAAGCCCCCATCAGGGCGCCAAAAATAATCTGACTGTCGACGATCGTGATATCGACGATCCCTTTTCCGATCGTATTGGCCACATGGAGCCCGAAGAATAAAAAGGCGATAAAGTTGAAAAAAGCGGCCCAGATCACGGCTTTTTGCGGAGAAAGGACCCGGGTCGAGACGACGGTGGCGATGGAATTCGCGGCGTCATGAAAACCGTTCAAGAAATCGAATACCAGGGCGAGCAAGATAAGAAAAAGGATCCAGGTGGTCATGGGGTTTATCGTATCAAGCGTGTTTGACCAAGATCGATTCGACCACGTGCACGGCGTCCTCACAGACATCCAGGACCGTTTCGGCGTCCTGGTAGATCTCTTTCCATTTTACCACCGCCATCGGGTCCTTGGTGTATTTTTCAAAAAGTTCGCCCAGCATGTCATCGCGCATTTTATCCCCAAGATTCTCGAGATTATTAACCTCGATGCAAGCCTTGAGGATATCTTTGCTTTGTTTCATGTTCCGAAGCCCTTTGAT